>NZ_JBNPWO010000001.1:0-891976 GCF_050433785.1 Mucilaginibacter sp. 3215
AATAAGCACTATAACTCGGTCGGCCACACTGCACGGTTCAGCAAATCTATGTCATTTCACCTTCAGAGGCCACGGATTTAAACACTCAGGATGACCGGCCGTTTATGTAAGGCTTGACACACAATAAGCGGAGACGAGGGTATGGTGATGACTTAGCATGTTGGATCCCGAAATAAATTCGGGACGACGGAAAAGTTAAAAGTCTCCCCAACCGGGGGAGATTTAGAGGGGGCCGGCCTTATATCTCGAAACTAATTCCCTCTTTCTTCAACTGAAAATACTTTTCCTCATTAAAGCGGAAAAGGTTACCCGGCCTGCCGGCGCCTTCGAGGGCTTGTTTTTCGGTAGTTTCTTCGAGGAAGCCGTATTTGGTGATCTTCTTTTTAAAGTTACGGCGGTCGATAGGGCGGTCGAGCACCGCGAGGTAGAGCTTTTCGAGTTCAGAAAAGGGGAACTTTTCTTCAAGCAGCTCAAAGCCCACCGGCTGATAAAGCATTTTACTTTTGAGGCGTTCGCGCGCTACGCTGATAATGGTTGTATGATCGAATGCCAGGGCGGGAAGCTTTTTGATATTGAACCAGTTTACATCGCTGGCATCGGTAGCGGCTTTAACAACGAAGGCGTCGGGCCGTACAAGGCCGTAATAAGTTATGGAGATCACGCGGTTACGCGGGTCGCGCCCCGGCTGGCCGAAGCTGTACAATTGCTCCAGGTAAGTGATGTTTACGCCGGTCTCTTCCCGTAGCTCGCGCTGAATGGCTTCCTCTAACGACTCATGGTCACCCACCAGGCCGCCCGGCAACGCCCAGCTGTTTTTAAAAGGCTCAATATTGCGTTTAATGAGCAGTACGGATAATCCCTCCTTGGAGGTATATCCAAATACTACGGCATCAACGGCAACCTTTATGTTTTGGGCGACTGACATAATACAAAGTTAGATATTGAGAAGCGGTAGGGCAAGAGAAAGGCAACTATTCAATCAATTAAAACCGGTGTGCCGGCCACTATTTCATTATGTTTTATTAGCTGATGAGGTAACCTGTTTAGCGTGTGGAATATTTAAAAGTTTTTTTATTTAAAAATTTTCTTGTAAATATGCCCTACCAATCAGTAAACCGTTTTACCGCCGCTATGCTTCACGATAAGGAATATCAAATGTGGCCCGATGCCCGGTTATTGGAGCAGTTAAGGCTTGATGACCGTAAGGCATTTGAAATCCTGTACCATAAATATTCGTCGAAGTTGTTTTATGCGGCTTATAATCTTTTCAGGGATAAGGATGTTTGTGAAGACCTGGTGCAGGAGTTATTTATTGATCTGTGGACAAAGCGCAATCAGCTAAATATCACTTCGCTTGAAGCTTACCTTAAAGTAGCCATCAGGCACCGTGTGTTATTTTATCTGCGTACAAAAAAGGCATCGGTAGATCTCGCTGTGATTGAAACACTGGTTGAAAAGTATTCGGCCGATAGTAAATTGTTCCAGGATGATATTACTCATTTATTGGAAGATGGCGTAGCTCAGTTACCCGAAAAATGCCGGCAGATCTTTACCCTGAGCCGTAAAGAGTATCTCAGCAATAAAGAGATAGCTACCCGGCTAAACATTTCTATTAAAACCGTCGAAAATCAGATCACTATCGCTTTAAGATACCTGCGTACTGGTTTAACTGACTATCTGCCATCGGTAGTGGCGCTGGTATTGCTGCATATGTTTGGCAAATAGACCCAAAAAAATATTTTCAATTGCTTTGGGGGGTACCCCGGTTAATTGCATCCTGCAATTATAAACCATGGCAAAATTCCCTTTCAGAAAAAAACAATCCGGTGCAAATGACAGGCATTTGCAGGAAGAGCTTGTGAATAAGTATTTCGATGAGCTTGATCTCCGCAGCGTACAAAACGAAGCAGGTGATGATGTGGAATTTAACGCCGACGGTGTATACAGCAGGATCAATGCTGCTTTAGATAATGCAGAAAAGAAAACTCCCGGCAAATCAAAAAGATGGATGGTTGCAGCCTCGCTGCTTGCCGGTTTATGCATTTCGGTAACTGCGGCCTATCATTACCGTTATGCCCTGCTTGATCGTTTAGATCCTATCGCCAGCAAACAATTGGTTGCCGCTAACGGGCAAACTATAAACTTTACCCTTGCCGATGGTACTAAGATATGGTTAAACGCAGGCAGCAAGCTTACTTACCCCGAAACCTTCCGGGGCGAAAAACGGGAGATCAGGCTGGAAGGCGAAGCTTTTTTGGATGTAGCCCATGATCCGGCCAAAGCTTTTATTATACATACGGGGCAGGTGAGCACCCATGTATTGGGTACCAGTTTCAATATCAAAGCCTACGCCAATGAGCGCTTTATTAAGGTTGACGTTTTAAGCGGAAAGGTAGGGGTGGTTACCCCCGAAGGTAAGTCGAAAAGTACAACCACAATGTTAACCCCTGCCGAAGAGGTTGTTTTTAACAAGGATGGCCTGTCGGTTACCAAAAATAAACAGGTTGATGTGAACGCCCTAAGCAGCTGGAAGGACGGCGAACTGGTATTTAAAAATATGGCGCTGCCTGAAGTGCTCAACACTATTAACCGCCACTTCAATGTAACCGTAATGGCCGATGTTAACCTGGCACGTTGCTCTATTACCGCCAACTTTACCAATGTTTCACTGGAAAATATTATGAAGATCATATCGAAACTGGTGAAGGGAAAAGCTGTGCAAAAGGGCCCGGTTTATCAGCTAAAAGGGAAGGGCTGCTAACATAAAACCAATTAATTAAAGAGATATACCAATTATCAGTTAACCTAAATACAAGCTATGATAACATAAATACATTAAAAAACCCTGCTCAAAAGGGATTTTGACAGGGTTAAACTAAAATGCCGGGTTATTAATTAGTGCAGCGTTTAGAGGTCCAATTCAGAACGAAGCACTTGAATTTCAAACACTTTAATTTTCTCAAATCTATGAATATATCTCTATTTTCAAATGGAGTAATTCGTCATGTATTAATATTAATGAAAATTACCTCGCTTGCCTGCTTTGTGGTTTGCCTCATGTGCTTTACGGCCGTGGCAAACAACTCGTTTGGCCAAAAATTTCTGGAGGTATCGGTTACGCTCAAGTTGAAAAATGCCAAGCTAACCGACGCGCTGGATAAGATCTCGAACCAAAAGCATATCAAATTTGCTTATGCCGATAATGTACTTAAATCAACTTATGTTGTAAGCCTTAAGGTTAAGGACAAAAGTATCAGGGAAGTACTCGATCAGGTTTTAACCCCTTTTAATCTTAGCTATAAGATCATCGACGATGTTATTGTTATTGATGAAAAGCCCGAGATTGAAAGCAGCACGGGAGGCATACAACAAGGCCCCAGGCAACCCATCAAAATTAAAGGTAAAGTTACCGACGAAAACAACTTAGTTATACCCGGCGCGAGCGTTCGGGTTAAAGGTACTTCTATTGGCACAGTAACTGACGTTAACGGCAATTACACTATTGATGCTCCGGATGCTAACGCTGTACTGGTGTTTAACTTTATTGGTTATACCACAAAGGAACAGCCTGTCGGTGGCCAAACTACGCTGAACGTGCAATTGGTTCCTGAAAGAACTTCTCTTAATGAGGTGGTAGTTATTGGTTATGGAACGCAAAGGCGTGCCAATGTTATTGGTGCGGTTGACCAGGTCAGCTCGAAGGCTATCGAGACGAAACCATCGGTTAACCTGACACAAGCTTTGCAGGGAACATCCCCAAACCTTATCATCCAGCAAACCAGTTCAGAGCCAGGTGCTTACGCTAATATTAATATACGGGGTATGAGTACCTTGAATGATAATAACCCATTGGTAGTTATTGATGGTATTACGGGCGGCGATATCAACTTGCTCAACCCTTTAGATATTGAAAGTGTTTCGGTATTGAAGGATGCCGGTTCGGCTGCTATTTATGGTTCACGCTCGGCCAATGGGGTTATTTTGGTTACCACTAAAAAAGGAAAAAATAATTCGCGTACAACGCTTTCATATAATGGGCAGGCTGGTATCCAGTCACCGCATGTTGGCTACAAGCCGGTGCATAGTTATGAAAATGCCATTTTGCGTAACGAGGCTGTGGTGAATGCCGGTTTGCAGCCTATTTACAGTCCGCAGCAAATTCGTGACTTTCAGCAACAAGGCGATCAGCAATGGTTTTTGGATGCAATTTTAAAAGATGCATGGCAGCAAAATCACAACCTGGCTTTAACCGGCGGAAACGCCACTACTACATTCCTGGTATCGGCCGGGGTTACTGACCAGCGAAGTAACCTCGTTGGTCCCAATTATGGCTTAAGGCGTTACAATTACAGGATGAACCTTACCAGTAATTATGGTAAACTTAAGTTAACAGGCATACTTTCCTACTCACGTACCGAAATTAAAGAACACTCGTACAGCACCGGTACCCTTATTGTGGATGCCGGCCGTACACCTACTTATTATAAAATCAAAGACGACCAGGGCCGCTACCTTACGAATGATGTGCTTACCGAGTTTAACCCGTTGGGTATACTCGAAAAAGGTGGCTATCGGTTACGCGATAATGATAACATATTTGGAAATCTTAATGCCGAACTTTCCATCACTAAAGACCTGAAGTTAAAAGGTGTATTTGGTGGTACGTTGCTATCAAACCACATGTTTGGCAGGGTAATGCAGGTTAATTTTTATCCGTCGGGTACCTACGGTGCTGATAGAAACACCAACGACGAGAACGACAAAAACCTGTTTACCAATGCACAGTTTCTGGCGCAGTATACTAAAACCTTTAATAAATCGCATAATGTTGATGTGCTTATTGGTGTTGCTAATGAATCGACCACTAATAAATCAAACAGGCTTTATTTAAAGTATACCGACCCGGAGTTAGGCACCCCAGTTACAGGCACCGTTATCGATCCGGCATCTTCAAACACCAATAATAACACCGTAGAAACAAGTCTTAACTCGTTATTTGGCAGGGCTAACTATTCGTACAAAAACAAGCTCTACGGCGAGTTCGATTTCCGTTTGGATGCTTCGTCTAAATTCAATACACAAAATCGTAACGCATTTTTTCCATCGGTTTCGGGCGGTTACAGGTTAACAGAAGAGGCCTTTATGCAAAACTATCGCGATAAATTAGGCGATATTAAGTTAAGGGCTTCATATGGTATTTTGGGAAACCAGAGTGTGCGCGATTATCAGTATCTGCGTACTTATGGGCCTTACCGCAATGGAGATGGAACAATCAATCCCAATCCTTACGGGTTCAATAACTCCGGCGTTGGCGGCATAACTATTGATTTTGCCAATCCAAACCTGCGTTGGGAACGCGCGGCAACATTTAATGCCGGCGTTGATGCCAATTTCTTTAAAAACAGTTTAAGTGTATCGGTTGATTATTTCAACAAAACAACCCGTGATATCCTGTTGCCGCCGGTTGTACCAGGAACTTTCGGCGCCGGGCTACCAAGTTATAACGCGGGGAAGGTGCAAAACCACGGCTGGGAACTTACGGTTAATTATTATTTGACCACTCAAAACTTTAAGCATTCCTTTAGCTTTAATGTGGGCGATAGTAAAAACAAAGTTTTATACCTTGAGGGCGGCGACCAGTTAAAAACGTACGATGAGATGCAGGTTATTAACCGCGTTGGTCTGCCTATTGGTTCGTATGTGGGTTTAAAACGCGATGGCTATTTTCAAAATCTCCATGATATCCAAACAGGCCCTAAACCAGCCGGCCTAACTGTTTCGCCTGGCGACAATCGTTATGTTGACGTTAACGGCGACGGCGTTATTGATGATAACGACAAGTTTGTTTTGGGCAACCCATTCCCACGATTGACTTTCGGTTTTACCTATAATGTTACGTTTAAAGGTTTTGACTTCAACCTGTTTTTACAGGGCGTGGGCAAGCGGAGCATGTTTGTAAGAGGCGAACAGGTTGAGCCCTTCCACGTAAATTATTCGCAGGTTATTTATCAGCACCAGTTAGATTATTGGACTCCTGAAAACCCAGACGCACGTTACCCAAGACTCGCGGCCAGCGGCAGTCAATCGAATGAAAATAACTTCAGGCGAGGGTCAGACATGTACCTGTTTGATGGCAAATACCTGCGGGTGAAAAATGTGCAGTTTGGTTATACCTTACCTGCAACTTGGTCAAAGAAATTGGGCTTACAAAAACTGAGGGCCTATGTATCCGGTCAAAACGTACTCACTTTTTCAGGTGTGAAGTTTATAGATCCTGAATCGACCGAGTTCAACAATAACCTTAGTGCAAATGGAGCAAACAGCGCACGCGCTTATCCAACACCAATTTATTATGGTTTTGGCTTAGATGTAACCTTATAACACTATCCATCATGAAAAAAAAATCAACACATAAAATTGCCTTCTTTATATTGCTTGCCGGGTTGGTATCGGCCTGTAAAAAGCTTGACCTGGCACCGGTAAACAAATTTACCGATAGCAATTTCTGGACGACAGCTGAAAAGGCCGGCAGTGTGCTTAATACGGCATATACTCAAATGTATAATAATGACTATTTCTTTTATAACGAAGGAGCGTCGGATAATGCATACAATGGCCGTGGTGACAACCAAGGGGTGGCTTCGCTTGCCGCAGGCACCTATGATCCGTCATTGGGGCGTATCAAACAGGAGTGGGGCTTTCACTATAGTGGCATAAAAACTTGCAATATCTTTTTAGAGAATGTTGATAAGGTTACCGCTATGGACGCAACGCTGAAAGCCCGTATGAAAGCTGAAGCAAGGTTTATCCGTGCTTTTCATTATTTTATGCTGGAGACCTGGTGGGGGGATGTGCCTTTATTTGATCACGACATTACAATTGAAGAATCAAAAACAGTTGCACGTACGCCGAAGGCGCAGGTAGTGGATTTTGTTTTAAAAGAACTTGATGCAGCGGCTGCCGATTTGCCGGTGAACACCGCCTATAAAGAATCCGACAGAGGGCGCATCACTAAAGGCGCTGCCATTGCCCTTAAAGCAAGGGTGTTGTTATATGAAAACCGCTGGCAGGAAGTTGCTGCTACCTGCGAAAAGCTGATGAACGATAATAGTAATGGTACATACAGCTTGTTCCCCTCATATGAAGGTGTGTTTTTGCCGCAAAACGAATATAACAGCGAGGTAATGCTTGACCTGGAATATGTGCCTATTGTGCGTACCTACAGCAACTTTTTTGATATGGCCCCGCTGGCTGTGGGCGCGCGTTTGAATGCACTTGCGCCAACCCAGGAACTGGTGGACAGTTACCTGATGGATAACGGAAAAAAAATATCTGATGCAGGTTCGGGCTACGACGAAAACAATCCGTACGTTCACCGCGATCCACGTCTAACCAATACTATTGTTTACAATGGCTATCAATGGAAAAAACCTGATAACACAACACAGGTTATATATACCAAACCGGGCGATGATCCTGCTCCTACCAAGCTTGATGAATATGCTCCCGGAAAGGTAAGTTCGCCGACTGGCTACTATATCCGTAAGTATTACGATCCTACATCTGCCACCAATTTTCAGTCGGGTTTAAACTTAATATTAATCCGTTATGCCGATGTGTTGCTGATGTATGCCGAAGCTAAAAATGAGCTTGGCCAGCTGGATGCCGGTGTTTGGGATAAAACAATCAAAGCCTTACGCGCCCGCGCCGGTTTTACCGATGCGCCTGCACTTAACTTCAGTGCAACCGGACAGGCAGATTTACGGAACGTTGTACGCAACGAGCGCCGCGTAGAGCTGGCTATGGAAGGCCTGCGGGTGTTTGATATCCGTCGTTGGCATACTGCCGAAACCGTACTGAACGGTTGGGCGCACGGAGCCAAATTTGGTCCGGCATCGGTTGATAATGGCTACATCAGGGCCAACCTGCGCACATTTGACAAAGGTAAAAACTACCTCTGGCCAATCCCTCGCGATGAGCGCGCTGTTGACCCTAACCTAACTCAAAACCCGGGCTGGTAAATCATTAATTATTTATAAAAAGACATTATAATCAATTACGATCATGAAAAATATTACATACTGCCTCATGGCAGGCATCATAGCCATTTTAATGGTAACAGGCTGCAAAAAGGATAAAACCTTACAACATACACAGGTATCGGCAGTAACCAACCTTTTTGCTCCTGCAAATAACAAATTCATCCAGTTAGAGCCGGTAACAGGTTCGGCCACCTTTGAATGGGCCGAAGCCCATGCCGAAGACAATGGATTGGTTTTGTACGAGGTTGCCTTTGATAAAGAAGGCGGCGATTTTTCAAAGCCAATTTATACTATTCCTTCAGATGCTAACGGACTATACAACAAACTTACCATCTCGTACAAAGACCTGAATAAGGTGGCCGATTTAGCCGGGATCCAACCGCAGGCTACCGGTAAATTGAAATGGACCGTAATGTCATCAAAAGGTATCAATGTGGTTAAAGCGACTGCATCAAGCATTATTGAAGTGCAGCGTGCTGCGGGTTTTACAGATATTCCTGCTGATCTGTACCTGACAGGTTCGGCTACCGAAGGCGGCGAAGACTTAAGCAAAGCGGTACATTTTAAACAAACTGCAGCGGGTGTTTTTGAGGCCTGGACTTCATTAAAAGCAGGTACTTATCACTTCGCCGAGCGTAACACAGGCACGCCTGCAACTTACTCTGTCGATGGCATTAAACTGCTGAAAGACGGTAGCACTACCGTAACCGGAGCCACAAAGGTCGAACGTATCGTAGTTGACTTTACCTCTGCGTCAGCTACTATAACCGAAGTAACCGAGGTTGGTTTATGGTTTGCGGCAGATAATAAAGTATGGTTCCCACTGCCTTACAAA
Organism: Mucilaginibacter sp. 3215; assembly: GCF_050433785.1. NCBI lineage: Bacteria > Pseudomonadati > Bacteroidota > Sphingobacteriia > Sphingobacteriales > Sphingobacteriaceae > Mucilaginibacter > Mucilaginibacter sp. 3215. The sequence continues at coordinate 8,878 of NZ_JBNPWO010000001.1, forward strand.
GCCGGTGGTAAATGGGAAATAGATAACGCTTCTATTGTATTTCACCAGGAATCATGGGGTAGGGACGAGCGTTACAAGTTCCGCTTTACCTTTAAAGATGCGGCTGGTAACACTACAACTCAGTTTTATGGCAGCAAAAATTCGGATAACAGTCGTCCGGATGCCAATACAGCCAAATCATTCTGGTACATGGTGCCGGTTAACAACTCGCAATATGATTTCTGCTTTAAGTTTACCGGTGCAGCCGATAATCACAACGCCGATATCGTAGTTGATTTTAGCGCTGATGCTGCTGCTTATACTCACTCTGTTACTGTTAAATAATTAATGATTAGCACCTGTCGCCTAACCGTCGGCAGGTTCACTATAAACTATATTTTATGAAAAATAAAGTATTCAAGAATTTAGCTGTCGTTGCCCTCGCGGGAGGGGTAGCAGCAAGCTTTTCGTCGTGCCTGAAAGATAAACCTTTCCCCTTGTACGGCAATAAAGCTTCGGCAAAGGTGCAATATAAGTACGCCGAAACGGCCGATTCATTACAGGAAAAAACATACACAACTTTCATATCAGCAAAGGGTAACTACTTCGTAGCGAATAACGCGGGTAGTACCACGTTTAACTACTGGCCTAACGCGCATACGCTTGATATTTTTACCGACGCCTATCTGCGCACCAACAATGATATCTACAAACAAAGAATGAGCTCGCTTTTAGCCGGGATAAAAGCTACTAACGGCGGGCTTTCCAATAATTTTTACGATGATATGGAATGGCTGGACTTGGCTGCACTAAGGGCTTACAATGCTACAAAGGATGCCGCTTATCTAACAGCTGCCCATGCGCTTTGGGCAGATATCCAGACCGGCGAAAACAATAACCAGGGCGGCGGCATAGCCTGGCGTAAAAATCAGTTGGATTATAAAAATACACCTGCAAATGCTCCGGCCATCATCTTTGCGGCGCGTTTATATGCTCTGGAAAAAAATGAGGCCGACCTCGCGACAGCAAAAAGATTATATACCTGGCTCAAGAAAACCCTGCTTGATCCATCAGGTATTATCTGGGATGGTATCAACGCCAATGGCGACGGGCAGATCAGCAAGTGGAAGTTTACCTATAACCAGGGCGTGTTTATCGGGGCCGCATTAGAACTTTATCATGTTACCAAAGATGCTGCCTACCTTACCGATGCGGTAAACACAGCTAATGCCACCATTAATGATACAGATATTTCACCCGGCGGTATCCTGAAATCGGAAGGGCAGGGCGACGGTGGTTTATTTAAGGGAATCCTGATCAGGTATCTTACACTGCTGGCCCTCGACCCCGATGTTGCTGAAACCGACAGGACTAAGTTTATCAGCTTCCTGAAATTTAACGCCGAAACACTATATACGGCAGGTATCGAAAGACCATCGCTCATGATCAGCCCCGACTGGAAAAAGAAACCATCGGGAACAACAGACCTTACTACCCAGTTAAGCGGTGTGATGATGGTTGAAGCTGCCGCAACGCTGAAATCGGCCGGTAAATTTTAAACAACAACTTTGTAACAATAAAAGCCATAAAAGTATTCAACCACTTTTATGGCTTATTTTAGTATCTGATTTATACCTGTCTTAAATACAATTATCTATGAAAATTAAATTGATTAGCCTGCTTTGTCTGTCTGTTGCCTTAAGTACAAGTGCCCAAACGCCCGGCTACAAAGAGCGGATAAAAATCATTAACCAAAATATCAACAGTTGTTTTGCTGATACCAAAACAGGGTTGTATCTTGAAACTACCGACTCGGGTGAGAATAAGGGCAACCATTCGTTTTTGTGGCCGCTTTGTGCCCTGGTGCAGGCCGCTAACGAAATGGAAGTGCTGGAACCTTCCAAACAATATCTTAAGCCTGTTATGGTTGCTATCCAGCAATATTATTCGCCTCGTTCACCTGCACCGGCTTACCAGGCCATGGTAGCAAAGGAAAAACAGGATTCGCGTTTTTATGATGATAACGAGTGGGTGGCCATTGCCCTGATGGATGCCTATAACCGTACCCATAATAAACAGTATTTGGAAACCTCTAAAATGATCTACCGGTTTTTGCTAACCGGTTATACCAATGAAGCCGGTGGTGGTTTTTATTGGGAAGAAGGCAACCGGAAAAGTAAAAATACCTGTTCAAATGGTCCGGGGATATTGGTGGCCTTGCAGCTGTACAAAGCAACAGGTCGTAAACAATATTTAGACACAGCTTTACTGGCTTATAACTGGACAAACAAAAACCTGCAGGCGCCAGCCGGCTTGTTTTATGATAACATAAAGGTGCCGTCGTTAAAGATCGATTCGGCCATTTATACATACAACGCGGGTACCATGCTGCAAGCCAATGTGCTGCTCTATAACATCACCCATGATAAAAAATACCTGACCGAGGCCCGTCGCATAGCCAAAGCTTCCGAACAATATTTTTACCGTAACAACCGGCTGCCCGGCAATTATTGGTTCAATGCGGTTTTACTTCGTGGCTACCAGGAATTATATCTTGTTGATAAAGACAAAACACAATTTCGTTTTTTTGTTGACGACGCTAACCGTATATGGCAACAGGAACGGAACGATAAAAACCTGCTCGGCCAGCATCGCATCAAAAGCCTGATAGACCAGGCAGCGATGATAGAGATTTATGCGAGGCTGGAGGAGATGGGGGTGTAAAGTACTACTCCCCCGTCTTGCCGAACTTGTTTCGGCACCCCACGCGCTAAGAAATACGTATGCTGAGCATGTTGCCCACCTGTTCTGTGGGATCCCGAAACAAGTTCGGGACGACGCCTAATTCATATAGCCGTCATGCCGAACTTGTTTCGGCACCCCACGTGCTAAGTATTTAGGTGATGAAGTTTATTTTTATTAATAGAATAGAATAATTTAGCATATTAACTAAATCACAATGCCAGACAAACAAGGTCATGTTTATATCATGACCAATACCTATCGAACTACGTTTTACATCGGTGTCACGAGTGATTTACGTACAAGGGTTTGGAAGCATATTAACGGAGAAGGTTCAGCTTTTGTAAAGAGGTATCGCTTGTACGATCTTGTTTATTATGAACATTTTCATAGAATAACAGATGCTATTGATAGGGAAAAACAACTAAAGAATTGGCATAAGGACTGGAAGATCAATTTGATTAAATCTGTTAATCCTACAATGAAAGACTTGAAGGAAGAATTGGAAATAGAATAATTATGTTTATAATTATAATCTGTCCACTTAGCACGCGTATTTCTTAGCAGGTGGGGTGCCGAAACAAGTTCGGCATGACAGTAAGATGAAGCGTCCGTCATCCCGAACTTGTTTCGGGATCCAACGGGAAAGGTTGGCGATATGCTTAGCGCGCGTATTTCTTAGCAGGTGGGGTGCCGAAATAAATTCGGCATGACAGTAAGATAGAGCGCCCGTCATCCCGAACATGTTTCGGGATCCCATAGGACAGGTGGGCGATATGCTTAGCACGCGTACTTCTTAGCGCGTGGGGTGCCGAAACAAGTTCGGCATGACAATTAAGATAAAGCGTCCGTCATCCCGAACTTGTTTCGGGATCCCACGGGACAGGTTGGCGATATGCTTAGCATGCGTACTTCTTAGCAGATGGGATGCCGAAATAAATTCGGCATGACGGTTGGGAAGGTTTTATCATCCCCCGTCACCCAAACAAATTATTAGTAAACTCCATCTTTATCCTTGTTTGAAAGTTATCTATCGTTTTAAAAATCTCCTTTAAGGCTACTTTTTCAATTTTGGTGAGTTTATCCGGATCGATGTAGTTGTCGGGTTCGGTGCGGTCCTGGATAATTTGAGAGGCCTGATTGCGGAGGCGCAGGCCCATTAAAAAATAGTACGACTGGATCAGCTCATGAACCTCTTTTTCGTTGAACACACCTTTCTCTTTTAGCGCCTTCAACCGCTCGCCAGTATTCACCTCAAAAATACGGTGGCGCAGGGCGTACATCCGCACCAGGTCGACGATCGGGGTCATTGATTTTTTAATATCGAAAACTTCCTGGCTGCCTTTGGTGAACGTTTTGATGTTTTTGAAAAAGGTGAGGGGCGGCTCATATTGCAAAGCATTTTTAGCCATGTGGAAGAAGATCTTGCCCAACGGTTTTTGCAGTTCCTCATCCAGAAATTCTTTGAGCTCATCCATAATACTGGCCTCGCCATATAGGAAGCGGCAATCAAAAAAGGTAGAGAATTGGATCACAGTTTCGGGTACGGCCTCGGTCATCCAGCTTTCGTAATTGCGTTTCCAGTGGGAGAGGGAGTGCGTCCATTTGGGGTTTTGGGCCATGTAGCCGCCGGTGCAAAAGCTGAAGCCGATATGGTCAAGTTTTTCAGATACCTGTTGCGCAAAACTCAGGAAATATTCGCGCACTAACTCACGCTGCTCGTTGGCTTTATCTTCGTAAACAATGGCGTTATCCTGGTCGGTTTTAAAAGTTTGTTCCTTACGGCCTTCGCTGCCAAGCACCATGAAAACAAATTTTGCAGGCGGCTGCCCCATAGTGGCAATAACGCTTTCAATTACTTTTATGGCAATGGTATCGGCAATGGTGGTAATAACCTGGTTTACAATTTCGGCGTTTACACCGCGGCCAAGCAGTTGCGTAACCATTTGCGGTACCGATTCCCATTTGCGTTTAAGTTCCTGTACCGATATGGCTTGTTTTACCGATTGAATAAACACCAGTGGTGATTGCGCCTGTTCGGACAATAATTTATTCCTGCTGATGCTGCCTACAAATTCATCCCCGTTTTTGATGAGTAAATACCGTGTTTTGGTACGGAACATCATCAAAATAGCTTCGTATACATAAGCGTTGGTGCTAATGCAAACGATAGGATTATCTATAATGTTGCCGACCGGTTGGGCGGTATCTGCCTGTTTTGCAACTACATTATCGCGCAGGGTTATATCGGTCACATAGCCTACAATTTTGGCTTGCTCATCGCGGATAAAAATGCAGCTTACCTTATGTTTAGCCATTAGGCGGGCCGTTTCATAAACAGGGGTACCTTGAGGGCAGGATACTATCTCGCGGTATTCGATACTTTCAATTTTACGCGAGTACATTTGTTCGGAAGCTATGTAGCTTTCTTCAAACGTTGCCGGGCGTTTATAAAAATGGGCGAACTCATCATCAAGCATCCGTTTGCCAAAATCGGCAGTAAAATATTGTACAAAATCCTCGGAAGCTTTGCACAGTGACCGGAAATCTTTGCGATGTAAAAAGAAAACGGTTGTGCCCCTTTTAGCTATTACTGTACGGATAGACTGCTTGCGGTTAAGCAATACCGAAATGCCGCCATAGCAATAGCCCGGATGATGGTGCTCCAATAAGCGTTTATTTTGCTGACTATCGTAAAAAAAGGATTCATATTCCCCTTCGGCTATGATGTCCACGCCGCGCATTTTGGTTACTTCCTGCTGGTAAATAACCGTGTCTTTACTATAACGGATCTCCTGCAATTGGTCGGCAACCTGTTCAAGCACATCGGCCGGGAGCAGGTTAAAAGGGGCCACTTTACTTAAAAAATCAAGACGTTGAACCATATAACCAAAAAGCTATGATGATGATCAAAATTAAAATGATGGCTGCGGGTAAAAGGTATTTTTTTTCGGAGCGGATTTTTTGCAGGTAAACCTCCTGGTGCTCTACGCTCTCTTCGCTAATATCGCCGCGTTTCAGCATCTCAAAAAAGCACTCGGCGGTAGCTTCGGCATCTTCAAGGGCGTTGTGCTGTCTGTCGAATGTTTTGTTAAACAGTACTTCGTACAGTTGGTTTAACCTTAAATACTTGGTCTGCGGGTTTTGTACCCATTTGGTGGTTGCCAGCATGGTACAAAAGGTTTTTAAATTTTGAAGCGGATTGGTGATGCCTGTGCGATAAAACTCAACGCCGGCAACATTCAGGTCAAGCTCAATAAAATGACCTACTACGAGTGGTTGATATTCAAGCAGATCGTTGGCCAGCATGTTCATTACGTCCCTCCGCCATTCACCGTGCTCAACCAAATACTCGTGGGTAAGGCCATGAACGGCAAACGCTTTTGGGCTTATGGTGAAGTCATTGTCCTTAATATAATGATCTTCGCGCTTTACCTCCTGCATATCTTTGGTGTACACGATCCACGACACCTGTAGGGCATAAGGCCAGTTGTCGTTATCACAATAGGGCAGGTCCCACTTTTTGGGCAGGCCGGAAGTTTCGGTATCTATGAATAAAAGGTAATCTTGCACATGCTAAATTTATGAATTTATTTGAATGATGGGAGCAAGTGTGAATTGCCTTTAAAACCATTGATTGGTCGAAAGTTATTGAGGAATTAAAATCAGATCATTAATTTAAAATCCCATGGAAAAAAACGGCCGCTGATCTAAAAGCAGATTCAATGCTTGGCTTAAATTCGCATATTCGTAATATACACTTATAGGAAAATATGATGACGAATAAGAAGATCAAATTTATTAAGGCTTTGATAAGCTATTTAACTTTTATTGGTTTGGTGACCCTTTTTATTTTAATTACAAAAATCAGCCAAATAATAGGAAATTTCAATATCTTCTTTATATCTGTTTTGTTGATTAATCTATTTGTCGTGGTGGTTAACTTATTCTTTTTGTTCAAAAAAGAATCCGAAAATGGCCGTAAATTGATTTTACTTGTAAACGCAATATATAGTTTAATTTCTGGCCTTGAGTTTCGCGGGAGAGGTATTATCATTAGCAATAATTTAGGCCCTGATATATCAGTTTATTTTAAAAAGAATTGGGGTGGTCTTGATTACGGTTTTTATTACGATGTTTTTAATGTAGTTATTAAACTGTTTTTCTACGACAATACTAAATATCCTCAATTGTCTTTCCAGGTAAATTTGATCATGTTGATGATAAGTGTGTTCCTTTTTTTTAATTGTAAAACAATGAAAAAGTATTTATATACAGAGCGTTAACTGCAGCAGGCGTAAACATATTGTGTTGGCAGTCTGAAATGTATAAGTTGCCACTGTTACTGGTCGATGTTTAACGATAGCGTAACTTCCTCCTAAAATGGCTTAATCTTTTGGCGTGAGTTAAACAATCCTTGTTTGGAAGCGGGTTGAATAACGGGTATTTTACCTAAAACCGGGGAAGCATTCTGCGTCCCCGGTTTTAGGTCCAAGTTACGCTGTCGCTAAACTTGAACCAGATTACGGCGCTATCAACGTCTTCCTCTCCACCGTATGCGCGCTAAAATATCCCAGTGCGCCGCCCTTAATATTGGTTAGCGGATTTGCCGGGGCGGCGTTATTGCCATCGCCGTTTGCGCTGTTGCTGAGGCTGTAAAAGTATTTGTAAACCGCCTGGTCAATGCTCATCATTTCGATGGTTACCTGATTACCGGGGCGGATATCGCGTGCCGGGTTATCATTGCTGTTATCAAACCTGAGGTTGTTGTTCACTTCCTGCCCATTGGTAAATTCGTCGTCTTCCAGCATGATCGTTTCTTCTTTGCGGCCGTTTACATACTGTACAAAACGATAATAGTTTTTGGTAGCTATAGGGTCGTCATATCGCACGGTAACATATTTGCGCGGGGTGCCGTCCTTGTTATTTTCAAGCTCGTCTTTAACCAGGTAAATACTATCTAAAGGAACGGCGGGATGCATTAAGCAGCTTGATGTGAATGTTTTGCCATCAACACTCACACTAAGCTGATAGGTATGGCCAGGGTTGCCTATTAAAGTACTGTTTTGGTAAATGCCAGTACCTGTAGCTGTAAGCGGGTAAATATTGTTGTTATCATCGGCAATGGTAACGGTAGCGCCGCTTATCCCATTGAAGTCATTATTATCAGTGAAGTTTTTGGTCTTGCTTAATAATACCTTGCAGCCGCCGGCCTGGTTGGTTAATACGCCTTCAACTACATATTGCGGCGTGGTGTCTTTCAGTTTCAGGTCGATGGCTTTTTCGCAACTGCTTAAGGTTGCTGCAAAAAGCATAGTGGTGATGTATTTTATAGTGTTTTTCATCGGCTTAAAATTTAAAGTTATAAGTAACCGAAGGTACAAACGTGAACAGGGTAGTGCGTACAGCTTCGGTGCGGCTTGCATCGGTTTTATTATCGCGGAAGAATATGCGGTAAGCGTTAGGGTTGCCGTAAGCATTGTAAAGACTGAAGGTTAGATCAGATTGAAATTTCGCTGTTTTTTTGAGTTGCCGAGTGGCTCCCAGGTCTAAGCGGTGGTAGGCCGGCATCCTGTCGGCATTTCGGTTGGTATAGTAGTAATAAGTTACGCCGTCAACCTGGTATTTACCGCTCGGGAAGGTCACAGCATCGCCGGTATAGTAAACAAAGTTGGCCGAGAATGTCCATTTTTCGCTGGTTTTGTACATAGCTACAATGGCAATGTCGTGGGTGCGGTCCTGCCGGGCATTATACCACTGGTTGTTATTGATGCCGTCGATCATCCGTTCAGATTTTGACAGGGTATAGCTAATCCAGCCGCTAAGCCTGCCGGTTTTCTTTTTTAGCAAGAACTCGGCACCGTAGGAGCGGCCTTTTCCGAAAAGCAACTGTGTTTCTATGGGTTGGTTGGTGAACACATTGGCGCCATTACGGTAATCTATCTGGTTTTGCAGCTTTTTGTAATAGCTTTCAACCGTAAATTCATAGTTGTGTTCGTTGAAATCCTTGTAGTATCCCACAGAGAACTGGTCGGCAATTTCCGGTTTAATGATATTAGTGCTGGCCACCCATTTATCCGTTGGCGAGCCCGAATTAGAGTTGGAGATCAAATGCAGGTTTTGCGCATTACGGGCGTACGATGCCTTGATAGAACTCACATCATTTAGCTGGAAAGCCGCTGCAATGCGGGGCTCGGGGTTTATATAGGTTTTTACCCCCTGGCCGGAAGTGTAATGTTTAGAGCCTACGATGTTCCCGTCAGCATCAATGTCATAATAGTCGCCTGAGCCAAGAATGGTAAAGGCCGACAGGCGTACCCCATAGGTTAGGGTAAAGCGGTCTGTTGCTTTCCAGGTGTTGGTAACATAAGCGGCGTTTTCAAGGGCATACCTGTTTTGCAGACTTTGAGATATAACGCCCGAGTTACCTGTTGCCGAAATTTCGCCCGGTTTAATGGTATGGTAAATGCTGTTTACACCAAAACTGATGGTGTTTTTGCCGCCGGCATACCATTGCATGTCTTCCTTAAGGTTAAAGTCGCGGATCTGCGAATAAATATTGTATTCGTTTACATCCTGCTTAATGTTAAGCTTGTAGTCATAATTGCTGTAGATGAGCGAGGTGTTTGAGAACAGCTGACTGTTAAAAATATGGTTCCAGCGCAAGGTAGCCGTGGTGTTACCCCAGTTAATGCCGGCTATATCGGCAGCCTTAAGCACATCCTTTCCAAAATATCCCGAGACAAACAACCTGTCTTTATCGCCTAAAACATAATTGGCTTTGGCATTAAGGTCATAAAAATAAAGCTGGCTTTTTTTGGCAATACTGTCTTTTGATAAGGCCAGGAAAGCATCGGCATAAGTACGCCGTGCGGAAATCAGAAAGGAAGATTTGCCCTTTTGAATAGGCCCTTCGGCATTTATGCGCGCGGCTATCAGGCCAATGCCGCCGCTTACGCCAAACTTCTGGTTGTTACCATCGTTCATTTTAATATCCAGTACAGATGATAACCTGCCGCCGTATTGTGCGGGCATATCGCCTTTATAAATATTGATATTCTTGATGGCATCCGAGTTAAAGGTGGAGAAGAAACCCAGCAAATGCGATGCATTGTATACGGGTGCCTCATCCAGCAGGATCAAATTTTGATCGGTCGCGCCACCGCGTACAAAGAACCCGCCGCTGCCTTCCCCGGCCGATTTGATGCCCGGAAGCAATTGGATGGTTTTGATCACATCGCGCTCGCCAAGTAGCACGGGAATGTTTTTGGTTTCCTGGATGCTGAGGTGCTCAACGCCCATTTGCGGGCTGGCCAGGTCGCGCGCGCCGGGAGGCGCTGCTTTAACGGTTACTTCCTGCAGTTGCTGGGCATTGTCTTCCAGTTCGATATTTAAACGAAGGCTACCGGCTAATGATACCGGAACAACCGCGGCTTTTTGCCCCATGGCGGTTACCCAAAGCTCGTGATTGCCGGCAGGCAGCGTGAGCGAATAAAAACCGTATTCATTACTGGATGTGCCCGCGTTTACACTGGCAACCCTGATGCTCGCCCCGATGATCGTTTCGCCGGTTTGTTTAGATTTAATGGTGCCGCTTACCGTGTATTTCCCGTCTGCCGGGGCGGCTGCCCGCTTTTTTATCTTAGCCTCATCATATTTGATCAGTACTTCATTATCCAGCACCGTAAAACTAAAAGGATGCGGAGCAAGGGCTTTGCGTAATACATTGCCTAAAGGTTGATTTTGGGCGTTGACACTGAGTTTCACCGTGCTTTTAGCAACGGTTTCGTTATAGGTGAACCTTACGCCGCAGGCAGCTGTGATTTTATCCAAAGCCTGCTTAAGCGGTTCGTTGTTTATGGTTATAGTAACGGGTTTATCTAAAGGCCCCTGGGCTTGTGCTTTGCTTAGTGCCATCATTAAAAATAACAACATGCAGAGTGCCGTTCGGAAGGGTATTCGCGTTATTTCGCAAATCAGCATGGAGGGCCATGCCGGTCTGTTGGTTTTCATAGTTGCTTTAAATTGTTGGTGTGGTTTGTTTCCTTTTTAGGGATGATGTTTTAGAATGAAAAGGTTAATTGTTGGATGATAAAGGTTGCAGGAAGTATTGATTTTCGACGCGTTTCCACCGAAGGTCCATTACGGCGCAAAGTTTATTAAACGTTTTGTCGATAGGCTCATTCGTGTTGATATGACCGTAAAAACCGTTTTGGGTGATATCCGGCGTAAGGTTTATGCGGATACCATACTGATGCGACAGGTCGTCAACCACGGTTTGCAGGGACGCCCCGTCATAACTGAACAAACCGGTACGTTGTGAAAGGAATTTGGAGGCATTGGGATAATTTTCTTTAATTAATGATCTGTCAGCCTTGTTATACAAGGCCCGTTGGTTAAGTACCATAATGGCTTGCTGGCTTTTGGGCAGGTTATGCTCCTGCACCGCCACTTTTCCGCTGATAACCGTAACTTCAGAGATAATCTGGTCGGGATAGGCCTTAACATTAAAGCTGGTACCTAATACAACGGTTTTAAGCTGTCCCGATTGGATAACGAATGGATGGTCTTCATCATGCACTACATCGAAAAACGCCTCACCCTCCAATGTTACCAAACGTTCTTTAGTCCTGAATTTATCTGGATAACTGATGCGGCTGCCGGGACTAAGCCAGATCCGGGTACCATCGGGCAAACTGATTTGCCGGTGTTTGCCCGGAGCTGTAACCAGATCGACCTGTTTGGCAGGATCAATAACTTCCAATACCTGGTTTTTGTAAAGCGCGGCAAAGGTAACCAGTAATACCACAGCCGCTGCAGCAGCTATATTTCGCCATAAGGTAAATACCTTACGCGCAGGTTGCCCCGGTGTTTCCATTTGCGCGGTTATCTTAGTCAAAATACTTTCCCGCAGCTGTTCAGGATTTTGGTATTTCGAGGCCGATAACAATACTTCCTCATCATTAAAACCGGCATACCAGGTATCAAGCCAGGCTTTTTCGTCAGCACTGATGGTGCCTTGTTTTAATTTATGAGCGAGCTCCTTTACGTTGTAGGTGTTGTTTTCCATTGTGCCTGATCTTTCAACCTTTTGCACATATAGTCAGTGATGGAAGCAGATACCCTTAGTGGAAAATGAAAAATATTTACCGCTATCTTTTTTTTCTTTTTTGGTGAGATAAAGATCTGTATAAGTTATGCTGGTTGAAATTTACTAATTTTAAAAAAGTCGATTAAAAACCAATCAAATGAGAAAAGTAATCTACGGCATTAACCTGAGCTTAGATGGTTGCTGCGACCACACCAAATTTAGCGGTGGCAAGGATATATTAGAACATTTTACCCGACTTATGGATGATGTTGACCTGATTGTATACGGGCGTAAAACCTTCGAGCTTATGGTTCCGTATTGGCCGGATGCCGCAAAAGATCCTAACTCAACCAAAGAGGAAAAAGAATTTGCACAGGCATTTGACAGTATTGAAAAACTTGTTTTCTCACGGACACTGACCAGTACCGACGATAAAAACTCTGTTATTAGTCAAGCAAACCCTGGCGATGAGATCCGCAAACTGAAGCAACAGGCTGGTGGTAATATTTCAATAGGAGGTGTGAACCTGCCCTTACAACTCATTGAACTTGGTTTGGTTGATGAGTTTCATTATGTTATACATCCCGTAATTGTAGGTGAGGGAAGAAGTCTGCTGGAAGCCGTAGGTTTAAAGGAAAATGTAGGCTTAAAACTAATTGAATCAAAGATCCTTGAATCGGGCTGTATCGCGCTTCATTATGTTAAAAATTGAAGCGTATGTTAACTGAGGAGTAAAATCAGCACCGGCAGAGAAATACCCAGCGATTGCCTGAGCGAACTTAAAGCTTTTGACATATGTGCCTCAACAGTTTTTTGTGATATGCCCAGTTCAGCAGCTATCTCGGCATAGGTTTTATTTTCATCACGGCTAAGCAGGAATACGATACGGCATCTTTCGGGCAGGAGGCTGATGCTGTGGTTAAGGCGTTCCCTCAACTCTTTTTCTTCCAACCATTGAATAGTGCTATCCTCTGTTTCGGTTGAGGTGAAAGCAAGCTCATCCAAATGTTGTTGCTTTCTGTATTGACGATCAAGATGATTGATCACCTTGTATTTAATGGCTACCGAAAGATACGTAGCCATGGTATGTGTTAACTTAAGGCTTGCCCGGCGCTGCCAGATGCTTAAAAATACTTCCTGAACCACTTCTTCGGCTTCATGCTCATCATCTAAACGGTGATAGGCAACAGCAAAGGTTTTATCCCAATACCGGTTATACAGCTCGGTAAAGGCATCGCGGTTGTCGCGGGCCATTAGTTGTAATAACTGTTCGTCGGTGTGGGCTATGTGCTGGTTTGGTACAGGCATTATTTTATCTGCAATGCTATGTTAAATAGATTGCAAAATCTTATTTTTTGAACCTATTTAACATGTTTTAACAGTTTACAAGTTTAGAGTTTAATCAACATATAAAGTTACAGATCTATCAATATTTATGAATTTCCTCTAAATAAAAAAAGGCCGCCCCACAATCGGGACGACCTGTATCGAATCAGTCAGTTAATAGTTTTTTAGTTAATTATTTAAAATGTAAAGCCTACCCGGGCAAAAAAGCGGCGGCCGTTTTCGCCCATCTGTACGGCATCAAACGGACCTGATGGTTCGTTGTTATAAGCCCATCCCTTAGCTCCCTTTACATAAGCCAGATCAGGATGTACGTTAAAAATGTTATCCGCTCCTATAGATACACGAACCGATTTCGCCACTTTATAAGCAAAATACAGGTCGCTTACAACTTTACCGCTGTAAATATATTGGTCGGGTAGTTGTGCCGAACCATTATCGGTTGGTACGGTAGGGGTGAGGGTTGTACCGTCGCCATAGCCATCAATCACAACTTTACCAAAGTAAGTAAAGCGTGTACCTACGGTAAAGCTTTTGTGGCTAAACTCGGGGTTTAAGCTAAGTTTTTGAGGCGGGGCCGATGCCAGGATGAATTTCTTTTCGCGCTCGCTCAAAAATGTTTCGCGCAAGGCAGGGGTAGTACCAAGTATAGGCGGGTAGTTTACCTTGTCAATCTTCATGGTTTGGAAATTGCCCGTAAAAAGTACCCTGAACCTGTTGGCGCCAATAGTTTTGTTGTAGTCAATAACTACGTCCAAACCTTTGTTGGTAGTGTTTACAGCATTGGCAAAAAACTGGGCAGAGCTTACATGCAGGTTTTTCAGGGCATTGGTAAATGTAGGGTCGAGGGTTTCGTCATCGGCACTGAACTGGCCAGAAAGCACAACGCGGTCGGTAACTTTAATATAGTATCCATCAACAGTAAAGCTTAACTCAGGCATTGGTTTAAAGGTAAAGCCTAAACCGGCATTTTTTGATTTTTCCTGTTTAAGGTTAGGGATGCCTGCTGCTTTGGTGATAGGGCTATAGTTTGGCGCTATTTTAACTTCAGATATCACCGTGCCCTGTACGTTGGTAAAGGTTGAACTGTAATTGATCTGCTGTAACGATGGTGCACGGAAACCTGTACCCAATGAACCGCGGATGTTAAAGTTATCGGTAATTTTATAGCGTGTAGCCAGTTTGGTATTAAAGTTTGAGCCAAAGTCGCTGTAATGTTCATAGCGGTTAGCGAAATCGACCAGCCATTTTTTAGTGATATCACCTTCAAGATCAACATAAACACCTTCTACCGAACGGTGGGCATTTACCACATCACCGGGCTGATAGCCGGGGAAACCCTGTGAGCCTGCCGCCTTTACGCCGGTGGGGTCATAATTTTTGTACGATGCCTCTTCGCCCGAAAAGATCTTATAGCGCTCGTAACGGTATTCGCCGCCAAAACCAAGGTTAAGTCCCTGCATTACATTGCCAAAATGTTTGTTGATGTTCAGGTTACTGGTGTTTTGTAAAAACTCCGATCCGCCGTCGTCAAAATTGGTTTTATCAGCCCCTAAAGAAGCATTAAATGTTTTATAGCCAAAAAAGTGGAACTTATTGTTACCAATATTATTGCTCAAATCCCAGTCCCAGGCATTGCCCAGGGTGCCTTTTGCGCCTACGGCAATGGCAAGATCTGTATTATGTGTACGGATAATGGGATTGTAATATGATTCGCCGTCTGGGGTGTTAAAAATGATACCGCTCACCGGGATCATTTTGCCGCTGTTGTTGGTAGGGAAACGTTCGGGACGGCCAGAGAAATTACGGGTAAAGGCATAATCGTCAGATGCCTTATAGCTGTAACCACCAAAGCTGTACAAGGTTGTACGGGTACCGGCAAGAGGTGATTCATGGTTGAAAAAGAATGTGCCGCTCTCGGCCGATCCATCGCCATTGGCTCGCCTGTAAGGGTTTATCGGCAGTGCTTTAGGGTTTGAGGTTGTGGTATCATGCGTTTGGCGAAAGGTTTTGCCGTTTTTGGCATAGTCGCCCGTAAAGTTGATGAAACCGCCGTTTTTGCCGAGCGCTAAACCGTAGTTGGCATCAATAGTGATACCATTGCCATCAATAGCACCGCCGTGAGGGTATTGAGATGATACAACACTTTTACCACTGTTAAAGGCGGGATCATAGTAACCAGAATAACCAACGTTGGCATTAAACACACCAGTGGTTTTCTTTAAAACAAGGTTGATAACACCCGCAATAGCGTCAGAGCCATACTGGGCCGAAGCTCCGTCACGAAGGATCTCGATCCTGTCGATAGATGCCGTTGGGATAGAACTCAGATCGACACCCGAGTTACCGCGGCCACGGGTGCCAAACACAGAAACGAAAGCAGTGGAGTGGCGGCGTTTGCCATTTACTAAAACCAGGGTTTGATCGGGGCCTAAGCCGCGTAAGGTACCCAGTTCAACGTGATCGGCGCCATCTGAGCCTGATTGTTTATTATAGTTGAATGAGGGGGCTGAGTAGTTAAGGATGTCGGTAATATCCATACGACCGGTTACCGATGCTGCCTTACCCACATTAACAATATCAACAGGAACCGCCGTTTCAAGTTTTACCCGCCCGGCAGAGCGTGTACCTATTAACACTACTTCATTTAATTGGGCTATATCACCAACCAAAGTGATATCAATTTTAGAGCGCCCGTTAATGGCAACTGTTATGGTTTTGTAGCCCGTATAACTTATAATCAGTTCATCAGTTGCTGCCGCCGAAATAGTGTATATCCCTTTTGCGTTGGTGCTTGTACCTAAGTTGCTACCTTTTATATGTACCGATACTCCGGGCATTGGTGCATTGCTTGCCGCATCGGTAACGATTCCGGCTATAGCTTTCTTTTGTGCTAATGCTAATAGGGGAGTTATAGTTAGCAAAATGAGAGTGAATAGTAAAATTTTCTTCATAAAATGAAGGTTGTGGCTATTGAAATAATGTTAATTTTAACGTAAGTTAATAATTATTGAATAATTATTAATATAAAATCAATTTTATTGGAATGTTTTCATTCATGATTTGGTGTTTTAGGTAATTTGTATAAAAAATATTAGCCTTTTGTTATTTTTTATGCCTAATTTTTGAAGTAATAAGAAAAGCCAATTGTTTAAAGGCTTTAATCCTTAACAATTGGCTTTTTTGGCTTTAAAAAAATGATTGAACGCCTTTTTGTCGTTTAATTTTTTAATTAAACGGCTTTTTCAGGCTCGGTATCTTTTGTTGTTTTGTTCGGTGCTTTTGCGGGAGTAATCGATGCTGCTGCAGTTGTTTTCTTCTCTTTTTTTACTTTGTGTTCAGCGGGAGCAGCATGTACTTCTGGACTTAATTTAGCCGCTAATATTTTTGCCAGGTTTTTTGCAGCTTTGTCGATAGCTTTTTTAGCTTTACTGGCATCAGGGCCAAATTCACTTACCAGGGTTTCAATCTGGATAACTAATTTTTCTTTTAATTGTTTCTTAAGAGCTTTACGGGCTTGTTTAGTAGCGGCTTTATCTTTTATGTTTTTCATGTGAATGGATTAGAGATCGGGTGAAGCACAGTTTTTTCTGCGCGGCGCAAAGTTAGGTTAATATAATGTGGTTTTAATATTATGTTTATGTTAACAGTCGCTATCTATGTTAACTTTTTATTAATTGATAATCAGTGCTATTAAATGTTGTTACTTTATTTATTTTTTGTTTTATAACGCTTAGCCTAATACGGCCTAAACTAATTTTTTGAAAGCCTTCGGGTTAATTCTTAACTTAGCCGTTTATTTATCGTCCTAAAACAACATGATTAAAGATTTAAGTGCATTAACCCAGGTAGCCGAATTTCATGCCACTTTTAAACACCCTATAATTGAAAAACCTGCAATACCGTCAAAAGCACGCTGCGATCTGCGTATCGAACTGATTGCCGAAGAATTAAAAGAGTTGCAACAGGCCGTTAATGATAATAACATGGTTGAAGTAGCTGATGCCCTTTGCGATCTGCAATACGTATTATCGGGAGCGATACTTGAATTTGGTTTGGGCTCAAAGTTTAAAGAATTGTTTGACGAGGTACACCGCTCAAACATGAGCAAAGCCTGTAAAACAATAGAAGAAGCCGAAAAAACCATCGAACACTATAAAGCTACTGCTAATACAGAAGCATATTATAAAGCGATAGATGGTTTGTATCTGGTGTACCGTACATCTGATCATAAAACGTTAAAATCTATCAATTATTCGCCTGCCTATCTGAATGGCATTGTGGGTTAATCATAAACTAAAAATACTATTCCATTGTCAGCACAAGAATCCAATCAGCCCGAGGCTAAAACCAATATGCACCCGCGTAATAAACACCGCGAAGGGTATGATTTTAAAGCATTGATAAAAGCCACGCCCGCTTTAAGGCAATTTGTGCGTACCAATGAGTATGATAATTTAACTATCAATTTTGCCAATCCCGAAGCGGTAAAAATGCTTAACAAGGCATTGCTGCAGCATCACTATGGTATAAATCATTGGGATATTCCTGAAGGGTTTTTATGCCCGCCGATACCAGGTCGTGCCGATTACATTCATTATGCTGCCGATCTGCTTGCTTCTGTTAATGAGGGTGTTGTACGCAAAGGCCGGAAAGTACAGGTGCTTGATATAGGAACGGGAGCTAACCTTGTTTATCCCATAGTGGGCTTTAAAGAATATGGCTGGAATTTTGTTGGATCCGAACTTGACCTGGAGGCTATGGCATCGGCACAACGTATTGTTGAGCAAAACAGCCACCTAAAGGTTGCAGTTGAGCTAAGGCAGCAAAGCAAAAAGGCCGATATTTTTAAGGGGATCATTAAACCCGGTGAGTTATTTGACCTTACCCTTTGTAACCCTCCGTTCCACGCTTCGGCCAAAGAGGCTGCTGCCGGTTCGGCCCGTAAATGGGATAACCTGGGTTTAAGAAAGGATAAACAGCCTATACTTAACTTCGGAGGCCAAAACACCGAGCTCTGGTACCCCGGCGGCGAAGCCGCCTTCCTGAAGCTGATGGCTACACAAAGTAAACCGTTTGAGAAACAGGTTTTATGGTTCACAACGCTGGTATCTAAAAAAGAGAACCTTCGTGTTTTATACAATGCCCTGCAAAAAGAAGGTGTTAAAGATGTGCAAACCATCAATATGTCGCAAGGGCAAAAAGTAAGCCGTATTATGGCCTGGACCTTTTTAACGCCTGTTGAGCAGCAGGCCTGGAGCAAAGCCGGCCGTTGATTTATTTGTGATTACGTTGATGTCTGAACCTGGATTTGGGATGACTCCGTGATTGAGTGGCTTTTACTTAAAAATCAGATTTTTTTAATTTATCCGAAGCGGCCTTTTAATTATGCCAATGTTAGAGATCATATACCGCGACGAGTACCTGATAGCCATCAACAAGCCGCACGGGTTGCTGGTACACCGTTCATCAATCGCAGCCGACGCTTCAGAATTTGCCCTGCAATTGCTCCGCGATCAAATCGGCATGAAAGTTAACCCTGTTCATCGTATAGATCGTAAAACCGGTGGGATCCTGCTTTTTGCATTTAACAAAGAAGTTGAAATAGCTATGCAAAAGGCTTTTATGGAAAACCGGGTAAGTAAAAAATATCTGGCAGTTGTGCGCGGCCATACGCCGGACATGGAAGATATAGACTATCCATTGCGGAAGGAAAACGGCACCCTGCAGGACGCGTTCACAACCTACACAACCCTAAAAAGGGCTGAGCTCAATATCGCTTTTGGCAAACATGCTACTTCAAGATACTCATTGGTTGAGGCCGTACCCACAACAGGCCGCATGCATCAGCTTCGCAAGCACATGAGCCATATTTTTCATCCCATTATCGGCGACCGTACCCACGGTTGTAACAAACAAAACAAGCTATTTTGGGAACAATGGGAAATGACCACGATGTTGCTTCATGCATCGCAGTTGAGTTTTACACACCCCATAACCGGCGAAGAGATAACAATAGAAGCCGCGCTTCAACCCGAATTTGATAGGGTAATGAAAATCATGGGCTGGTAATTGTGTTAACCTTTAAGAAGCTATTTAAAAACGATAATTGCCAAATGTAGAGACGCATCACATGCGTCTCCCCCTATGCAATTTATGCATGCTCGTCTCTTGAACGCGGCTTGTCCTACGGGAGACGTATGTGATACGTCTCTACAAAAAACATTTATTTAAACAGCTTCTAAGAAAATCAGGTAAACAAAATCGGGTTAATATTGTAGTTAAATACATGAAAAAGTCGGTGGTTTTTGATCTGGATACCGAGGACGGTATACGCCGGATCAGTATTAAAGCAGTACACCAGCTTATACCCGGTACGCATGCTTATGCAACCGGTGTATTTAGTTTAAGTGAGGGAGAAGCAGATTTAGGCGATATTGTTTTTGATGATCATATGCACGAATGGGAATATACCTGTATGGGCAATTTGAGCCATCGTGATGCCAAAAAGATTGCGAGGTTTATCAAACATAACTTCAAAACTGAAGTTGCCGGATAGTTTTTTTGAGCCGCTCCCGCAAAATGCATTGGTGATAAGTTCTTGAATATTAAAAAACCGGAAGTGTTCATCCTCCGGTTTTTTTGTAAGCATGGGTGCTTAAACCTGCTGGCGGCGCTTAATCCGCGCAAATAAATAGTCCTCCGGATTTTTACAGTATCTTTGCGCCTCAACAAAGTAAATCATGATCGATCAGGCACTGAGTAACCTTGGCATAACTGCCCTTAACCCCATGCAGCTTGCCGCTCTTAGCGCCGCAAAAAAAGGTGATGTAATTCTTTTATCGCCTACCGGTTCGGGCAAAACACTTGGTTTTTTATTGCCTTTACTTAACCTGATTGATGCGGGCATTGCTACTGTACAGATAATGATCCTGGTGCCATCGCGTGAGCTTGCTTTGCAAATTGAACAGGTTTGGAAATCGATGGGTACGGGCTTCAAGATCAATTGCTGTTATGGCGGCCATGCCGTAAAAATCGAACGTAATAACCTGTCGCATCCGCCTGCAGTTTTGGTTGGCACGCCGGGGAGGATTGCCTTTCATTTGCGTGAAGAAAATTTTAGTACTGATACTGTACGTACGCTCATTCTCGATGAGTTTGATAAAGCGCTTGAGTTCGGTTTCCAGGAGGATATGGCTTATATCATCAGGCAGTTGCCCGTTGTAAAAAAGCGGATATTGACTTCGGCTACAAAAATGAGTGAGATCCCGGATTTTACAGGGATTGCTAAACCTGTTGAAGTGAACTTTTTAAGTAATGTTACCTCGGCGCCGGATATTAAACAAAAAGCGGTGATATCCGAAGCTGCCGATAAACTGGATGCACTTTTTGCCCTGATCTGTAAAATTGGTAATAAAGCAACCCTTGTGTTTTGTAATCACCGTGAGGCGGTTGACAGGATCAGCGAGTTGCTTTGGTACAAGGGGTTGGAGCACGATGTTTTTCACGGCGGTATGGAACAGGATGACCGTGAGCGTGCCCTGTTAAAATTCAGGAACGGAAGTCACCGTTTATTGATCACCACCGATCTGGCCTCACGTGGGCTGGATATCCCGGAGATAGAATATGTGGTACATTACCAGCTGCCGCACAATGAGGAGGCTTTTTTACATCGTAACGGTCGCACGGCACGTATGAACGCTAAAGGCACATCATACCTGATGCTAACACCCGATGAAAAGTTGCCATACTTAAAACAACTGCCTGAGATTGAAGAACTACCCGAAAAGCTGATCTTTCCACCGGCTTCCCCCTGGGTTACTTTATATATAGCCGCCGGAAAAAAGGATAAGGTAAACAAGGTGGATATAGTAGGCCTGCTACTTAAAAAAGGCGGACTGGCCAAAGACGATCTTGGCCTGATAGAAGTGCTTGATTACTCATCATATGCAGCTATAAAACGGGATAAGATTGAGGAGGTGGTAAGGCAGGTAAAAGCCGAAAAAATTAAAGGTAAAAAGGTGAAGATGGAAATTTCGAGGTAATTTTGTTAAAAAGAAAGATATAATGAGCAATAACGATATCATGAAAAAGCTGCGGGTGGCTATGAAATTTACTGATGATGATATTATCAAGGTTTTGGCATTGGTTAATTTCAGGATCACCAAAGCCGAAATAGGCGCCATATTCCGTGCTGATGACCATCCCAACTTTAAACCCTGTGGAGACCAGATCCTGCGTAATTTCCTGAATGGCCTCATTATCTACAAACGCGGCCCAAGGGAGCAGAAACCAAAAACGGAGGCCGGCAAATAAGGTTGTTGGAGACAACTCCAACAACGGCAAAGGGGGATTCACCATTTATAGGATTTGATTTGCGAGCGGATAGATAAGCCCGGGCAATCCTTTAATCCTAAAAATCCCGGTTCAGACAAAAATCAATGCCCTTCCACCGGCTTTTCCTGTATTAATCTGTATCTCCCTGATTTAATAAGCTTTTGTTGCTGAGCCGAAAATGAGGTTCTGCCACCGAAATCCTGTACCCAGTAGGTTTTATATTCAGCCACACCAACTTCCTTAAAGTCCGGGTTCATGAGGTTCCGGCAGTGGCCTTCGCTTTTAAACCATCCGGCCATTACTTCGGCAATACTTTGCTGGCCCTGTGCTATGTTTTCGCCTATGGCAAAACTTTTGAAGCCTTTAAATTTATAACCGGCGTATACAATGCGGTCTTCCATGCTGCGACCATCTTTACTGTCGTGACTAAAATAGCTTTTGCGGGCCATGTCTTTAGCGTGGCCTATGGCTGCATCTTCCAAATCATTATTCCAGGTAAGGGGAGGGGCCGGCGGGAAATATTTGCTGCCGCAATTGCAGCCTTTCTGGCGTGTAGCATTAATGCTGTTTAAAAACTCGGTCCTGAATTGTTTGCTGCTTTGGCTGTAGGCATTCGCAAACCAGAATAATGCAGCAAATAATACTATCAATTTTTTCATCTTAGTGCTTTGACAATTTTAAACGCCTGTGGTTTAAATTATTGTTTAGGCCGCCTGATAGCTGAACGCCAGCGACCGGTTTTCTTCCGCCTGTAAATGATAATGATGGCTACAACGACGAGAACAAGAGTGGTGCCGATGAGAACGACAATGACGTTATGTGCCTGGCGTATCTTAGCATTGGCCTGCGCCTGGAGTTTTTGGTAAATACTTTTTTTTTGGCTATCACCGAATCCTGTTTTTTGATCTTGATCGAATCGGCAGCAGCTACCTTGGCAATGCTGTCGACTGTAACCTGGTTAAGACTATCGTCCAAAAATTCATGGCGTTTAATAGCTACCGCAGCTTTATCATAATCGTTCATTTTTCGGTACAATTCGGCATAACCTACCTGCACTATCGATTCTTTTTTTGGATCGTGGGTTTTAAGCGATAGGGTTAAAGCATCGTTTAGGTCCTTCATACTGAGTTTGTAGTCTTTGATGTCGCTTTTAATGGCTGCAAGCTCTATAAGCGAGCTGATAATATTAAGGGTATCCTTCCTTTGCCTCGATATGGTGTTCGATTGCAAAATGAACCATTTGGCCTGGCTGAATTTACGCTGTGAGCGGTAAACCTTTGCAAGCGCGTTAAAGCTTGTACGCAAGCCTAAAGTATCGTTATAAGTGGAATAGCTATGCAGGGCAAGCATAGTGTAATTAAGCGCCTCGGTTTGGAAATAGTATTTCATCCGGCGGGTTGATACGGTATCATATCCTAAATAATGGGCAGCTATTTGGGTATAGATAGGGCCTTTTAACGAGTCGCTGGTAACCTGTAATTTTTGCTTAAGACTATCCAGCTCACTGGCGTGTGCGGATAATTTAAGCGTGGCTGTCAGGATAAAAAGTAAGGTAATAAGTCTCTTCATATAACGGATTACTCCAAAATACAATAATCTGCTTATAATTAGGCAAATAGCGTGCCCGTTTAAGTCACCGCCATAGGTGTTTGTGAAAGTCGCTTGGCTTTTTGTTTGTTTTTGAATTGTATAGGCTGTTTTTCAGGAGGATAGCCCTGGAAATATTAATTAACAAATGTTTGCGCGTTTTCCACACTGCCTGCTTTAATACATAAAGTTGTATAGAAAAAGAGATTTTGCACTATTGGGTATTTAAAATAGCAAGGATTTTAAAGGTCAAAAGTTGCCAATCGCAGAGCTTTATTCCATTAAAATCCTATGCTATTCAAAGCAGGGCCCGTGAAGGTTTACAAGGTTTTAGCTATTGTTGTTAATTAGGGTTGATAATTAAAAACCATATCTTAAGCCTATCTGAAACTGGTAAGGGTTGCCGCTTAAATTGGATACCCCCGCATTTGTGTTAACCGCGTATGCGTATTGTTTTTTAACAGGGTCGAAGCTTTTAATCGTATAAATAGGAGTTGCACCCAGGTTATGGTTAACGCCCCATTCTTTATTCAATAAATTGGCCACGTTAAATAAGTCGACAGATATTTCAAAATACTGTTTTTTAAATAGCGTAACCCTTTTAATCAAACGTAAATCAAATACACCATAAAACGGGTTTACTCCTCCATTACGTTCAGCAATTTTTCCGAAACTTTTAACTATGTAATTTTTGGCGCTTTGCTCTACCTTAGGGTTGTTCAGTATCGCATTGATCCCGTCTTTTATATATTGAGGTGTTGACGCTGCATTCGGATCGTAAATGTAAGCCAGATCGTTACTGGCCACAAAATCGCCGTTCACGTTACCGTTCACCAATAAAGAATACCTGGTGCCGCTTATCCCCGAAAATCGCAAGCCTGCGCTAAAGCCATGAAAGGTTGGCGAACTTCCGTAAGCAACAATCTTATTCCTGAATTGGTTATCAGAATAATTCATTCCGCCCAGGTTACGCGGATCATCTTTTACGTACTGTACAAGCGTAGCCGTATTAGCAACGTTTCCGTTGTATGATGTATTGTCTTTAGTTTGATTCCATGTATAAGAAACGGAGATTTCGCCCTGTTTATAATATTTGTAGTCGGCATCAATAACAAAAGCCATCTGGTTAACTCTGCCCTTGCTTTCTAATTCCAATACCCTGCCTACTTCAGTTGTTTTTCTGCCTTGTGTCCAGTCTGCCGAACCATTTGACGCGTTTATTGTATTTGCCGGAACATATACACCTCTGTTATCTTCGGCAGCAATACGGAAGTACGGCTGATCAACCATGTTTTTATCCAGATAAGTATAGTTGTTGCGACCTAAACTTAAGTAGCCGGATGCTGTAACCCTGAAGTTTTGAGCAAAGAAGTGAGAATAAGACAAGTTGGCTTTGTAAACCGTTGGCACTTTAGCATCCTTGCCATTCATATTAATAGTAGCAAGCTTGGGTATGGCGGGGTTATTAAGTAAATCCTGTCCTGGTGCTGTTGCAGGGTCCTTGCGGTAAGCCGGAAAGTTAGGGGTAGGCACTTGGCTGCCGTTAAGATCAACACTTAAAATGTGTGAGCCATCAAACAGCATATTGTTTATCATAGAATAAGGGTTCAATGCCGAACCTAAAATGCCACCACCTAACCTGACAATGTCTTTACCATTTTGCCCTACATCCCAGGTGGTTTGCAAACGCGGTTGAATTTGTAGCGTAGCCAGTTTGTTAGATGTATTTAAGCCTAAAGTTTTATAAACCGTAGGATTGAAATTTGCCTGGTCAAGGTAATCGGTATAATCAATACGTACCCCGGCGGTTACTTCAAAACCCGGAAACAACATAGTTTGTACCTGTGCGTAAGCATTAGGTGCAAGTATGTTAAATTTAATGTTCCGGTTTGATGAGGTATAAATATCCCTTGCAAAGCGATAGGGTGTAAGGTTATTGAAATTAGTTAAGCCTGTAAAGTAAAAACGTCCATTTGTTTCGCTGCCGTAAATAGAATTTTGATTGGTAAAAGTTAACCCTCCACCAAATGTAAAGTTATATTTGCCTTTGGTCCAGTACAAGTTGTCGGTTAGCTGTGCTACATTATTGTTAAAATAGTCGCCGCCGTAACGTTGCCCTCCCAACTGTATAGCGGTAGAATAGGTAGAACCATCCGCTGCAAGCGAAGAAATATTCTGCACAATAGCGCGGGGAATATTATCGGCAGGTAACTGGCTGTTTGCAAACATCTTATTGTATTCCCAGTAGTGCTGCACTTTCAGTTCGTTGGTTAAATTAGGACTGAATATACTACGCAATGAGGCCATTACACTGTTATTTAAACTTTTGCGCGTGCTGTAAACCTCGTAGATGTTTATGGCAGTATTATCACCGTCGGATTGGTTATCCAGGTCGTAGATGAAATTATCTCTGATAGTGAACAAATTTTTGGAATTAATTTGCCAGTCGATACGTGCAAAAGCGGCGTGAGTATTTTTAAATTTATCAAACTGACCAAACTGTGGAGTATTGGCAACTCCATATTTAGCCCTTGCTATACTCAAAAAGTTATCTAATGTGGCCTGGGTTACATTGTTTCGTTTTTCGTCATCTGCAGATTGGATATTGGCAATATAAAGTGGCCTTGAATCTGCCTGATGATCCCAGGCAATAAAGAATTGCGCTTTATCTTTAACAATAGGACCTCCTAATGAAAAACCATATTGATAAGTAGAAAACGACTGGTTACGTTTTAATCCATTTAATCCAAATGGACTGGATAGCCAATTTGCACGTGCATAAGTGAAAGCGCTCCCTGATAATACGTTAGTTCCTGATTTGGTTACCGTACTTATTGTACCGCCGCCGGCGTTGCCATAAGTAACATCATATTGATTGGTAACTACCTGAAATTCCCTTACAGCCTCAAGCGAAATAGAGTAAGCACCGGTTGGTTGGCCACCGGCTATAGTACTGCGTGCCGCCATGCCATCAATGGTATAATTTGTAGCTGACCCCAGCTGCCCGCTTAAGCTGCTTCCCGCGCTCAATGGAGATAAATCGGCCAGGGATGTGAAATTACGACCGTTTACCGGTAACTTGGCTATATCTTTAGCTGTAACAGCGGTGGATGAGCCAATGTTTTCGATCCTGTTACGGGTTGTGGTAGTTCTTACTTCAACAACATTGAGTTCCTGGATCTTTTCTGTCATTACAAACGTAACCTGTAGCAAGTCGCTCTGATTTAAAGCATAACCGGTTTGTCTTTGCGCAGTCATGCCCATAATTTCTGCTGTTATGCTATAAGGTGCACCCAGCGGAAGCTCCTTTAACAGAAATGTTCCTTTAGAATTGGTTGTAGCTTTGATTACAAACCCGGTCGACTCATTTTTAACGGTAATGGTAGCATTTGGCAAAGCTTCACCATTCGGGCCGGAAACCTTCCCTGAAATACCGGCCAAATTGGTTTGTGCCATACCAACCGTTATTAAAAATAAATTGAATATGCCCAAAAGGCACAACTTTTTAAAAAAAACTTTGTTTATCCTTAACATTTTAACATTTTTAGTTAAGGCAAAAATGCGTCCGCGGTGTTAAGGGGAGGTTGGTGGAACGTTAAAAATTGATAATGTATTTCGGGGAATATTGATAAAGTTTCAGTATTTTTTGCTTATATTTAATATAATGATAATTTGTAGTAAACGCTAACAATCCGCTAATTGTGTAAGCAAGATGTTACACTACGAGATTACCCTTTGGTATTTATTTAAAGCAGACTGCAAACCCGCGAATTTTTTTAATAGTACATTGTATAAGGTAATACCTAATGCCGCGCAAGTAATGCCGGCTAACACGTCAAGCACGTAATGGTGGCTTGCATATACCGCCGTAAACCAGATACCAACGGTTACCACCGCAAAAAAGATATTAGCAAGTCCCAGCTTGTTTTTTAAGCCGTAGTAAAGCACTATAACCGGGTATGACGAATGCAGCGACGGCATGGCAGCAAACACGTTTGATCCTTTTGTATAAATCCCTTTAAAAACCCCGGCATGAAAATAGGCGTCAAACCTGGCCAGCCCGGCGGTATTGCCCATGGTTAACGGAATAAAATGAAACCCGTGATATTGAACAAACCAGGGTGGTGCGGCAGGGTATGCGTAGTAAACTATAAAGCCCAGGATATTCACCAAAACAAACGTTAACGAAAAATTGAGGAACTGTTTTTTGTTTTTGAAGAACAGGTAAGCAGCAAAACCCAGCGGCACAGGGATCCAGCATAAATAGAATAAGCCCGATAACACATCAATAAAAGTGTTGCTGTTGGCCAGCCAGTATTCATTGGGTGTAAGCAGTTTGCCGTTAAAATGAATGCCGAACAGGTGTTTCTCTGCATTATAGAGCTCGGCAATATGTACGGGGTTATAATTATAATTGGGGAAGGCCTTCATGTAATCAAAAACAATCCAGTACACTATGAAAATAGTGAAGCCTAATATAAACTTGCGGGTTATTGCCGATGCATAGAATAACACATTGAAAATAACTACCAGTGTAAGCTCATCTGGTTTATAACCAATAAGGAAAGTTGAAAACGCCAGGTAAGCAATGGAAAGCAGTGAAACAATAATTATCGACCGGATATTTACTGTTACGCCTGTATTGGCATTGGTCATTGCTATTTTTTTAAGAAATCTGAACGGAAAATTTTATCCCAGAAAGGTGAACTCACACCATAACCTTTTTCAGGATCCTGGTAGTGGTGCAGCATATGGTGTTGTTTTATTTTTTTGAACAAGCCGCTTTTAAAATTAAAATGGTGCATGGCATAGTGCGATATGTCATAAAACAGGTAGCCCAAAATAAAGCCCGGAAAAAAGCCCCAGATGTAGTTTACAGGTAATAACCATTTAAACAAAAAGAAAAAGCCTGTAGCCAGCGGAATGCTTAATGACGGGGGCAATACCAAACGTTTGGCATCGCTCGGATAATCATGATGCACGCCATGCATGATAAAATGCAGACGTTGTGCCCATTCCAGTTTTTCGCTTGGCTGATAGTGGAAAACAAAACGGTGCATGATGTATTCGGTGATAGTCCAGATGAAGAGGCCGAAAATAAACAGGCCAAGATATGTTAATACATCCAATCCCAGGTCAAAGAATTTATAGCTGCAATATCCAATAACGGGTACAAAAATATATAGAGGTACGGTATAGTGTACCTTTGATAAGCCTTCTAAAAAGTCGCTCTTAAACATTCGCACCGATTCCTGCGAGTTGGATATGTATTTCTTTTTCATTGTTATAATCAGGGTTTAAAATGTTTTATTATTTCTCTGCCTGTTTATGGGTGTTAAAATTGTTCAGAATGGCTGGCCTTTAACCAACAAAAGGCAATTTTAGCAAAGATATTGCTAAGTGTAAATGCCTTTATTTTATTGTTACGAAGATATGATATTTGTTGCGAAGTCTTAAGCCTAAAGTTTACGGTCTTAAGATAAGTAATTCAACGTCCCCGCTTAAGACTTTTGACTTAGAACTACAGGCTTACTTACCTTCCTCCTCCTCCAGTTTAATTAAAGCTTTTTTAGCTTCTCTTAACCTGTTAAACGCGGTAATATTGGTTAAAACGGCAAGTATTACCAATGGGATAGTAAATATCGATATGGTTTCAAATACATGAAATTTGATGCCGGGAACAAATAATTTATAGTTACCGCCGATGTATTGAGCTACTATGCCCGATAAAGCTGCGCATAAGCCGATAGTTACTACACGTTCAGGTCTTTGCATTAAACCGCCTTTAATTTCAACACCTAAACCTTCAGCACGTGCACGTACATAACTAACCATCATGGAGCCGATCAGCGCTATAAACGCGGCTATCGAGCTCAGGAAGTAGTGATGTGCCACCAGGTAATAGCAAATGCCAAGGAACATGATCAATTCGCTGTAGCGGTCAAGTACGGAATCATACAAAGCACCAAAGGTTGATTTCATATTGCCTAAGCGGGCTACCTGACCGTCAAGCATATCAAATAAGCCTGCAAAAAGGATGAGGCCGCCGGCCCAGCCAACATAGCTCAGGTCGCCGCGGTTACCTTCTTCGGCACCTAAAATAAATATCCCTGCAACGCCTACATTAAGTACAAAACCTATGGTAGTAACTGCATTGGGGGTTAAGCCTATTTTTATAAGGATCTTCACAAACGGATCAATAACCTTATATATCCCTAACTGTAGGTTGGTTCTGAATGATCTCCTAAGTGTTGTTGTTTGCTGTTCCATTTTTCTCTCTGCTTGTTTAGGTGCAATGATTAGAAGTCGAATTTAACCCTTGTGCGCAGGCCCCATTGGGCAACGTTTGGCTGGTCAAGGTAGTTAAAGCGCCTCACAAAATCTATGCGTATAAATTTAAATATATTTTCTATACCAACACTACCCTCAACATAAGGCGTTTTGCCCAATGTATAAGTAATCGGCACGCCATCGGTGCCAACAGGTAGTTGATATAATGACGGATGTATCGAAGGATTGTTTTGATCAGACAGGCCGCCGTATAGTACTTTTAACGATGCGGTTTCGCGCCATTTCAATTTCTTTAGCAAAGGTATTTTATTAAAGAAGAAACCGCTGAAGTGCTGATCTATCCTGAAGCTGGCATATTTATCACTCACAAACTCCAAAAAATTCATTAAGTTGTATGAGTCGAGGTCATACGCGTAAGTTTGGTTAGCCCTGTGTATGGTTAACAAAGGGTACGGCACCGAACCAAAGATTTTACCTGCCGAAACGTTGATATCCGCATAACCTAACTGCGAAAAGTAAAAGCGTTTATCAGCGCGGAAGTCAAGCTTTTGATAATTGTATTCGCCGGCAAATAAGCCTTTAATACCTTGAGCATAATCAAGTTCAAAGGCCGGGTATTTGTTAGGGATAGGGATGCGATAGATCTTGCCCTGGTAAAACTGCTCATGAGGTGCCCAGCGGATACTTCCGGTAAGCTCGGTGGTGGTTAAATGATGGATAGAATTTGGCAGATCATTAACAACATTATCAAAATATAATGATCCCGCCGGCTCCTGGGTCCATTTTTTGAAGCCCGCGGCAAACGAAAGATGGCTTTCCAGTTCGTGTAAATAATCAAACCTGTAAAAATCGTTATAAAGGAACTTATCGTTCACACCACGCTTAAACGATAACAGGAAGTTATCCTCCTGCACAAACTGCAGGCTTGCGCCAGGGATTTTGGTATCACGCTGAAAACTTGCCCTAATATAGTTTTGAGGGAAACGATAGATAGATTTATTATTAATGGAGTAGGTTGCACTTAAAAAGTACTTCCAGCGCTCGTCTTTAAAACCATAAGCTGCATAAGTTTCAAAATAATAACGTTTGCTTAATTCGGGTGTTGTACGGCCGCCTACACGTAAACGGAAACCTTCAACCGGGTTAAAGCTGTAAAATGTGTTGGCAGGACCTAACTCAAATTTACCAAAGCCTTTATAGCCTGCAAGCAGGAGCGTTGCTATATCAACCGTACGTTTAAACGAAGGCATATTACGCAGGCTGTCGATGTTTTTATAAACCTTTGATTCGGCAAGCGTTAAAGTATCCGGCCTGTTTTCCTGCCAGAAGGATTCGGGGCGATGTTTCACTTCATCGCTTAATTCAGCATATGGCGATCCCTGATAAGTTGTATCCGGCCGGGGTTTGTTAACCACGTAATTGCTGTAGGTTATGGCCCGGATACCAAATAAACCACTCTTTGCATCTTTTTTGGAAGCGCCAAAATCTGCAATGGTAGTACTTTTGCTCAGATGATATCGGCCATCGGGGTTTTGCTGAAACTCCAGGTTAACGGTCATCGACCTGATAAAGTTGATGTTGATATGTTTATTAATGGTCAGGTCGCACTTTTGTACAGCGTAGTTACCATCAAGCGTAATGTAGATACTACCCTCAAAAAGTACGTCGGTTGTATTGCGGGGGGTAAAGTCAAGCTTAACCAGTTTGTTGTTATGTGCGTCAACAATGGTATCGGCAATAAAGTATTTGTAATAGTTCGGCGAGTTGTCAGATATCGGGCTAAGAAACTGGCTGGTTATCAAAAATACGTTGTTAGTATAAATATCAACCTTATTGTATAAGTGCTTGAAATATTGGGTAAGCCCTTCATTATCGATACCCGCACCGTAGTTAACACTTTTTTGGCCGGTTATATCTTCCCTTGTTTTTTCGGGGTTTTTACGGTAATAAACCTGCTGCAGCTTTTCATCAAGATAAATAGGCAGCAATGATTTGCCTGGTACCAATGAGCTATCGCGGTTATCTAAAATGAACTTATACTTGCGAAAGAATTTCCTGTCCGAAAACTGGGCGGATACATTGCTTAGTGCAAACATCATTTTATCATACTCCTTGTATTCAACATAGTTGTATGCTTCGGGGCGGTTCTTTTCTTTATTTTCGATAACCTTACGGATCAGCTCAACAGCGGGGTTGTCTTTATTACGGTACTTAGGTTTTTTGCCCGATTTTACCACAACCTCGTTAAGTTGCTGAGAAGCGGGGAACATCTTTACATTGATAACCTGCTCTTTACCGGGAACAACAGCTAAAAAAGCATCTTTATAGCCTAAAAATGAAATTTTGATTTGTTTATATTGCTGATTGTTTGTAGCAAGGCGATATTTGCCATTAACATCTGTAGTGGTACCGGTAGTGCTGCCCGTAAAAGAAATACTAACAGAAGGCAGGGTTTGTTTGTTACCTGCATCAGTAACAGTACCCGTTATTACCGTTTGCTGCGCATATAATGCCGAAGCAGAGAAGAACAGTATTAAGAAAAATAAGCTTTTATAAAATTTTTTACAATCCATGTACTTTGTGCATTGTGCAAATACAAACTTCTTTTTTCGGCTTAACACTTTTATTATCGGATAAAGAGGTATGTATCAGTTATTCAAATATTTTTGGCAGATTGATTATGCCTGCCTCCGTATGTTTTTCATTGTTCTGCCGCTTAATCTTTCTACACTTACCTTGTTTTGTACACTCCCGGCAGATGGTTATTACGGAGTTTACAATTAACAGGCCAAAGGTAAAAAAAATCACTACAGACTAATGTGGTCAAAAAGTCAAATATTGTTTACAGCTATTTACGCTATCATATTACTGTAATTATAACTAAACTCAAACAACGGCTTGGCCGGTTAGTTAGTATTCCTATTGTTTGCTGTTAGTTATATAATCAATTGCGTAACGATCTGATAATTAGATGTTATTTGCCATTTTTTGATTGTTTGGAAGAAGCCTTTAGGTCAATAAATAACATTATTTAACAAATTAACATTAGCGCCAATAAGACTATTGCTTTAAAATAATGTTACTTGCGTATGATCATTTTTACCTGATAAAAACA
This sequence comes from Mucilaginibacter sp. 3215, assembly GCF_050433785.1. NCBI lineage: Bacteria > Pseudomonadati > Bacteroidota > Sphingobacteriia > Sphingobacteriales > Sphingobacteriaceae > Mucilaginibacter > Mucilaginibacter sp. 3215. Next base: position 41,364 of record NZ_JBNPWO010000001.1, read on the forward strand.
AAACAGCCGTAATGCAGGGTTTAGTTGCTTACGGCTGTTTTGACGGTATTTGGTAATTTAACGATTATTCGGTCGCGAACATATCGTCATAATAATCCAAACCAAGGTGGGTGATCAGGTCTTCGCCCATCAGGTAACGAAGGGTATTCTCCAATTTGATCAGTTGTTTAAAGATGTCATTTTCTGCATGTAAACCCGGGGCAGTTTGAGGCGATTTCAGGTAGAATGACAGCCATTCCTGGATACCGCTCATGCCGGCACGTTTAGCCAGATCGCAGAAGATAGCCAAATCAAGCGCGATAGGGGCAGCAAGGATTGAGTCGCGGCAAAGGAAGTTGATCTTGATCTGCATTTTGTAGCCTAACCAGCCAAAAATATCGATGTTATCCCAGCTCTCTTTGTTATCACCATGCGGAGGGTAGTAGTTGATACGGATCTTGTGGTAGATGTTACCATAAAGTTCCTGGTTATCTTCCGGTTTGAAGATATCTTCCAATACACCCAGTTTTGATACTTCTTTAGTTTTGAAGTTATCCGGATCGTCAAGAACCCAGCCATCGCGATTACCCAAAATGTTGGTCGAGAACCAACCATGTACACCTAATGAACGTGCTGCCAAACCTGGGGCCAATACTGTTTTCATTAAAGTTTGACCTGTTTTGAAATCTTTACCAGCAATCGGGGTTTTGGTTAATTTAGCCAGTTCGATCAATGCAGGGATATCAACTGTTAAGTTAGGGGCACCATTAGCAAAAGGAACGCCTAATTTTAAAGCTGCGTAAGCATAAATCATGCTTGGAGCGATCAGCTTGTCGTCATTTTTCAATCCTTCTTCAAAAGCGGCTAATGACTGATGTACAGCAGATGCTTCATAATAGATCTCGGTTGAACCACACCATACCAACACAACCCTGTCAAGACCATTAGCCTCTTTAAAGTTTTTGATATCTTCCATTACCTGCTCGGCAAGTTCAAGCCTGGTTCCGGTTTTAACGTGGGTGCCATCAAGGTTTTTAGCGTAGTTTTTATCAAACGCGGCTTTCATTGGCTTTATAGCTTCCAATTCGGCTTTAACCGAATGTAAAAGTCCTGCTTCCAGTACCTGTGCGTTTGAGGCAGCTTCAAATACGTTATCTTCATAAACATCCCAACCGCCAAATACGATGTCGTTTAAATCGGCTAAAGGAACAAATTCTTTAATTTTCGGGTTACGGTTTTCGGTTCTTTTTCCTAAACGTATGTGGCCCATTTGAGTAAGGGAGCCAATTGGCTGCGAGATGCCTTTTTTAACGGCCTCTACGCCGGCAATTAAGGTAGTTGCTACAGCGCCTAACCCGGGGATCAGGATGCCAAGCTTACCTTTAGCAGGTGTAATGTTGATTTTCATTTATGTTACTATTATTTATTTCAAATTAATCGGCTAAAGCCATTTGTTGGCTTTATACCATTTTAGCGTTTCGGCCATGCCGCTTTGCAGATTGTATAAAGGATAAAAACCCAGGTCGGATTTAGCTGCTTCAATATCGCAATTCCAGTTAATGGCGGTCAGTTCATTAAGCTTTTCGATATTCAGCACTGCAGCTTTGTTGCTCAAAGAACTTATTTTTTCAGATACTGCTGCAATCATTTTAACAAAATTTACAGGCAGATGAAACTTTAGCGTTTTTAGCATTAATACCTCTTTGGTGATGGTGCCTAACTCATAACGGTTATAAAAGTTACCATCGCTCAGGTTATATGTCTTGTTATTGCCACCGTATAAAGCCTTGATACTTGCTTTGGCCAGGTCTTTAACATATATAAAGCTGAGTTTTTGCTGCGCCTTGCCTATATAGGGCTCAATACCCTTCACTATCTGTTTAAAAAATATAAATATGCCGGTGTCCCTCGGTCCGTAAACCGCGGTAGGTCTTAGTATGGTATAATTCAGGCCGCTCACCGTTTTTAATTTCTGTTCGGCAAGCAATTTGCTCCTGCCATATGCTGTAACAGGGTGCGGAGGGGTTGCTTCGGTTATGGTGCCGGTTAGCGTATTAAGCGGCCCAACCGAAGCCAGGCTGCCAATAAGTACAAACTTTTTTAAATCGGGGCAAGCTTCATAAGCCGCCGAAGCAAGGTTATGGGTATATGTAGCATTGATCCGGTTATATTCGGCTTCGGAGCGGGCACTGGTTACACCTGCCGCGTGGATGATATAATCGGGCTTTATCTCGGCCAGTTGCTTCTTTAATGTTTCCTTATTGTTAAATTCGGGATAGATATATTGGATATCTAAATCGTTTAAGTGACTTATTACACTGCTTTTTCTGATGGCTATAAAAACCTCCAGATTGTTTTGTAAGGCCTCTTCAATCAAATGATATCCAACAAATCCGCTTCCACCGGTTATTAAAACCCGCTCCCTCATATCGCTTTTTGATATAACCTGTATTTTTTATAAGGATCGCCCTTTATAGCTTCAATGGCACGGTTCATCATATCGTTGTTCTCCAGTGTCCAGCCGGCTTCGGCATGTTTATAACCCTTGGCCTTATATTCCTTTATGATGGTGCCATATAAACAGGCCTCGATACCCATTTTGCGGTAATCTTCAATAACACCGAGGGCATAAATACGGATGCCGGTAATGCTTTTTTTGCTGAACAGTAATTTGAAAATACCGGTTGGCAACAAGCGGCCGCGTTTTATTTTTTTGAAAATGTCATTATAGTCGGGCAGGGCCAGGCCAAAGGCAACTATCTTACCGCGCTGCTCGGCCACGATGGCAAAATCAGGATCGAGGATCAGTTTAAGATCTTTGGCCAGGTAATCGTACTCTTCATTGGTCAGGGGCACAAAACCAGTGTTTTTGTCCCAGGCTGAGTTATACACTTCGCGCAGTTTGGCGGCTTCCTCCTTGAAATTTTTAAGGTTGATCTTACGGATAATGATATCATTTCGCTTTAACCGCTCTTCAAGCGCGTTTAATAAACGTACTGATTTATCATCATAAGCTTGGCCGTCCCAGTGCCAGGCAATCAGATCGACATCTTTAGCAAAACCAAAATTTTCGACCAGGTTAGCGTAATAAGCAAAGTTATAGGTGTTCATCAGGAATGGCGAACTGTCAAAACCTTCTACCAGCAGGCCGCAAGGCTCATTGGTTGAAAAGTTGGTAGGGCCTAATAATTTACCGGTAACGCCTTTTTCTTTAAGCCATTTGGTAACGGTTTCAAAAAGCAGGTTAGATACCGCTGTGTTGTTAATACAATCAAAAAAGCCAAAAAAGCCATCGTTAACATGGCTGTATTCGTTATGGCCGTTATTAAGGATCGCGGCTATCCGGCCAACAATTTTATCGCCATCATAAGCTAAAAAGGGTTGTACGGTATTGTGTTTGTGGAAGGGGTGTTTGGTTAAGAGGTCCCTTTGGGCAATAAACAACTCAGGAACATAGTAAGGATCGTCCTTGTAAAGGTCATGAGGGAAATCAATAAACGAAGCCAGTTCTTTTTTTGACTTAACCGTTACTATTGTAATCATGTGTGGTAAATGATTGAATAAAGCAAATTGGTATGCTTTAAAATAAAAAGTGCATTTAGCTTACCTTAATAAAAAAGCAGCTAAATGCACCAAGGTTTTTTTCATTATATTTTTTCTTTAACAGAAGCGGTTACACCAACTTCTTTAAAGGCTTTTGACAGTTTTTCAACGGCTTCGTCAATTTGCTCAAAGGTATGGGTAGCCATCAATGAGAAACGAAGCAGTGACGAATCGGAAGGAACGGCAGGGGATACAACCGGGTTGACAAATACACCAGAAGCTTGCAGGTGTTTGGTAACAGCGAAAGTTTTTTCGTTATCACGAACGTAGATCGGCAAAATAGGGCTTTCGGTAGGGCCAAGGTCAAAACCTTCTTCCAGCAAAAGTTTCATGGCATAATTGGTGTTATCCCATAATTTTTCGATACGCTCCGGTTCCGACTCAATAATATCTAATGCCGCAATCACGCTGGCTACAGAGCCCGGAGGCATACTCGCGCTAAACATCAATGAACGTGCACGATGTTTGATATAATCAATAGTATCCTGGTCGCTGGCAATAAAACCACCTAATGATGCTAATGATTTACTGAAAGTACCCATGATCAGGTCAACTTCATTGGTAAGGTTAAAGTGTGAGGCGGTACCTGCACCTTTATCACCAATTACACCAAGGCTGTGGGCATCATCAACCATGATATTGGCACCATAAGTATCGGCAAGCTCAACGATTTTAGGCAATTTAACAATGTCACCTTCCATGCTGAAAATACCGTCAACAGCGATAATCTTCACGGCATCTTCAGGAAGTATGCTTAATTTGCGTTCCAAATCGGCCATATCGTTATGAGCGTACTTGATCACTTTTGAAAACGACAGGCGGCTGCCGTCAATGATACAGGCATGGTCATACTCATCAAGTATGATATAGTCATTCCGGCCGGTAACGCACGAAAGTACACCAAGGTTAACCTGGTAACCTGTGCTGAATAAAACAGTAGCTTCTTTGCCTACATAGTTAGCAAGCCTGTTTTCAAGCTCAATGTGGATATCAAGTGTGCCGTTCAAAAAACGTGAACCGGCACAGCCTGTGCCATATTTGTCAATTGCTTTTTTTGAAGCTTCTTTGATTTTTGGATGATTGGTAAGGCCTAAGTATGAGTTAGAACCAAACATTAATACCCGCTTGTTGTCAATAATTACCTCAGTGTCTTGTGCAGACTCAATAGGCCTGAAATAAGGATATAACCCCCGTTCACGCAGCATATTTGCTACTTGAAACTGAGCGATTTTCCCATGTAGTTTTTTAACCATGTATATTAACTCTGCTTAAATTTTGTGTAAAAATACCATGAATAAGCATATAACTTATACGGTGTGTGTAAATTTTTTTAAAATAATGCCTATTAACGTATCAATACTACTTAAGAAGCACACAAATTCTTACACGGCAAATTAATTAATTTTTTTGTTTATATCGAGCCTATTATTTTCATTTTTTTGTCAAAAGCCCAAAAAGCTGATACTATCCCGTGTTTTTGTAATTTTTTACGTAAAATTCTTGTTCGTGATTTTAAATTAGTAATATTAATTACATATTCGCATTCCCCGTAACAATCTTGCACTAATTATAAAATTTTTCTTATAATTTTTGCCTGATATACATTGTTATTTATAGCTACCCTATGAAAAAACACAAGTACTTTTTGGCGCTTCTTGTACTTAATTTAACATTGAATTTACATAGCAATAGTTATGCCCAAACTGCCGTTGATAGTATAAGCGGACCGGTTTCCCTAAAACAGGCTATTGACTTTGCCTTGCGTAACCAACCAACAGTAAGGCAGGCTTCCATTGATGAACAGATCAATGAGCGTGATATTAGAATTGGCCTGTCGGCCTGGCTGCCGCAGGTGAACGGCTCGGGCCTTTATAATTATTACTATAAGGGCAGCCCGCAGGCTGGTGCCTCCGGTGCTAACATCCCCAGCAACGCGGGCAGTATCCGTAACCTTTCAACCTTGGGCGTTACGGCCTCACAGGTATTATATAACAACGATGTATTTCTTGCTTCAAGGGCGAAAAGATATTCGCGCGAGTACTATAAGCAGAACACCTTGAGCAGCCAGATTGATGTAGTAAGTGATGTAAGCAAAGCTTTCTTTGATGTTTTACTATCCGGCAAACAACTTGACATCACTAATGAGGACATCATCAGGTTGCAAAGAAGCCTGAAGGATGCGAAAAGCAGGTATACCGCCGGTATATCCGATCCTACGGATTATAAGCAGGCAACCATCGCTTTAAATAATTCATTGGCTACCCGTAAACAAACTGAAGAAGCCATCAAAAGTAAAACGGCTTTATTAAAACAGATCATGGGCGTAGGGGCGGCTACACCGTTAAGCCTTTCCTATGATTCGAGCCGGTATGAGCAGGAGGCCAGTATTGATACTTTACAATCGCTCAATGTAAATAACCGGATCGAATACCGTTTGCTCGAAACAACAAAGGCACTCAATAATCTCAACGTAAATTACTACCGCTTTGGGTTTTTGCCTTCATTATCGGCGGTAGGGAGTTACCAGCATGCATACTTCAGTCATGATTTTGGTGATTTGTATAATAAATCTTTCCCTACAGGTTATGTTGGCTTAACGCTGGCTGTACCTATTTTCCAGGGGACGAAGCGCCTGCAAAACCTTGCTAAAGCCAGGCTGCAGGTTGAACGTACTGACCTTGACCTGATAAACACAAAAAATAGTATTTATACGGAGTACACCCAGGCATTGGCGGCATATAAAAGCAATTATACCAGCTATCAGCTCATTCGCGAAAATGTAACACTGGCAAAAGATGTATATAAGGTGGTAAGCCTGCAATACCGCGAGGGGGTAAAAACCTACCTCGACGTAATTGTATCGCAGGCCGATCTTCGTACTGCCGAACTGAGCTATTATAATGCCCTGTTCAATTTGCTCAGCAGTAAAATTGACCTGCAGAGGGCCCTTGGAATCCTGCCTGTTCAGCAACCATAAGATATTGTTATAAAAAATAAAAACTACAGCAACACACGAACAACCTATTCTACATGAAACATACATATATATATTGGTTAGCCCCTGCAGCACTTTTAACTTGGGCATCATGCGGTAAACCTCAAAAGGGCGGGCCGGCGGCCATGCCCCCAACCCCAGTATACCTTGCCGACGCTAAAACAGCCGAAGCAGTATATTATGATAAATACCAGGGTATTGTGGTTTCGGTGAACACTGTCGAACTGCGCAGCCAGGTACCGGGTTTTGTAACCGGTATATTTTTTAAAGAGGGAGATGTTGTGCAGAAGGGCAAAGTATTGTATGAAATAGATAAACGCAAATACCAGGCTGCTTTTGACCAGGCCAAAGCTAATGTGCTAAGCGCCGAAGCCAATTTGGTTAAAGCGCAAAAAGACATTGACAGGTATAACATGCTGCTTAAGAGCGATGCGATTGCCCGTCAGACAGTGGATCAGGCGCAGGCTGCCTACGAGACCAATAAAAGCCAGGTTGCTGTAGCCAAAGCCGCGCTTGAGTCGGCCCGTACTGATTTGTCATATGCCACCATTACCGCGCCTTTCACGGGGCGAATAGGGATCTCGCAGGTGAGGCTTGGAACACAGGTAGCAGCAGGCACCACATTGATGAACACCATATCCGCCGAGCACCCAATAGGTGTTGATGTGGTGGTCAACGAGCAGGACATCAACCGCTTTTATGGCCTTCAAAAGTCAAGCACCGACAGTACCTTTAAACTCGTGCTGCCCGATGGAAGTAAATACAACAAGACAGGCAAAGTACTGGCGATTGACAGGGGCGTGAGCAATCAAACCGGCAGCATTAGGGTGAGGATCCAGTTTCCGAACGAGGATGACGTGCTGAAGGATGGCATGAGCTGCGTTTTGCAGGTGCTGAACAGCCAATCGGGCGAGCGGGTGCAGATTCCGTTTAAAGCGGTGACCGAGCAAATGGGCGAGTTTTTTGTTTTCGCAACAAGAGATACCGTTGTTAAAGACACAGCTGCCGATAAAACGGTTAAGGACAGGCGTGATACAATTGCAAAACAGGTGAAGGTGAAATTAGGGCCGCGTATTAACAGCGATGTAGTGATAATGGATGGCATAAAACAAGGCGATAAAGTAATTACCGATGGTTTTCAGCGTTTGCGCGATGGTGGTAGGGTCACTACCGGAACAGCCGCGCCGGCAGGAGCAGCACCCAAAAAATAAATTTATATCAACAGGAAAAATTTTAAGCCGAAGAAGGGGTGCATCTACCCTGGAAAACTTAATATAGAGAAAGAATGATCGCAGATACTTTTATAAAACGACCGGTTACCGCCATTGTAATATCCCTGGTGATATTAATAGTGGGTATCCTGTCAATAACCAGCCTGCCAATAGGCCAGTACCCCGATATTACACCGCCTACCGTATCTGTAAGCGGTACTTATACCGGCGCCGACGCGTTAACGGTTGAACAAACAGTAGCTACGCCGGTTGAGGTACAGGTGAACGGTGTACCGGGCATGACTTACCTGCAAAGTAACAGCAGCAGCAACGGGCAAATGAGCATGACTGTTAACTTTGACGTAGGTACTGATATCAACATCGCTGCCCTCGACGTGCAAAACCGTGTGGGCATCGCCCTTCCAACCTTACCGCAGGAGGTACAGCGTTTGGGTATGGTAGTGCGTAAACGTAACCCGAGTATATTAATGCTTGTGGCTATGTACAGCCCTAATGGCAGCCACGATGTCACTTTCACCGATAACTATACCAACGTATTTATAAAAGACGCTATTTTACGCACCAAAGGTGTGGGCGACGTTGTTACCCGTGCCGACGATTTTAGTATGCGCCTCTGGCTTAATCCCGACAAGCTTGCCGCCTTAGGTATGAGCGCTGCCGATGTAACTACGGCTCTGCAGGAACAAAACGCGCAGGTAGCTGCCGGTACGGTAGGTGCAACACCGCAATTAAAAGGACAAACTTTTGAGTATTCGGTAATTGTAAAAGGTCGTTTAAGTAAACCCGAAGAGTTTGGAAATGTTGTTGTTAAAACCCAGCCTAACAATGGCGGAGTAGTACACCTTAAAGATGTTGCCAGGATTGAACTCGGTAAATTCAACTATTCAGGTAACTCGTTTGTTGATGGCAAGAGGGCATCTTACCTGCTGGTTTATCAGGCCCCGAACAGTAACTCGCTCCAAACAGCCGACAATGTGTATGCTACCATGGAAGAGCTAAAAAAGAGCTTTCCCAAGGATATTGACTACGTGGTGCCTTTTGAAGCTGTAACCGTTGTAAAAGTGTCGGTAAGCGAAGTGGTCGAAACGCTTTTGATAGCACTTGCACTGGTAATTATAGTGGTATTCCTGTTTTTACAAAGCTGGCGTACCACGCTCATCCCTGTATTAGCCATCCCAGTGTCTATTATCGGTACGTTTATCTTTTTTATTCCTCTTAATTTTACGATCAATACATTAACACTGTTTGGTTTTGTACTGGCTATTGGTATTGTGGTGGATGATGCCATTGTAGTGGTGGAAGCAGTTCAGCATTATATGGACGAAGAGGGCATGACACCTAAAGAAGCTACCAAGCATGCTATGGCTGATATTTCGGCGCCGGTAATTGCCATTGCCCTGATCCTTGCGGCAGTATTTGTGCCGGTAGGCTTTGTACCGGGTATAGTAGGGCGGTTGTATCAACAGTTTGCTATCACCATTGCTATATCGGTATTGATCTCGGCTTTTGTGGCGCTGTCATTAACTCCGGCATTGTGCACCTTATTATTAAAACCACACAAGATCGACGAGAAATCGGGCGGATTGGATAGGTTCTTCTTTAAGTTTAATACATGGTTTACCCGGGTAACCGGCAAGTATCGTAATACAGTTGATAAGAGCATTAAGAATTCAAGATACGTAATCATTGTACTGGTGTGTATTATTATTGGCGCCATATTGTTGTTCAGAAGCAAACCATCAGGGTTTATTCCGCTGGAAGACGATGGCCGTGTTTATATCACCTTTGATTTGCCCGAAGCCTCATCAACCGGCCGTACTGTTGATGTGTTACATAATATGATGAAAACGCTTGATAGCGTACCCGAAATAGCCCACTATGCAGCTTTGGGAGGGTTGAATGCCATCAGCTTTGCAAGTAAATCAAATAGTGCAACCATATTTGTGCAACTTAAGCCCTGGGATGAGCGTAAACAAAAATCGCAGCAGATAACTGCGCTTGTTGCAAGGCTGAATCAAAAACTTGGTAAGTATAAGGAGGCTAACGTGGTAGTGATCCAACCGCCGGCAATTCCGGGTTTGGGTAGTACAGGTGGTTTTTCATTTATATTAGAGGAGAAACAGGCCGGCGGGGATATCAAGGTATTTGAAAAAACACTTCGTTCGTTTTTGGGGGCCATTAATCAGCGTAAAGAAATTGCAAGGGCGTTCTCTTTCTTCACGGCAAGTACGCCAGCTTACCAGTTAACTGTCGACCGGGAGAAAGCCAAAAAGCTGGGTGTAGCTATATCTGATATCAACAACGCGCTGCAAACGTATTTAGGTAGTACCTATATCAACGATTTTACCATTTATGGGCGTAATTTCAGGGTGGTGGCCCAGGCTGATACCAGCTACCGTACCAATGTGCAAAACATAGGACAGTATTTTGTTCGTAACTCTGCCGGTGCCATGGTGCCGCTGAGTACATTAACATCATACAAAGTAATAGAAAACTCGCCACTGATATCGCACTATAACCTGTTCCGTTCGGCCGAGATCAATGGTAGTACTAAACCCGGCTACAGCAGTGGTGACGCTAATACCGCCCTGCGGGAAACAGCCGCGCAGGTGTTGCCGCAAGGTTATGGCTATGAGTTTTCGGGCCTGAGCCGTGAGGAATTATTGTCGGGCTCTAAAACGGTTTACATCTTTGCACTGTCAATCGGGTTCGTGTTCCTGTTCCTGGCGGCATTGTATGAGAGTTGGTCGGTGCCGTTCTCCGTATTATTATCAGTACCGTTGGGTGCATTTGGGGCTATCCTTTTTCTTACTTTCTGGCCCGATCTGACCAATAACGTATATGCACAAATTGGTTTGATAACGCTGATAGGCCTGGCGGCCAAAAACGCCATCCTGATTGTGGAGTTTGCCAAAGAACGTGTAGACTCTGGTATGGAGTTAGAGAAAGCGACGCTTGAAGCGGTACGCCTTCGTTTAAGACCTATTATCATGACATCCATGGCCTTTATATTAGGTGTGGTGCCGTTGATGCTCTCATCAGGTGCCGGTGCCGAAGCTCGCAAAACCATAGGTTGGACAGTGTTTGGAGGAATGCTTACTGCCACTTCCTTAGCTATCTTCATAGTGCCCGTTTTATTTTACCTGATCACCAAAATGGCTTATGGTAAAGAAAAACTTGCCGAGCTTGAAAAAAACTATGATCCTAAAAAGCACGGACCGGACGCGTAATAATTGTTAAAGTTTTGTAAAAAGAGAGGCGCAAGTCTCTCTTTTTTATTTTCCGGCAGGATTGGTATGCTGCTATACCTGGCTATTTAACCATTTATGGCCTCGAAATTTGGCGTTAGTAGACACTTTTGATGCTTATGCAGGGCAGTTTTTAATAAAACTATTCATCATAAATTATATTAACGTTAATTATTTTGTATTGACCTTGTCACTTTAAATAATGTTGATTTTCAATTATTAAGCCGGGTGTGATTGGATTAAACGCGGTTGTATTAATAGTTCAAATAATATTTTCGATGGTAAATGATGCCAATAATGGCAAAGTATTTGTTAAGGAGGAGTTAATGCAATGGAAAATTAAAAAATGAACATTGTAGAATTTGACTAAAAAAACACAACTATGAAAACAATGACTAAAATGATAGCTTCGGCGTTTACTGCGGTGGCTATCTTTATCGGAACAAATGTTAAAGCTCAAACCACACCAGCAAATGCGTTACGCTTTGGGATAGGTTTGGAAACCGGTATACCGGTTGGTAACAATATTAGTGATTTCTCCAACTTTGAACTTGGTGGTACAGCGCGTTTGCAGTATGGTGTTTCAAACAATCTCGCTTTAACGCTTACGTCGGGTTATTATAATTTCTTTGGCAAGGATTATACGATAGATGGTCTGACCCATTCGGCGAGAGACTTAGGGCTTGTTCCATTAAAGGCCGGTATTAAAGCTTTTTTTGCAGAAAATGTTTATTTTGGAGCTGAAGTTGGTGCCGGTTTCGAAACTAAAGAGCGATTTCCCGGAGCTGAGAAACAAACTAAGCTGATTTTGTCGCCTGCAATTGGCTGGGCAAACAAAACATGGGACGTTGGCGTTCGTTACGAAAATTTTTCAGGACAGAGTAATAACTATGGCTTGGTTGGCCTGCGTGTAGCCTATGGTTTTGGGTTATAAGCTAATAACAAAGAAAGCTTTAAAAGCTCCTTATTACACATGATAGGGGGCTTTTATTTTTTATACATTTGCCACCTTGTAACAAAGAGTTAACAGGGACTTAAATTACAGCTACATGAAAAATACGATTTCAAAAGTTATTACCGGCATATCAGTTGCCATGGCTTTGTTTACTGTTAAAGACGTTGATGCTCAAACCACCCCGGCCAATAAATGGCGTTTGGGAATAGGACTCGAAATAGGAAGGCCAACGGGAAACGCTCATGATATATCAAATTTTGAATTAGGCGGTACAGCACGTTTACAATACGGCTTAAGTAATAGTACTGCCTTAACGCTTACGTCAGGCTACTATAATATGTTCGGTAAATCCATCACGGTTCTTGATGCAACTGCGGGAGGAACAGGTGTAGAGGTAAAATCTAAAGACTTGGGCATTATACCTGTAAAGCTTGGTATAAAATCTTTTCTTGCCAATAAGTTATATTTCGGAGCCGAAGCGGGTGCCGGTTTTGAAGCGACTTCTCTTTATCCCGATGGCAGCAAGGATACCAAACTAATCCTTTCGCCAACCATTGGTTTTGCTACTAACGTAATTGATTTAGGTCTACGTTACGAAGGTTTTTTTGGACAGGGTAACAATTATGGTTTGATTGGCTTGCGGTTAGCATACGGATTTGGATTGTAATTCCTGATATAGTTAAAAAAAACGCTTGCCAACAGCAAGCGGATTTTTTATTTCTGAACCGGGATTTGCGGGGATTTACCGGATTTAAAGGATTGATTTCGCCGTGCAGACAATTAATATCCTGATAATCCTCAAATCCTAAAAATCCAGGTTCAGTTTATTATGCCAATTTACCTAATGCTTCTTTTAACCTTCTCATAGCCTCAATCAGTTTATCTTCAGCAGCAGCGTATGATAAACGGATAGACGACGGATCACCGAAAGAATCGCCGCCCACGGTGGCTACGTGGCCTTCTTCAAGAAGGTAAAGGCTCAAGTCGTCAGAGTCATTGATCACGCGGCCATTGTAGCTTTTACCAAAGAACGAAGTAACGTTAGGGAAAAAGTAGAACGCTCCATCTGGCAGGTTTACTTTAATGCCTTCTATTTCGCTCAGCAATTTATAAACAATATCACGGCGTTTTTTGAATGCGGCGCGCATTTCAAGCACGCTTTCCAAACCACCTTCGTAAGCGGCTATGCCGGCACGCTGAGTGATTGAACAGGTACCGGAAGTTACCTGGCCCTGCATTTTATCAAAAGCAGCAGCAAGTTCTTTAGTGCTGGCTGTGTAACCAATACGCCAGCCGGTCATGGCAAAAGCTTTCGACCAGCCGTTGATGATAACCACACGATCTTTGATATAGTCAAACTGCGCGATAGACTCGTGTTTGTCAACAAAGTTGATGTGTTCGTAGATCTCATCGCTCAGGATATAAACTTGTGGATATTTTTCAAATACCTTAGCTAAACCTTCAAGTTCATCTTTGCTGTAAACGCTTCCTGTAGGGTTGCAAGGTGATGAAAACATGAACAGTTTGGTTTTAGGCGTAATAGCAGCCTCTAACTGCTCAGGGCTAATTTTGAAGTTAGTATCAACGGTAGTGTTAATGAAAACGCTTTTACCTTCGGCCAATTTAACTACTTCACTGTATGAAACCCAGTAAGGAGTAGGGATAATTACTTCTTCGCCGGGGTTAACCAAACACAATACCGCGTTAGCGATAGCCTGCTTGGCACCTGTTGAAACAACTATGTCGGCAGCATCATAATCAAGATTGTTCTCGTTTTTTAGCTTTGTAACTACGGCTTTACGAAGGTCAGGGTAGCCTGCTACTGGTGTGTAGTAGGTGAAGTTCTTGTCCATGGCCTGCTTGGCGGCTTCCTTGATGTGTTCAGGGGTATGAAAATCAGGTTCACCAAAGCTAAGGCTGATCACGTCGACACCTTTAGCGGCAAGTTCACGGCCCAGTTTGGCCATTTTAATTGTTGCAGATTCGGACAGGTTTTGTATCCGGGTACTTAATGCGCTCATATAAATTATGTTATCGCGGCAAATATAGAAAATAACTTTACTGCTACTTACGCTTGTTATTTTTTAAATTTGCGGCCTAATACCACCCTTGCTTTGAATCAACAAAAAAGGATCATTTTAATTTCGCTGATAACGGGGATTGTGCTGATGCTGGCGAAATTTGGCGCCTACTTTTTAACAGCCTCCAATTTTGTACTTACCGATGCCGCCGAAAGTATTGTAAATGTAATAGCAAGCTCATTTGCCTTTTACAGTATCTATCTTTCCGCCCTGCCACGAGATGAAAACCACCCTTACGGCCACGGCAAGGTGGAGTTTTTTTCTGTTTTTATAGAAGGATCACTTATCGGCATTGCCGGGTGCATAATCATTGTAAAATCGGTTTACAGCTTTTTCTTTCCCAACATTATCCATGACCTGTTTACCGGTGCCATTATTATAGCGGCTACTGGAGCCATTAATGGCGTGCTGGGTTATTATATGATCCGTAAGGGCAAAGAGCTTCGTTCCATCACCCTTGATGCCGACGGTCGTCATTTGCTGGCCGATACCGTTACCAGCGTAGGCCTGGTGGTAGGTTTATTGTTAATTGAATTTACCAGGATTTTATGGCTCGATAGTGCATTATCTATATTGGTTGGCTTATATATAGTGTACAGTAGTTACAAATTGGTGCGTAAATCGGTAGGGGGATTAATGGATGAGGCAGATTTTCAGGTAGTGACCGGGATCGTGAACGTTTTAAGTGAAAAACGCCGTGAGGCCTGGATAGATGTACACAATTTGCGCGCGCAGAAATATGGACATGAGCTGCATATCGACTGTCACATGACGCTGCCAAACTATTTTGATCTGAACACAGTACATACCGAAATATCATTGGTTGATAAGATGATTAATAAAGATATGGGCATCAAAACGGAGCTTTTTATTCATGCTGACCCTTGTGTGCCCAATTGCTGTCACTACTGCAGTATGCCCAATTGCCCTATCCGGTCGGAAGCAAAAACCGAAACAATAGCCTGGACAATGGAAAAGGTTGTACGTAATAAAAAACACTTTGAATAATGGAATACTTTAATGTAAGGGTTTATGGTCTGCTTCTGAACGATGATGATGAATTGCTCATAAGCGATGAACAGGAATATGGCATGCGTTTTTCAAAGTTCCCGGGCGGAGGCCTGGAACTTGGTGAGGGCCTGATTGACGGGCTTAAACGTGAGTTTATGGAAGAGTGTAATATTGAGATTGAAGTTGTAGGCCATTTTTACACCACTGATTTTGCCGTAAAATCGGCATTTAACAACTCCCAGGTGATCAGTGTATATTATTTGGTGCGAAGCATCACCCCGGTTAATTTGAATATAAAGGCTGTTGCATTTGATTTTGACGGGGAAGGAGAGGTGTTGCAGGCTTTTAGATGGGTGCCGCTTACCGCGCTGAGCGTAGCCGATTTTGAATTTCCGACAGATAAACGTGTGGTTGAACTTTTGCAGAACGAACTATGAACCTTACCGAAAGGGATTTAAAAGTAATATGGCACCCCTATACCCAAATGAAAACCGCGCAGCCGCCTGTAGGCATTGTACGCGGCGAAGGGGCACTGTTATTTGACGAAGAAGGAAAACAGTACATTGATGCAGTATCGTCATGGTGGGTAAACATTCACGGGCATGCTCATCCTTATATTGCCCAAAAGGTATCAGAGCAGCTTCACAAACTGGAACATGTGATCTTTGCAGGCTTTACCCATGAAGGCGCCGTTGAATTGGCGGAACGGCTGTTAGCAATTTTGCCGGGCAACCAAAAAAAGGCATTCTATTCAGATAACGGTTCAACCGCTGTTGAGGTGGCCATAAAAATGTGCCTGCAATACTGGCTTAATAAAGGTGATCAGCGCACCAAAATCATAGCTTTTAATAATGCTTACCACGGCGATACCTTCGGGGCTATGGCCGTAAGCGGCCGCAGTGCATTTACCAAAGCGTTTGATAGCCTGTTGTTTGAAGTAGAATTCATCGACATCCCTACAAAAGAAAACATCTCAAATCTCAAATCTCAGATCTCAAATCTAAAGAACGAAACAGCCTGCTTTATTTTTGAACCATTGGTGCAGGGCTCGGCAGGGATGATCATGTATGAGGCTGAGTATTTGAATGAATTGATGGCCCACTGCCGTGAGGAGGAAGTGATGCTGATTGCCGATGAGGTGTTTACAGGTTTTGGTCGTACGGGTAAACCCTTCGCCACAAATCATGTGGATGTTGAACCGGATATCATGTGTTTCTCAAAGGGGCTTACAGGCGGTACCATGGCCCTGGGCTTAACTACCTGTACGCAGCAAATTTATGATGCTTTTTTATCGGATGATAAGTTGAAAACCCTTTTTCACGGGCATTCGTTTACGGCCAACCCGATAGCATGCGCTTCGGCATTGGCAAGTCTTGATCTGTTTCAACAACCCGAAACGGCAGAGAACATTGCCAGGATCAAAGCCGCTCATACCGCCTTTGCAGATAAGATCCGCAATCACCCTAAAATAAAAACCGCGAGGCAAACAGGCACTATACTGGCCATGGAGTGGGAAACCGGCGATAATACCTCATACTTCAGTTCGCTTAGGGATAAGCTGTACCATTATTTTTTATCCGCGGGGATCATATTGCGTCCCCTGGGGAACGTTATTTATATTTTACCGCCATATTGCATTACTAATGAGCAACTCAACTATGTTTACAGCAAAATTGAGCAGGCTCTTGAAGAACTATAAATTATGCTGAACAAAATACTACCTACCATAATTGCCGATAACGAACTGCATTCACGCTGGTTAAATACTTTATCCTTAATGGAAAATACCGGCGCACGCAAGATTTCGGCCAGTGAAGATCCACTTACTGTGACTTACATCATATTAAAGCACGCTGCCGAAGAGCACCGTCATGCTTTCTACCTAAAAAAACAACTGGAAAAAACGGCTGTAACACTGCCTACGTACGCGGCCGAATACCTGCTGGCTCCGGGCTCAAGTAAGTACTATTTGAACCAGTTGGATGTTGATGTTTGCCGTTATTTAAAAAGCGAGCTTAACCTGAAAGGTGCCGACCTCCGTTTTGCAGCTTACCTGTTGGTTACCTACGCTATTGAGGTACGTGCCGATGAACTTTATCCAATTTACCAGGATGCCCTTGACGAAGCAGGCAGCAAAGTGAACGTAAAATCAATCATTTTAGAAGAGGAAGGTCATTTGGAAGAGATGATCAACCAACTACAGCATTTTTCTCCTCAATGGGAATTACATGCTCAAAAAGCGGTTGAATTTGAAACCAAATTGTTTAATCAGTGGGTTGAGCAGTTGGGGAAGGAAATAGCTTTATAAACTCCCGTCATTGCGAGGTACGAAGCAATCGCGAACTATACGGAGAGACTCTGCTAATCGGGGATTGCTTCGTACCTTATAATGACGTTTTTGAGAATTAGCATTGGTAGTCAATACGCCATATACTCCGTAAACACCTGTTGCAGATAAGCTTTACCGTAAGCAAGTGCTGTTTCGGTAGCCTTTTTATCAGCATTTGGTTTGCTGTTATAGATCGTGGTGCGGCCGGCGTTATCATAGGATACCGCCTGCCCCGGGTGCATAAAACCGAACCCGTTATCCCAATCAAAAAAGGCAAACTCTTTACTATTGGGATTCAAGAGATCTTTCGACCACTTAAACTGATTATGTGGCATACCTAACTGAGCCAGCAGGGTAGCTGCGAGGTCTGTTTGTCCGCCCAGTTTACTGTTCTTTTTACCACGATATTCGGGCTTGATCACATCGCCGAAAAACAAAAGAGGTATATGGTATTTAGCCGGGTCGTAAGCCTCGGCTGTATTACGCGGCAGGCGGTGACCGTGATCGGCCACAAGGATAAACAGTGTGTTTTTATACCAGGGCTGTTTTCTGGCCTGATCAAAATAAGCGTTCAGGCATGAATCGGTAAAATAGGCTGTGCTTCTGAATTTATTACTTACATCAGCGTCATCATTAAAATGGTGCTTAACAGGTAGTACAAAAGGCTCATGATTGGATGATGTTTGTACATAGTTAAAGAACGGCTGTTTTTGACGGGCCAAATATTGCAGGTTTCGGGTAAGCAAGTCATCGTCATAAACACCCCATTGTGTTTTTATATGGCTGTTATCAAAGCTGGCCTCGTCGATAATATGATCGATATTATGTGAAGTCATGAACTTATCAAAATTCATATAATTACTTTTGCCACCATAAAAATAAGCTGTTTCATAGCCTGCATCTTTAAACGATGCAGATAAAGCCGGAAGTTTTTTATGTTTAAGCGTATCGCTGATTATGGTACGGATTGCCTGTGACGGGAAGCCACTCAGGAGAGCTACAATACCCTTGTCGGTACGATCGCCTGAGGCATAAATGTTGTTAAAGAACAGTCCGTTTTTAATGAACTTTTCAAAGTTTGGCGCTACGCCTTTATCGCCGCCCAGTGATTCAATCACATCGGCTGTATAACTTTCCAACTGGATAATTACCACATTGGGCCTGCTGGTGGTAAGGATTTGTTCGGTAGAATCGTTTTTAACATCGTACAGCTCATTAACAATTTTAGCAGCATTATTTGGATGGTTGTAGAGATAAGGGTTATAAGGTGCGCGCAGGTTTTCAAATACATTGTTAAAAAGGTTCCACTCGGTGTTGAGCGCACTCTGGTTGAGGATCTGCTTTTCGGAGAAATAGGCGGAATTCTGGCTTACTGACTTAGCTTGTAAACCACCACGCATCAGCACAAAGTTCAAAAATAAAAGTAGTGCAGTAAGCGAAACTTTTAGGCTTGGCCGGGCTTCGGGCTTTTTAAAATCGTAGTTGATTATAAAGTGAGATAACATTATGCCTGTTGTCAGTAAGGCTATGCCAATGAAAATACATTTACCAACCGGCGAAGAACCGCTTGAGGCAATGGCTTCTGAAGGTGCGTGATAAAACGAAGTAAACACCCTGAAACTAACTTTGGTGCCCCATTCACGGAAAATATTAAAGTTAAGTACCGTATTCAACGAAATGCAGAACAAGCAAAACCAAACATATACTTTTAGCCAGATGGGTTTTATTCTAACCTTTGGGATAAACCAGTTGATGGCAAATACAAGGATGGGAATGATACAGATATATGCTGTTGCCGATATGTCAAGCCTTAAGCCCCAGAAAAACGTTTGAAGGATTTCACTGATGCTGGCATTATCAAGCTTGTGCAGAAAATAGATCTCAAATGTCGCTCTTGTAATTGCGAAAAAGGCGATCCAAAAGATGAAGAATCTGAAAAAGCTAAAAAGGTTCCTTAACATTGGGGTAACAAAAATAATATTTTGCTACAATGTTAAGGAACCTTTAATGAATTGTTAATGAAATATTTTCGATTACCTGCCGCCGCTCATAGCTTTCAGGTCATCCAGGGTGATCTTTTCAAAATCAGCAGGGATCCCGAAGGTACCGGCAGGGTTTTTTTGTTCGGTAATGCTTTTAACAGTAACCTCGGTGCTTTGACCTTGTGAAAATGAAGTGTATTGTACCGGGAAACCACCAACAGATCGGTAGTATTTAGCAATAGCAGTTACAGGTACAGTAACATCATTAGTTACCCAGATATCATAAGTTTTGTTGGCTTTTGCATCTGTAGCTACCACTTTTTTGCAATTAAAACCCGAAATAACTTTGGTTTCGCTACCTGGGGCAAAAGTAAGAGTTGGTAATGAAGCCATAGCCTGGTCAACCTCATCAGGAGTTGCTACTGCTGCTTTTTTGATAGATGCAACAGGTACATCAACCATTACAACTAACGATTTACCATCGGCATCGGTTAATATTTTAATAGTAGCCGGACCGGTAGTAAATTGCATAGCTGCAGAATCGGCACGGAAATAACTTTTAGCTTCAACTTGTTGCCCCTGCATAGCTGTTGAAATAGTTACCACGCCCTCTTTGTAAGCTTTTTGAGCGTTTGCGCTGATTGCTGTTGCGGTAAGGGCAAGGCCTAAGGCAACATTGAAAATTTTAATGTTCATGTTTTGAGTTTGATTTAATGCCAAATTAATTTTTAATAATTAAAAGACAAATTTTTAGATAAGTAGTTTAATATGTTTTTCAATTAGATGCTGTCACGAACGATTTGTTACGTTTTAATACCACATAATTAGCATGTAGCAGGTGGGCTTGGTCCACAATAAGCTGCACGGTTTTAGGGGTGTTTGTGGCATCAATAATTACGGTATGATATTCGTAGTTTTTGTTAATAATAGCAAGCAGAATTTTCGGGCTGCCGGTAATGTACAGGAAATCAGTTTTTCGTTTTTCAGGGGACATGATATCCGTATAATCTTTGTTTATGATAGTTATAGACTGGTTTCGGAACTGGATAAAATTATCCTGTTTTCGTAAAAAGCCTAACCGGATATCCTGGTCAGGTTGATATAAACGAACATCGCTTATTTTACAACTATCCAAATATGGCCGGATAGAATAATTATAGTTTTTGTCGGTATCGGCCAGGTTGCTTAGTACAATAGCATGATTGCCGTTTTTAAATATAATGCCAGTGTTTTTACGCAGGTTTAAAAAGACTATGCTATTGGTGTTGTATGATCGGTATATTTTTACGCTGATGCTTACAGCCAACAAAAGTATCAACGCGATACCTGCCTTCAACAGCCAGGTTTTTCTATCGTACAAAAAGTAAAACACACAAATAATAATGACGTAAAGTACCAGGTATTCGGTTGTGGTGAGCCATATTTTGTTGATGCTTGCAAACGGCAAATGTTCAACCCATGCCATTACAAGGTTCATAAACATAATGGTTTTCTCAAGGATCCATGCAAGAAGGGCTGATATAAAAGGGATTGACGGCAACAGGAGATAGAAAATCCCGCTGTACATAATAACAGCCGTTGGAATAACAATTAACAAATTGCTAAACAGAAAATAAACCGGGAACTGGTGAAAATAAAAAGCACTCAGCGGGAAGGTAATTACCTGCGCGGCAATGGATACCGAACATAAGGCCCACAGTTTGTCAATCCATTTGTTATTAAAAATAAACCAGGCATAAACTACCGGCTGTAAAACAACAAGTCCGGTAACGGCAAGATATGACAACTGAAAGCCTACATCAGTTATCAGCAAAGGATTATATAGCAGCAATATAAACGCCGATATGGCCAGGATATTTAAATTATTGATATACCGGCTATAAGTTTTACCAATGATAACCGTGCTGATCATTACTGCTGCCCGGCAAACCGCGGGCGAAAATCCGGTAAGCATGGCATAATACCAGATGATGGGAATGATAATAATCGCTTTGATCAACCGACCATGTTTCAGCCTGTTCAGGAAGCCAAGCATAAATGTCAGCAAAGCCCAAATGATAGCCACATGAGCGCCGGAAACCGATAACACATGAATGGTGCCTGTTTTGGAATAGGCCTGCAATACATCTTCGCTCAAATCAGCTTTATAGCCTAATATTAAGGTGGAGGCTACGGCTATAGCATTTGGATCATGCATTTGTTTTTTTAACTTTTCAACCATTTGCCGCCTTAGCGCCAGCGCGTTTGCTATGAACATATTGCCGGCGTGTGATTGCACCAAACCGTATTGCCCCGGGTATAAAAACTCCTGGTAATAAATGTTTTGATGGGCGAGGTATTTTTTATAATTAAACTCGGCAGGGTTAAAAGGCGGATCGATAGGCGAATACTTACAGGGGATGAGCAGTTCATCGCCGTAGTTCAATCGCGTTGCAGCGCTGTCTTTGATGCTGATCATCAATGTACCGGTTGTTGGTGTTGGCTGTTTTTGATTAATGTTTGCAATTACAGTGACTGTAAAGCGGATCAGCCCGTTTTTTATTTGTGGCTCATTATTAATGCGTACAAGCAACCGTTGCGCGGGCAGCTTTGAAAAATGACCTGGATTATTAAGTTCGTTATTGTTGATGACAGTTATCCAGCCAGCAAGAAATAATAACAAGTGAATGATGATTCCCCCAATCCATCGTTTTTTGTAAATTTTAAAGCGACTGTAATAAAAATTGAGCAGCAGAAATAACATCAGCAGACTGGCAAACCCAACAGCCAAGGGCATTAAATAAGCGACAGACCTTAAATTGACCCCAACGCTTATACCCAATAAAAAAGGAATCAGTAAAATAACAACCGGGATCTCGCCCTTGTGGTTAGCGATCATATTTTAGTTACGGATTGTTATTGCAGGTGACAGCATGCTAAGGTTAACGCAACAGGGTTATAAAAATAAAGATAGTTTTTATGCGGAAGATTACAACTGGTCGCGTACCTCAAGCAGGAATTTTTTGAGGTTTTCGAGCGAATCGATAACGCGCTGGTTGTCCTTGGTATCGCCCATGTTGCTTTTAAGATGTTCCTTAGCTCCGTTTAGGGTATAACCTTTATCGCGGATGAGGTGAAAGATGATCTTGAAGTTTTCGATGTCTTCGGGGGTGAAATACCTGTTGCCCTTTTTGTTTTTCTTGGGCTGCAGTACATCAAACTCCTTTTCGTAAAAACGTATAAGCGATTGATTTACATCAAACATGGCCGATACCTCGCCCATGGTGTAGTACATCTTGCTTATTTCACGTTCTTTATACGGCATAATACAAATGTATCTATTTGATTTCGGAATTGGGAATTAGGTTTCGGAATTTTCTTTGAATCTGATCTATATAATTATCATAAGGTTTCAACACAATTGCTTTATTTCCAATTATGTGTTTGAAAATGGTTGGGTTGTGCCAATTGCTGCCTTCTTTCAAATTATAGTGACACCATAAAATCAAAAAATAATAATATATTTATTGCCCTAATAACTTTATGACTATTAAACTATTGATAACATACACGCTATGTGTGTTGTGTACTATGCGGGTAAGTGCCCTCGAAGCTGATTCGGCTGTAACCATAACCTCCCTGAAAAATGAGTTTCGGTTTAATTGGAACAGCAAAGACAACCGTGTAGAGATCAACCAAAAACTTAATAATATCTACACCAGTAGTGCTTACCAGGTTAATTACACGGTATCTGAATTTTACAACAACAATATTTCTATTAATAATATAACCTGCAAAGTTGACGGCCGCACTCCCCGCGGTTTTAAGCCTGAGTATACCTATTACAGCAATAATGATATTTTTTATTCGGATGAACGGTTGTGTTACTTTCCACTCGATCTGGCAAAAAAAGGAAGTATTGGCAATGTTACTTTTGAAGAAACTGTTAATGATCCCCGCTATTTTACAAATATTTATTTTGCTGATAACCTACCGGTCCAACAAGGCGAAGTTAGTATTGAAATTCCGCACTGGATGAAAGTGGATATTAAGGAGTTTAATTTTAATGCTTTTAACATTAAAAAAAGCACTATTTATAACAGCAGCAATGATGCCGATATTATAACATATAAGTTTACTAATATCCCGGCAATGAAAAAGGAATTGCATGGTCCGGGCCCAACCTACATATACCCGCATTTGCTCATCATGTGTAAATCGGCCATTGTAGGGAGTAAACAATTTACTTATTTCAATACTCTTGCCGATCTTTATGCATGGTATCACGAGTTAGTAAAGGATGTGGCCGGCGACCCCGCGCCATTGCGTACTAAAAGTAATGAGCTTACTGCAGGGTTAACTAATGATTTAGATAAAATAAAAGCCATATTTTATTATGTTCAGGACAACATCAGATATATAGCATTTGAAGATGGCATAGCAGGTTTTAAACCTGAAAAAGCCGACGAGGTGCTGAGAAAAAAATATGGTGACTGTAAAGGAATGGCCAACCTGACCAAAGCCCTGCTTGTATCTGCAGGCTTTGATGCCCGGCTTTGCTGGCTGGGTACAAAACATATTGCATATGATTATCAAACACCCTCAATGGCGGTTGATAATCATATGATTTGCGGGTTGCTTTATAAAGGCAAAACCTACTATCTTGATGCCACTGAAACCTATATAGGTATTAATGAATATGCGGAAAGGATACAAGGCAGACAGGTTTTAATGGAGGATGGTGATAAGTATGTTCTCGGTAAAATACCATCCGCGCAACCTCAGCAAAATTTAAGCAGCGAAATAAGCAAACTCTATATAAATGGCGCGAGTCTTGCCGGTAAAGTGAGCAACGTTTGGAAAGGAGAGGATAAAGAAGAGGTATTAGCCGGAATAAATAGCATTAAGCATGAAAATGTCGAAGATGTTATGAAACATTATCTCGCTGCAGGTAATGTCGATTATACCATCAATAACCTTGTTTTAAGTACTACAAGCAACCCCGATAAAGATTTAAATGTCGGGTATGCTGTTGATCGTAAAAGTGGAATATCTGCTTTTGGTAAAGAGTATTATATTGATCTGGATAACCGTAAAGAGCTTTCGGATGCTGTCATAGCTATTGATGAGCAAAAAAATGATTATTGGTTTTCAAGAAAAGACCAGATTGCAACCGAAACCGAACTCACACTGCCGCAAGGTTATAAAGCCGCAAGCATACCGCCCGGCGTTGACATATCCAGACCTGGGTATGAGTTTCATATTACTTACATCAGTTCGCCCGGAAAAATCACTTATAAAAAAACGTTGCTCATAAAGAACACGCTGCTTACAAAAGCAAATTTTGTACAATGGAACCAGGATATTGAGCTCCTGAATAAAGCTTACAACGAAAATTTAGTTATAAAACCTGTATCACAATGAAAAAAACATTACGTTTATTATTTTTCTTTCCTCTGTTTGCCACGACCGCGGGTGCGCAAAACAATAACCAAACCTATGCGGAAAAAGCAGCCGAAATTCAGAAGGAGGTTTGGGGGACAACCGTGCCTGAATTTGCAACCACAAAGGTGCCTGTTAATTTAAGTAATGAAAGCGCCGTGGTTTTTGCCAAATCATACAGCATGCAAAGATCGCTGACCAATAAATTTAAATTTATGATCATCACGGCGTCGTCAACAACTCGGGCACTCAAGCTTACCACTTTTCACGAACGGGTTAAGATAAACGATAAATCAGCACTTGAAGATTTTTCAACTATATCTTACCAAAAACGTCTTGATGAAAGCGTACATATTTTGAGCGCTAAATTTTCCATGACACATGATACCTACATTGGGGCTAAGATCATTAAGCCAAGCGGCAAAGAAGTTGTGGTAAACACAAGCGAAGAAGTTCTGATCAAAAATGAAAAGAACGATCAGGTGAGTAAACTTGCCGTATCCGATTTGCAGGTTGGTGATATACTTGATTATTACGTGAGCACTGTTGACGTAAACGAAAATGCAAGTACCGATAATTTTGCCGATAACGACATGGTTTTTGTATTGGCCGGCGAGTATCCTGTTTTATACAGCAGCTATGATTTTCAATATTCAAAAAAAGATAATGTAAAGCATATTTGTGCAAATGGCGCCCCGCAGTTTAATATAAGTACGAACGCAGCCGGCGACCAGATATACAGTTTGAAGGTCAGAGATCAGGCAAAATATTCGAGTGAATTTTGGACTTCCAAGTTTCGTCAGTTCCCTTATATCGAAATCAGCAGTTCACACACCATGGGCTTTGTAAAGTTTGTTTCGGGTGGTAAAGCAGGTGAAAGTGCTGCTGATAGGTTGCAGGCCAATAAAGCAATTTTTGAAGGAACTTTTACCGAGCGGAACATTCCTTACTTCAGCGATGTTGTTGATCGTTTAAAAAAATATTTCGACGGTAAAAAGAACATTAAAGCTGTACCGCTTGATAGCGCTATGAAGGTGCTTTACAATATCAGAAAGGGGATGGTTTTTGGTAGTTATAGTAAAGATGATGTTGGCAAAGTTGATGAAATCAATTATCGTCGTATGTCCTCAAAGTTTAATACGGTTGTTATGAGCATGGCTTTAAATGATCTGAAAATTGATCATGACGTATTATTGGTTTGTTCGCGTAATGCTAATACACTCGATAATATCTTTAATTATAGTGATTTTGACGCCTGTATCCGCATAAACGATACCAAGCCGCTATATATGTTTTTTGATGACGCCGCAACTCACTTTAATGAGATACCTCAACGCTTTCAGGGTGAAAAAGTGATTGTGCTTACTCCTAAGCGGGAAAGTTCAACCAAATATTCGTTTGCTGAAGGTACAGCGGTTTTGCCGGTAATGCAGGCCGCTGTTAATAATATCAATGAAGACATTAAGGTTTCGCTTTTGCCGGCCAATATGCAAAAAATAAAGATACAGAGGTTGGTTAAACAAACAGGGTTGATGAGGCATGATGATCAGTTACGTTTAGTGCCGGTAGTTGATATTGATAACATCCTTATGGAATTATCTAAGAGTGAAAGGCTGGAAAAACGACTGGCAGAAAACCCTGAAACAAAAAAACTGCGTGATGATTTCAGCTACGCATTTTCGGATGATGAGTCAAAATCAGTAAAGAAATTTACATCTGAAATAAAAGCCCAGTACGAGCAGGAGCCAACCCAGGTTACAGATTGTAAAATTATTAACGCCGCTCTTGATAACAGCAATCCAGTTTTTCAGTACTCAGAATCATTTGTATTGGATAATCTGGTAAAAAAAGCGGGCAATAATTATATTATTGACGCAGGTAAACTTGCAGGATCGTTTTACAAACTGGTGGAAAAAGAACGAAAACGCACTTATGACGTGTATATGCCATGCTCCCGTAGTTTTAAATACACCATAAACATTGCTGTACCACAGGGATATACAGCCAAAGGCCTTGAGGAAATAGCAGCAAAAAAGACTAATAAAACCGGTTCGTTTTCGTCAGAAGCAACCCTTAACGGTAATGTTGTAACCATTGTGATAACACGTGTTTACAATAATAATTTTGAAAAAGCAGAAAACTGGCCGCTCCTTAGCGAGGTGATTGACGCTTCAGCGGGATTCAATGCGCAGAAAATACTGTTTGAGAAAAAAAGTTAATGACTGTTTAAAAAAGTCCGGATACTACATTCGGACTTTTTTCAACCCGCTCTATAATTGCATCAGTAATTATTTTTAATGTCCGCTAAATCTGTATCGTATGGCTATTTGGTTTCGCTCCAGGGCAGGGAAGACGCTTTGCCTGCCAGGAAATCAGCTTTGCGGCTGGCCAGGTCTTTAGCCTGTTGTTCAAGCACAGCGTCGTTTTCATTATCTATGCGATAATTATAATCCAAACTGTCAAGAAAAGCCAGGAGTACTCGCTTCTCCTGTTCGTTTTGAATATCAACTCTTAAAGTTTCCATAAACAAATTTAAAGCAAATAAGGTAAATTGTATTAATATATATCGACGAATGAGGGTTAATATGATGTAATTAATAAATAAAGCTCAAATTGAAAGTCCCTCAGGGGCTCTCGGAGTAATTCCTTTTACTTTCCGACTTCCGGACTTTCTGACTTCCCGACTATTATTTACCTTTGCTCCCTATGACTGCTACCGAAATACGACAGGCTTTTCTTGGTTTTTTTGTTTCAAAGGGACACACCATCGTTCCTTCGGCGCCAATTGTAATTAAAAACGATCCAACCCTGATGTTCACCAACGCGGGGATGAACCAGTTTAAAGATATATTTTTAGGCGAGGCAGCCCCGAAAGCCCCGCGCGTGGCAGATACGCAGCGTTGTTTACGCGTATCCGGCAAGCACAACGATTTAGAAGAGGTAGGTATCGATACCTATCACCACACCATGTTTGAAATGCTGGGCAACTGGAGCTTTGGCGACTACTTTAAAAAAGAAGCCATAGCCTGGAGCTGGGAACTGCTTACCGAAGTTTACAAGCTGCCTAAAGACCGCCTGTACGTTACCTATTTTGAAGGCGACGAAAAGGAAGGTCTTGAAGCCGATACCGAAACCTACGAACTGTGGAAGCAGTATGTAGCTGAAGATCACATCCTCCGTGGCAATAAAAAAGATAACTTTTGGGAAATGGGCGAAACAGGCCCATGCGGCCCTTGCTCGGAGATCCATTTTGACAGCCGCCCGGATAACGAGCGTGCCGAAGTAAGCGGCGCCATCTTAGTTAATGCCGATCACGACCAGGTTATCGAGATCTGGAACGACGTTTTTATGCAGTTTAACCGCCTTAAAGGTGGTGTATTGCAACCGTTGCCTAACAAACATGTGGATACCGGGATGGGTTTTGAGCGTCTGGTACGCGTGCTGCAAGGCAAAACATCAAATTATGATACCGATGTTTTTCAGCCGATGATCCAGTTCATTGCCGAAAAATCTGGGAAGAAATATAACAGCGCCGCTAAACCAGGGGATACCGACTGGAATGACGCTGTGGCTATGCGCGTACTGGCTGATCATATCCGCGCCATAAGCTTTGCTATATCAGACGGACAACTGCCTGCGAGTAATAAAGCAGGTTATGTAATCCGCAGGATTTTACGTAGGGCAGTGCGTTACAGCTATCAAACTTTAGGATTTAAAGAACCTTTCTTTAATCAGCTGGTACCTTTATTGGCTGAACAGTTTAAGGGTGTATTTGATGAATTATATTCTCAAAAGGATTTTGTACAGAAGGTAGTTTTGGAGGAGGAAATTTCTTTCTTAAGAACACTGCAGCAGGGTATAAGCTATTTTAATAAAAGCGTGAGCGGCAATAATGATAAAGTTTTAAGTGGCGCCCTCGCATTTGAATTATCTGATACCTACGGTTTTCCTATCGATCTTACCGAATTGATGGCGCGCGAAATTGGCTGGACAGTAGATATGGTGGGTTTTGAGGCCGCCCTCCAAGAACAAAAAACCCGTTCCCGTGCAGCAACCGCCATCGATACCGGCGATTGGATCGTTTTAAAAGACGATGAATCGGTAGAGTTTACCGGTTATGACGAAACCGAAACCATTGCCCATATCGTAAAATATCGTAAGGTAACCGCTAAGGGCAAGGAGCAATACCAGTTGGTGCTGGATAAAACACCTTTCTATGCTGAAAGCGGTGGCCAGGTAGGGGATAAGGGCGAACTGGTTTTCCCTGATGGGGAGATCATCCTGGTTACAGATACGAAAAAGGAGAACGGACTGATAGTTCATTTTACCGATAAATTGCCGCAGGATATTGACGATGCCTTAACTGCTATTGTTGATCCTGCTCTACGCAGCCAAACCAATAGTAATCACTCGGCTACGCACTTGCTGCATGCTGCCATGAAACAGGTTTTGGGTAGCCATGTAAACCAAAAAGGTTCATTGGTGAATGCCGATTACTTAAGGTTTGATTTTTCGCACTTTGCCAAAGTTACCGATGAGGAACTGGCGCAGATCGAGTCTATCGTAAACCAAAAGGTTCGTGAAAATATCCCGCTGAAAGAAGAGCGCAGTGTACTCTATGCCGAAGCCATCAGCAGTGGTGTAACCGCCCTGTTTGGTGAAAAATATGGTGAATACGTACGCGTAATTACTTTTGATGACAACTTTAGCAAGGAGCTTTGTGGCGGCACGCACGTGAAAGCTACCGGGCAAATCGGTTTCTTTAAAATTATCGCCGAAAGTGCTGTAGCTGCTGGTGTTCGCCGTATTGAAGCTATTACCGGTGTTGCTGCCGAAAAATATATCGTTACCCAAAACGCTTTGGTTAACCAGTTAAAAGAATTGCTTAAGAATCCTAAAGACCTTTCAAAAAGCATTGAAAGCTTACTGGACGAAAACGCTAAACTGAAAAAGGAGATCGAAAAATCGATCCTTGAGAAATCATCAGGCTTAAAAACAGAGCTGGCCCAAAAAGCCGAAGCTATTGGTGATATCAATTTCATCGCCCAAAAAGTAGCCCTGCCTAATGCCGACGCGGTTAAAAACCTGGCTTACCAGCTTAAAGATATCGTATCAAACCTGTTCCTGGTGCTGGTTGCTGATTTCGATGGCAAACCAAGCATTACCGTAATGATTGCCGAAAACCTGGTAAAGGAAAAAGGCCTGCATGCCGGTAACATCGTTAAAGAGCTGGCTAAAGAAGTTAAAGGCGGTGGCGGCGGTCAGCCGTTTTTCGCTACAGCTGGTGGCAGTGATGTAAGCGGATTGGATAATGTATTGGTGAAGGCGAGGAGCTTTGCGGGGTAAATAACCCCTCCATCACGTCATTGCGAGTAACCATCAGGGAAGCCCTGAAAAAAGCCGTGATGACATGTGAAACATATTTTAGCGATGGTGCGCGGGGGCCGCGTTAGGGATTGCAGTGTAAAGCCCACAGCGAGCGTTAGGATTGTGGGCAGGAAAAGCGAGGACTTGTAACGGAAAGCCCGGGCCGCAGGCAACGCCCACGTTATAAAACTGATCGAAAAAATACACTTTAATAACTTACAATCACGTCATTATAAGGTACGAAGCAATCCCTAATGAGTTGAGCGGCTAAGCAAGTATCTCTGTAACGTTGGGGATTGCTTCGTTCCTCGCAATGACGAATTTAATAAAATAAAAAAACGACCACCTCCACTGAAGCGGTCGTTTTTATTTATATACTTTTTAGGGGAAAGCCTGTTGGACAATTAATGGCGGTGACCATTTTTTTGTCCACGGTGTTCAACTACGCGGGTACGTTTTACTACGGTTTTATGCGGCTTTTGGTAACGGTTTACTACCTTGGTACGGTTAATCACATGTGTGCGGTTCACTACCCTGGTGCGATAGTTATCTCGCACTATAACATTCTTTGTACCGCGGTAGCGGGCATAGGTGTCACGGTCGTGTGTAAAATAGGTATACGCTCTTGGACGGTTTACGGCCACTTTGTAACCTGTTGCAATGGCGTAGCTGGCATAGCGTGGCGGCAATGATCGCCTCCAAACCCAGTTTCCGCCATCCAAATAAACATATTGATGAGTAGGGACATAATAGTAGCTTTCTACATCGGGTAAGTAGTAATAATTAATACCCGCATATTCGGCGGGCGGGTTCCATAAGCCAACATTTAAATTTACACTTACCTGTGCATTTGTCCTGGTAACCGAAGCTGCAAGTAAAAAACATCCTGCAAGCATTCCTAAAATTAATTTTTTCATGGTGTCTGTCTAAATATGAACACTTATTCAATTTCTGTGCCTGACAAATAAATAGACAGCGGAGGATACAGAAAGTTTAATCATGCTGATGACAGGCATGTTTTGAATTGAATATTCCCATCAACTGATCTCCAATCATCTGCTATAATCTCTATAACCCCTACCTTACAACTATATAATTGCACTTTTACCGTTGTTTAAAAGCAAAATGGTGTTGTTACTGTATTAATCTTTATATATTTGACTTTTATACATCAGTAAAATCATAGCTGAATTTTTATTTTTATGACAGTTCTCGCAGACGGGGTAGCTGAAAAGTACGAGTTGGTGATAGGCCTCGAAGTACACGCGCAGTTATCTACATCAAGTAAGATATTCTCGGCAGATTCGGCTGCCTTTGGTGCCGAACCTAACCGCCATGTTAGCGCGGTATCGCTGGGGCATCCAGGCACTTTGCCCTTTATTAATAAAAAAGCGGTTGAATATGCCGTTAAAATGGGCCTGGCCTGTAATTGCACTATCAACCTGAATAACAGCTTCGCCCGTAAAAATTATTTTTATGCCGATCTGCCCAAAGGCTACCAAATTAGTCAGGACCAGGCGCCTGTTTGCCTTAACGGTTATGTGCCCGTGAAACTGGCCGATGGCACTGAAAAGAACATAGCCCTGCACCACATTCATATGGAAGAGGATGCCGGGAAAAGTATGCACGATCAGCACCACGCCGATTCACTGATCGACCTGAACCGCGCTGGTGTACCGCTGGTGGAGATCGTATCTGAACCGGATATGCGCAGCGCCGAAGAGGCTGGTCAGTTCCTGACCGAATTGCGTAAAATTCTCCGCTATCTTGATATTTGCGATGGTAACATGGAAGAGGGCAGCATGCGCTGCGACGCTAATATTTCGGTGCGGCTTAAAGGTGCAACTGCCTATGGTAACCGTTGCGAGGTAAAAAACCTTAACTCCATCCGTAACGTGCAGCGTGCTATTGAGCATGAGTTTGCTCGCCAGGTAAACATTATTGAAGCCGGCGGCCACATCGATCAAAATACACTGAACTTTAACGCTGATACAGGCGAAACTTCAGTGCTCCGTTCAAAAGAAATGGCCAATGATTACCGATATTTCCCCGAACCGGACCTGCCGCCCTTGAAGCTTACCAATGAGTATGTGGAAAGCGTCCGTAAAAGCTTACCGGCACTACCCGGTCAGTTGTATCATAAGTATACGGAGCAATTGGGCTTAACCGCTTATGACGCCTCGGTTATCACTGCCGATAGGGACACCGCCTTTTATTTTGAATCGCTGATAAAACATACTGATCATTATAAAGCTGCTGCTAACTGGCTGATGGGTGCTGTACGCTCATACCTGAATGATCATAACCAAACCATTGGTAACTTTGCTGTTACGCCGCAAAACCTTGCCGCCCTCATCAAACTAATTGACACCGGGGTGATAAATAATTCTGTAGCTTCGCACAAATTATTTCCTGCCATGATCAAAGAACCCGGCAAAAAACCGGATGATCTGGCTAAGGAACTTAACCTGCTAATCAGTGCCGATGGTGATGATGTAACCCGTTTTATAAAGGATGCCATCGCCAAATATCCTGATAAGGTTAAGGAATACCAAAAGGGGAAAAAGGGCGTTTTGGGCCTGTTTATGGGCGAGATCATGAAAAGCTCAAAAGGGAAGATCGACCCGCAGAAAACTAACCAGCTATTGATAAAGGAATTAGAAGCTAAGTAAATGAAAGTTAAAAATCTGGCTGCCGGCGCGTTGTTATTGCTTAGCGCGGGCATGTACTCTTGTAAAAACGAATCACAATTTAGTGTTTCGGGAACTATCAAAAATCCGGGTAACCTTAAAGCTGTTTATTTGATTGAGGCCGATAGCTCGGGCTTAAAGGTTGTTGATTCTACTTCGTTAGGCGAGGGCGGTAAGTTTGAGTTTAAGCATGTGGCGCTTTATCCAAACCTGTTTAAACTTAGGGTAGGCAATACTGGTCCGCAGGGTGGCGAAATGCAGGGCGAAAACCTGTACGATTTCATTGCTAAAAATGGCGACGATATTGAGTTTGAAACAGACAATAACAATAAAAACCACGAGTATACTATCAAAGGTTCTGATGATTCGGATAAGATAAAGGAGTTTAACCGTATCAGTAATCTTTACGGCGATAAAAATGCTAAGCTTTTTGCCGAATATCAGGAAAAATCTCGCGGTGAGCGGAACGATTCGCTGCTGAAAATATATATGCCTATATTTTTAAAGAATGTGAATGAAAGCGGCGAAGCGGTTTTAAAATTTGTGAACGATAATAAAAAATCGCTTGCGGGCTTTTATGCAGCTACCACGCTCGATCCTACCAAATACGAAGCCCAGCTTATTAAATTTGCTGATGAAATCAGGGGCGATTTTAAAGATAACCCTACGGTACAAAAGTTTATCGCGCAGATGGATAAGGCTAAGCCGATATCCCTTGGTCATAAAGCGCCCGAGTTTACCGTTAACGGTATTGATGGCAAGCCAATTAATTTGTCTGATTACAAAGGCAAGTATGTAATGATTGATTTTTGGGCTTCATGGTGCCAGCCTTGCCGCCAGGAAAATCCAAATGTGGTTAAACAGTACAATGCATTTAAAGATAAAGGCTTTAATATATTAGGAGTATCGCTTGATAAGGACAAAGCACCATGGCAAAAAGCTATCAGCGATGATAAGCTTGCCTGGGCGCATGGCTCGGATTTAAACGGCTTTGAAGGCCCTACAGAAAGGCTTTACCATATTGAAGCTATTCCTTCAAATTTCATCATCGATCCGCAGGGAAATATTGTTGCCAAGAATATTACAGGCGCCGATCTTGAAGCTTTTTTAAATAAAACATTTAAATAGCCTCAACTTAGGGTTAATATAAGGTAACGTTTAACAATTTGTTAATATTAGCTTAACCATTAGCTGTTGTAAAGCGTATACTTTTATACAAAAAATTTAACGCAACATGAGCAGCACCGCAAAACAGAAAATACTTATTGTTGATGATGAACCGGATATTTTAGAACTGATTGAGTATAACCTCAAAAAGGAAGGTTACCAGGTGTTTTTAGCACGTAACGGCCAGGAAGCTGTTGCCGAGGCAAAAAAGGCCCTGCCTGATTTGATTGTACTTGACATCATGATGCCTAAAATGGATGGGATAGAGGCATGCCGCATTATGCGCACCATGCCCGAGTTTAAAAATACCTTTATGGTGTTTTTAACAGCCCGCAGCGAGGAGTATTCGGAAATTGCCGGTTTTAACGTAGGTGCCGATGATTACATTGCAAAACCTATCAAGCCACGCGCCCTGGTTAGCCGCATAAACGCCATACTTCGTCGTAATGCCCCTGCCGAAGACGTAATTGATAACAAACTGGAAATAGGCGACCTGGTTATCGACCGCGAAGCTTACCTGGTTTATAAAAACGGTGTTAAAGTTGTGTTGGCCAAGAAAGAATTTGAGCTGTTGTACCTGCTGGCTTCAAAACCCGGCAAAGTTTACACCCGCGAGGTGATCCTTAAAAACATCTGGGAAGATTCGGTAGTGGTTACCAACCGTACCATCGACGTACACATCCGTAAACTACGCGAAAAACTGGGCGACGATTGCGTTGCAACCGTGAAGGGTGTGGGTTATAAGTTTGAGGCTTAGCCCCCCGGCCCCCTAAAGGGGAGTTATATTAAAAAAAGCGATTGGACAACCAATCGCTTTTTTTTGTGGGATGGCATTGTAATTAGTCCCATTTGGCTATAACTTCGTTACGATAGTATTTTCTGCGAAGCCAAAATGCCACGTTAACCAGCGCTATCAGTGCCGGAACCTCAACCAGCGGGCCGATTACCCCTGCAAATGCTTGCCCCGAATTAATACCAAATACACCAATAGATACGGCGATAGCCAGTTCAAAATTATTGCCGGTAGCTGTAAACGCAATGGATGTACTTTTTGAGTAATCGGCACCCAAATATTTGCCGATGTAGAAGCTAAGCAGGAACATAATTGCAAAGTAAAATACCAGCGGTATAGCAATGTGAACAACATCCATAGGGATTTGCACTATGAGCCTACCCTTGAGGCTAAACATCAGTATAATGGTAAACAACAGCGCAATAAGGGTTATGGGCGAAATAAAAGGAATAAATTTTTGCTGAAACCAGCCCTCGCCCTTTAGTTTGATCAATGTATAACGACTAATAATACCAGCGGCAAAAGGAATACCGAGATAGATACCCACGCTTTTGGCAATCTGGAGCATGGTAATATGTACCTGGAGACTTTTAAAGCCAAGCACCGGCGGCAATACGGTTATAAAAATGTAAGCATATACGCTATATAAAAGTACCTGGAAAATACTGTTCAGGGCTATCAAACCGGCGGCATATTCGCGGCTGCCATCGGCAAGTTCATTCCATACTACAACCATGGCAATACAACGGGCAAGCCCAATCAGTATTAGTCCTGTCATATATCCTGGGTAACCGCGCAGGAAAACGACAGCTAAAATGAACATTAGGATAGGGCCTATTATCCAGTTTAAAATAAGCGAGGCACTTAATATCTTTACATCTTTAAATACCCTGCCCATCTGTTCATATTTTACTTTGGCAAGCGGCGGGTACATCATTAATATGAGGCCGATCGCCAACGGAATATTAGTAGTCCCGCTCGAAAACGAGTTGATAAAATCGGACGATGAGGGTATAAAATACCCTGTTACAACGCCTATAGCCATAGCCAGGAAAATCCAGATGGTGAGATAACGATCAATAAAACCGAGCCGTTTTCGTTCAACAGCCGGAGTGCAATTATTGGCAGACATATTATTGTGCTTCGGTTAAATGCTGTTCTAGAAATTGTTGGGTGTACGCTTTGATCTGTTCACGCACTTTTCTGAATTCGTCCATCACTTCATCTTCGGTGCCGCGGGCTTTGGCCGGATCCGGGAAGTTATAATGAAAACGTTTCACATTCCCCGGAAAGTAAGGGCAGGCTTCGTTAGCATTATCGCAAACGGTTATTAAATAATCAAAAGCAACGTTGGCGTATTCATCCACATGGTTTGAGGTATGGTTGGAAATATCAATATCATCCTCGGCCATGGTTTTAATGGCTTTGGGGTTTACGCCATGGGTTTCAATGCCCGCACTATATATGTTTGCTTTACTGCCCGCAAAATGCTTTAAATATCCCTCGGCTATCTGACTGCGGCAACTATTGCCTGTGCACAGTACTAATATATTTTTCATAATGTTTTATTGGCAGCAGCCTGGTTCGCAGCATACTTTTGTTTCGGGTTTTTCGGCATACACGGTGACGCTTACAATAGCGCCGTTGCCGTTTTTAAATTCGTTGATTTCATCTGCCGATAGGTAATTGCTTAAAATATCGCCAGGAATAATAATGGGTTTTTCTTTTTGTACAATGATATTGACAAAACCATTTTTGCTGATGAGCTCAAGGTATTCCTCTTTTTGAATGGCCCCTGATACGCAGCCTGCATACATTTCGGCGGCTGTCCTGATCTTTTCGGGCAGGCTGCCTGTCAATACAATATCCGAAATGCTAAAGTGGCCGCCGGGTTTCAATACGCGGTAAATGTCTTTAATGACAGCATTTTTATCAGGCACCAGGTTTAATACACAGTTGCTTACAATTACATCGGCCGCGTTGGCAGTTACCGGCATCTGCTCGATATCGCCCAAACGAAACTCCACATTATTAAAGCCAAGTTTGTCGGCGTTTTCGCGGGCCTTGCTAATCATAACTTCTGTAAAATCAATCCCTATTACTTTGCCGGTCTCGCCGGTTTCGGAGCGCGCTATAAAGCAATCATTACCTGCACCGCTGCCGAGGTCAATTACCGTATCTCCCTTTTTAATTTGGGCGAATTGCGTGGGCAAACCGCAGCCTAAACCAAGGTCGGCATCGGCATTGTAACCTTGCAGTTTGGTATAATCTTCGCTCATGATATTATAAACCTCGGTTGAACATCCGCTGGCTCCGCAGCATGATGATTGATTGGTATCCTTGTCCTGTAAGGCAATTTCGCTGTATTTCAGCTTTACCAACTCTTTTAATTCCTCGTTTGTTTTCATTTGTGTATTGCAATATTACGATTAATGTGACCAAAAAATTTTAACAGCAATTATTAAAGTCTTTGTACGATGAGAATAGTTTATTTAACTCATCATTCAGGTTTTGCCAGGCTTCGGGCTCAATGCAGTAGCAAACACTTACACCTTCAATAGTACCCTGTATAAGGCCGGCATTCTTTAATTCTTTAAGATGCTGGGATACGGTGGGTTGGGCAAGCCCCAGTTCGGATGACAGATCGCCGCAGATACAAGCCTTCGCTTCAATAATAAGCTGCAGGATGGCAATACGGGCCGGATGAGCGATAGCTTTAAGCTGCACAGCGAGTTTGTTCTGCTCGTCGGTAAATATTTCTGTTTTAGTGATTCCCATAATTATATTGCAATATTACGATTAATTAAATTACTGTCAATAGCTTTTACAATTTAATTTTCGGCTGGATGTTGATTGATGAAGTAAATTCGGAAAGAGGAGAGGAAGACCTGCGAAGTTTAGAAACTTCGCAGGTCTGAAAATTAGCAATCTTACTTAGCTGTAGCTGCCGCTTTCTTTTTAACGCTGGTAGCTGCTTTAGCAGTTTTCGATGCTACGGCCTTCTTAGCTTCCGTGGCTTCGGTTTTGGCTTTAGCAGTAATAGTTTTTGCCTTTGTTGCAGCCTTTGCTTTTACATCAGCCGCAGCTTGTTTAGCGGTTGCTGCTTCATCTTTTGCTTTGGTGGTAATGGCTTTAGCCTTAGTTTCGGCTTTGGCTTTTACTTCAGAAACTGCTT
This sequence comes from Mucilaginibacter sp. 3215, assembly GCF_050433785.1. NCBI lineage: Bacteria > Pseudomonadati > Bacteroidota > Sphingobacteriia > Sphingobacteriales > Sphingobacteriaceae > Mucilaginibacter > Mucilaginibacter sp. 3215. The sequence continues at coordinate 79,392 of NZ_JBNPWO010000001.1, forward strand.
TTTTTGCTTTGGTGGTTACCGCGTCAGCTTTTTTAGCTGCTGCGGTTTTAGTTGGCGCGGCTTTTTTGGTGGCAGAGGTCTTTTTAGCGGTTACTTTTTCCTTGATATCCTCTATTTTTTCTTCGGCTGCTTCTTTTACGTCTTCGGCTGTATCTTTTGTGCCTTCCCAAAGGCTTTCAATTGTTTCTTTAACCTTCTCGAAAAATCCCTTTTCTTCAGGTTGGGTTGATTGATCACTCATGATGTTTTTATAGATAGGTAAACAGATTGTTATTAATTAACCTGTTAACCTCAAAAAGTTTAGGTTTGTTTTAAATCTGCTTAACAAACAGTAAACATCGAAGCCATTGAGATCACCCTTTAAACCTGGCATTACTCAACCCATATAAGCCGTCTATTATTTTTAAAGTAGCCTCGCCAACTCCCTGCTTCAAGAGTGATCGTATCTCGATATAGATATCTTGTTTAACCCATAAATGTATGGCCTGAAGTGTTTCGGTCTTATCACCCAGATGTTCATAAAACAATACGCAGGCGGCATTCCACAGGTCTTCAGATTTTTGCCTGAAACACCATTCGGCAAAATCATAGTTCTTTTTGAGCTGCATGGTGTCATTATCGCGATGTGCAGCAACAGTTGCATGTAATAATTCCATAAAAACGCTGTAAATAGACGTTTCGGGGTCTTCAAATTCTCTCTTTAAAGCAGGGAGGCATTCAATTGCCCTTTTTCGCCAGGCACTCATTTTGTAAATCTATGGTTATATCAGGAACTAATATAAAGCAAAAAGTCCCGCCGTTGGGCAGGACTTTTGTATAAAAAAGGCGTTCAATTATTTTACTACCGAAAACTTATAAAGCGATTGCGTTTTATAGGTATCGCCGGGTTTCAATTCCGTAGAAGGGAATTGCGGCTGATTTGGTGAATCAGGAAAATGCTGGGTTTCCATAGCAAACGAAGTACGGTACTCATCTTTAATACCGCGTTTCATCGCGTTTTTAGCCTGCATAAAGTTACCGCTGTAAAATTGTAGGCCCGGCTCTTCGGTAAATACTTCCATTTTAATGCCGCTCTTATCACCAACTACAGTTGCTATCGGAGTGCTCATGTCATGTTTGTTCAGCACAAAGTTGTGATCGTAACCTTTGCCGTCTTTTAACTGGACGTTATCTTCATTAATACGTTTGCCAATGGTTTCGGGCTTGGTGAAGTCAAACGGAGTGCCGGCAACTCTTTCAATTTTTCCGGTAGGGATCAAGCCTGCATCAACCGGTAAATAATTATCGGCATCTATCTGTACCAAATGATTGAGGATCGTACCGCTGCCTTCGCCATTGAGGTTAAAGAACGCGTGGTTAGTAAGGTTAACAACCGTTTTTTTATCGGTAGTAGCTTCATACTGGCATTTAAATGAATTATCGTCGGTAAGGCTGTAAATTACTTTAACATTAAGATTACCGGGGAAACCTTCTTCCATATCCTTTGAAAGATAGGTAAGCTCTACGGTAGACGAATCGATCATTTTACCATCCCACACCACTTCCTGGAAACCATGTTTGCCGCCGTGCAGCATATTGGGTGTATTGTTAATTGATGATTGATAATCTTTACCATCTATTTTAAAATGGCCTTTGGCAATACGGTTGCCGTAACGGCCAATGGTGGCGCCGTAATAACGTTCGGTTGATTTTTCAAAACCTTCCACATCATCAAAACCTAAAACAACATCGGTTAACTTGCCGTTTTTGTCGGGCACTAACAGGCTTACCACACGGCCGCCATAATTGGTGATGGTGGCAATAACGCCGTTTTTGTTTTTAAGGGTAAATAAATGGGTTTGTTTACCATCGATTGTTTTTTCGAATGCTGATACAGTGGTTTGGGTGCTATCCGCCATAGTAGTGTTTTTCTGTGAGGTTGAATTTTGATTACAGGCAGCCAAATATAGGCTACAAGCAGGTAAAATTGTTAAAGAAATACCTTTAATTAAGTTTCTCATAAATAGGTTGGTTATAGTTTGGTTTAAAAATAGCGTTTTTTCATTATTCCCTCGTTTTATAATGGATCTCACTTAAGCCACGCAATTTTTCAGCGGCAAACTCTGCTGTGATATCGCGTTGCGGATTGGCCAGCATCTCATAACCTACCATGAACTTTTTAACCGTGGCCGAACGTAACAGCGGCGGGTAAAAATGCATATGCCAGTGCCAGTAGGGATGATCGCCCGAATTAACCGGAGACTGGTGCATGCCTGCCGAATAAGGGAACGATGTTTCAAACATGTTATCATACCTGATGGTGAGCCTCCTGATAGCGTCGGCAAGGGCATGTTTTTCCTGCTCGGTAAAGTATAAAATGCTTGTTACATGCCTTTTGCTTACAATCATAGTTTCGTACGGCCAAACTGCCCAAAATGGCACAAGCACAACAAAATGTTCATTTTCAAAAACTATGCGGTCCTGCTTTTTAAGTTCCAATGCAAGGTAATCGGCTAAAAGGCTTGTTCCTTTTTGCTCAAAATGCAGCTTTTGCTGCTGGGTTTCTTTAGCTACTTCAACCGGCAGGCTATTTTGCGCCCAGATTTGTCCATGCGGATGTGGGTTGCTGCAACCCATGATATCGCCTTTATTTTCAAAGATCTGGATGTGCTTGATCCATGGATAAGAAGCCAGGTCCTCAAATTCCGACTGCCATACGTCAACCACTTTGCTGATCTCTTTGGTGGTCATCTGGGGCAAGGTGAGGTCATGCCTCGGCGAAAAACTGATTACCCGGCAAATACCTTTCTGGCTGTTAGCTACCAACAGTTCATCTTCATTTAAACCGCCATCGGGCGTATTCAGCAACAGCGATGAATAGTCATTGGTAAACACAAAGCTTCCTTTATAATCGGGGTTTTCGCTGCCATCGGCCCTTTTGTTTGTGGGGCACAGGTAACAGGCCGGATCATACTGCGGGCGGTCGTCGGCTTGTGTAGCCTCAACTTTGCCTTGCCACGGGCGTTTTGTACGATGCGGTGATACCAGGATCCAGTCGCCTGTTAAAATGTTTAACCTACTGTGAGGATGCTCTTTAAGATCAAAATTTGTGTCCATTAGTTTAAAATCAGGTAATAATTGGCTTATACATGTAAGGTAGACAGTTATACCTTAGCGATTTCAAAGTTGGTAAAAATAAATGTAAATCATACATTTAAAATAAATTTTTCAAAATAAATAGTTACGGTAGAAAGATTGAGAGGATTTGTAGAAAGGAGGGGTGTAGCATGTCATTAACAATGACATGCTTTGGACGCTTAAAATCCCAATCCACCGGTCTCCGCCACTGCCGAATCGCAGATATAAGTTGGCACAATGCCGGTGGCGGTAATGCGGTTTTCGGCGTCTTTGGCTTGCGTGTTGCCGGATAGTACCAGTACAGTATCCAAGCCAAATTTATTACCACCCAAAATGTCTGTTTGCAGGGTATCGCCTACCATCACAATATCCCTTTTACTGATCGGCCTCCGCTCGCGGAGCAGATCGTAGGCAAACATGAACATCTGCGAATCCGGCTTACCGAAACGAATGAATTCTTTGCCTACAATTTTTTCTATCATACTGGCTAAGCCGCCTATGGCTATAGATACATCATGTTTGGTTAGGGGGTAGGCATGATCGGTATTGGCTACAATAGCCGGGATGGTGCGCTTACGCATAAGGTTAACTGACTTGTTCAGGTCACGTCCCCAGTCAAAACCTTCGTCATCTAAAAACACCAGCGCGTTAACCCTATCAATATTGCTTTCGTTTACTTCGCTGATAGGCAATGTATGCAGCCCCGAACTGTCAATGTAATGGGCAGAATCGGGCGTACCTAAATAAGCTACAATACCATCGTTCACCTTCAGGTCAAGATATTCTTTGGTAAGCATGCCCGATGATATGATCCTGTCGGGTGTTATGGCTGTCAAGCCTTTGGTGGTATAGGATTCGGCTAATTGCACCGGGCTTCGTGAAGCATCGTTGGTTACAATGTAATATTCCTTACCTTGTTCTGCCAGGTAAGAAAAAGTACGCTCAATACCCGGAAGCAAGCCACCATAGTTTTTCAGAACCCCAAAAGCATCAAAAAAAACAACTTCGTATTTATCAATTATAGATTTAAAGTTGTCTATCCGGGTCATACTTATCTGTTTTAGGGCTTTTTATAAAATCAGCCCGAAAGATAGCTAACCTATTTTAATTTTAAAGCCTCAATGATCTTTTCGGCATCAAAATCCCGGTCTACCGATGGTAAATAGATGTCAAAAGCTTCAGCCTGTAGTTTTTTGGCATATTGTTCGCTAAAAAAGTGCTTGCCATCTTTAATTACGTAATTCAGGATAAAAAAACGATAAGCTTCTTTTAAAAAGCGGATTTCATCGGCAGTAAGCGGGTTAATTTTATGGTATTCTTTTAAAAAAATGATGAATCGGTCTTCCATCATGGTGTTGATCACGTAGCTGAAAACGGTACGGTCGCCAATATCAGAAACTACGCGACTAAAAAAATAAAAATCGAGCAAACGGTAACTCATCCTGAACCAATCATAATCCCAACGTGAGTAAAGCTCAAGATCAGGTGTCACCGAAAAGTTGCCGATATTCCAGTCGATAAACACAGGAATGATCTCGAACGAGCTCATATTGTATTTGGAGCGGTTTTTCAAAAAGGTTTCACAGTGGTATTTTAAAAAGTCGGCCTGCATACCGGTACCAAATTGTTTTGGGTTGCTCTCGATTTGTTGCTGCAACGCCCAGATATCGGTACGTAAAGTCTTTGACGATTTAGGCAGCACATTTTTAACCCTGGAGCAGGCTTTATGAAATTTGCCAACCTGCTGACCAAGCTTTTTAATATGGTTTTCTTCTAACCGGCGCGGCAGGCGCTGTAAAATACGTGTAGGGTTATAGAAAACCACCCAGGCATCGGTTTTGCCGTGTTTATGGTGGTAGATGTAAACTCGGTTATTTTTTTGTAAAGAACGGGCCAGGAAATTCTCAAACGGGTAAAGCAGGTTAATTGCCAGCGTTTGAATAATGCGGTGGTCCTCCTTAAAATGTTCGAACTTGCCAAAGTATGAGAGTTTGGCTATGATAATATCATCGTCATCAAACGTAATGCGGTACACGTGATTGGTTGAAACCATAGCGCTGATATCTTCAATATCACGGATAGTTTTTGACGCGTCATACCCCTCCCAGGCCTTGCGGATAATAAAAGAATAGTCCATTTGTATGTGTCTGCCGGCAAAGTTACGCCATTGGCAGCATTCGGTTTATAATTAAGGGTATAAATATATTATATTTCTCTGAACTGGGTTTTAGTTATAACGCGTCATTGCGAGGTACGAAGCAATCTCCGATTAACAGAGCAGCTATTCAAGTTCGCTCTGTACAGTTAGGGATTGCTTCGTGCCTCGCAATGACGATGGGAGAGATGGGCCTTTATCCCCGGTTCAGATTATATAATCTCAAAATACCTTTTCAACTCCCAGTCGGTTACGCTTTTGGCAAACTGGCGGTATTCCCACAGTCTGGTTTGGGTGAAGTGATCAACAAAGCCTTCGCCGAAGAGCTCTTTGGCAATATCGGAGTTTTGCATGGCCATTGCGGCAGTATGCAGATTTGGCCATAGTACACCATTACTTTTGTCCTGGTAACCATTACCTGTTGTTGGCTTAATATTTAGCTCAAGCTTGTTTTTAATACCGTACAGGCCTGAAGCCAGTGCTGCAGCCATGGCCAGGTAAGGGTTAGTATCCGAGCCCGGGATGCGGGTTTCCAGGCGGGTATAGTTTTCGGTGGTATTGATAACACGTAGCGCGGTAGTACGGTTTTCAACACCCCATGTTATGGTGGTGGGAGCCCAGGCGCCTTCAACCAGGCGTTTATAACTGTTGATGGTTGGCGCGTACATCGGCAACAGGTAAGGCATGCAATATAGCTGGCCTGCAAGGTAATGCTTATGCAGGTCGCTCATTTTGTTTACATCGTTAGCATCGTAAAACAGGTTCTTTGATTGGTCTTTAGTCCACAGGCTTTGATGGATGTGGCCACTACAGCCAGGCAGTGTTTCGGTCCATTTGGCCATGAATGATGCCATGATACCGTGTTTATAGGCTATCTCTTTAACTGCGGTTTTAAACAGCGTTGCTTTATCTGCGGCAGCTAAAACTTCATCATGAAGTATGGCAGCTTCATATACTCCCGGGCCGGTTTCGGTATGCAGACCCTCAATAGGGATATTGAATTTGGTAAGCAGATTAAACAGATCATAATAAAAATCGCTGTTTTCGGATGTGCGCAATATCGAGTAGCCGAACATGCCCGGTGTAAGCGGTTCAATATTGATGAATTTTTTATCGGCAAGGGTTTGCGGTGTCTCTTTAAAATTGAACCATTCAAACTCCTGCGCAAACTCGGCGTGATAGCCCATCTCATCACATTGCGCTTTAATATGTTTGAGCAGGCTACGCGGACAGGCCGGCAAGTCGTTGCCGTCGGGTTTGCTGAAATCGGCTAAAAAAAAGGGGATATCATCCTGCCAGGGCACATTGCGCAGGGTCGACAGGTCAATACGGCAAAGTTTGTCCGGGTAACCGCTTTGCCAGCCGGTTAACTGTACGTTATCATAACAAACATCGCTACTATCCCAGCCAAATACTACATCGCAAAAGCCATAGCCACTTTGCAATCCATCAATAAATTTTTTAGGGTTGATCACCTTACCGCGCAAAATGCCATCAATATCGGCAAAGGCGAATTTTATTTTCTGGATGTTATTCTGTTCTATATACGCTTTGATCTCTTCTGTGTTCATGGTATAAAAGTATGGCCGGTTAAGGTGCAGCAAGATAGCTATTATGGCTTAAACTATAAAAAAATAGCCTGTGCGTGTATATACGCGTTTGCGCTTACCTTTGTTTGAGCTATTTATGGAAACAACAAGTCAATTTTTATTTGTGTATGGCACATTGCTGCAGCCCGGTAATGAGTTTGCAGCGTATCTAAATAAACACTGTAAATTTATAGCTGACGGAAGAATAAGAGGGCGACTTTATGATATTGGCGAATATCCCGGCGCTGTGATCGGTAATACTGCAGAGCGCTACATTTACGGTAGTATTTTTATGATGGATGATCCCGACATTATATTAAAGGTAATTGACGATTATGAAGGTGTCGGTGGGTTATACCAACATCCGTATGAATATATAAGGGAAACGGTGAGCATCTATACCACTAATGATATCATGGAGTGTTGGATGTATCTTTATAATTTACCTGTAGCCGCTTATAATGAGATTACCACGGGTGACTATATCCAATATTTAAAAGATACTTCTGTCAAAAATAATGCTGCTAAGCAGCCATTTAAATAAAAGTTGAATATAAATATTATTAAGCTAATGCTTTGATTGAAGAACTATATGTAGTTGACAAACAGATTGTAGAAAAAAAATCCCCCGGTTATAAACCGGGGGATAAAAATAATAACTATTTATTAGGGGGATTAAAGCTTAGCTGATTTTACAGTTTTGATGATAACTGCAGCAACTTTGTATGGATCGGCAGCTGAGTTAGGACGACGATCTTCCAGGTAACCGCTCCAGTTGTGGTCAACAGCGTACAGAGGGATACGGATAGATGCACCACGGTCAGATACACCATAGCTAAAATCATGAATAGAAGCTGTTTCGTGTTTGCCGGTTAAACGCTGATCGTTATCAGCACCGTAAACAGCGATACACTCAGCAACTGCAGGGCGGAAAGACTCGCAGATAGCTGTGAAAATTTCTTTGCTATTTGCAGTACGTAAAGTAGTATTTGAGAAGTTAGCATGCATACCAGAGCCGTTCCAGTCTAATTGACCAAGCGGTTTGCAATGCCAGTTAATAGCAACTCCGTATTTTTCACCAATTCTTTCCAATAAATAACGTGCAACCCAGATCTGGTCACCGGCTTCTTTAGCACCTTTAGCAAAAATCTGGAACTCCCACTGACCGGCAGCAACCTCAGCGTTGATACCTTCAACGTTTAAGCCTGCTTCTAAACATGCGTCTAAGTGCTCTTCAACAATTTCGCGGCCGAAAGCATTTTTAGCACCTACTGAACAGTAGTAAGGGCCTTGCGGAGCTGGGTAACCTGCTGCCGGGAAACCAAGCGGTTTGCTGGTTGACGGATCCCACAGGAAGTACTCCTGCTCAAAACCGAACCAGAAATCATTATCGTCATCAGCAATAGTAGCACGACCATTTGATTCGTGTGGTTTGCCATCAGCGCTTAATACTTCGCACATTACCAGGTAAGCGCTTTTTCTTTGTGGATCAGGAACAACAAAAACTGGCTTTAAGATACAATCTGATGAACCACCTGGTGCCTGCTCAGTTGAAGAACCGTCAAAGCTCCAGTTATCTAAATCTTCTACTTTTCCGCTAAATTCTTTAACGATTTTTGTTTTGCTGCGCAGGCTTTGTGTTGGTTTGTAGCCATCAAGCCAAATGTACTCGAGTTTCGTTGCCATTTTTTAATTAATTTGTAAAGTTGGGGTTCTAATTATAGTTTTTGTATTAATCTCAATAATTATTAAGGCGAATTTAAATTATTTTTACAAAATTCATTACAAATGTTAAGAAATTTTGTATTTTTTTTCAATAACACGTTGATTATAGCTGTAAACCTGTAAAAAAGAATCTGTAAAACTGTGTTTTTAACAATTTCATATTTTCGGAAAAGAATAAGGGGTGTTTTTTATCAATAACGCAAATGTGCGTGTACGGGATAGCCCTGCAGGTATAATACAAGCAGATATACTTGCCTCTTCCGGTAAGGCTAAAATAAAATTATTGATGCAGGAACTTAGTCGCTTAATTTTTCTGAAATATTCTTAATAGCGTCGTCGAGCCTGGTGGCCGAATCATAAAGATGCTTTTCAACCTGTAAAAACTCCTCTTTTTTGTCCTTGCTTTCGCTCATCAGCTCAACAAGGCCTAATATATTGGTAAGATGTTTACGCACCTCATGCGAGTTGATAAAAGCCAGCTCATTTTTTTTGGTATCATATAATAATTTTTCATAGTGCCGTTTTTGCCTGGCGCTGCGGTATAACAGGGCAATAACAGCAAACATGAAAACTGTGGTAATACTGATGAGGATCAAAATAAGGCGTTCGCGCCTGTATTTTTCGGCAGTATCGGTAAACGAGGTTTCAATTTTATCAATTTTTATTTGCGCCGATACATTGCCCACCTGTGTGGTATTATTCAGGCTTTCTTCTGATTGCTTCAATGCAAGGTCAAAATTCTCGACAGCCAGCTTGTAATCGCCCCTGTCTCGGGCTATTTTTCCAAGCAATTGATAAAGGTGATGCTTTATTTCAGGGTGATTATCAGAATACGGGAGCGCAAGCAGCTGGTTAGCTATAGAGCTTGCCGAATCCGGCTGTCCGTTAAGGTAAAAAGCATCGGCCAGATTTTGTTTCTCAACATCGTTTGGCACATATTTCTTGTCTCGTTGAAGGTTTTTGATTTGTGTTATAGCTTTGTTATAATCATGTTTTAACAGCGATATATAATAGGCAGTACGATATTGGTAGCTGAATAGTTTATAACTTTTGTTGTTTGGCCCCATTAAATCATCATGACATCGCTGCAGCGAATCAAGATTTTTCATCCTGAAAAAGTTCTCGGCTTTGTTATAGCTTATTATCGTGTAAAATCTGTCGTCCTTTATCTTATTTTCTTCCTTGATATGGAATGCCTGGTTAAGGTAATATAATGATTGGCTATATAGGTTGAGTTTGTAATACAGATCGGATATATTGATATTCAAGAATACCTGCAATAGCGGATCGTTAAGTTTTAAAGCTTGTTTTTGAGCCAGGCCGTAACTGTATATAGCGCCTATGGGGTTGCCTTTATCTGTCTGAATAAAAGCAAGATGGCTAATAAATGAATAAAGCAAAAAATCGGCTTTGTTCTTTGATGCCTGGTTAATGGCTTTAACCATAGCACTTTCAGCTTCGGGGAGTTTTAAAAAGCGTTTCTGAATAATGCTTTCAATAAAGTATTTTAAAGCTTCCTTGTCGCCCACATCGTATTTATCAAGCTCTTTATAAACTTCATTTTTACCCTGCGGGATCGTATTTACGGGCCCTTGCTGAAAGCGAAGCTTAATATAATTAACCAGCTTTTTATCCTGAAGATCCCTGTTCTGGATCTTTAAAAAATGAACAAGACTGTCTTCAGGAAGATATATATAAGGATCAGCTTTTGAATAGCTTACACCAAATATTACCAGCAAAATACAGTAGAGGAATTTTTTTAAGCTACGCGGCATGGAGCATAAAAATACGTTGGCGTATGATAATTTCAAATACTTTGTACCATTTAATTTTAACTGTCAAATTTATCAAGCAGCTTCAAAAGCGTTTCAAAGTCTTTAGGATATGGAGCATGGATGGTAACTTCGGTTTCGGGATTGATACGAAATGTTACTTCATAAGCATGCAGGGCAAAGCGCTTCATGATAGGCAACTCTTCCTGATCTTTACCCAAATGATATTTGCGCTTTAATTTGGAGAGAAAAACAGGCTCGCCCTTATACATCTCATCGCCGGCTATGGAGGCCCTTTGTGTAGCCAGGTGGATCCTGATCTGGTGCATACGGCCTGTAACCGGACGGCACTCAACCAAAGTATAATGTTGATAATATTTTAATGACTGAAACCAGGTTTCGGCACGCTTGCCTTCCTGCCTGCTGATGGTTACACTGCCCTTGCCAACATTTAATATAGGCAAATCAACAAGCAGGTTATCGAAAATATGCGTACCGTCAATAACTGCATGATATACTTTTTTAACCTTACGCTTTTCAAACTGAATGGAAATCGATCGGTAAGCTTCGGGATTTTTTGCAAAAATAAGCGCGCCGGATGTTTCTTTATCAAGGCGATGGCAGATCTGCGCATCGTCCCAATAAGCCTTAGCCAGCCTTAACATGCTGATCTCGCTGCTGCCTTCGCCACGTTCATCAAGTGAACTTACAAAAGGCGGTTTGTTTACAACAATAAGGTCGTCGTTCTCAAACAGTATCAGATCGGCAAATTTGGGAAACTTCATAGCCTGCAAAAATACGGTTTATAATTTAAACAGCTGCCACCATATTTTATTCATCTGCGCCGCTGAATTAAGGCTGCAAACAGGGTAGGGAATTAAGTTGAATGTTAATAAAAGTTTTAGCTAATATTTACTCCATATCATCATTGTTTAATAAATAAAACTTCCTGTTTTTCCTCGTTAAAAAAGTGTACCTTTGCGCCGTTATTTTCATGGTGGTGCTGAGCGCGTTTTTGCCTGTAATTCCTTCATCGACAATAAAAAAGAATTAAATAAACAATGAAAAAAATTGGCGACTACAGGAAACTCCTGAACGTGACCGAAAATGCAGAGTTAAGCGAGTTGCGTTCGGTTTATAAAAGCATGATGAAAACCTGGCATCCCGACAGGTTTCAGGACGACAGCAGGACAGAGGCAGAAGAGAAGAGTAAAACCATCATCGAAGCTTATCATTTTTTGGTAAGCATTGCCCCCGAAACCCGTGCTCAAACCTTGCCCGATTATACAGCTACCACTACCTTATCAAACATTGCCGATTTTGAGTATAAGCAACAGGTACTGAAAGTTACTTTTCTTGATGGTAATGTGTATGAATATTTTGGCGTGCCCAAAGCGGTTTATATCAAACTGGTCAATGCGGATTCGCCCGGCCGGTTTGCCCGCAGGCATATTTTTAACGAGTTTGTATATCGCAGCGTAAATAAACTGGTTGCTTCGGCTTAATTATCTTATCCTACCTGGTTGAGCCTTTCTAAATCATCGGCGGTGTCAATGTCAATAGCTCCCAGCGGAAAAGGGAGTATAAAAACGTCGTCGGCATGTGCTTCGATGATTTTTTTTGCACCTTCGGTGCCTTGCAGGCCAAGTAGTTCGGGGAAATATTTTATATCGAACAAAGCGGGCGCACCCAAAACGTCACGATAGCCGCAGGCAATAATACCGCAGTCATTAACTTCCTTTTTTTCCATTAATTGTGATATCAGGAAAGAATCAACAAATGGCTGATCGCAAAGCATTAGGATAATTGAAGTTATGTGGGGTTCAAGCCTCAAAATTTCGGCTACACCAACTTTTATTGACGAGCCCATTCCCTCTTCCCAACGCGGATTGTGAATGACCCCTACAAGTTGTTCATCTATATTGGGACGGATTAATTGTTCATTGGCTCCTAACACCACAATAACTTTTTCGCAATGCAGGCAGGTAAGCGCGGTTTGAATCGCCCGCTGTAAAAGGGTTTTACCCTGGTAAATTTGGTTTTGCTTGGGGGAGCCAAAACGATTTGATGCGCCTGCTGCCAGAATAATAATCCCTGTCATTTTTTATAACTATTACATTAGATGTTGATATGACTATTGTTGTAATGATCATGCATTACCATTTTGTAGCTTCCGGTCCTGCGTTTTATGTTGTTTAGGCTCAGGGGGCTTCCTTTTATAAATTCTTTGGGGCGGATGCTTGCCTTAATACGGTAATAATTTAATGAAAGTTTTAATTAGATCTGTTCATTTATAACAATTTGATTTTTTGCGCTTTATGTGTTGGATTAGGAAAGGAGTATGCCTTGGGTACGCTTTCGCAATTTTATTTGCGACTGGATATATCAATGAGAAAGGAAATAAAAATACATTTCGTAAACATCTCCAAGCGGGGTAATGCTTATTTTTACAATTGCCATGCATAAACTTAAAGGTGTAATGGCTGTTAATTAATTATTTTTACAGGATAAAAAAACTATATTTTGTTAACAGATAATCATGGACGGAAGATCAGCTATATGCGCCTCGCGGTGACAGACAGGTGCAACCTGCGTTGTTTTTACTGTATGCCCGAGGATGGCTTGAACTGGCTTTCACGTGCCGAGCTCATGACCTATGAGGAAATGCTGCGCAGCTGTAGTTTGCTTGTAAAAATGGGTATCGAAAAAATCCGTATTACCGGAGGCGAGCCCTTTGTACGTAAAGATATTATGCATTTGCTCACAGCTATATCCAGGCTGGATGGCTTGAAAGAGCTGGGCCTTACAACTAACGGCGTACTCACGGCTCCTTATGTGCCCGAATTGAAGAAGATAGGTGTACGGTCAATAAACCTGAGCCTGGATACGCTGGATGCCAACCGCTTTTTTACCATTACCCGCCGCGACGAATTTACCAGTGTGATGGCAGCCTTAGATGCCATGTTAAGCCATGATATGGAAGTGAAGATCAATGCCGTGGTGATGGATGGCAAAAATATACAGGATATTATTCCGCTGGTTGAATTGGCAAAAGAGTTGCCGGTAAGTGTCAGGTTTATAGAAGAAATGCCTTTTAACGGCGATGGTCATGTGTACGATGGATTACATTGGGATTACCTTCGCATTTTAGATGAAATAAAAAGCAAATATCCGCAAATAAAGAAACTGGATGACCCGGCTTATTCTACTTCATACAATTATCAGATCCCAGGGCATAAAGGTACAGTTGGTATTATAGCAGCTTATTCGCGTACGTTTTGCGGTAGCTGTAACCGGATTCGCATAACGCCTCAGGGCGGGCTAAAAACCTGTTTGTATGATGATGGCGTACTCAATTTAAAAGATCTGATGCGTGCGGAAGCTTCTGATGAAGTATTAGAGAGTGCCTTGTTAACCGCTTTTAGCCATCGGCCGGCAGATGGCTGGGAAGCCGAGCGGGCACGGATAGCCAAAACAGGCATCCACGAGTCAATGGCCACTATTGGCGGATAGTTTTAAACTACATATATTATATGACAACGGTTGAAGAAGCTGAAAAACTGGTGCTTGCGCAAATTAGGGATTATGGCACGCAAAACCTCCCGTTTGAACAGGCTCTGGGTTATGCCCTGGCCGAAGACCTGAAGGCCGACCGCGACCTGCCCCCTTTTAACCGGGTAACCATGGATGGTATCGCTATAAGATATGAAGCTATTGAAAGCGGGATCAATATTTTCCGCATCAAAGCTACCCAGGCAGCCGGTGACGAGCCGGTTCAGATCGACAGCGCCGACGAATGCATCGAGATCATGACCGGTGCTGTGTTGCCCGCTTCGGCCGATACAGTGATCCGTTATGAGGATGTAGAGATCATTGCCGGGTCGGTGAGCATACATACCCGCGATATAAAAAAGGGGCAGAACCTGCATTTGCAAGGCCTTGATAAAAAACAAAATGATATTATATCAACAGCAGGACAGGTGGTAAGCCCTGCTATCATTAGTGTGGCGGCATCAGTAGGTAAAACCCACTTGCTTGTTGAAAAAATGCCGAGGGTGGTAATAGTTTCGTCGGGCGATGAATTAGTTGATGTGCATGAAACGCCGCTGCCGTACCAGATACGCAAATCAAACAGCTATATGGTAAAGGCCGTTTTAAAACAGCATGGTACCGATGCTGATATTTTGCATATCCCCGATGAGCCCGCGGTTACTAAAGAAAAGATCCAATACTGTTTACAATACTATGATGTACTGCTGCTAAGCGGCGGTGTTTCGATGGGGAAGTTTGATTATATCCCCCGGGCGCTTGAAGAATTAAAGGTTGAAAAGTTGTTTCATAAAGTAGCCCAGCGGCCCGGCAAACCCTTTTGGTTTGGCAGGCATAATAACGGTGCATTGGTGTTTGCTTTTCCGGGTAACCCGGTAGCCACATTTATGTGCCTGCACCGTTACTTTTTGCCGTGGCTTAATGCTGTACTTGGTTTGCCAACAAAGCCGCCAACTTATGCAGTATTGAGCAAAGACTTTACTTTTCAGCCGGCATTGCAATATTATTTGCAGGTAAAGTTGCAAAGTAATGAGCAAGGCCGGTTAATAGCTATGCCCGTTGAAGGAAATGGTTCGGGCGATTTTGCTAACTTAGCAGATACCGAAGCTTTTTTAGAACTTCCGCCTGAAAAGAATAATTTTAAAGCAGGAGAGGTGTTTAAGGTTTGGAGGTTTAACCATGATTTGTAGGATTTTAGGATTGCCTTGATGGCAATTAGAAACCAAATAAAAGTTATGCATGCAAATATTCTTAAATCCTATAATCAAGTAAATCAAGGTTCATAATGTTAACCCACATAAACAAACAAGGCGATCCTAATATGGTTGATGTAACTGAAAAGCAGGTTACACACCGTACTGCTACCGCGCGCAGCGTGGTTGCTTTGCCTGCACAAGTATTTGAGCTTTTAGCAGGGAATGAATTGCAGACTAAAAAGGGCCCTGTTTTTCAAACAGCTATCATTGCCGGTATTATGGCCGCCAAAAAAACCGGCGAACTGATCCCGCTTTGCCATCCGCTGGGTTTGGATAATTGCAATGTAGCCATACATATCAACGAACAACAAGAGGTTGTTGTTGATTGTACTGCAAGCATCACCGCCAAAACAGGCGTAGAAATGGAAGCGCTGGTAGGAGCTTCAATAGCGGCGCTTACTATTTATGATATGTGCAAGGCCATGAGCCATGATATAGTGATAAAAGAAACCAAACTGATCTCAAAAACAGGAGGTAAACGTGACTTTAAAAGATCATAACCAGCCGTCGGGCACCCATAAAAAACACGCCAGGCTGTCAAGGCCTTCAACCGGTAACTTTGGCCGTAACGAGTGGGCTATTCTGGGCGGCCCCTGTACCGTGATCAAATTATTGGCCGATGATGTGATCCGTTCGCTTTCACCGGTTTATAAATGTGCTTATGTGGATATGTCACATAACGATGATATTACTTTGCTGCCCGGCAGATTGGTGAGCGGCGCCTTGCTCGAATATACCGACCAGGTAAACTATCAGCAATTCAATTATCAAAACCCGGTATATCCTTATCAGCTCAAACAGCAATTCTCGTCTGCCGACCTGGTAATAGTTAATGGAAATCACCAGCAGGCTAAGGCACAGGTAGTTATTATCGATAGTAATAAAGAAGCGTCGCTGCAAAAAAGGATAGGTCAGCTCAATAATGTTCAGCTTTTTCTGCTGGCCGATAATGCAAGCGAAATCCCGGGCTTTATACAGGAGGTTATCCCTCACTGGCAGCAGATCCCCGTTTTAAAAGTAGATGAACGTGAAAAGATCGTAGCCTTTTTTGAAGCCGCGTTAAAACAGGCCAAACCTGTTTTAAATGGACTGGTATTGGCCGGCGGCAAAAGTACCCGAATGGGTTTTGATAAAGGTACGGCCAAATGGCATGGCAAGCAGCAACGGTATTATATGGCCGATCTGCTTAAAACCTTTTGTCGGGAGGTTTACATTTCCGGTCGCCCCGGCCAGCAGCAGGAAATTGACCCGGTTTATCCCGTTATTGAGGATACATTTACTGGTTTAGGACCTTATGGGGCTATTCTTTCCGCTTTTCGCGAGCAGCCGGATGCCGCCTGGCTGATCATAGCCTGCGATTTGCCTTTGATGGATGAAGCTACCCTTCGCAATTTAGTGGCCTGGCGAAACAGTTCGTCGGTGGCTACGGCTTATCACAGTCCGGTAACCGATTTCCCTGAACCTTTGATAGCTATATGGGAGCCTAAAAGCTACCCTGTACTGCTATCGTTTTTGGCGCAAGGGTATTCATGCCCGCGCAAGGTTTTGATCAATAGTGATATTACATTGTTAAACGCCCCACAACAGGAGGCACTGACCAATGTGAATACGCCTGAAGAATTGGAGAAAGTAAAATCAATGATCCACCATACAATAGTTGCTACTAATGAATCAGGATTTACAACGATATAACTGCCAGATAGCACTGCCTGGTTTTGGCGAGGAAGCCCAGCAATTATTGCAGCAAGCCCGCGTGCTGGTTGTCGGGGCTGGAGGGTTGGGCTGCCCGGCTGCACAATACCTGGCATCAACCGGAATTGGCACATTGGGAATTGCTGATTTCGACCAGGTATCGGTAAGTAACCTGCACCGCCAGGTATTATATAACCCTACTGATGAGGGGGAAAATAAAGCTGAAGTGGCTTGTTCACGCCTGCAAGCGCAAAATCCAGGTATTAAGCTTGTTTCTCATGCCATCAAAATAACATCCGATAATGTGATGGATGTTATCAGCAATTACGACATTGTGCTGGATGGTACCGATAATTTCGAAACCCGTTACCTGCTTAATGATGCCTGTGTTTTGGCCGCTAAACCGCTTGTTTATGGTGCCATTTATCAGTTTGAAGGGCAGGTTGCCATTTGGAACGTAAGCAACCCCAAAGGGGCAAATTCGCCCAATTATCGTGATTTGTTCCCCGAAGTGGATGCTACCCAGATCCCTAACTGTACTGAAGGCGGAGTAGTACCTACACTGGCCGGAATCATTGGCTGTATGCAGGCCAATGAAGTAATCAAGTACATTACCAAAACCGGTGAATTACTGGCCGGGAAAGTGCTGATCTTTGATGCACAAAGCATGCAAAGCCGCATCTTTAAGATTGGCCCGGTAACAAAAACACATATCCGCAGGTTAAAAACAACTATCACTATTCCAACCATCAATGCAGATGAACTAAAAAAACGGATCCTTTTAGATGATACGGTAGAACTTATTGACGTGCGTACCATCCACGAGCGTGAAGCCTATGATATTGGCGGTACGCATATCCCGCTGGATGAAATAGAAGAGTACCTGGCCTACTTTACCAGCCCGAATACCAAAGTCCTTTACTGCTCATCAGGTAAACGAAGCGAGGAAGCCGTAAAACTTATCCTCAAAATGATCCCCGAGGCCGATGTGTTTTCATTGGAAGGTGGGTTAGAAGAGTATAAGGCTGATTAAATGATTTCGGATATCGGAATTTCGATTTCGGATTTTTTTAATTTGAATCGAAAGTTTGTGCCGTTGTTTGTGTTGTCACCAACAACTTTTTTGTATCCTAAGCTTTTATAATGACGAAACCTCCAACAAGCGGCAGCTACGGAGTGGGAGTTGTTGGTGACAACACCAACAACGACGAGGAAAATCTCCCATTGAAAATTGAAAAATCCGAATTTCAAGTTCCGAAATCCAATATCCCAAATCCTAAGGATGTGCTGCCACCCAGACATCGCCATCCTCAAAGCTTTCTTTTTTCCAGATAGGGACGGTTTGTTTAAGTGTGTCGATGATGTACCTGCAGGCATCAAAGGCAGCGTCACGGTGCGCTGCTGAAACGGCAATAACAACCGGCACCTCGCCAACCTGCAGCAATCCGGTACGGTGGTGAATCAGTATTTTTTGTACCGGCCAGCGTTCAAAGGCCTGCGCAGCAATTTTGTTCATCTCGCTGATGGCCATTGGCTCGTAAGCTTCAAAATCGAGCCTTAAAACTTTTTTTCCTTTGGTTGCATTGCGTACGGTACCAATAAACACATCTATCCCCCCGGATTCATGTGACATGATCCAGTCGATACATGATTGGATATCCAGTGTTTGGGCCGATAGAAGGATCTGTGTGTTCATAGCAATGCAAATCTATATTTTATCTGCCAATGATTTCATGAGGTATTTGGGCGACTCGGAATAACCCTGCCTGTAATAAAACCGGTGGGCGTCGGTCCTGCGTGTATGGCAGTGTACCTCTATCCTGTCGGCATCACGTTCTTTGCCAAGTTCGGTAATATAACCCTCAAGAGCCTTACCAATACCTTTGCCCCGGGTGTTTTCATCAACAGAAAAACAACTGATGCGAATAAAATCACCCTTAACTACCAGCTGTGTTAAAAAATCAATGGCGATAAAACCTGCAACCTCACCTTCATCTTCATAAACCAAAACCTTCGATGAAGGTTGCTCTAACATTCGTTCAAGGTTACCCGGCAAAAAATCTTCAGTGCCTGGATAACCCAATTGTGTTAGCAAATTTGATATTGCAGTATGATCGGCAAGCGTTGCGCTTCTGATGGCCATTCTATATTAAGTTGATTGTTTAATATTGATGAAATTGAGGTAAGTCCTAAAATACTACTGCAAGCTGCCCACTAAAAACTGTAAACTGCCGCTAAAAAGTTTACTGCCACTGCTACTTAAAAACTGCAAACTGATCTACCCCCCGCTTACCGGCGGAATGATCGCTATTTCGTCGCGTTCGTGAATAGTATCGCCGGGCAGGGCATATTCGTTGTTAACAGCCAGCATGTATGATGAAAGCTGCTTTAAACGCGGGTATTGTTGCTCAAGCAGGTATTTTAAATTGGAGATAGTTGCATCGTTGGTCATTTCCAGGCTAACTTCGCTGCTTCCAAATATCTCCTTAGCCACTCCAAAAGCCAGTATGTTGATCTTCATATCTCAAAAATATTCAAATTAGCTTACAAAACGAGCAGCAGGTTTAAATTTAACAAATCAACATATGTAAGTTCATTATGCGGGTCCAAACCTCCGGGTTTGAACCTAAACAAAAAAATAAGCTTGGAGGATTAACCTTGTCGGGGTTTACATGTGTTAATGCTGTTTTTAATGTAATTAATTGATTATAAATTAAATAATGTAAAATAGTTCGAATTTCTGTTAACCCTGTTAATCCCTTGCCGGGCTAAGCTAACGGCTGTTTTGCAGACGCTTGCCTCAAAAACAATTCAAACGAAGGGACTTAAACTTGCCTTCTGCACATAAACTTGCATAAACAAACTATGCCATAAATTGTATCTTTGAATATGTCTTCGCCATCAGTTATTCATATCCCGGTTGTAAAAGTTAACGCTAACCGAAGCGCAAGGGAGGAGGATAGCATAGCCATTGAAGAACCACTTGAAATTAAACTGGAATATGGTCCTGCAGATGGCAGAGAGTTACGTAATATCTCTGTAACTATGCGTACCCCCGGTCATGATGCCGAACTGGCAACCGGTTTCCTTTTTACCGAAGGCATTATTAAAAATGCAGATGAGATAAAATCAGCTAAACACAGCTTTATAACCTGCGCTGAAAACAAGAAGAATACCATGCTGGTAACACTTGAACAGGATGCACTGCCGTACCTTCAAAATACCGAACGGAATTTTTATACCACAAGCAGTTGCGGTGTGTGCGGAAAGGGTTCTATCAGCGCTATTCGCACAGTAAGCAATTTTGCCGCCGGGGCAGATGATGGCAATGTGATCCATAGTTTGGTACTTAATCAGTTACCGAAGATTTTGCGCGGGCACCAGCGGGTATTTGATGATACGGGCGGTTTGCATGCATCGGCTTTGTTTACTCCTTTGGGTGAGCTGTTATTATTAAGAGAAGACGTAGGCAGGCATAATGCTTTAGATAAGCTGATAGGTGCTGCTATGATGTATAACTGGCTGCCGTTGCAGCAAACAGTATTGTTACTTAGCGGCAGGGCAAGTTTTGAGCTTATTCAAAAGGCCGCGATGGCAGGTATCAGTATTATTGCGGCAGTAGGTGCGCCGTCAAGCCTGGCTATAGAACTGGCAAACGAATTTAATATTACACTGATTGGCTTTTTACGCGATGAGCGCTTTAATATTTACGCGGGCGCGCACCGGGTAATGGTCCACGATGAGGCCGTACTAACGGCGCCATCGGCGTAAACTGATTGATACCAATGAAAATAAGGATAAAAGGTAATTCATTAAGATACAGGCTCACAAAAACTGATGTAGCCAAACTGGCCGAAGAAGGTTATGTTCAGGAAACCGTCGATTTTGGCAGTCAGCAGCTTATTTATGCTTTGAGACTGGTTGATGATGAGCATCTTTCGGCAACCTATAAGGAGAATGCCATAACACTATATGTGCCAAAAGCTGTGGCCACCGGCTTTGCCGACGACGATAAGGTAGGTTACGAAGGTAAACACGGCAGTTTGCATTTACTGGTTGAAAAAGATTTTACGTGTTTGGATGAAGTCGCCGAAGATCAAAGCGATAATTATCCTAATCCCTTAGCAGCTAAAAAGCCATGAGCAAGCAAGCAGAACAAGGACCGGCAGCAGAGAATCCTGAGGAGCTACTCGACCTGAAAATAACACATCCAAAAGACTGGGCGGCGGGTATCCCTGCTGTTACAGTGGCTATGGTTGATATATTAAAGGAAGTAGGCCTGGCAAGAGGTATGGAAGGCTTGTTTCATATGAACAAAAAGAGCGGTTTTGATTGTTCTGGCTGTGCCTGGCCCGACCCGGATGACGACCGTTCGCCCATCGCCGAATATTGTGAAAATGGAGCCAAAGCGCTTGCCGAAGAAGCTACTACCAAAAAGGTCACTGGTGATTTTTTTGCTGAAAATTCGGTAGCGGATCTTGCCAAACTTAACGATTATGAGATAGGGAAGAAGGGACGCATAGCCCAACCAGTATATCTGGCCAAAGGAGCTACACATTACACACCGGTAAACTGGGACTTCGCGTTTAAAAAAATAGCGAATGAGCTTAACGGCTTGGCGTCGCCCGATGAAGCTGCATTTTATACATCCGGCCGTACCAGTAACGAGGCTTCATTTACTTACCAGTTATTTGTGCGCGAGTTTGGTACCAATAACATGCCCGATTGCTCCAATATGTGCCATGAAAGTACCGGTGTTGGCCTTGCCGATACTATTGGCATTGGCAAGGGCACAGTCACCCTTAATGATTTTTACGATACCGATGTAATCATTATCATGGGGCAAAACCCAGGTACCAATCATCCCCGGATGCTTAGCGCGCTTGAAAAGGCTAAGCAGAAAGGCTCAAAGATCATTGCGGTAAACCCCTTGCATGAGGCTGGGTTAATGGGTTTTAAAAACCCGCAAACGGTAAAAGGCATTTTAGGTATCAAAACGCAATTGGCCGATCTGTACCTGCAGGTAAAAATAAACGGTGATATGGCTTTGCTAAAAGCCATGGAAAAACTGCTATATAAAGCCGAGCGGGAAAATTCCGGCAGTGTCTTCGATCATGAATTTATTAAAAAGAACACTACTGGTTACGTTGCCTTTTTAGACAGCCTGAACCAATACAAGATTGATGACCTGGCTAAAGCTGCCGGTTTAACAGTGAATGAAATTGAACAGGCGGTTGATTTGATTAAAAATAAAAGCCGCATCATTATTTGCTGGGCTATGGGCATCACCCAGCATAAAAACGGAGTGGATACCGTAAAAGAAATTGTGAACCTGGCCATGCTTAAAGGCGCCATTGGTAAACCCGGTGCCGGTTTGTGTCCGGTGCGTGGTCATAGCAACGTACAGGGTAACCGTACCATGATGATCTGGGATAAGCCAAAACCGAAGCAGTTGGATAAACTCAAGGAAGTTTTTGGTTTTGAGCCGCCGCGGGGCCATGGTTATGATGTTGTTGAATCTATTAAAGCTATGGACGAAGGCAAACTTAAAGTGTTTTTTGCCATGGGCGGCAATTTCCTTTCGGCTACGCCGGATACCCTGTTTACGGCACAGGCCTTGCGTAAACTTAAACTTTCGGTACATGTATCAACCAAATTAAACCGTAGCCATCTGGTTCATGGTGAAGAAGCTTTGATCTTGCCAACACTGTCACGAAGCGATAAAGATGTTGTAAATGGCGAGGATCAATTTATAAGCTGTGAAAACTCCATGGGGGTTGTCCAAATGTCAAAAGGGATGCTGAAGCCTGTATCTGAACATCTGATGAACGAGAACCAGATCATTTGTAATCTTGCTAAAGCCACATTAGGTAATCGTGCCGTTGTCGACTGGGATAAGTACGCACAAAGCTATGATGCTGTGCGCGACGCGATTGCCAAAGTCATTCCGGGCTGTGAGGATTATAACCAAAAGGTACGTTTGCCCGGCGGTTTTTACCTGCCAAACGCCGCCCGCGAGGGTAAGTTTATCACCGAAAAGAATGGAGCTGTTGTGCCTTTCAATATCGCCCCGTTGCCGAAGCATGAACTGGCTGCCGACGAATACCATATGGCAACCATCCGCAGTCATGATCAGTTTAACACCACCATATATGGCCTTGACGACCGCTACCGGGGCATTCACAATGAGCGCCGGGTAATTTTGATGAATGAAAAAGATATGAAAAAAGCCGGTTTCAGGGCGCAGGAAAAAGTTGACCTGTTTAATTATGATGATGGTGTTGAGCGGGTAGCGAGGTTGTTTGTAGTTGTACCTTACAACATTCCCGAAGGGAATACAGCTACCTATTACCCCGAGGCCAATGTGTTGGTGCCGATCAACAGCGTTGCAGAACAAAGCAATACGCCAACATCCAAACTGGTTAATATCAAAATCAGGAAACACCTGGCTTAATCCATTCTAAATACTTACACACTTAAAACAAAAGCGTTTACATAATACTTATCTCCTAAAAAAAGTATTATGTCATTTGATCAATATCACGAACCGGCAAATGAGCTATCCGACGAAACCCGCACCTTTGCCCGGATGATAGTTTCATTAATCGAAGAAGCTGAAGCTATAAACTGGTACGAACAGCGGATTTCTGTCGAGAAAGATAACCAGGCCAAAGCCATTATGCAAAACGCACAGCAGGAGGAGTTTAAGCACTTTGGTATGGACCTTGAGTTTTTACTGCGCAAAAAGCCGGTATGGCGTACTACGCTGCAGGCTATCCTTTTTAAAGAGGGTGATATTGTTGAGTTGGGCACCAAAGGCGAAGAAGCGGCAGAATAATAGTCATTTTTACATTTTTAATACCATTGTTAATCATCGTTACATTAAGTTAGGGCTATTGTATTATCTTTAGCGCTTAAATTAATACGGCCCTACTATAGAAGAATATGATCTGGTACGAAGAGGATGTGAAGCAGCTGGAAATTAAGCGAACCAAGCTTGATTATGTGCCGCGGGTAATTTTTTATGGAAGCTCATCCATTCGTTTGTGGAATACGCTTGATGCTGATTTTGATGACATGCAACCAGTTAACCTGGGTTTTGGCGGTTCTACACTGGCTGCCTGTGTATGGTTTTTTGAACGTATAATGCATTCTTATAACCCCGAATCCATCGTAGTGTATGCGGGCGATAATGATCTCGGCGATGGCCGCAATCCCGAAGAAGTTTTTATATTTTTTAAGCAGCTCACAGTTGAGGTTGAGCGGCTTTTTGGTAATATTCCCTGCTATTATATATCGCTTAAGCCAAGCCTTGCCCGCTGGCCTATTGTTGAAAAGTACAGGTACACCAATAGCTTAATTGAAAACGAGATAATACACCGCCATAAAAACTGGCAGTTCATCAATATATTTAATCAGATGATAGATGCTTCCGGTAAACCAATACGAGAATATTATGATAAAGATGGTTTGCATTTGAGCAGCGCCGGTTACGCTTTGTGGAAAAAAGCTGTTTTACAGCGAATGCCGCAAAGTATCAAATTAGCTTAATATAGGGTTTACACGCATTTGTCATCTTTCAGCGGTTTAAAAGATGAAAAGAGAGTACCACAAGTGGTTCAGTCCGTCGCTTCAGCGCAATATGGAATTGCTGGTTTTTGGCCATGCGGGCGCCTCTGTTCTATTTTTTCCCACCCGCACAGCCCGGTTTTATGATTATGAAGACTGGAAAGTAATTGAAGCCTTACGCAGTAAAATTGAGGCAGGTCACCTGCAGGTCTACTGTGTGGATAGCATCGACCGGGAAAGCTTTTATAATGAGTTCAGTCATCCTTACCATCGCATGGAAAGGCACCTGCAGTATGAGCAATACATTTTACAGGAGGTAGTGCCCTTAATGAAAACACTTAACGCCGCCGGTTCAATTATTTCGGCAGGTTGCAGCATGGGGGCCTATCATGCGGTTAACATAGCATTTAAACATCCCTTGGTATTTGTGAAAGTAGTAGGTATGAGCGGGCGCTATGACATTACCCAGGCTATGGGCAATTTCCGCGACCTGTTAGATGGGTACCGCGATGAGAATGTGTATTTCAATATGCCTAACCAGTTTTTAAATAACCTGCATAGCCCCGAAATTATTGACCAGATCAAGCGTCTCCAAATTATCCTGGCCGTGGGCGAGGAGGATGCATTTTTGGAAGATAATAAATACCTAAGCACCGTATTGGCCAGCAAAGGCATCCAAAACAGCTTGTATATTTGGCACGAGGAAGCACACCGCGCCCGTTACTGGCGTAAAATGGTGCAACTTTATTTCTAAAAGCAAAACACTTTCCTGTTTGTTTATTTGCTATAATTTAAAATATTATGGGCACTATTGAATTAGTACAGGGCGATATCACAAAAATTAAAGCTGATGCCATTGTAAACGCGGCAAATACATCACTGATGGGTGGCGGCGGTGTCGATGGCGCGATACACCGTGCCGGCGGACCGGAGATTCTGGAAGATTGTCGTAAGATAGTAGCCCGGCAGGGCGGCTGCAAAACCGGGCAAGCTGTAATTACAACCGGCGGTAAGTTGCCTGCTAAATACGTCATCCATACCGTAGGTCCTGTTTATAATAGCGGTAAAAAAGGCGAGGACGGACTGTTGCAATCCGCTTATTTAAATAGTTTGAAGCTTGCCGCAGAAAACGATGTGCACACCATAGCTTTTCCTAATATCAGTACCGGCATCTATCATTTTCCAAAAGATAAGGCTGCAGCCATTGCCATTAAAACTGTCAAGGTTTTTTTGGCTGATAATGATGTTGTTGAGAAAGTAATATTTGTTTGTTTTGATGCTGAAAACTTTGGCCTGTACGAGAATTTGCTTGCTCAAAAATGATCAGGGATTTGTCAACCCAATGCTAAGTGCATAAATTGCAGCTATGCATCCTGCTTTAAAACAACATCTTGAAGGTAAATTAATCCTCTCGCCTGAACATGAGTGGCTGATTGCTAATTGTTTTAAAACCCGCTTTACCAAACGCAATGAGGTCCTGGTTGAAAAGGGGAGCATCGCAAAACATTTATATTTTGTGGTTAAAGGATGCCTTAGGGTATTCTTAACTGATGATGAGGGCAATGAATCAACCCGGTTCCTGATATTTGAAGGGCGTATGGGTACCGCATTCCCCAGCTTTATATTAAAAGAGCCTTCTGTTGCCTCCATTCAAAGCCCCGAGCCATCCGAGTTGCTGGTACTGAGCTATACAGATCGCGACCTGCTGCTTCAGGAGATTCCCGGATTTGAAACCATGTACCGTAAAGGGCTTGAGCTGGATTACATCGCGTCCATACAGCGGATAGAAAGCCTTATCACCATGGATTCAAAAGCCCGTTACAATATCCTGATGCAAACCCAGCCCGAAATTATTAAAAGGCTGCCCAATAAAATAGTTGCCGATTACCTTGGTATCTCGCAGGAAACCCTGAGCCGCCTTAAATCAAAAAAGTGATTTATTGACTATTGTCAATCTTTTTGACTCACTGAATGTGTTGCTTTGTGATATAAACGCTAACATTATGTGGAAACAAACCTTCACCATTATTATAATCTTGCTATCAGGCCATCTTGCGATTGCCCAAAACTTAGGCGAGCGTACCCTCAATTTTAAGGACGAAAGCCGCAATAACCGCCCGGTAGTTACGGAAATCTGGTACCCAACGGCTGATACATTGAAACCCACAGATAAACACTTTTCGCCCTTTTTACGGCAGTCAACAGTTCGTAATGGTAAGCTTCCGGCAAATAAACTGCCGCTTATCCTGCTCTCGCATGGCACAGGTGGCGGCCGGTTAACTTTGGAGTGGCTTGCCCAGGCCATTGCAAACAGCGGTTGCATAGTTGCTGCTGTCGATCATTACGGCAATACCTATGATCATAAAATTCCTCTTGAATTTGTTAAGCCATGGGAACGTCCGCTGGATATCAGTTTCGCTCTTACATTCTTACTGAATAACCCCGAGATTGGCCCCCTTATTAATCAGCAAAAAATAGGCGCAACCGGGTTTTCATTTGGCGGATATACTATGATAGCCCTGGCCGGTGCAAGGCTTGATTTTGAACAGGCCCGTAATTATTATAAAACCACAGGGCGCAAAGATCTGGAGATACCGGAGTTTCCGGGTTTGGTAAAACTGCTGGACGATAGCACCCTGATTGCCGACTCCAAACATGTGCCCCCGCTAAAAGATAACCGGATCAAAGCATTCTTTTCCATATCGCCCGCATTAGGCTTCGGTTTTACCCGCAAAGAGCAGGTAGCTGATATTAAAGGCGCCTTGTATATTGTAGGCTCACAAAGTGATAGCATAGCCCCGGTTAAAACCAATGCCAGGCATTATCATCAGCTAATTGGCAAATCAAAATATACAGAGCTGCCCGGTAAGGTAGGCCATTACGTAATGCTTGGCGAGGCCATTGACGCTGTAAAAAAAGAAGCTCCGATATATTTTACCGATGATCCTTCGGTTAACAGGCATGCCATTCACTTACAGGTGGACAGCTTGGCTGTCGGCTTTTTTAAGACGGCGTTAAAGTATTAGTCGGCCAGTAAAATTTAACAAAACCTTATCATTAGGCTAAAAACATTTTTATCGTGCAGGAGTTGATAGTTAAATCTGAATCGTAGAATTTTTTCCTGCCGATACTATGAAAGCTTTTGTGTTAGGTTTGCTTATCACACTTTTTGCCGGTGTTAATGCCGGCGCGCAACCAAAAAATGTAAGCGGCGTTTACGCCGGTATTGAAATAACCTTACCTGTTACTATGGGGGGAGGCATGGGCCGCAGTGATGTTGTTTTCCAGTTAAGGCCCGATGGTACTTTTAACGATTTGCTTGAAAAGCCCGATTGGAAAACACATGTTGCAGGCCGTTACCAGGTACAGGGCAGTACGCTCAAGCTGCAGTATCTCAAAGGCGCCAAACAGGAATATAAAATTGAATCTGACGGCGATATCGATGCAGGTTCTTTCAGTATTTTAAAGCTCAATACTGCCGATAGGGTACCTGCCGGTTATTATCAATTTACACATGCAAGTAGCATGGGAGGCGGGAATACCGGGCAGGTATTTGTTGGCACATCGGGCTCAAAAGGTCTTTATTTTGATGGTAAGGGCAATTTTAGCCAAAATAGTTCTTCAGCTACCATGGTATCCGGTGAAGGCATAGGAGGTGGCGGAGGTCGCAAAGACAGCGGGGCAGGTACCTATACAATTAAAGATGGAGTACTTACCCTAAATTACAATACAGGTAAAACCGAAACGCATAGTTTCTTTTGCCGCCCCGGTGAAAAACCGGTGATGGCTGCCATTGACGGCAATATTTATTTTATGGAGGACAAAGCACCCAAAAGCGCGTCATCCTCATCTAAAACAACATCCGGGTCTTCCGGCAATGCCAAAACAACTGCCGGAAATCAGGCAGCTGAAACCGGTGATAATGATGCTGCGGGTTTATTAAACAAGGCTGCCGAAGTACACGGCGGTGCAAAGCTCAATGCAATTAAAACCATGCAGATCTCTGCTACGATGACGGGCCTCGATTTTACCATTAAGATTGACCTGTCTGCTCATCGTGTGCGCTCTGAGATTCGCAAAGGTGGGAAGTTGTTGCAGGTTGAGCAAATGGAAGGTGATAATGGCTGGCAATGGCGTAACGGCGATAAAAAACCGCTTTCATCTTCCCGCATATCGCAATTGAAACAAGGTTTCCGTTCAGGAGCGTTATTATTCAGGAAAGAGAACCTCGACCATATTCAAAATGTTAAGGCACAGGAGGGTAAAAATAACGTGATGATAGTGAGCTATAGTTTTGACGGCATAACCAGTTTTGCCGTGTTAGACAATAAAAATCAGTTGGTTGGCGAAGGTACTAAAGTAGGCTCGTTGGTGCAGATATCGGCTTTTACCGGTTTTAAAACGGTTGATGGTATTGTTTTCCCTGCCGCCGAATTACAAACAGAGGGTGCGCAAAAAAGCAGCATTACCTATAACGATTATAAAATAAATCCAGCCTTTACCGAAGCTGATTGGGCAGATGCCCGTTAAGATCATGCCATGGAGTTTTGATAATATATATTATCAAATAGCTGCAAACGCCAATTATTATATAATCCGCAATTGCAAACAAACCTTACATAATAGCTGCCGTTATCTCGCGGCCTTCCCGGCAGATGCCATAAATAATAAGCGTTAAAATTAGAAGGTACGCAAATGCCGAATTGGATTAGATTAAGGTTGTTACTATGCAAGTGGCGGGTTTAAACCTCGTCACTCAAACGATATAGTTAAAATATACGGCCCCGGGCATGGCTGCACCCCACACAGGTTTATATATTTGAAGTTCCAACTCCAATACAACCTCATGAGAATTAAGTACTATCTGCCGCGGGTATTTGTGGCATCCGCTTTATCTATCAGCTTTAGCCTTGCAGCATCGGCACAGGAAAAAAATATCTATCACAAAGGCTGGATAGATTTTAATAAGAACGGCAAAATGGATGTGTTTGAAGATCCCTCACAACCCATTGATAAGCGTGTGGCCGACCTGGTAAGCCAGATGACTGTTGAAGAGAAAACCTGCCAAATGGCTACCCTTTATGGTTATAAACGCGTTTTAAAAGATGAAATGCCTGTACCCAACTGGAAAAATGAAGTTTGGAAAGATGGTATCGCCAACATCGACGAGGAACTGAATAACCTTACCTCGCATACCGACGATGCGCCCACGCAATATTCATACCCGTTCAGTAAACATGCTTCGGCAATCAACACCATCCAAAAATGGTTTGTTGAGGAAACCCGTTTAGGAATTCCGGTTGATTTTACCAACGAGGGGATTCACGGCCTTAACCATGACCGGGCCACGCCACTGCCTGCGCCAATATCCATAGGCAGTACCTTTGATAAAGAACTTGTGTATCAGGCGGGTAAAACCGTTGGCCGCGAGGCTAAAGCCCTCGGATATACCAACGTTTATGCGCCTATACTTGACCCCGCCCGTGACCAGCGCTGGGGCCGTGTAGTTGAATGTTATGGTGAAGACCCCTTTCATATTGCCGAAATGGGCAAGCAAATGGTGCTGGGGATTCAGGAAGGTGGCGTAGCCTCAACCCTTAAGCACTTTGCTGTGTACAGCGTGCCTAAAGGAGGCCGTGACGGCAGCGCCCGTACCGATCCGCATGTGGCACCGAGAGAAATGCACCAGTTGTATTTATATCCTTTCCGCAGGGTGATCCAGGAGGCGCATCCTATGGGCGTAATGAGTAGCTATAATGACTGGGATGGTGTGCCCATAACCGGTAGTTATTACTTTTTAACCCAGCTTTTACGCCAGCAATTTGGATTTGATGGTTATGTGGTAAGCGACAGTGAGGCTGTTGAGTTTCTGTACTCTAAACACCATGTAGCGGCAGATTATAAGGAAGCCGTAAGGCAGGCGGTGGAAGCCGGGCTTAACGTACGCACTAATTTCACTATGCCGCAAACCTTTATTATGCCTTTGCGCGAGCTGATCAAAGAAAACCGCATCTCCATGAAGATTATTGATACCCGCGTTGGCGAAGTGCTGAAAGTAAAATTCAGGTTGGGGTTGTTTGACAGTCCTTACGTTAAAGATCCTAAAGCTGCAGATAAAATAGTGCACACCGATGCGGACAAGGCCATGAGTCTCAAAATGAACCGCGAATCGATGATACTGCTTAAAAATGCCAATAACCTGTTGCCGTTAGACAAAAAGAAGTATCCTAACATTCTGGTAACTGGTCCGCTGGCTAAGGAAACTAACTATGCTGTAAGCAGGTATGGTCCATCGCATAACCCGGTTACTACCGTGTTTGATGGTGTTAAAAATTATGTTGGCAACGATGCTAAAGTAAGCTATGTTAAAGGCTGCGATATGATTAACGCTACCTGGCCCGAAAGCGAGATCATTGAAACGCCGCTGACGGCGCAGGAGCAGGCAGGAATTGATTCGGCGGTGGCGCAGGCCAAACAATCGGATATAGTGATTGCTGTGGTAGGTGAGGATGTTGACCGTGTAGGCGAAAGCTTATCGCGTACCGGCTTGAACCTTCCCGGCAGGCAATTAAAACTGATTCAGGCATTACAAGCCACTGGCAAGCCTGTGGTAATGGTGATGATCAACGGGCAGCCGCTAACCATCAACTGGGAAAATAAATATGTACCGGCCATATTGGAAGCCTGGTTTCCCAGTGTACAAAGCGGGAGGGTGATTGCTGAAACCCTGTTTGGCGATAACAATCCCGGCGGAAGGTTGCCGATCACTTTCCCAAAAACAACCGGTCAGTTGGAGTATAATTTCCCTTTTAAACCATCGTCGCAGGCAGAACAGGGCGGGCAAAACAGCTGGGGCAAAACCAGTGTAAAAGGTGCTTTATACCCTTATGGTTACGGTTTAAGCTACACTACGTTTGAGTACAGTAACCTGCAGGTATCGCCCGAAAAAGGTAACTCGCAGGGACTTATACAGGTTAGTGTTGATGTGACCAATACCGGTCAGCGCAAAGGTGATGACGTGGTGCAGCTTTATCTTAAGGATGAAGTAAGCAGCGTTACAACTTATGAGTATGACTTACGTGGTTTTGACAGGATCACCCTTAACCCGGGCGAAAAGAAAACTGTGCAATTCACGCTGCATCCCGATGATTTGGCACTGCTGGATAAAAACATGAACTGGACGGTTGAGCCTGGTAAGTTTATGGTGATGATAGGCAGTTCATCGGTTGATATTAAACTGAAGAAAGAGTTTGAGATAGAGTAAAAAGGATGTTTATGACTTACGAAGTTTTTAAAAACTTCGTAAGTCTGTTCTTCATTAATAAAGGGGCTTAATGAATGATTTTTTGAACAAATGAACCGGATTTTGTCTGGCATGATTATCTTTATACCCGGAAAGTTGACGGTAGCTAAACATTTGTTATTGAGGACTAAAATAATTACAAATCCGTATCGTTCTGCTATAGTATTTTATCTGTAAAAACGTCCCTGCTAAACCTTAAAAAAACAGACGTATGATCTTAGACGATACCTGGGTATCGGTTGAAGCCGTATCCGATGACGATATCCCGCTGCTGGTCCGTTACAGGCCCAATTTATCAAACTTTTTTGAAACCGGTGTTTACCTGCAGCGGATGGATGTAACCTGGAGTTATGAATCATTTGATCCATCGTTACTGCCTCCGGCTGATGAAATGTTGCTGATGGAGCAGGTAGAGGACGCATTGGTGGATATCCTTGAGGATGATTATCAAAGTATCCTGGCATTTGTATTCACCGGCGAAAATGAACGCTGGTGGGCCTGGTATACCACTGATATTGACATGGCAGGCGACAGGTTAAATGATGCTTTATCTGAGTTTGATGAACTTCCTATAAGTATAACCGTTATCGAAGATCCGGAATGGGAAGAATACTTTGGAGTAATGGAAGATTTTGGGGAAGACGAAGAATGACAGCTCCGATTAATGTTGATCCTGGTACCCGTTTGGCCGTTCCAGCTTTTGAAACGGTATTTTAAGAATATTCGCAAACTTACCGGTAGTTTCTTTATCCATATGGGTATCTATGCCAAAACGGGTGTTTTCCTGCTCAAGCTCACCAAAAGTACCAAAAAGCCTGTCCCATATACTTAATACATCGCCATAGTTCCGGTCGATATGGGGCAGTTGATAGTGGTGGTGTACATGGTGCAGGTTGGGCGTTATGAAAATCAGGCCAACCACTTTATTAACCTTCCGGGGAAGCCTGAATTCGGTATGGGCCAGGATATTAAATAATGATTGAAAGGTTTGCCTTAATACTAAAACGCTAATAGCCGGGCCGCAAATAAATACCCAAAGCATTAAGCAGCATGTGCGCACACAGGTTTCGCAGGGATGTTCACGTACTGTGGTTGAAACGTCAACATGAAGATCGCTGTGATGCACGAGGTGAAATTTCCAAAGCGGATCTATCTTGTGCATTACCACATGGTAAATGTATTCGCAGAGGTCAAGCAGCATGAAAAGGCTGATATAGTAAACCCATTTATTGTGATGACCGGGCATGTAATTAATCAGCCCCCAATGATGTAAGTTGGTCCAGCCAACTATGATTAAAACAATAGTAGTGAGCAATAGTTGGATAGGGAGGGCTGTGAAAATGAACAGGAGGTTGGTTTTATTATGCTGCCAGCGCTTTTTTACCGAAATCATACCAGAAGCAACGCAAACTTCCATAAGCCATAACGAGCATATGATAAAAGCATATAAAGCAACCTGCACAGCATCCTGATGCCGGTCAAGAAATTGGGTAATAGCCATTTTTAAATCAATAGGGGTAGTTGCCTGCAATAGCTGCAGACAATTAATGGCAATTTCCCTTTTTTGAATGAATGTTTGATGAAGTATGTTAAGCGGTTGTTAAATTGTGCGATTAATTGAGATAAAATAATCTGCGTTCGGTCACTCAAACAACAAAAAGCCATCATACATTTATCCTATGAAGATTCCGAATATTACCGGTATAATTGACAGACGTATATTAATAAACTTTACAGTAGATGCGGATATAGCTAAAAAAATGGTACCGCCGCCCTTCAGCCCCCAGCTTTTTAATGGCAAGGCTATAGCCGGGATCTGTTTGATCAGGCTTAAAAAGGTGCGACCTAAAGGAATGCCTGCTTTTTTAGGAGTTGGATCTGAAAATGGTGCGCATCGCATTGCCGTTGAATGGCACGAAAATGGAGAATTAAAACAAGGAGTTTATATTCCGCGCAGAGATACATCATCTTTATTTAATACGGTTGCCGGCGGCAGGGTATTTCCCGGCAGGCATTATCATGCCAAATTTGACGTTAATGAGCACGACGACCAATATCACGTGGCTTTCACCAGTTCGGACGGAACGGCGATTAGTGTGGATGCAAAAGTTGCTGATCAACTCAATCCGGATTCGATATTCGGGACGCTTGATGTAGCTTCTGATTTCTTTAAGGCCGGGGCAACCGGATATTCACCCAATGGCAATAAGTATGAAGGGTTAGTGTTATATACCGATAACTGGAAAGTACAGGCGCTCGAAGTGAGTGCTGTTAAATCAAGCTTTTTTGAAGATGAAAGTATTTTTCCGAAGGGTTCAGTAAAGTTTGACAATGCGTTACTTATGACCAATGTTCAGCACGATTGGTCATCCGGTTGCGATAAACCGATGCTGGTGAGTTCTTAATTACTACTTTTAAATATCTTTGCTATCACGCAAAAATGAAACTATCAGCTACAGAACAATCTACAGGCGGCGATTTGCTGCTGCTCATTAATGAAAAACATTTCGACAGGATGTTTTTTACCCGCGATCGTCAGCATAAGTACCTCACCATAGCCTGGAATAAGGGCGAAAAGCAAACTGTTACAATTGATGAGGTGGATTACGATTTTTTGCCCAATACCATTTTGCCGTTGATGGTTAACCAATCCTTCCGTTTTGAACGGCCGGAAGATATAGTAGCCTGGCAGTTTAACCGCGATTTTTATTGCATTGTAGATCATGACGAGGAAGTAAGCTGTGTGGGCTTCCTTTTTTATGGTAACTCGGAGCAGGTTTTTGTTACCCTCGACGCAACCATGCAGTTTAAACTACAGCGCTTGCTTGATATTTTCATTGAAGAATTTGAAACGGCAGATAATATCCAGATAGATATGCTCAGGATGCTGTTAAAACGGCTTATCATTATCGTAACCCGCCTCGCCAAGGCCCACAGTGGGCATAAAGAGGCGCTGGCTGACGAAAAGTTTGGTACTATCCGCAAGTTCAACTTAATGGTAGAGAATAATTACCGCGAACATCATTCTGTTGCCTATTACGCGCAGCAATTAAATAAATCGCCCAAAACGCTTTCCAATCTTTTTGCATTATACAATCATAAGTCGCCATTACAGGTGATACGGGAGCGGCTTATTATTGAGGCTAAGCGGTTGTTGTACTATACCGATAAATCGGCCAAGGAGATAACTTATGAACTTGGTTTTGAAGATGCGGCTTATTTCAGCAATTTCTTCAAAAAACACACCTCGGTTTCACCCACCGATTTCAGAAATAATAAGGTTTTGGTGGCCGAAGGGAAATAATTACAAGAAGCCGGGAAGTTTGCCCATTCCGCAGGGGGGCGAAAGTCGCCACCTTTGTAGTGTTAATTCAAAACAACAAAATTAACACCACATAAAATGAAAACTTTCGCAATTCCAACCAGAGAACAAGTAACTTCAGAAAACCAGGCCATATTTGATACATTAACAAAAGTAGTGGGCCGCGTGCCAAACCTGTTTGCAGTTTTTGCAACTTCAGATCATGCGCTTGCTAACTATATAACTCTTTCAAACGGTAAAACATCATTACGTGCTAAAGAAAAAGAAGCTGTAAACCTCATAGTAAGCCAGGTAAATGATTGTGCTTACTGTTCTGCCGCTCACACTGCCATCGCTAAAATGAATGGTTTCACTGATGATCAGATCGTCGAGATCCGTGGCGGTTCAGCTTCATTTGATCCCAAAATTGATGCTTTGGTTAAAGTAGCCAAATCAATTACCGAAAATAAAGGCCATGCCGATCATCAACTGGTTGAAAACTTTTATGCTGCCGGTTATACCCAGGCTAACCTGATCGACGTAGCAGTAGCCGTTGGCGATAAAACCATTACCAACTACGTATACGCCTTAACCCAGGTACCGGTTGACTGGCCTGCGATTCCTGAACTGGTAAAATAATTTCTCCTGATTTATAATTTAGTTTACACCTTTATGCCCGCCTTGCACCGCAAGGCGGGCATAAGTATTTTATCCATTTAAAATTTTTATATTATGAATTTTGCACGCTTTGCTTTTACAGATGGCGTTAAAAAGCTCCAGGAAAAATATGGCAGCCGCAGTAGTTATGCCCGTATGGAAAGCCTAATGGCGGATAAGGATGGCATTACGGAATCTGAGCAAATATTTATTGAAAGCCGCGACAGTTTTTATATGGCCAGTATAGGCGAGAATGGCTACCCATATATTCAGCACAGGGGAGGGCCGGCCGGTTTTATTAAAGTGATAGATAACCATACCATTGGTGTGGTCGATTTCAGGGGCAACAAGCAATATATTTCGGTTGGCAACGTGATGGCGCATCCGCAGGTATCTTTGTTTATGATGGATTATCCTCATAAAACACGGCTTAAAATTTATGCCGATGCACGCGTTGTTGAACTTGCCGATAATCCGGAATTATTTGATCTGATTGATCCTGCTGAGTACAAACACACGCCCGAAAGAATGCTCATCTTCGATGTAAAAGCGTTCGACTGGAATTGCCCGCAGCATATTACGCCGCGCTACACCGTTGATGAAATTAAGGAAGCCTTTGCCCCGCAAAATGAGTACGTACTTAAACTTGAGTACGAAATAGCAAAACTTAAAAAGCAGCTGGAAGAAAAATAAGCTGCTTTGATAAATAGGCCGCAATAGTTTACCTTTAGTGCTGCCAACAGCCAGAGGTAAACCGATGAACAATAACCAGCAAATAATCCCTATGCTTGCCTATGAAGATGGCATCGCGGCTATGAACTGGTTATGCAATGTGTTTGGATTTACCGAAAACATGCGGATGACGGATGAAGCCGGCCGCCTTACACACGGGGAACTCAAAATGGGTAAAAGTTTGGTTATACTGGCCGAGCCGACACCCCACTATCAGGGACCGGCGCATCATGCCCAAAATTGTGAGATTGCCGCCAAATGGAGCACGGTGCCTTACATTATAAACGGCGTTTTAGTTTATGTAGATGATATTGTGGCTCATTATAATATCGCGAAAAGTAAAGGTGCGATCATATTAAGCGAACTCGAATATGGCTTTCCTGGTACCCGTTACCGCGCCTCCGACCTTGAAGGGCAACGCTGGATGTTTATGCAAATTGAAAAAAATTAAACCACCTTATGACCGCTCTGTTCCATTTCCTATTCGTTATTATTAAATCATACTTGCTTGCCCTTATTTATACGCCCATAGTTTGGCTTTTATGGGTATTGATCTTGAAAGTACGGAAAAAGTACACCGGCTTTAAATGGTCAGGAATATGGAGGGTTTATGTCATTGTGGGCCTTCTGCTAATTATGTTTTCATTTACTTACTATGGCAATCACGGGCTTGGTGATGATTCACGCATTCCTTTAGGGCACGGCGAAGCAATAGAACAAGGAGACCAGTTTGCATATTTTACACCCAAGGGCACAAATAAACAAGTGCATGTGAAAGCTTTTGTTTTGAAAGGAGATAACCTTTGCATGGCAGTTGATTCGGGATATAAAGTGTATAATTTAAAAACCAAGGGCGTTGTAAACTTCAGTGAGGGGCAAATGTATGATGCTTTTGCTTTTTCGTACGGTTTACCATTATCGCTTCAGTTACAAAGCTTCAGTTCGCAATACGATAATTACTGGAATGGATGGCGCTTTTGGCTGTTGCCATAAGGTAATTATTTACCTTCGCGGCCCCTTGAAACTAATTTTAATCAAAACTTTCGCTTATTTTATATCGTACACGGATATAATAGATATTTTTGTACGTTGTAGGCAAATAGTACGTTTATAATGTCCATGTACTTACAACGGGTTTAATACTGTAGTTTTTACAGTTGTATTATTGACTTTATTTTTAATTTTATAAAATTCAGAACACTAAGGTGTTGCCTGTTATAAACCAAACTATAATAATTGTTGATGGAACTTACGAATAAAGGGGTAAAGGGCAGCCAGTTAAAAAATATGATCATTAAAAGGCTTTATTTTAATAAGGCCATGTCGTGTGCCGGATTAAGTGAGTTATTTGATAAAAGTATTCCGTCTATAGCCAAAGCTATAAACGAGTTAATGCACGAGGGTTTTGTGGTTGAACAGGGGTATGCCCCTTCGAGCGGCGGCCGTCGCCCGTTAATGTATTCGGTAAAGTCAAGCGCTATGCATATTTTAGCTATCGCGCTCGATCAGCTCACCGCCCGTATCCAGATGTTTGATCTGCTGAATAATCCGGTTGCCGATATGCTTACCTTTGAGCTTAAGCTACTCAATAACCCCGAGGCATTGCCCACGCTGGTTGAGCAGATTAATAACTACATAGCAAACAGTGGGGTCCTTAAAGATAAGATTGCCGGAATAGGTATCGGTATGCCCGGCTTCATCAATATCACCGAAGGTATCAATTACACCTACCTTGATGCCGGCGGACAAAGCTTAACTGCCTACCTTACTTCCAAAACAGGCATCGCCACCTACATCGATAACGATTCGAGCCTGATAGCCCTTGCCGAACAAAAATTTGGTATTGCCAAATCACAGCAGGAAGTTATGGTAATAAACCTGGGCTGGGGTATTGGCCTGGGGATGATCGTAAATGGAAAACTGTTCCGCGGTCACAACGGTTTTGCAGGCGAGCTAAGCCATATCCCGCTATCGGAAGATGGTTCCCTTTGCGAATGTGGTAAACGTGGCTGCCTGGAAGCCGAAGCATCATTATTGGTAGTTGCTCAAAAAGCCATAGCAGGTATCAAAAAAGGCCGTGTAACCAGCTTAAAATATAATGAGGAAGATCACTCCAAACTAATGGGAGATGCCCTGATAGAGGCTGCAAATAATGGCGATCAGTTTGCGATTGAACTATTATCGGATGCGGGTTATAAAATAGGGAAGGCCCTGGCCATTCTTATCCATATTATGAACCCCGCCATCATTGTATTAAGTGGTCGCGGGGCTAAAGTTGCCAAGATACTGATGGCCCCGATACAACAAGCCCTTCACAAGTACTGTATCCCGCGCCTGGCAGGCGGTACCGAACTATTAGTATCTGAACTTGGATTTGATGCTGAGTTAATTGGTGCGGCTGTGTTGGTAATGGAAAACTTTGACAGAGTGGTGAAAAATAAAGCAGCTAAAGCAACTAAGCACGCCGCGGCATAAAGAATGGTCTGAATCAGAATTTACAGAATTTTTAAATTAGCAGAATTAATTTCTTTGCCCTGGTATGCAAGCTTCAATTCTGTAACTTCTTAAGTTCTGTAAATTCTGCTCAGGCGAACACCCTTCCCGAGTAATCCATCGCTTCTTTAAATTTATCCATATTAAGCCCTGTGGGCTCATTTTGTATTTTAAGGTAGCCTATCAGGTTTTCGGTGGCAATATTGCCTGTGAGATCGTCTTTGGCCATTGGGCAGCCTCCGTAGCCTTTTATTGCAGTATCGAAACGCTTGCAACCGCTTTGGTAGGCTGCGGCTATTTTAGGTTGCCATGTATCAGGAGTGGAATGCAAGTGAATGCCAAACTCGGTATTGGTGAATAAACGGCAAAGGTTGGGGTAAATGCCACTGATCTGTTCTGCATCCGCAATACCTATGGTATCGGCAAGAGCGACGTTTTTTATTCCTTCTGCTGTCATTTTTTCTGCCCAGTGTTCAATGATGCCGGTATTCCATTCATCACCGTAAGGGTTTCCAAAACCCATGGAAAGATAAACTAACAATTGCTTGCCGTTTTTATGGCTCAATTCCTTTATCCGCTGTACGGTTTCAAAAGCCTGCTCAATGGTTGAGTTTGTATTTCTAAGCTGAAATGTTTCGGATATGGAAAATGGATAACCAAGGTAAGTGATCTCTTCATGTTTAGCCGCGTCTTCTGCCCCGCGATAGTTGGCTATAATAGCCAATAGCTTTGAGCGAGTATTACTCAGATCGAGTTTCTTTAATACCTCCGCTGTGTCCTGTAACTGGGGGATAGCCTTGGGTGATACAAAGCTGCCAAAATCTATCGTATCAAAGCCCACCTGTAAAAGCAGGTTAATGTATTCGGCCTTTATATCGGTAGGAATAAAATCATGAATGCCCTGCATGGCATCGCGGGGACATTCGGTTATTTTGATGCTCATTTTTGGAAATCTTAGGTTTTAAGTCTTAAGTCAAAAGTCATCAATTTAGTTTAGAAAACGCTAAACTTCCAACTTAAAACTTTTGACTTAAGCCTTAGAACCCGAGACTTTAGACTCCGGACTTAAGCTAATCAACCGTATTAGGCAAATGCTGATCCTCAGTTAAGCCTTCACGCTCAAATTTGCGGATAATAAGTCTCGTACCGCCATTATAGGTTACATAGCTCGATACCCAGTTAATGAATACAATCACCTTATTACGGCCGCCTAAAAGCGATATCAGGTGCACAAACATCCATACAAGCCATGCAAAAAATCCCTGGAATTTTACTTTGCCCAAATCGGCCACCGCCTTATTGCGGCCAATAGTTGCCAATGAGCCTTTATCGTTATACTTAAACGGTGAGGTTTGTTCGCCGTTAATGATATGAATGATATTTTTAGCCACGTGCTGGCCCATTTGTATGGCTACCTGCGCTACGCCGGGGTGTCCCTTAGGGGTTTCATCGGTGATCATGGCTGCAACGTCGCCAATTGCGAATACGTTGTTAAAGCCGGCAACGCGGCCGATACTATCCACCTTTATTCTATTTCCACGTTCAATAACATCTTTATCAAAGCCTTCGGGTACAACGCCCATAACCCCGGCGCTCCAGATCACGTTTTTGGTGCGGATGGTTTTACCGCCTTCAAATTTTATTTCCTCGCCGTCGTAGCTTTCCACCTTTACGCCGGTTAGCACTTCAACGCCCATATTGGTCAGGAAGGTGCGGGCTGCGTTGGATGCCTGGTCGGAGAAAGGCCCCAGCACTTTCGGTAAAAAGTCAACCAGGTAAACCTTCATGTCCTCTTTTTTAAGTTCCGGGTAATCTTTTGTTAAAACGTGGTTACGGAGTTCGGCCAATGAGCCGGCAAGCTCCACACCGGTTGGCCCGGCGCCTACAAGCACAAATGTAAGATAGGGATCGCGTTCGGCCTTGCCTACTTTAAGCAGGGCTTCTTCAATATTCTGCAAAATAGAATACCGGAGGTTCAATGCCTCGGGGATCGACTTCATTGGCATGGAGTAATGCTCAATATCCTTATTGCCGAAAAAGTTAGTGGTTGAGCCGGTAGCAATCACCAGGTAATCATAAGCTATATTGCCTATAGTGGTTTCTAGCATGTTGTTATCGGCATCAACCCTGGTTACTTCGGCAATCCTAAACCTGAAGTTCTTTTGACTGGCAAAATTTTTCCTTAATGAGAAAGCTATCGACTCCGATTCGAGGCTGCCCATAGCAACCTGGTATAAGAGGGGCTGAAAAGTATGGTAGTTATGCTTATCCAGCATCAAAACGTCTACAGGTTTGTCCTTTAGTTGTTTTGCTACCTGCAGGCCGCCGAAGCCGCCGCCTACGATCACTACAAGTGGAAATTTTGAATTATTTGATGTGTTCATTTGTGCAGGGTATCTGTTAAAAAACTTTTTAAGGGCAACGTAATGCGCTTTTGGGAATATAGCGCAATCTCCGTGCCGCCAATAACATTTATATGAAATACGGTGTAAGTATAGTTCATTGTACGCGATATGCGACACCATCTGTTGGTGATATTATAGCTTTTTCTAATGAGCAGTATGGCATTGTACATCAACAAAAAAGGCCCCAAATTACTTTGGAGCCTTTTAACAATTTATTCTTTTTCTTATTTCAGGTCTTTCTTTCCAAAGTCAACGATCACCGGTGTTGCCACACAGATCGACGAATATGTACCGAAAAGAACTCCGATCAATAACGCGAAAGAGAACCCTTTGATCACATCGCCACCAAAGATGAATAATACCAACAATACGAATACCACGGTTAATGCTGTGATAATTGTACGGCTTAATGTACTGTTGATGGCCCTGTTGATAACCTCTTCTGGTTTTTCGTTTTTGTTAGAGTGATCAAGGAATTCACGGATCCTGTCAAATACTACCACGGTATCGTTAATCGAATAACCAATAACCGTTAATATAGCCGCAATAAACGCCTGGTCAATATCCAGTGAAAACGGAAGGAAGCCATTGAACAATGAGAAGAAAGACAATACCAATAGGGCATCGTGAGCGGTTGCAATCATGGCACCCAAGCTGAACTGCCATTTGCGGAAACGGATCAGGATGTAAGCCGAGATTACAAATATGGCGAATAGTACGGTGTAAATAGCTGATGTTTTTAACTCATCAGCAATAGTAGCACTTACTTTTGAACCACCTAAGTCGCTATTAGCAATTTTGGTTTCGGGTTTTTTATTCAACGCATCTACGAGGGCTGCCTTTACTTTAGCATCTGCAGCGGTTGAGTTATCATTAAACAAATAGTTAGTGGTGATACTAAATTTATCGCCCATGGTTTTAACTTCAGTACTGCGGCCTAAAGTAGCATCAACGGCATCGTGGATCTGTTCGGTAGTTACTGCTTTGTTGGTAAAGCTAACAATGTAGTTACGACCGCCTTCAAAGTCGACACCGTAAGTAAAGCCGCGGGTGAAGATAGATACCAAACCGGCAGCGATAAACACGCCGGAGAAGATGTAGAATTTAGTACGGTTTTTAACAAATGCAAAGTTTGCATTTTTAAAGGTATGCGAGCTCCATGGGTTTGAGAATTTGATGTCCATGCCTTTGTCAAGCATCCACTCAAATATAACCCTTGAGATCAATAATGAACAGAACAATGAAGTAGCGATACCGATCATCAATGTAGTTGCAAAACCCTGGATAGGACCTGAACCGAATACGAACAGGATTAAACCGGTAAGGAATGTACTGATCTGTGAATCGAGGATTGAAGGCAATGCATGTTTGAAACCATCGGCTACTGCAACCCTTAATGATTTGCCAAGGCCAAGCTCTTCACGTACACGTTCGTAAACCAGTACGTTAGCATCTACCGCAATACCTAAGGTCAGTACGATACCGGCAACACCCGGTACAGTCAATACAGCGCCCAGGCTGGTTAATACGCCCATCAAGAAGAAAATGTTGATAATTACCGCAACTACCGCTACAGTACCTGCACGGTTGTAATATGCGATCATGAAAATCAACACAACCACCAAACCCAAGATACTTGAAGTAATACCGGCAGAAATAGCTTCCTGCCCTAATGACGGACCTACGATTGATTCAGATACGATGTGGGCAGGAGCAGGTAGACGGCCTGCTTTTAATACGTTGGCTAAGTCACGGGTGTCATCAATGGTAAAATTACCTGAGATTGACGATACACCACCCGAAATTTCATTCTGAACGGTAGGAGCGGAGTATACGTTATCATCCAAAACTATGGCAATAGCTTTTTTGTTAGTGCCTGATGATGCCTCAGCAGTAACAGTACGCCATTTTTGGGCACCTTCCGAGTTCATAATCATCACAACCTCAGGGCTGCCTTTCTGGTCATTATCGGCACGGGCATCGTTAATTACGTCGCCTGATAATACCGGGCCATTTTCGGCACCTGTAAGTTTGATAGCGTATAACGCGAAAGTTTTGGTGTTTTTAATAGGTTTTACTTCCCACAAAAATTTGATGTTACGTGGAATAACTGCTAAAACATCTGCACTGTGCAGGTATGAATTTACTTTAGCAGTATCCTGAAGTGGAGCATAACCAACAACAGGGCCCTGGCCTAATTGCTGCTGGCCGTTTGCACCCTGGCCAACGTTTAATGACATTACTGCAAACAACGGGTGTTGTGCAGCTAATTTTGTTTTGCTTAATGAAGCAGCTGAAGTATCGTTTTTAGCAGCATTCTTTTGAACTTTGCTTAACAATGAACCTCCTTTAGCTGTATCAGCTTTTCCGGCTGCAAGTTTAGCAGTGGTATCTACTTTCGCTGATTTACCTGTGTCCGCTTTGGCAGTTTTGCTTTTTGCAGCAAGCAGGTTGTCAATATTGATCAGGTACTGGTAAGCTTCCGCATTATCAAAAGTTTCATAGAACTCCAATTTTGCAGAACCTGAAAGCAATTTACGAACACGCTCCGGTTCTTTAACGCCTGGCAGCTCAACTAAAATCCTGTTTGAGCCTTGTTGCAACTGGATGTTTGGCTGGGTTACACCAAACTGGTTGATACGGGTGTTTAAAACAGTGAACGATTGTTTAACCGCTGTTGAAGCCAAATCCTCAAGGTAAGTTTTAACCTCGCTGTTTGATGCGTTGAACTTCAGATGGTCCTGGTTATCTTTTGTTGAAAAGATAGCGGCAAGTTTACCGTTAGGGCTTAGCTTTTCGTACTCGCTTACAAATAAAGCGATGTAATCTTTTTGGTTGGTTTGCGCATTGGCCTGTAATTTATCGGCGTTAGCCAAAGCCTGGTTAAAAGTAGCATCAGGATTGTTGTTGGCAATTTTCCTAACCAGCTCATTAAGCTGGATCTGCATGGTAACGTTCATACCACCCTTAAGGTCAAGGCCTAATGCAATTTCCCTTT
Source organism: Mucilaginibacter sp. 3215 (assembly GCF_050433785.1). Lineage (NCBI taxonomy): Bacteria > Pseudomonadati > Bacteroidota > Sphingobacteriia > Sphingobacteriales > Sphingobacteriaceae > Mucilaginibacter > Mucilaginibacter sp. 3215. The sequence continues at coordinate 123,705 of NZ_JBNPWO010000001.1, forward strand.
GCAATACATAAGCGTAATCATGTTTTAATAGCGGATAAACCGGTTGATTGGAAATAGAATCCAAATAAGCTTTTTCTTTCTCAGGATCTCCCTTTGAGTATACTTTGGCATCCTCCCTAACCTTATGGGCCACCCACGTAAATGATAGCTGGTATAAGCACACCACTGCCAGTAGTATGGCGAAAAATTTAATAACCCCTTTGCCTTGCATCGAATTTGTAATATGTAATAAATTAGTTTATAAGCTTTTTTTCAATAAGGCAGCAAATCTAATAAAATTTCGTAAGCACAAAATTTTAAATTAAAACAAAATCATGACAAAAAATGTTAGCGTCGCACAAGTGTAATAAAAGCATATTTATACTTGTTTTTTTCGTCCGGATCAAAATCTTCACGATCTGTTTCCTGCCACTCATCAGGATTTAACTCGGGGAAGAAGGTATCTCCCTCAAAATCCTGGTCGATAATGGTGAGATATATGCGGTTTGTAAGAGGAATAGCCTGCCGGTAGATCTCAGCTCCGCCAACAATAAAAACTTCATCCTCGGCCTTGCAAAGCTCAATAGCCGCTTCAATGGATGGTACCACCTCGCAACCATCGATACTGATGGCTTGCCGGGTAATAACAATGTTGCGGCGCTTAGGCAATGGCTTACCAACCGAATCAAAAGTTTTACGGCCCATGATAACGGTATGCCCGGTAGTAACATCTTTAAAATGCTTCAGATCATTAGGCAAATACCAGAGTAATTTATTGTCTTTACCGATAGCGTGGTTTTTGGCTATGGCTACGATGATGCTTAGTATCATTTCTTGCAGGTCATTAAGTCATTGGGTCATTTGCTTCGCGTCATTCGTTTTACGTCATATGCACCGCGTCATTAGGTCATTGAGTCATTTTTTTTTGACTTGCCTTATATGTTTCCTTTTCCAATGAATTTGATGTAGATATTTAATTTTAAGTGAATTGTTTCTAACTCCCTAAGTAGCGATTGATAATCGTCGTCATTGATCAGGCTTCTCGTATTTGCCTTTTTGAGCCAGCCTTTGGTTTCAATTATTGATCCGCGGCTAAAATAGCAGAAGTTCTTATTCTCCTTGTAATGATAGCGTCCAAATCCTTCAGCAATGTTTGCGCCAATCGAATCAGATGAGCGAACAATTTGTTTACCCAAAGTGTCTTTAGCAAAGTATTCCCATTTAGCCACTATAAACCAAACCCTGTCGGAAAATGCTTCTGAAAGATTATACACTTCAAGTTCTTCAATTCTATTACTCATGATAAGATCAGGCGTAAAATAGGACAATCAAAAAAATGACTCAATGACCAAATGACGCGAAGCCAATGACTAAGTTATACCGCCACTTCGGCCTTAATATGCGGCCAGGGATCATAATTCTCCAAAGTGAAATCTTCAAATTTAAACGAGAAGATATCTCTTACCTCAGGATTGATCTTCATGGTAGGCAGCGGACGCGGATCGCGGCTTAGCTGCAGGCGCGCCTGTTCCATGTGGTTGTTGTACAAATGTGCATCTCCAAAGGTGTGTATAAAGTCGCCAAGGTCGAGGTCACATACCTGTGCCATCATCATGGTGAGCAACGCATAGGAAGCTATGTTGAACGGAACTCCTAAGAATATATCTGCACTTCTCTGATACAACTGGCACGATAACTTTCCTTTAGTCTCGCCTTTTGAAATATCGGGCGGAGCCACATAAAACTGGAACAAACTATGGCATGGCGGCAGGGCCATTTGGTTAACCTCTGCAACGTTCCAGGCCGACACAATAATCCGGCGCGAATCGGGATTGTTTTTAAGCTGGTTCACCACTTGTTGGATCTGGTCGATATGGCCGCCATCCGGTGTAGGCCATGAGCGCCACTGTTTACCGTATACCGGACCAAGGTCGCCATTTTCGTCGGCCCATTCGTCCCATATTTTTACGCCATTTTCTTTCAGGTAGCGGATATTGCTATCGCCGCTCAAAAACCAGATGAGCTCATGAATGATAGATTTGAGGTGAAGTTTTTTGGTGGTTACCATCGGGAAACCATCCTTAAGGTTGAAACGCATCTGGTAGCCAAACACACTTACCGTACCGGTACCGGTTCTGTCGTGCTTTTGCGCGCCGGTTTCCATCACATGCCTCATCAGATCGAGATACTGTTTCATTTCTTTTTAGTTGATTACGTGAGTAGTTGATTAGGTGAGTGGTTATACAGATTTATTGGATAAAATACCAATGAACTAATGAACCAATGAACTAATGAACATTTTCAGAGGGCAAAGAAAAATAATCTACCTTTGGTTTCCTACTGATGTTGGCAAATACATCACGTGTTAATTACTTTGTATGATTTTATTTCCGAATGCAAAAATAAACATCGGCCTCAATATTACCGAACGCCGGCCTGATGGTTATCATAATCTCGAAACCATTTTTTATCCTATCGATATTAAAGACGCCCTTGAAGTGGTACCGGGCGACAAGCTCAGCTTTACCTCAACGGGCCTGGAAATTCCCGGGCTGATGGAAGATAACCTCTGCGTAAAAGGTTACCATATGCTTAAGCAGGATTATGACCTGCCCCCGGTAAGCATTCACCTGCATAAGCATATCCCTATAGGCGCGGGACTGGGCGGCGGTTCATCTGACGCGGCGTTTTTTATCCGGCTGATGAACGACGAATTTAAGCTTGGTTTATCTGTTGACGAGATGACCGATTACGCCCGTCGCCTTGGTGCCGACTGCGCCTTCTTTATCGAGAACAAACCCGTGTTCGCCTTTGAGCGTGGCGACGAATTTGAGAGCATTAAACTTGATTTATCGGCATACAAAATAGTGTTGGTGATGCCTCCTGTTCATGTATCAACAGGGGAGGCTTTCAGAGGCATAAAACCAACCCCGGTGAAAGATTCGCTGTTTGATTTGATCAACGAACCAATAGCCGACTGGAAGAAGCTTATAAAAAATGATTTTGAACAAACCGTGTTTAAAAATCATGTGGAGATCCGTGGTATTAAAGCGGCCCTTTACGAAGCCGGTGCCATTTACTCCAGCATGAGCGGAAGCGGTGCATCTGTGTTTGGTATTTTTGCCGAAGCTCCTGATCTGAAATTTTTAGAAAGTGAGAACGAAGTGTTCTATTTATAATATCAGATTTCAGATGTCCGATTTCGGAATTGGCTGGATTTTTTTATAGCCGAATAAACCAGAAAGAAAGCGTCATTGCAATGGCATGGATAACAGACTTACGAAGTTTTTAAAACTTCGTAAGTCTCTAATAATACCTTCTCGTACAAGTTGTACCTATCCTGATTATACACAAAAATGCCGAATGGATTATTGATCTTTAAAACGATCGATATATCACCCGGCTTCTTGTTTTATGCCGGACATTAATCTCGAAATTCGTCAATCAAAATCCGAAGTTGAACATCCGAAATCCGATATCAAAGTCCCGCGTCTTCACTCACGCCGCGACCTATTCCTTCTATCCAGTCACGCTCACCCCAGCCTTTGGCTACAGCAGTTAATAAGCGGCCGTGTACAGCGTTTGCAATAGGCATCGGCATCTCGCTTGTCTGCGATAATTTGAACGCCAGGCGCGCGTCCTTATAGCCTAGTTTTGATTGGAAGCTTACAAATTGATATTGCTTACCTGCAAGAGCCTTGCCATAGTTTTGGAAAATAGGAGCATTGAAGAGTGTCGAACCAAAAAACTCGGAAACCTGTGTCCGGCTCAGTCCGTTTTTTTCGGCAAGGGTGAACGCTTCGGCCATCATTTCCATAGAAGCCATGATCATGAAATTGCCTGCTATCTTCACCACGTTGGCACCACCTGTTGATGGGCCAAAATCTATCACGCCCTGGCCCAATAAATCAAGGATTGGCCGGGCATCAGTTTTAACTTGTTCATCGCCCGAAACGCAGATCCAGAGCTTACGGGCAGCCGCCGCTTCGGGCCTGCCAAACACCGGGGAAGCGAGGTAGCGGCTGCCGGCCTGTTCATGTAATTTGGCCAATTCTTCAGAAGTATCGGGCGAAATGGTGCTCATGGATATGTGCACAGCATTTGGCTGTAGCGTTTTTAAAATTCCGCCGTCGCCTACAGCCGATTCTCGCAGCACTTCGTCATCCGACACCATGGTGATCAAAAACGGCACATTTGCTGCCGCTTCGGCCGGGCTCAGGCATTTGGTTACGCTGCCGGCATCAAGCTCGTCAATCTTTGAAATTGTACGGTTGTAAACCTGAAGATGGTATCCGGAGTCGATCAGGTTTTTAGCCATATTGATACCCATGTGGCCGAGGCCAATAAATCCAATTTTTATTTTCATAATTAGCTGATGTATTCTCGGTCCTCGTCACTTAGTGTATCGGGGTTCTCTTTTTTATGTATGGCGTCATGGTAGCCTTCTATATCAAATTTTTGCTTTTTCGGCCATGCAACGATCAGGCCGAGCACAAAACCCGTTATGGCAACTATAAGCATCATCATTAGTTTGGATACCCTGAATGTGGCGAACAGAAATTTGAAGTAAACCTCATCTGTGTTTTGCATGAGTACGATGGTAAGCAAAACTGCGATGGCTACAATGACAATTGTTTTAATGCTCATGATGGATGTTGGTTTTAGAGTAATACAATATCCGCTTTTTAAATGTTTAATAAAAATCGATCTCGTATAAATGGAGACGCCGAAAATTTATTATATCTGAGCGAGAAGATATGCCTTGATTTTACGGTCATATTTTATGGACTACATCAACCTTGGCCACCTCTGCCTTTTTTTAATTCGTTCAGATTTGGTCTGGTTACTAATCGCGCTTTCAAAAACGAAGCGACCAAAATCATGGTGAAATTTTAAGCAAATTTTTTTAATACAAAATCAATGCTTTTAACACTTCTGAAATTTGACGAGGTAGTAATTCCTAATGCCAAAAATTTCTTCGCGAGGATTCTGCGAGAGCGTAAAAAAATCGTTCGAAAATAGATTTTGTATACAAGCAGGAGAAATGCTGCGATTTTTTTTGATTCCTGAATTGTTACTTCATTACACTTTGTAAATTGGGTTTTGACTTTTGGTTGATTAGAAGTTTTACACTAAATAATTACATGTATTTATTTGATTTTTAAATTTATATGATAATTTAAAGCGGCTTTATATTTATATACTAATATTTTTAGTTTTTGGAGGTTTTCTTAGATGAATTTTGATTAACTATCTATTTATTTAAATTTTATAAGTAATTGATTTTTAAATTTATATGTTTAGTATATAATTGAATTATTTAAGTTTGTAGATTTTAAAAAAATGGTTAAAAATAGGAATACGTAGATTCGATGCCCTGTTTTTATATTGATATTTAATACACTAAGTTAAAAATGGATTTTGCCCCTGTTTGGCGCTAATGCATTAGTTGAGCCCGGAATGTCTTAAAAAATTTAAATGGCTTAGAGGGGCTAAAAAAGGCTAAAGCAGCCTTAGGTGCTTCGCCCCTATTTGGGAGAAAATGACGAAAAAATTAAGGTGATTTGAGTTGTTGAAAGGCTGCTTTAAGAACAGGCAGAACCACGGCTATTACAAGTGTTTGTATAAAACAAGAATATGGAGAGTTAAGAATTAAGCTACAGTTTTGCGCCTTGTTATTTGCTTTCGGGCTATGGGGTACAAAAAAATTGTTGACAGGATAAGGAATGCTCCGCCCCAAAATCCGGGCGTCATTTTGTTGAGATCTCCGAAAAAAATAAACGAAAGGATGATACCGTATACCGGCTCGAGGTTGGTAATGAGCGCCACCCGGAAAGCCGAAAGTTCGCGCATTACAGATACGCCGGCCACGTAAGCAAGCGATGTGCATACGGTGCCAAGTAGTACCAGGTAACCGATATCTGCTGGTTTCAACAGCATGGCCCTGGTGTAACCAGAGGTTATAAACAGGTATATTGAGATCCAGACAAAGGCTCCGGAAAGTTCATAAAATGCAATAACCGGCGCCTGTACTTTTTGCACCTGACGCGAATTAATGATAGAGAAAAGGCTGGCACAAACAGCGCTGGCAAGCCCTGTTATGATACCCTTAGTGTATCTGCTTTCGAATTTGAAAATCAAAACAATGCCGGTGATAATTAAAATGCCGGCCAATATTTCAAGTTTCGAAATACTTTTTTTGTTGATCAACGGTTCAAAAATTGCCGTGAAAAGTGTGATGGATGAGAGGCAAACCAGGGTGACGGCGACTGTGGAAAGTTTGATGGCAGCGAAAAAAAGGATCCAATGCCCGCCCACAATCGCGCCAGTGAGTACCAATTTTACAAGGGTTTTTCTGTCAACCTTAAAATCAGTTTTGTTGAATTTGAAATACAAAAATAACGATGAAAAGGCAATAAGTACCCTAAACCACACCAATTGTACGGCCGAAATGGTGATCAGGGCGCCCAAAATTCCGGTAAATCCCCATACAAAAACTGTAAAATGGAGAATAATTAGGTTCTTATTTGGGGATGAAGGGGTGTTTTGCGCCATTATTTGGGTGCTTTTAAAAGCAGATAGTAACCTAAAATGCCAAAAACGATGTTAGGAATGAATACCGCTATTAAAGGTGTCATGCCCCCTTTTACCGAAAATACGAGGGCAAACCGCTCTAATATAATATAGGCAAAGCATAACAGGATACCTATCCCCAATGGTAAACCAACGCCACCACGCACCTTTCTTGATGATATAGAAACACCAATAAGCGTTAATACAAACGCCGATAATGGGTAAACAAACCGGTGATATTTTTCAAAATAAATAGCTTTTAGATACTCTGGTCTGCGCAGTTTTTCCTTGTCAATATTCTTGTTCAGGTCGTTTAAAGACATGGCCTGGTATACGTTATCATATACAATAAAATCGCTCGGGTGCATATCCAAAACAGTGTCTTTTGGTGTGTTGCTTGTAATGAATTGCTCTTTCATTCCGTTCACATATTTAACACTGTATTGCTTAAGCGACCAGATCCGTTTTAAAGAATCGTATTGGATTTGGTCGGCAATTAATTTTTCACGCAACGTATCACCATTAAATTTTTCCATGATAAAATTATAACCAAGGTGTGTTGTAGGGTCGTAATTGGCAAGATAAACAAAAGTGTGTTTGTCAATCTGCATGTGTACCTCTACCTTAGTCGGGTCATTATCCATCATTCCATTGGCATTTTCAAAGTCGATTTTCAGCCGATTTGTGAAAGGAATGAGGTAAACATTTGCGAAAAATGACACCACAAATATGATGGATGAAGCGATTACATAAGGTCGTAAAAAGCGATTGAAACTTGCCCGGCCGCTTAGTATCGGAACGATTTCAGTTTGATTTGCCATCTTAGCTGTAAAGAAAATTACCGCTAAAAAATTGATCAACGGCGACAGCATATTTAAATAAAATGGTATAAAACCCGCATAATATCTGAACACAATATCGTGCAGACTGGCATGTTTATTAAGGAAATTATCCAGCTTTTCTGATACGTCAAACACTACAGATATCACCATGAAAATACCCATAGTAAATATAAAAGTGCCGAGGTATTTGCCAATAATAAACCTGTCGATGATCTTTAAATATCTATGAAAAAAAGCTTTCATCTGTCGGTTGTTTGTTTGTTAATTTCCATGTTTTTCCTGGAGATTTTTTTTGATTTTATGAGTTATTATAAACGCTGTCCAAGGCGCTTTACCATCATGTTTTTCCAATCGTAAAACTCACCCGCAATAATTTTTTTTCGCGCCTCTTTAACCAGCCATAGATAAAAATGGAGGTTGTGCAAGGTGGCGATTTGAGCGCCTAACATCTCGCCAGAGTGGATCAAATGGCGTAAATAAGCTTTACTGTAATCTCTGTCGGCAAACAGATCGCTATCATCTTCGATGGCCGAAAAGTCGTTTTTCCATTTCTCATTTTTGATGTTGATGATGCCGTTTTTGGTGAAAAGCATGCCATTGCGCGCGTTCCGGGTTGGCATAACACAATCAAACATGTCAATACCCAGAGCTATGTTTTCCAAAATGTTTACAGGCGTACCTACACCCATTAAGTAACGCGGTTTTTGCTGCGGTAATATATTGCATACAATTTCGGTCATGGCATACATTTCTTCGGCCGGTTCACCTACCGAAAGCCCCCCTATGGCATTACCTTCGCGCTCATATGAAGCTATTACTTCGGCCGATCGTACGCGCAGATCTTTATATACCGAACCTTGTACAATTGGGAAAAGTGTTTGACTGTAGCCATATTTTGGCCCGGTGCTGTCAAATCTGTCGCAGCAGCGTTTCAGCCAGCGGTGGGTCATTTCTATCGATCGTTTTGCGTAGTTGTAATCGCAGGGATAGGGGGTACACTCATCAAACGCCATGATAATATCGGCGCCGATTATGCGCTGAATGTCCATTACATTTTCGGGAGTAAACAAATGTTTTGATCCGTCAATATGCGAGCGGAACGTAACCCCTTCCTCTTTTATTTTGCGTACTTCGGTTAATGAATATACCTGGTAGCCGCCGCTATCGGTCAAGATGGGACCGTCCCATCCATTAAATTTATGTAGTCCTCCGGCGCTTTCAAGTGTATTTAAACCGGGACGCAGATATAGGTGATAAGTGTTGCCCAATATAATTTGCGCCGAAATATCCTGTTTAAGCTCGTGCTGGTGCACCGCCTTTACAGTGCCGGCAGTGCCTACCGGCATAAAAATAGGGGTTTGTATGGTACCGTGGTCGGTAGTGATCTCGCCGGCTCGGGCCTTTGAAAGCGGGTCTTGTGCTGTTAAGTTAAATTTCATTTTAGGGTTGCAAAATTAGCAAAAAAAACCCTCATGCCCGTCCTTTCCAAAACGGCGGCAGGATAAAAGCTATTTATAAACGTGCTGAATATTAAAACCATGTTAATTAAAGTACTTTTATTTTAAGGGGGATTAAATAAGAGTACATTAAACTTCAAATTAACGCTGATATTGAGCCTTAATTTCATTGATTTTTAACAAATTTGCCTCATTATTTTTTTTGTTTGGAAACGTACTTACACGACGCGCTTTTTATTCTTTTTCAGCTTTGTTTTATAGTTCAGCTATATTACCTGGTGAGCAGGCATACCCGCCTTGCAGGCCATAAACCCGCCGAAGGGCCGCCGCCCAGAGTCTTAATCCCCATTTCTGTCATTATCAGCGCCCGCAATGAAGCTCGTAACTTAGAGGAAAATCTGCCATCGATACTGGAACAAAACTATCCTGATTTTGAGGTGGTTGTTATCAATGATTGCTCTTTTGATACTTCCGATGAGGTGCTTGAAACCATGCAAAAAAAATACGCTCACCTTAAAGTTGTTACCATTACCGAGCATGACCGCTTTAAAACCGGTAAAAAGTTTGCCCTTACCTTAGGCATCAAGGCATCAAAAAATGAACACCTTTTATTTACCGATGCTGATTGTAAGCCAGCTTCCGAAAACTGGATAAGCCGTATGGCGGCCAATTTTGCAAGCGGTGTGCAAATAGTTTTGGGGTACTCTCCTTATTATAAAAAAGATGGTTTTATTAATGCTTTTACCCGCTTTGAAACCATAAAAACAGCAACCAGTTACCTGTCGGGCGCGTTAACCGGCGATCCCTATATGGGTATTGGCCGCAACCTTGCCTATACAAAAACGTTATTTTTTAGTGCAAAAGGTTTTGCTTCGCACATGCACGTAATATCAGGCGATGATGACCTGTTTGTTAACCAGCATGCAACTCCTGATAACACAGTGGTTGAATTGAGTACCGAATCATTTATGTTTACAGAGGCTAAAACAACTTTTAAATCATGGTTTAAACAAAAAAAGCGACACATGGGAGTGGGGAAACTGTATAAAAACCAGCACAGGCGCATGCTTAGTTTTGATGCAGTTAGCGGGTTTATATTCTATATTTTATTGATATTATTCCTTATTTTGAGATATGAGCCGTTACTGGCATTAGGTTTGTACGTTTTTAGGTTGATATTACAAATGGCCATTTATAATCGTATATTTAAAAAACTTAATGGCAAAGACCTTTGGTGGTATCTCCCCTTTTTTGACCTATTATATTATACATATTTAAATGTTTTTGGATTGATCGGTACCTTTTTAAAAACTACTCAATGGAAATAAACGCCAACTTTACCGAGAACGCAAAGAATGATTTTCACCTGGTAGTGAAGGCCAGGCAGGGAGATCAAAAAGCCTATGCCGATTTGATGCACCGTTATAAAGATTCGATTTATTTCATGGTGCTTAAGATGGTAAACAACAAAGAAGATGCAATGGATTTAACGGTTGAAACGTTTGCCAAGGCATTTGAAAAACTTGAAAAATACCAGCCTGATTTTGCTTTTAGCACCTGGCTTTTCAGGGTAGCAACTAACAATTGCATCGATTTTATCCGCAAAAAGAAACTGAGCACCATGTCAATTCATGGTATGATGGACGATGAAGGCGATGAAAAGCCGCTGCAAATTAAGGCCGATAGCCTTAACCCCGAAGAAACATCTATCAAAAAGCAACAAACCCAGGAGCTAAGATCATTAATTGAAAGCCTCCCTACGCGTTATCGTAACCTGATTACCTTACGTTATTTTGATGAGCTTTCGTACGAAGAAATAGCCCAGCAACTCGACCTCCCGTTAGGGACGGTAAAGGCCCAATTATTTAGGGCAAGGTACCTGCTTGGCAATATTATTAACCGTTTTAACAGGGATGACATCTGAAATAATTCTACAATATTTTCCTGATTTAAGTGCCGAACAGCGTGAGCAATTTGAAAAATTGCCTGCTTTATATGAACACTGGAACAGCCAGATCAACGTAATTTCCCGCAAAGATATTGATCTTTTATTTGAACGTCACGTGCTCCACTCGCTTGGGATTGCCAAAGTAATGGCTTTTTTACCGGGTGAAAATGTGCTTGATGTGGGTACCGGTGGGGGCTTCCCCGGTATTCCGCTGGCTATCTTATTCCCCGAAACACAATTTCATTTGGTTGATTCGATAGGCAAAAAAATCAAGGTTGTTACGGAGGCAGCTGCAGCCTTAGGCCTCAGAAATGTGAAAGCATCACACCTTCGGGCAGAGCAAATTGCGGATAAATTTGACTTTGTAGTATCACGCGCTGTTACCCAGTTAAAGGATTTTTATCCATGGGTAAAAGGTAAATTCAACAAGCAATCGAATAACAAACTACTCAACGGCATCCTGTATTTAAAGGGAGGCGATTTGGAGCAGGAGATCAAAGAATCGGGCTTAAAAGTTACCCAGTATCATCTGAAAGATTACTTTAAAGAGGAGTTTTTCGAAACAAAACAGGTGATATATGTGAAAAGCCCCCTCTAAATCTCCCCCGGTAGGGGAGACTTTTAGGACTTTAAAAGCCCTCCCTCCCGGGTAGGGTTGGGTGGTGCTTATATCAAATGATCATGATGCTGGTTGTCGGTGCGTGAAGCTGCCCAAAAAACAAACCCCAGGAAAAATAACGCGCCGCCGGCAAAAACAGGCAGTTTAAATGTCCATCCGCCATTTAAGCCGGTAGTGATAATTGAACTGCCAGAGCTATCTACCGCATTGATGGTATGCTTATAAAAAAAATTACCTGCAATAAGCATCACAATGCCTACTATTGCTAAAATGATCCCAAACTTTTTCATGTTATGAGGTTTAAAAATGAACAAAATCAGGTTACCGGTAAGGTCCAGGAAGTATAATTGGTACTTATTAAACAAAGCGTATTTTAATGTGTTTGCTTTGTTTTAGATATATTTTAAAAGAAATTGTCCCGATGGGATATGTCTAAGTTACAAACTTTTGAATATTTAAAGAAATTATTTAACGATTTGTAAAACAGGACTGTTAAAGGGAGAGGAGGGATTTACGCAGAAAATTGCCGGGTCGGTTTTAGGCCGGTCGGCAATTATAAAAGCTTGTTAAAGCCTTTTTATTTACTTATTGTCAGTCAGGGGGCCATAGCCTAAAACAACAACTTCGCGAAGAGTAGTTGAAAGCTTAGCGGCGGATGTATTTGCCTGAGCATATAGTTTTGCAGGGGTATAAGCGTATTTTTTATCCTGGGCATCTACCAATGATAGAGTTACAGGTATATTATAGTAACCTGATTTTACACTAAGGTTGCCATCAAAATCATTCACTACCCGCTGCACCTCATTGTCAATTTCCTGGTCAACACCTCTGATAATGTTTACATTGTTTATTTTCCCGTTATCGATACTGAAGGTTAGGATTACTCTTCCCGAAATATGGTTTAAGCGTGCCTTTGAAGGATAGCGAACGTGTTTTGCAACATACGAATACAGGTTCTGAAATGGATCGGCAGGTGGTGGTGGCGGCGCAACGCGTTCTGTAATTGCTGGTACAGAACCTGCCGGTACTGCCGGGGTAACCGGTGTTACTTCTACTACTTTAGGTGTTTTTTTTACTTTTTCCGGATTTGCAGGTGGCGGCGGAGGCGGAAGTTTTACGTCGGTAACTTTTGGTTTTTTTCCATTGGCAGGTGGAACAGGCGGTGGCGGCGGAAGTTTTGGATAGATCAACATTTTAGGGAATGTATAGCCGTATTTGTTTTTCAGCATAGCCAGTTGTTCTGGTGTTGCTTTGCTCTTGTAATATTCCTTTTGTTCTCCATTTTTTTCAGTAACGATTACCCGGAAATCGGTTTTGTTATCAATAAGATAACCTGTCTCCTCATATTTATAGCCTTTTACAGTAAGATCTTGCTTTTTTATACGGATTGGGTCTACTTTTATAGTATCTGAAGGGCTTTTTTGCGCATTTGTCGGCTTTTGATTAGCAATTCGATGGCCGGGAATCAGGTCGATGATCCCATAGCTTTTACTGAATACTAAGGTTGACGCGCAAAGCAGGCCGGCGCATATGGGTACGGCCACGAGGTATTTTAGCCTGGCTAATTTCCCCGAACGTTTTTTGTTTAACATAATTATCCTCTTTTTTAATAAGTTATAATTGAAAAATGAATGCGCCAGGGGCGAGCCGTTTAACCCATAAGCATTGCTTACCAAAAACGACGAATAGCTAAGGGCATCACTTTCCTGCGCGACAGTTTGCTCGTCGGCTATATATTCATGGATGGTTTTCAGGCTGATTTGCAATAAATAAACCAGCGGATTAAACCAATTGATGATCTTGATCAGCTCCAGAAAAACAATATCAACCGAGTGTTTTTGACGTATGTGAACCAGCTCGTGCCTGATAATGATATTATTAGCCTGGGTTTTTGTGCCAATAAAAAGGTAGTTAAAGAAGGAAAAGGCGGTGTTTGATCCCTCTATATTGATAAGTTTATACTTATCATCAACCAGAGTTTTGGTGGTCTTAGTCAGTTTTGCCAATTGATAGAGCCTGATAAAGAGTACTGTGGTAAGTACTATTGTGCCAAGTATATAGGCGTAAACCAAAATACCGTTAAAGGTTAACGTTGGCTGCACGGTAAGTTTTTGCACAGTGGTTTGGTAAGCCATTTGTGGAATGATAACAATTGTTTTTGTTGCAGTTTCAACCGGTTTTAGCCAGCCAATTTGTACAACGGGTAATACAAATGAAACCACACAGCTCAATAACAGGTATATGCGGTTTAACGTGTAGTGTGTTTCCTTATTTAAAAACAGGCAGTAACCTGCATAAAATACGCATAGGTACAAGTTTGCCTCAAGCAAATAATATAGCCAGTTCATTGTTGTTTGCTTTTAAGTTTATCAATTAATGATGTTAGTTCGTCCAGTTCTTTAACGCTGATGTTCTTTTCATCCACGATAAAGGATACCAAACTCTGATATGAATTGCTGAAATAGTTTTTCATCATCTTATCAAATGTGAATTTTTTGTACTCCGCATCGCTGATGAGTGGGAAGTAAACATGGGAGTTACCATAGGCCTTATGGTCGATAAAGCCTTTGCCTTCCAATACCCTTACCACAGTCGACACCGTGTTATAAGCGGGTTTAGGTTCCGGCATTTCTTCAATAATATCTTTAACAATGGCTTCCTTCAGTTGCCAAAGGATCTGCATTACCTGCTCTTCGGCTTTGGTTAGTTCTTTGATATGCATAGCAAACTATTTTTATAGTTGAATAAAGGTAAAACTATTTTTATAGTTTGCAAACTATTTTTGTAGTTTTTTAATAAATGTGCGAAATAGGAATGTGCAGATATGCAAATTAAATAAGGAAAGACATATGGTTTAAAGCTAAATATGATATCCACACTTTATATATTGTATTGCAAATAACAGGTCCTGCTTGAAAATCGCCTGAATATTTATAATTTGCAAGGCTATAATCTGTACGTCTAAACCCAATGTCATTACTCCATAAAGTAGCTTTATCTTTTGTTAAAAACCTCGGGCCGGTAGCGGCTAAGTCGTTGATCGCATATCTTGGCAGCGTAGAAGAAGTGTTTAATGCATCGCCCGAAAAAATGACCAGGATTCCGGGAATAGGTGAGAAGCGCGCTGTAAAATGGGATTTTGACGATGCTTTGAGGCAAGCCGAAAAGGAGCTGAAGTTTTTAGAAGGTCACGATATCGATGTTATTTTTTATACAGATGCCCGTTACCCAAAGCGCTTAAAAAATTGCCACGATTCGCCGGTGCTGCTTTATGCAAAGGGCAAAATGGATCTTAACCCGCCCCACATTATCAGTATAGTGGGCACCCGTAACGCTACCGATTATGGCAGGCAATTATGCCGCCAGTTAGTTGAAGAATTACAGCAATACAATGTATTAATAGTAAGTGGTTTGGCGCATGGCATTGATGTAGCGGCACATAAAGAATGTATAAAGCTAAACGTGCCAACCATCGGTGTACTGGGCCATGGGCTCGACAGGCTTTATCCGGCTCAAAATAGGGGTACTGCCGATAAAATGCTCGAAAACGGCGGCTTATTATCCGAATACCCTTCAGGCACTAATCCCGACAGGGAAAACTTTCCGCAGCGAAACCGTATAGTTGCCGGTATTGCCGATGCAACGGTGGTGATTGAAGCCAGTATCAAAGGAGGTGCGCTCATCACGGCCGAAATTGCCAACTCCTATAACCGGGATGTTTTTGCTTTCCCGGGCAGATTAGGTGATGAATTTTCTGAAGGATGTAACTTCCTGATCCGTAACAATAAAGCAAGCTTACTCACCTGCACCGCCGATCTGGCTTTTAGTCTTGGCTGGGAAAAGAACGATGGCAATAAACCTGTAGAGCAATTTATGCTGCCTTTTGATTTGTCGGCAGATGAACGGCTGATTATGGAGATATTGCAGCAGAATAAAACGCCGCTTGCCATAGATGATCTTACTTTAAGGGCTAATATGCCTATGAGCCAACTGGCCATGAACCTCCTTAATATGGAAATGCAAGGGTATATCAGCTCGCTGCCGGGAAAAACTTATAGAGTAAATTGAGTGTTATAAGTCTGGAGTCTTAGGTCGCCAGTTCAAAGTCTTGAAAAAATATGACTTTAGAAGACTATAGATATAGACTTAGAACTTAAGACTTCCGACTTAAGACTACCCTTTCGGCGAATCAAAATGCGTCAGTGTCCCGTCTTCTTCGCTGATGGATTGCCATGTATCATTTTCAAAGGTAATGATGGCCACGGCACAGGTAGGCATCTCTTTTAGCTGGCTGGTGAGGTAATATAGTATTTGGCTTATACCCGGGTTATGGCCAACTATGCCTATATAATCATATTCATCGGGCAGGCTATTAACTACTTTAACCCAGGTGTTTTCGCTGGCTTCGTAAATTCTTTTGTCTTCCCCAGGAGCCGGTAGTTTAAACTGGTTAGCAAAAATTTCGGCAGTAGTTTTGGTACGCAGTGCCGGACTGGTTATTATAATTTGAGGTATTTGTAACTGTCCTTTTAAAAGGGTGGCCATTAAAACCGCATCCTGCATACCCGATTGTTTTAAAGGCCGGTCAAAATCAACATAACCGCTTTCATGGGTAGCTTTTGCGTGGCGTATTAATAATAACTTTTTCATGATTTTGAACGGTTGACCGATCGGTTTGTAATGTTACGGTTTTGTGATTATAACGTGAGACATTTATAATAAGTTTCCAATAATACTAAATAAATAAGGAGAAGCTGTTGCTTCTCCTTATAATAAAAGACAGACAAAGTCTACTTCAATTTTTCGCCAGGTTAATTAAAACGCGTAACCAACTGAAATACCGAAAACACGGTTTGTAAGTTTGATGCCATCAACGTTAGTGATGTTGGTTAGGCCCCAATCATAATTAGCATTGATCAGGAAACCGGTTCTGAATTTAAAACCAACAATAGCATTTAAACCCGCGTCGGTTCTTTTAATTTCGTCCTGGCCACTGCCAAATTTAATATCTTCAGAATTGCCGCTGTTGTCTTTTGCTTTGCCGGAAACACCCATACCAAGGTAAGGGCCGGCACCAAAGTAAAAGTCACCGACTACCGCAGGCACGTGGTACACAACATTTACCGGAACTTGCAGGTAATAGAGTTTTACTTTGCCGCCAGAGCTTGCTTCGTCATCAAAAGAAACACTTGATGATCCGCCTTTACCGGTAAAGTTTAAGGCTGGTTGTAATGATACATTGCCAAATTTAAAATCGACAAAAGCGCCTACGTTGAATGTGGTTAAGCTGCCCGAATTGCCGGAGCCGCTAACCCCGTCAACTGTAGCGTGTAACGTTGCGAAGTTTACACCTCCTTTAAAACCAACAGTAGGTAATTGTGCAAATGCTGCAAAGGATGCCATTAAAAGGCACAGGCTTAGTAATGTTTTTTTCATCGTGTAAGGGATTTAAGTTAATACACAAAAGTATACAAATACACTAACATTAAAAGGTATCTGATGTTTTTTGGTGAAATATTAACAATTGTGGATTTGTAAGTATAACTTAGGCAAGGTCACACCCGCAATTAAAGATTGGAGAAGTCTACAATATCAGCTTCTGGCATATCGTTCATACATTTAAAGTGTCCGAGCGGGCATTTTTCAAGTCCGAATTTGGAGCAGGGACGGCAGGATAGTTCAATACCGGCAATCAGTGTTTCTTTTACTTTATAAGGCCAAACCCCCAGCAAATCGGGTGTGGTGCCACCCCAAACCGAGGCTATAGGCACATTAAACGCTTCGGCAATATGTGTGAGACCTGTATCAAAACCAATTACATTTTTTGCGCGCGATACCAGGAAAACCGATTCATCAAGAGAAGTTACTCCGCATGCATTGTAAACAGATTCACCAACTGCCGTAGCTATTTCATCGCCATTTGCTTTTACATCATTACCGCCCAATAACAAAACAGGTAAATTAAGCTGCCTGCAAATGCTAATGATCTTGTAATTAGGCATCCGCTTCGTAAAATGTGTTGCACCTATTACAAAAGCAACATAGCCATGCTGATGACTAACCGGTAGTAATTTAGTTATATCGTGTTGGGCTTTGATATAATAATCGATAGGCTTATCGTCATTAACCACACCTAAAAACTTAACAGCTTTTAAATACCTGTCAACCAAATGTTCCTTACCTACCAGGTTGCGTTTCAACTTTAAACTTAGCCATTTTAAAATTGGCTGTTTTTTATAAGTTGATGCTTTGATACCGGTACGCAGCTTGATGATGCTTGTGCGAAGATTATTATGCAGATCAATGATCTGATCATACTTTTCGGCCTTAATGTCGTTAATGGTATCTGTTAACGAGGGTTTTAATAGCAGCAACTTATCAACATACTGGTTATTATCGTAAATGTATTTGAAAGCTGGTTTGGTTAAAAAATGAACTTCGGCATCAGGGACCTGCTTTTTGAGGCAGCGCACAACAGGCGTAGTATAAATTATATCACCCATCGAGCTAAAGCGGATCACCAGTATCTTCATGTTGTTATTAAGTTCAGGAAATCTGGTTCCTGATTTTTTCGATTATGGAAGTGGATGAATATCCTTCAACAAAATTAATTGTTTTAACCTCGCCTCCGTTTGCTATTACTTCTTTAGCGCCCACAATATTTTCAACTGCATAATCGGCTCCCTTTACCAGTATGTCGGGCAGAAGGAAGCTGATCAAATTAAGAGGGGTATCTTCTTCAAAAACAACGATAGCATCCACAAAAAACAATGCCGCCAACAGTGCTGCGCGGCTGTTTTGATCATTTACGGGGCGGGTTGGGCCTTTGATACGCCTTACCGAGCTATCGGCATTAAGGCCGATCACCAGCTTGTCGCCAAGTTCTGCCGCTTTGGCCAGGTAGGTGAGATGGCCTATGTGCAGCAAATCAAAAACACCATTGGTGAACACTACTTTTTTACCTTCTGCCTGCCAGTTTTTGACCTGCGTTTGCAGTGATTGCAAGTCGGTTATTTTATCAAGAAGGGTTTTTTCGAAGCCGGTTCTCATTTATTTTTTCTGTAGAAACGCTTCATAGGCGTCCCCTTGTTATTGCTCAATATAAGACGCATGTGATGCGTCTCTAAGGTATTATTTAATCAAAAAGGTCATCAACGGCGGTACATAGGATATGCCCTATGAGGATATGCATTTCCTGGATGCGCGCGGTAATATTTGATGGCGCGATAATATTCAAATCGCAAATTCCGTTCATTTTACCACCGTCCCTGCCCGAAAGGCCTAATGTTTTAACTTCCAGTTTTTTAGCCGACTCAAACGCCGCCAAGATCCCCGGACTGTTTCCACTGGTCGAAATGCCGATGAACAAGTCGCCCGGCCTGGCAAATGCCTCCAGTTGGCGCGAAAACACATGTTCATAACCATAATCGTTAGCGATAGAGGTAAGCGCCGAAGTATCAACTGTTAAGGCAATACCCGGTAAAGGCTGACGGTCTTTCACATAACGGCCGGTAAGCTCCGCTGCAATGTGCTGAGCATCAGCAGCACTGCCGCCGTTACCAGCCAGTAGAACTTTATTGCCGTTTTTTATGGTCGAGGTGATCATCTCACAGGCTACCTCGATATCGCCACTAAGCGTGTCGATTACCCTTTGCAGCGTGTCCTGGTGATCTTTAAGTTCGTTTAATATCTTTTGGTTCATTAGTTCACTTGTTCATTAGTTCATTAGTCGGTTAGGGCAAGCACATTTCAAACCCTTCGCCTTTAACCTTTGGCCTTTCACCTCTATCTCACCTTTTGCCTTTTAATATATCTTCAATTATCTCATCTACCGTAGTTGTTGCGCTACCTACGCGGCGAATCACTATAGCAGCGGCATGGTTAGCCAGTTCGCAGGCATCCTCAATATTCAGACCTCCTGCCATAAAGTATGCCATGGTGGCCAGTACAGTGTCGCCGGCACCGGTTACATCAAACACTTCGGTTGCCTTTACCGGTAAACTTTGATATCCCTCTTCGCTCAGTATTACCATGCCCTCTTCGGATAAGGTAACTACTATATATTGAGTCCCTGTTTGTTCAAAAATTACTTTACCGGCCTGTTGCAGGCTTTCTATCGAGTTGATCTTTTCGGTTTTCGCTGCCTCCGACAATTCCTTGCGGTTAGGTTTAATGATAAAAGCGCCTTTATACTTTTCGTAATTAAGCCCTTTGGGGTCGATGATCACTTTTTTGCCTTTAGCATTGGCCGCCCTGATAATGCCTTGCGTTAAAAACGGTGAAAAAAGACCTTTGTTATAGTCCGATAAAAGTACCATATCTGCGTTGTCAATATAACCGCTTAGTTTACTTATAAGCTCTTTGGCAATAGGCTCCGATACTTCGTCGGTAACTTCGCGGTCAACACGTACCAGTTGGTGGCTGCCAACAACAACGCGGGTTTTTACTGTGGTAGGGCGATTGCTATCTTTAATAATAGAGTCCGTTTCAACGCCTTCATCGGTTAGGATTTTGATCAGTTCACCCGCAGCCTGGTCGTTTCCAATTACTCCCGCAACAATAACTTTTGCACCTAATGATACCAGGTTTTGAACCACATTCCCGGCACCACCTAATGTAGTGGTTTCGTTTTTTACATTTACAATAGGTACAGGAGCCTCGGGCGAAAGGCGGGTGGCATCTCCCCATATATAATGGTCAACCATCAGGTCGCCAATTACCAGTATTGCCGGTTTGCTGGCTGCTGCCTGTATGGATTGTGCTTTATCTTTTAGATTGTTCATTAGCTCATTAGTTCAATAGTTCATTGGTGGCGTATCAGCTAATCTCTGATCCCCAACCTCTAATCTCTAACCTCTTTTAACAGCAAATGCTTTAGTGATTTCTTCTAAAGACATAGCGTTCATGCACATCTCCTTATATAAACCTCCTTTGCGGGCTGCCAGGATGCCGTAATGCATGTCTGTAAAACCTTCAATGCGGTGGGCATCGGGGTTTATGGAAAGCATAACGCCTTTATCCAAAGCATATTGGTGCCAGCGCCAGTCGAGATCGAGCCGCAATGGGTTGGCGTTGATCTCGATAACTACGTTATTGGCCGCGCAAACATCTATCACCTTTTTATAATTAATAGGGTACCCGCCGCGGCTAAGCAAAAGCCTGCCGGTAGGGTGGCCTAATATGGTAGTGTACGGATTCTCGATAGCGGTAATAAGCCTTGATGTAGCTTTTTCTTCATCCATTTTAAGGATGGAATGTACAGAGGCGACAATAAAGTCAAACTTTTGCAGAATTTCTTCCGGATAATCAAGCGATCCATCGTACAAAATATCCGATTCTATGCCTTTAAAAATATGGAAGCCATCGAGCTTTTTATTAAGGGCATCAATTTCTTCGTGTTGCTGTAGCACACGTTCAATGCTCAGTCCCTTGGCATAAAAGGCGCTTTTACTATGATCGCACATGCCCAGGTATTCCAGTTTCAGGGTATCCCGGCAGTATAAGGCCATTTCTTCAATGGTGTTTACGCCATCGCTCCAGGTGCTGTGGTTATGAAGTGTGCCTTTCAGGTCGTGCCAGTTAATGAGCGTTGGCAGTATGTTCTTTTCGGCCTTTTCAATAAACAGGGTACCTTCACGCAGTTCGGGCTGCATCCAGCTTAAGCCGGCCTTGGTGTAGATCATTTCTTCCGTTTCTGGCTGTTCAACAGGAACATTAATCCTATCGAAAACGGCTTGTACATGATCATCAGTACCTGTATTGATAAATAGTTCTTTGTAATAATCAGCCTTATCTACACAAACAATATCAACGAGCAAGCCATTTTGCAGCTCGCCCTGAATATGGTTTTGATTTTTACTTACATTGCAAAGTATGGTTGAATTTACCAGCGCTTCGTAGGCAACATCATGGTTAAGACTGCCAACTACAATCACAATTTCGGTGATGATCTCATTCAAACGCCTGAATTCGCCGGCGAAATGTTTTAGCGCATCAGGGAAAATGGCTTTTACCTCATCCATCAGTTCGTTGGCTTCCTTTTCAACCTGGGCAAAAAGGAACTTACCATTGCTCGCCATTCTGAACTCGATAGCCTTACGGATCTCTTCCTGCGTTTTAAGGCCGAAGCCTTTAGCCTCTATAAGGCGGTTTTCATTGCAGGCATAAAAAAGCTCACCGGTATTTTCAATGCCCAGCTCTTTCCAGATAACAGCTACCTTTTTGGGGCCGATGCCTTTGATACCCATCATTTCAACCACACCGGCAGGGGTTTTATCCAACATGTCCTGCAGCTCGGTCATGGTGCCGGTTTCAAGCAACTCAGCAACTTTGCCGGCTATACTTTTGCCAATGCCATCAATCTTTTCCAGTTCATCCAGTTTTTTACCGGCGATAGGGAAGGGGAGCTTATCAACCTTAAAAGCTGCATTAGCTACCGATTTGATCTTGAATGGATTAGCCTCATGCAGTTCCATGAGTTGCGAAAGTAATCGAAGTGTGCGGGCTATGGGTTTATTTTCCATAATTACAATGAGGCGGTAAAAATACAAAAAGCCATTGTAATGACAGCTTAGATGGTGGGTTTGTTTTTGTGAGAGTGTCACATAATTACATTTAAAGTATTAGTATATTAGATATACTAAACATCTATTTACATATCATAAAAAAAAACAGCCCTTTTGTTGAGTTTTATATTTTGGAGTGTCAGCATAGCCGATAAGCTATGATATGATCGACCCATTGCCACAATTTCATCGCAGGGAGCAAACCATTATGGAAATAGTTAGCTTGCTTATAAATCACGTCTACGGGATTGATTACGTGCCAGGGAATGTTCCAAATGCTTATTTGAAGAGAGGATAGGAGTTATAATATTTAACAGATTTACAAAGGTTTGCCCGTGTACTAACGCTGTAAATATCTTTTTAAAACCGTTCTTTCTATACTTTCGCCGGGCCAAATCTCTATTCGGTAAAAATCATCACCTTCATCTCCCTCAACCGAAGCAAGGTTTGATGAATAAATTCTAACCCTGTAATTTCCCGGTGTAGTATTTAGTTCAATTTGAACAGCGGAATCTGGGCAACTAAGTATTTGGATTATTCCCGATTTTATGTTGATCCCTCCCTCAACAACATGATCGAAACTGGAAAAATCTACAATGTTATTCACCGATTCTAAAATTTCAAGTTCGGCTTTAACAGGGCCATAACATTCAGTACCGATGCCTAACATACCTTCTTCGATAGCTAATCTATTTTCATATGCTTCATGGGACCAAAAGTTAACTGAATCTCTCAGGTCCGGTGAATCTTTGTCATAAACATAAAATTGACCATATGAAGTGTAAAAATCCAACGGATATTTCATGGTTTAAGTTTTTTTAAAAATAAAAAAAGCCACCCAAATCGGGCAGCTTTTCACAATTAAAATTAATGTATTAATGAAATTTTATTTGATCACAAGGTCATAAGGCAGGCGGGCTTGAGGGGTGCGCATCATTTGTGTGATACCTTTTATCTGTTGGTAAACCCTGTAATTTTCACCAAGCTCGTTTTTCACCATACGGGTTTGTACTTCGGCGCTCAAACCGCTGCCCACCTTGTTGAAAAAGCTTTTTTGCTCGGGGTAACTTACAATATTATAGGTTTTGATCTTAGCTTTTTTGGCCGCTGAAGAGATAGCGTCGTTGATATTCCCCAAACGGTCAACCAGGCCAATTTTTAGGGCCTGTTCACCGGTCCAAACACGGCCCTGGCCAATGCTGTTAATGTAAGCCTGTGTTTTGCCGCGGCCTTCGGCCACTGCTTTGGTAAATTCATCATAACCACGGTTCACACTGTTTTGTAATATCAGGCGCTCGGCTGGACTAAGCGGACGGCTAATGTCGCCCAAATCTGCATACTTCCCGGTCTTTACACCATCAAAGGTTACACCCAGTTTATCGTTAAACAGTTTTTGCATGTTGGGCAATACAGCAAAAATGCCGATAGAACCGGTAATAGTATTAGGCTGGGCAATGATCGAATCGGCTGCACATGAAATGTAATAACCACCCGATGCAGCATAATCACCCATAGAAACAATGATCGGCTTTTTTTCGTGGATGAGTTTCACCTCGCGCCAGATCACGTCAGATGCCAGTGAGCTGCCGCCCGGCGAATTTACACGCAATACCACAGCTTTAACTTTATCATCTAAACGAGCTTTGCGCAATGCTTTCGAAATAGTTTCTGAACCGATATTGTTATCGTCGCCATCGCCACCGGTGATATCGCCCGATGCATAGACAAGGGCGATACGGTTTTTAGATGATGAATCATCCTCCTTATCGTCCGAATCATCACTTTTGCTTTTAGCGTAGTCCCTAAGGTCAACGCTTTTTAAGTCGTCTTTTAAATCAGTGCCAGTGCGCCTTTTCAAATCGTTCAGGATCTCATCTTTATATTTTAAGCCGTCAACCAACTTCAATTTATAGGCATCCTCAGGAAATTGAATGCGCATATTATCGGCATAAGTGAATAACGAATCCCTGTTAAGGCCGCGGCTTTTGCTGATGCCTGTTAAAAAATGATTGTACAGTGAACCAAGATATGAAGTTACCTGTAGCTTATTGGCATCACTCATCTTGGTAAGGAACAACGGTTCAACAGCGCTTTTAAAGGTGCCAACTTTAATGATCTGTGCTTCTATGCCTAATTTGTCCAGTGCTCCCTTCAGGAAAGTGGTTTGAGAACTAAAGCCGTGAAACTCAAAAATGCCTTTTGGGTTAATATAAACTTTATCGGCAACCGATGCCAGGTAGTAAAAGCCCTGGGTATATACTTCGGCGTAGGCTACAATAAATTTACCTGATTTTTTAAAGTCGATTAGTGCGTTGCGGATCTCTTCGGTAGTGGCCTGGCCGGCGGTCATATAACTCTCATCAAGGTATATGCCTTTAATATTATCGTCGGTTTTGGCTTTTTTAATATCAGCCAGGATATCATTTAAGCCGATTGATTTATCTTCATTCAAACCTAAAAAATCCAGACCGGCAAGGGGATTGTTTGGTGTACGCTCGGTGATCTGATTTTTAAGCGACATGTATAAAATAGAGTTTGAGCTAACATCTACAGTTTTATCACTGCCTGCGGATGCAATAAGGCCGATAACAAGAACCGCTCCTACAACACCTATTATTATACCCGAAATAATTACCCCTACAATAGTGGCCAGAACGAATTTGAAGAATTGTTTCATTAATGTTATAAATCTTTTTAACTATGCAAACTTAGTAATAAGGAGCCGTATAATGCTAAGAGCGGTTTCCATTATATTTGTTACAACATGATTGATGTTTTTTTATTACTTGGGAGCAACCTCGGTACCCGCGAATTGTTTCTGCAGCAGGCAATTGAATCTATTTCGGCCCAGATTGCTCCGGTTAAACTGATATCGTCGGTTTATGAAACCCAGTCGTGGGGTAAAACCGATGAGCCCGACTATTTAAACCAGGTGCTGATGCTCCAAACTGATCTGTCGGCGCAGGACGTGTTGGAAAAAATATTGAATATCGAACTGCAAATGGGTCGTAAGCGGGAGGTTAAATGGGGATCGCGCATTATTGATATTGATATTTTGTTTTATGGCGATGAAGTGATCCATGATTTTAACCTGGTGGTGCCCCATCCCGAATTGTATAAACGCAGTTTTACGCTGATCCCCCTGGCCGAGATAGCACCTAACCTTATTCATCCTGTGTTCAAAAAAAATATTTTGCAGCTAAAGGATGAACTAAAGGATAACTTAATCGTAAAAAAGCATATTTTTGAATAAACACAAAGCTTTTATAATGGCAGATATTTCACCAGAACAGGACCTTGATCTTTCTTTTTTATACGAGATTGCCGATGGTAGCGACGATTTTATTGTTGACTCGATTGGGATGTTCCTTGAGCAATCGCCCGATCTACTTAATACGATCAGCAACGCGTTAAATAACCAGGATTGGGCGTTAGCAGCCCAGGCAGCTCATAAATTAAAGCCTAACCTTGGTTTTTTTGGTATGCCCATAAGTCAGGCTACCATACAGGAAGTTGAGCTGGCCTGTAAAGCCGGCGGTCAAAACCCAACCGAAATATTTGAAAAATTTAACCAGGTAAACAGTATGGTATCTGCAAACCTCATCACTTTAAAGGAAATTAAAGCCGAGAAGGAAGCTAATTTGTAAGTCTTTAAGGTGAAAGGTGAAAGGTGAAAGGTGAAAGGTGAAAGGTGAAAGGTGAAAGGTGAAAGTTTCGCCGCTTAGATATAAAAAGCAAAGGCAAGAGGTTTCCCTTTTGCCTTTTGTATTTTATAAAGTTTTAGTTGTTTATGCAGATAAGAAACCTTTGGCCTTTTACCTTTCGCCTTTATCCTAAAAAAGCCTTTCGCCTTTAACCTAAACTTTAGATATTTTAAAAGTATAGCTTTCCATAATCAGGTTGGCCAGTAGGTTTTTGCAGGCCTGGTCAACTTTGGCGCTGGCAGCTTCGGCATTTTCAGCTTCTATTTCAAGCGTAATGTGTTTGCCAATGCGCACGTTATGAATTTCGGCTAAGCCAAGGTTTTTCATGCTACCGGTTACTGCTTTTCCTTGTGGATCAAGTATTTCTTTTTTGGGCATTACGTCGATTTCAGCCTGGAACTTTGTCATTTGTGAGTTTTGTTTGAATTAGAGATAAGGTGATATAAATAAATATAACCACCGGAACGGCCACAAATTTAAAAAATAGTATGAGTATTGCCGAAAACAAGAGCAGTAAATAACGGAAAATGTTTTTGTTAAAGTCGCGGTTCTTGAATTTAAGCGACATGAGCGGTATTTCGGATACCAGTAGGGTACACATTATTAAAACCAGGACTGTTAGAAGGTAAGGATTTAAAATGTAATGTGCCAAAGCATCGTACTGCTGTACTATTAAAGGCAGCGATGCTATAAGGATGGCGTTTGCTGGTGTTGGTAAACCGATAAAGCTATCTGATTGCCGCGTGTCGTTATTGAACTTGGCAAGCCTCAACGCCGAAAATACCGGTAAAAGGAATGCAACGAAGTTTAACAGGTGACTTATGTTGTCTATTTGCGGAGCCTGTAAAAATAGTTCGTACATAATCACCGACGGCAGTACGCCAAAGCTCACCATATCGGCCAGCGAATCGAGGTCTTTACCAATAAATGAATAGGAGTTTAAAACCCTTGATGCAAGGCCATCAAAAAAATCAAATATTGAGGAAAGAAAAATGGCATAAGCAGCCACTATGAGGTTACCCTGGAAAGCGAAAACTATACCTATACAACCGCTAAAAAGGTTGGCGCAGGTAATAGCATTTGGAAGGTGTTTTTTGACGCGTCTCTTCATTTCGCCATCGAAGTTATCAGGAATTTATTAAGTAATAATGAAGTTACAAATAATATTCTACTTACTTATAACTTCATTATCGCTAAAATATTACGAATTCATCGAAATCAGAAATTCTTCGTTAGTTTTTGTGCCCCTTATTTGAGCTTGTAAAAACTCCATTGATTCCTGCGAATTCATATCGGCAAGGTGATTGCGAAGGATCCAGATACGCTGAAGCGTGTCACGGTCAAGCAATAAGTCGTCGCGGCGGGTACTTGAAGCGGTGATATCGATAGCAGGGAAGATGCGTTTATTTGATAATTTACGATCCAGTTGTAACTCCATGTTGCCGGTACCTTTAAATTCTTCAAAAATAACCTCATCCATTTTTGAGCCGGTTTCGGTAAGCGCTGTGGCGATGATAGTTAATGAACCGCCATCCTCAATGTTACGCGCGGCGCCAAAAAAGCGTTTAGGTTTGTGCAATGCGTTAGCATCAACACCGCCTGATAATATTTTACCTGATGCAGGGGCAACAGTATTATAAGCGCGTGCCAAACGGGTGATAGAGTCAAGGAGGATCACTACGTCATGGCCACACTCCACCATACGTTTTGATTTTTCAAGTACAATATTAGCAATTTTTACGTGGCGTTCGGCTGGCTCATCAAAGGTTGATGATACAACTTCGGCTCGTACACTACGGGCCATGTCGGTAACCTCTTCCGGACGTTCGTCTATCAGCAATATAATAAGGTATACTTCAGGATGGTTTTTGGCAATAGCATTGGCCACATCCTTTAATAACATGGTTTTACCAGTTTTTGGCTGTGCCACGATTAAACCACGCTGACCTTTACCAATAGGCGAAAACAGGTCCATAATGCGGGTTGAATAGTTGTTCGGATCGGTGAAGAGGCTCAGCTTTTCGGAAGGGAACAATGGCGTTAAGTGATCAAACGGAACGCGGTCACGCACTTCGGCCGGGATTCGGCCGTTAATGGCCTCAACACGTACCAGCGGGAAGTATTTTTCACCTTCTTTCGGTGGGCGGATGCTGCCCCTAACAGTATCACCTGTTTTAAGGCCGAATAGTTTTATCTGCGATTGTGATACGTAAATATCATCGGGAGAAGTAAGGTAGTTATAATCAGATGAACGAAGGAAGCCATAACCATCAGGCATGATTTCCAAAACACCCTCATTTACAATTACATTATCAAAATCGAGATTGATTGGCGGTTCCTGTGCTTTTTGCTGGTTTTGGTTGTTGCTGTTAACCCTGCGCTCAAATTTTTGCGGGCGGGCTTCCGGAACAACTTCTTCTGTACGACTAACTGTTTCACCGGCTTGCGGCGCTTCCGTTTCTGTGGTTACAGCAGGAATTTCAGTTTCCGGATCTTCCTGTGATGGCTCATCATCCTGCGCATCAAAAAGATTGGTATCATCTAAAGGAACCTCTATACGCGGTTTTGATGAATCTTTGGTTTTTATAACACGGGTTCTTTTTCGGGGTTTTTCAATTGTTTCGGCAGGCGCTTCGCCTGGCTCGGGTGTAGGGGTATAGTTTGATTCAATTAGATCTTGTTGGGCCCTGGCGGCTTCAATAAGCTGTTGTTGTTCAATAATACGGGCAACAAGCTGAGCTTTACGTAGTTCGTCGGCCTCAGCAATACCTAAATTTCTGGCAATTTCGCGCAACTCAGAAACGAGTTTGTCGTTCAATTCAATTTTATCAGACATGATATGAATTATAGTTCAATGGGATTTTTTAATTGTAATTTGTTTTCAAACGGCAAAAATTTCTATGCAAGTGTTAAAGCTTGACCACATGTAAAAACATATGAGGCTATAATTGAAAGAAATTGATCTTGAAACCTTGTTTTAGTAAACATCCAACCCCATGCAAGTATTATTTAAAGTGATAATAAAAAGCGTGGTGATTTAAATTGTTTCTTTAGTGCAAGAAAAATTCAATGGAAAACGATGCAAGTGTAAACAATTATTCTTTAATTTCAAATTAATTAAATAAATATCACTTATATCAGAACACATAAGCCAAATTTTTAGTTTTTTTGACAATTAAAATATTATTCAGTCGCTGATGATGTCCCGCCAGGAATTAATTGAACAAATCAAAAAAAAGAAATCGTTTTTATGTGTTGGGCTTGATCCCGATCTCAACAAGATTCCCGAATTTTTAAGATCATATCCCGATCCTGTACTTGAATTTAACAAACGCATCGTTGATGCTACGCAGGATCTCTGTATAGCTTATAAGCCTAATGCCGCTTTTTACGAAGCCTATGGTATAAAAGGATTACAAAGCTTAATTGATACCTATAAATACCTGCCCAAAGATTGTTTAAGCATCATTGACGCTAAACGGGGCGATATCGGCAATACATCCGATAAATATGCCAAAGCATTTTTTGATGAGCAATCGGGCGGGATGAGCTTTGATGCTATAACCATTACGCCTTATATGGGTAATGACAGTGTTACACCATATCTTGCTTACGAGGGTAAATGGGTTATTATTTTGGCCCTAACATCATCTGTAGGTAGTAAGGATTTTCAATACCTGCAAACCGGGGATGGGTATTTATATGAAAATGTGATAAAAAAGGCCAACACCTGGGCCGGAGCCGACAGGATCATGTACGTAGTAGGGGCTACTAAAAGCACCGAATTTACCAATATCCGCGCATACGCGCCAGATAGCTTTTTACTGGTACCCGGAGTAGGGGCGCAGGGCGGAAGCCTGGAAGAAGTTTGCAAATACGGTATTACTAAAGATTGTGGCCTTATTGTAAACTCGTCGCGTTCTATATTATATGCAAGCAACGGTGAAGATTTTGCCGACGCCGCCCGCGCGGAAGCCCTAAGTTTGCAGCAGCAAATGCAGGTGGAGTTGGAAAAAGCTGGGGTGATATAATGTCAGTCACACGTCCGCGCTTTAACTTGCGTTGAGAAACTAAAAAGCCCAAAGTCATAATAACTCCGGGCTTTGATATATTTTTCAGCTTTCGCCTTTATCCTTTTACCTAAAGCAAATACTATTCAAAGTATTCCTTCATCCGTTCAAAGAAACTTTTTTCGTTTTTGCCCGGATTGGGTTTAAAGTTAGGAGAACCTTGCAGTTTTTCCAGGATCTCACGCTCCTCGCGGCTTAATGCTTTTGGTGTCCATATGTTAATGTGCACCAACTGATCACCACGGTGATATGAGTTTACTTCTGGTAGTCCCTTACCTTTCAGGCGCAGGATTTTGCCTCCTTGTGTTCCGGGGTCAATTTTTATTTTGGCTTTACCGTCAATGGTTGGCACTTCAATAGATGTGCCTAAAGTTGCATCAACAAAGTTTACATGCAGATCATAGATCACATTGTTGCCATCACGTTTTAATGTTTCGTGAGGTACTTCTTCAATCAGGATGATAAGGTCGCCGGGAACACCGCCGCGTGGGGCTGCATTACCTTTACCGCTCATGCTCAACTGCATACCTTCGCTAACACCTGCAGGCACCTGGATGGTGATCAGCTCTTCACCGCGAACCACGCCGTCACCATGACAAACATTACATTTTGACAGTATGGTTGAACCTTCGCCGTTACAGGTAGGGCAGGTGCTGGTGGTT
Organism: Mucilaginibacter sp. 3215; assembly: GCF_050433785.1. Taxonomy (NCBI): domain Bacteria; kingdom Pseudomonadati; phylum Bacteroidota; class Sphingobacteriia; order Sphingobacteriales; family Sphingobacteriaceae; genus Mucilaginibacter; species Mucilaginibacter sp. 3215. The sequence goes on from NZ_JBNPWO010000001.1 coordinate 154,124, forward strand.
TGCATCTGGCCTAAAATGGTATTGGTTACTCTGCGTACCGCACCTGAACCACCGCAGGTTTTGCAGGTTTGGAACGATGATTTGTCCTTAGCACCGCTGCCGTCGCAGGTTTTACAGATGATCTGCTTGTTAACCTTGATTTTCTTTTCGGCCCCGTTGGCAATTTCTTCAAGTGTTAAGCGCACTTTAATACGCAGGTTACTACCGCGGGCTACACGCCTGCCGCCGCCGCTTTGACGGCCGCCGCCAAAGAAGCCTTCAAACGGACTGCCTCCGCCAAAAATATCGCCAAACTGGCTAAATATGTCGTCCATATTCATGCCACCGCCACCATAACCGCCACCATTTGGCGATGAAGCGTTGGCTGCATGGCCAAACTGATCATAACGCTGACGTTTTTCGGGAGTGCTTAGTACTTCGTAAGCTTCGGCAGCTTCCTTAAACTTTTCTTCCGCTTCCTTATCGCCCTGGTTTTTATCAGGGTGATATTTAATAGCCATTTTACGATATGCTTTTTTTATGTCATCAGCACTTGCGCCTTTCGCAACCCCAAGCACATCGTAATAATCTCTTTTAGCCATGTTATTTAATGTCGAATTAATGAGTTAGTGAGTTAGCGAATTATATGCGGCGTCCCAACCAATAATCCAAACTCATGATTTTATTTGTAATGCAGAATGATTGATTAAGCGAAAAGTGATTAAACCACTAATTCACTAAATCAATCATTCAATAATTAATTTTTATGCTCCTACAACCACTTTAGCAAAGCGGATCACTTTGTCGTTAAGGGTATAGCCTTTTTCCATTTCGTCCATTACCTTGCCTTTAAGGTCATCAGTAGGTGCAGGAATATTGGTGATGGCTTCATGCAGGTCGGCATCAAAGGCATTGCCTATTGATGTCATTTCTTTCAGGCCTTTTTGGCCAAGTATATTTTTCAGCTTGTTTTGGATCAAAGTAACGCCCTCTTTAACCGGGGCCACTTCGGTAGCCTTATCCATAGCGCGTTGCGCGCGCTCAAAGTCGTCAAGTACGGGTAGTAAAGCCACAATTACATCTTTACCTTCAGTTTTGCGGGCTTCCTCGCGTTCTTTAATGGTACGCCTTCTAAAGTTATCAAATTCGGCATATAAACGCAAGTACTTGTCATTAGCCTGTGCCAGTTCTTCTTTCAATTTTTCTTCGACAGTTGCGGCAGCAGCAGTTTCCTGTTGGGTTTCCGTGGCTGTAGCTTCTGCTATCGGGGCTTGTTCCTGCCCCTCGTCATGTAATTGCTCGTTGTTCACTTCGTTTATATTTTCAGTATTATCCGTATTTTCTTTCTTCTTTTTCTTCAACATATCGTTAAATTTCATAGCGAGTAGTGCCAATCAAGTATCTTGCCACAACTGTAAAGCAGTCAAGCTGTCAGTGGCATGTAGTAATTTTAAGAAAGGATGACAGGGGAAGCGCCAAATGGGCAAACCAGAACCATGATTCGCCTGATTTAAGGATGCCTTGAGTTTTATGCATCAGGGACATCCTTAAATCCTAAAAATCATGGTTTAGTTTATATCTCCACATCTTCCAAAACCTTACCGTTCTCGCATTTGATAATACGCGACGGAAAAGCGCGGATAATGTGATAATCGTGCGTGGCTACCAGTACAGCAGTGCCCGATTGACTGATCTGTTTCAGCAGGAGTACAATTTCTTCAGATGTTTCGGGGTCGAGGTTGCCCGTAGGTTCATCGGCCAGGATTATTTCTGGATCATTAAGCAGGGCGCGCGCTATAACCACACGCTGCTGCTCGCCGCCTGAAAGTTCGTGAGGCATTTTCTTTAATTTTGACCGCAGGCCAACTTTTTCAAGTACATCAAGAGCTTTATCTGCAATCAGCTTTTTATCGTTCCAACCGGTCGCACGCATTACAAAGTTGAGATTTTGCTCAATGGTACGATCAGTAAGTAATTGGAAATCCTGGAAAACTATACCCAGTTTACGACGCAGGTAGGGAATGTCGCGGCTGGGCAGCTTGCTTAATTCATAACCACAGGCATGACCGGTACCGGCTTTAATTCCCAAATCGCCATAAATTACTTTCAGCAGGCTGCTTTTTCCTGACCCTGTCTGACCTATCAGCCACACAAAGTCACCTTTATCAACATGTAAATTCACGTTTGAAAGTACCAGGTGCGCCTGTTGAAAAATATCAACGTTGTTTAGTTTTATTATAGAATTTCCAATCATCGTTTTTATAGCTCTAATTTTAAGATCTGCCCAAACGGCAGGTCTTTGATAATATTCATGATTTCGTCGGCCTTGTCGCCCAAGCCAACTTTGTCCAGCGATTTATCCGGCCTGTCAACCCTGAAATAAGCCAGCAGCGTAAATTTATCATCACGCAACTGCACATAATCGGGTATTTTAGCGACACCTTTAACTTTTATGATATACATTTTTTTAAGGTTAAAGCTGAAAGGTAAAAGGCAAAAGGTGCCTTTTAAAGTGAAAAAGGTAGTAACCTTTCGCCTTTTACCTTTATCCTTTCACCTTACTTCCCAAAGGTATTATTTATTTAAAGACTTGACAAAAATTCCATCGTATCCACGCCGTCGGCATAATCCCATAGTTTGGGTTGCTGGCTTTGTCCAAAACCTACTACCTGGCTTGTAACCTGCAGCGGTAGTTTGCTCACTATACACTGGATATTTTCCGCATTCTGATCGATGATATTTTCGACCCCTGCCATGTCATGATAGTAGTTAAAGAATAATACTGACAGCGGAGATGTCAGCCTGTCATCTTCTTTAACCATCAAAAAACCGTTATCAAAATGTTTATCACCGTTAACCAGGTAAATGGATTTGTTATAATCGTAATTATTGTTGTATTTATGATGATTGATAATGGCTTTATGATCTTCTATCGATTCAAAAAAGAAAGTAAAGTCATACCCCTCTGGTACCAGTATTTTGGATACGTTGCGACAGCCAAGGCCGTAATAATCTAAAATGTCATGGCCGAGATTGAAAAGTTCGGCGGCGGTTTCCTTGCCGCCCAATACAGCGATGCTATTGCGGTTTTTGCGGATGATGTTAGGAACTTTACTAAAATAGTAATCAAAATAGCGCGAGCTGTTGTTGCTGCCAGTGGCTATAATGGCGTCGAAACCTTCCAGCCTGTCAACAAAGCTAAAACTGCCGGCAAAATCAGGATCAATGGCTACCAGTTTTTCCAATACAGCTTTGATGAGTCGTGCATCCTGTGATGAGGCTTTGATAAGCGCCTTGTTGCTGGAAGCAATAACACAAAGCACGTCGTGAAACCCTACCAGCGGGATGTTGCCTGCCAGTATAAGCCCTACGTTTTTTGAAGATTTGCCTGTTTCAAGCACATATTTCGAAAGCCAGGTAGTTAGATCGGCCTGGTTAAGCATGTTGCCGATGGCGGTTACCGCTTCAGATACGCTTGCAGGTGTAAACCATGCATTATGGTATTGCTCATTTTCAATAAGGGCGCTTAATGCTGCATCGGGCGATAGAAGTTGCCTGCCTAATTCCGAAAATGAATTTATTGAGTTTTTTGGATTAATTTTTGACATATATATGTTAAGGGATTAAACCCTTAAAGCCTTTTTTTGTTATATTTGTGCACTTGCAATTTGCAGGCAAAGTTAATTGAGATTATTAGATATTTAGAAATATGGCGATTAAAATCACCGACGAATGCATAAACTGCGGGGCCTGCGAGCCGGAATGCCCTAATAATGCTATTTATGATGCAGGAGCGGCCTGGCGTTTTAGCGACGGGACAGGCCTGAAAGGGGTTATTGATTTTGGCGATGGTAACACCTTGAATGCCGAAGAAACACAGGCTGCATTATCTGACGATATTTATTATATAGTACCCGATAAGTGTACCGAATGTGTGGGTTTCCATGATGAACCCCAGTGTGCTGCTGTTTGCCCGGTAGATTGTTGTGTTGATGACGAAGATATCCGCGAAAGCGAAGAAGAGCTGCTTGCCAAAAAAGAGTGGCTGCATATGAACGAATAGGATTTTATTTTAAGGATATTAAAAGGGATATGCAATGCATGTCCCTTTTTAGTTAGCGATGATTCAGCGAGTGATAAATTAAATATTAAGGATTGTCAGAAGATTTCTGTTGGGTTAAATATTTCAAAAATATTTTGTATTATCGTATAGCTTTTACCCCAAAAGTTACTGATACCAATTATTAAATAATATCATATTTAAATGTTAACCGCGTATAGATTGAAAATACGCGCCAGATTTTTTGTTTATTTGACATTACAGAACTATGGAGTACGGGATATGTAATCTTGCTGTAATCCCACTGAGGGCCGAGCCTAACGAGCGGAGCGAGCAGGTATCGCAATTATTATTTGGTGAAGCATTTGAAATTACCGAGTGGCAAAACAACTGGGTTAAGATCATTGCCGAGGCTGATGGGTATATTGGGTGGATAGGCCGCTTGCAATTTGCTATGCTTGGTCATATAGCGTATAAAAATATCAAGAACCATCCCTCAAAGCTCACTTACCATGCCGTTACACAAGCCTGGAAAATAAGCGATAACAGCGTTGTTTATTTACCGGCGGGCAGTTCGCTTGCTTTTTTAGAAGGGACCTCATGCCGCATTGGCCATGAACGTTTTGAAATAATTGGTAAAATTGGTGAGCCTGAAGACATTGCTGACACCGCTAAAGCTTTTCTGAACTCTCCTTACTTGTGGGGCGGGCGAACGCATTTTGGTATTGATTGCTCAGGTTTTACGCAAATGGTTTACAAACTTAAAGGCCTCAGAATTAAGCGGGATGCAAGCATGCAGGTAAAAGAAGGTATTAAAATTGATTCAATAAAGGATGCAAGGCTGGGCGACCTGGCTTTTTTTGATAATGCCGAAGGCCGGGTAACGCATGTGGGTATTATGCTTAATAATGAACATATTATCCATGCATCGGGCAGGGTTAAAATTGACACCATTAATGAAGATGGAATTTACTCACTTGAACAAAAAAAGCACACACATAATCTGTGCGGTATCAGGCGTTTTTTTAATTAGCTCCATGCCTTATTTTTTCTAAAAATGGTAAAGGTATACGTAGGGAAGGTAGTTAATTTGGTAAGATAAGTTTCCTGAAAAAAAGATGAATGTCAACTAAATTTAATCTCCCATGAAATTATCTTTTTATCGTCGCTTACCGAAAGGAGCTGGTTGGATGTTCCCCATGCTAATTTATTGATAGATAGCACGTGGCCTGGATAACCTTTTTCCCTGCTGATATTTTTGTAGAGTTTAAAATCGTCCGATCCCCAAATCTTGATACTTTTATCCATGCTGGCGGTAGCAAAATAGGGTAGGGTGGGATGGAATGCAATATGGTTCACCGCAAATAAATGGGCAGGAACATTTTTTATTTCATGATAACTGCTGCTATCCCAAATCTTTACCTGTGCATCTCTTGAGCCGGAAGCGATGTAACTCCCATCGGGACTGTAGACAAGCGCAAAAACAGCCATAGTATGGCCGTGAAGAGCTTTAATAATAGTATAATCTTCCAGGTCGTAAATGGCGATGTGATTATCCCGGCAACCGAATGCCACCTGTTTTTGATCCGGCGAAACGGCAATACAACGAACGGTGTCCCTGGATACTGTTATGCTGTGCACCATTTCAAGCGTTTTAAGGTTCCATACAGATACGGTGCCATCTTCCGATGCTATTAATAACTCATCTTTTTTAACTGATGATTTGATATCGAAGATAGCCTTGCGGTGGTGCCTTAAAGGTTTGAGCAATTTTTGCTGAATAAAATCAAACACCAGAACTTCGCCGCTGCGCAAACCCGCAAACATTAGCGGATATCCCTCCGGACAATGAATAGCATAAATAGATGCATTGACCGGGAACATCACTTTAATAAAAGTGAAATCATTCAAGCCCCATTCAACCAGTCCTTTATCATTTCCGCCCGTAAACAATATGCCCGGCTTTTGCGATAACTCAAGCGTGAATATTGGGTTGGCATGGCCTGTGAGCTCGGCTGTTTTTTGGATGGTGATCATTTCAGTTTGCAGTTGCCGGTTGGTAGTTTATAGTTTTGTATTTTGCAATATTAGTTAAAACTCTCCAACTGCCTGCTGCAAACTCAAAACTGCCAACTATTTACTTATGTCTTGATTCTAAATTTTTAGCGATAGTTTCCAGTGTTAAACCTTTTTCACGAAGCAGAACCAATAGATGGAAAACCAGGTCTGATGATTCATTGATCAGGTCGGTTTCTGTTTCGGCAAGGGCGGCGATAACAGTTTCAACTCCTTCTTCACCAACTTTCTGGGCTATTTTGTTAAGGCCTTTGTTGCGAAGTTTATTTACATATGATCCTTCAACCGGGTTAGTATATCTGTCGGCAATGATATTTTCCAGCTCCAGGATAAAATTTTGATTAAATTCGGTATTGAAGCAGCTGCGTGAGCCTGTATGACAGGTTGGGCCGTCGGCTTTCACTTTGATCAGCAGCGTATCATTATCGCAATCAATGCTGATGCTTTTTACATGCAGGAAGTTGCTGCTGGTTTCCCCCTTAGTCCATAAACGGTTTTTTGTACGGGAATAAAAAGTAACGATATTTTCCTGAACGGTTTTATCATAAGCTTCCTGGTTCATGTAACCCAGCATCAGTACCTCTAAAGTTTGCTCGTCCTGTATAATTACGGGGACAAGTCCGCCGGTTTTTTCAAAATCTATATTCATTCTTTTCTTTTAATTTCCTCCCTGGGGAGGGGTGTATTGGGAATGTGCAATGGCAGGGAGGGGGGTACATCTGTTGCTGAAACCCCTCCCTACACCCTCCCAAGGGAGGGAATCGCGCAAGGCCGCCGCGTTGTCTCAAATCCTAACTTCTATTTTATTGCTTTGCAATATCCGCTTTAAATCCGGTATCAAAATCTCACCATAATGAAACACTGAAGCCGCCAGTGCTGCATCCACATTGGTTTTCTCAAATACATCAACAAAGTGTTCAACCTTGCCTGCACCGCCCGAGGCTATCACCGGGATATGCACGGCATCATTAACAGTTTTCAGCAAACCATTATCAAAGCCGCCTTTGGTGCCGTCATGATCCATAGAAGTGAGCAGGATTTCGCCTGCACCACGGCTTTCAGCCTCCAGGATCCACTCCAGTGTTTGGCGCTCGGTTGGCAGCCTGCCGCCATTCAGGTGTACTATATTTTTATCACCAATGCTACGGGTATCAACCGCTATTACTACAAACTGAACACCGAAGGCATTAGCAAGTTCATCTATCAGCTTAGGATTACGTACCGCGGCCGAATTGATGGAGATTTTATCGGCTCCGGCATTGAGCAGTGCATCGGCATCAGCAATTTCATTAATGCCGCCGCCAATGGTGAATGGGATATTGATCTGCCTGGCTACTGCTTTCACCAGTTCAACCATAGTTTTACGGCGTTCAACGGTTGCTGTAATATCCAGAAACACCAACTCGTCGGCTCCCTGGTTCGAGTAATTCCAGGCCAGCTCAACCGGGTCGCCGGCATCGCGCAAGTCAACAAAGTTTACACCTTTTACCGTACGACCGTCTTTAACGTCAAGACAGGGGATGATTCGCTTGGCTAACCCCCCCCGCCCCCTAAAGGGGGAGCTTTTGATTTGCGTATTTATATTTTCCAATACTTTTTCTAAATTATTAAGCACCTGGTCATTGGTAAAGCGCAATACTTTAAGTCCATCGGAAACCAAGTTGTTTTGTCTAACAATATCATTTTGAATTACATCAGGAAGATTATGAATACTTCCATCCAATTCAATGATTAATTTATGTTGGTGACAATAGAAATCAGCGATGTAAATTCCTAAAGGATGCTGCCTTCGAAATTTTACACCCAACCGTTTACCCTTTAATTGTTCCCAAAGTAACTCTTCGGCAACTGTCATTCTATAACGAAGTGCTTCTGCGTTTTGAAAGACTAATCGATCTGCTCCCAAAAACATTTTTCTTTTCATTATAAAACTATTGTTCCCCCTTTAGGGGGTTAGGGGGCGATTATATCGATATCAATGCGTCCAAATTCCAGTGTTTCACGTTTTCAATGGTGATATGGCCCTCATATATGGCTTTGCCAACTACTACCGACTCAACTTTTAAGCGGTTAAGTTTTTCGATATCGCTCATGGAGCTAACGCCGCCTGAGGCGATCAACTTAATGAACGGAGAATGGTCAAGCAGTTTTTCGTACAGTTCAATGCCGGCACCGCCCAATTTACCGTCTTTATTAATGTCAGTACAAAGGAAACGGAAGAAACCTAAAGCCAGGCATTTATCAACGTAATCCATCAGTTTGATGGGGGAGCTTTCCATCCAGCCTGAGTATTTGATTACCTCGTCAAGTACGTCGATGGCTACTACCACCTGGTCGGAGCATTTGTCTTTGCCGCAGATCTCTTTGCTCAGATCTGGTAGAAAATCAGGGTTGGTAAGTGCCTGCGTGCCAACAATAACGCGGTGAACGCCTGCATCTATCAGCTCTTTTACTTTTTCGATGCTGCGTATACCACCGCCATACTGTACCTTCATATCAGTTTTACGGATCACGTCAAACAGGTACTGCTGATTGCTGAAATCATTTTTTGCGCCGTTAAGGTCGATAATGTGGATGAAGTTGGTGCCGTTGCTCTGGTAGCGTTCAATCATTTCTTCAAGGGTAACATCGTATTCGGTTACCTGTTTGTAGTCGCCTTCACGAAGACGGACAACCTTCTTGTTCAAAATGTCAATGGCAGGAATAATGTACATATCCTTTATATTTTTGAGAAATTAGTTAACAATGTTTCGCCAAACACGCCCGACTTTTCGGGGTGAAATTGTACGCCGTAAAAATTATCAAGCCAAATTGATGCCGAAAATTGATTTCCGTAATCGGAGGCTAATAAAGTGTATGCTTTATCATACTCAATAAAGTATGAATGTACAAAGTAAAAATGTGAACCTGACGGTATATTTTCAAATAGCGGGTTGTCCTTTTCAGGGTAAACCCTGTTCCAGCCCGTGTGCGGCACTTTATGATCGGCGCTATCTTTAAACCTTAAAGTTTTAACCGGTATGATATCCAACAGGTTAGAGTCGCCCTCTTCAGAGTAAGAGGTAAGCAATTGCATACCTACACAAATACCGAGGGTGGGCTTTTTTAACGCTTTGATGGAAGGTACAAGCCCGGTAGCTTTAAGCTTATTCATGGCTGCGCCCGCATGTCCGACACCGGGGATGATATAGCGGTCGTACTTGTCAAAATCCTCCTCGCTGTTTATAAAGCCATAGGGGATACCTAAGCGCTCTAAAGCGGCAGTTAGGGAAAATATGTTTCCGGCTCCGTATAGGATGATGCCGATACCCCCCCCGCCCCCTGAAGGGGGTGCCTCTGCGAGGCTTTTATCGGTTCCCGATGTATTGTTTTGATCTGGTGTTTCCATTTTGATTAGTTACTCCCCCTTTAGGAGGCTGGGGAGTTACAAAAGCCCTTTAGTGCTTGGTAAAACCATCTTATCTACATCACGTTTTACAGCCACTTTTATTGCCTTGGCAAAGGCTTTAAATATAGCTTCAATTTTGTGATGTTCGTTTTGTCCTTCTGCTTTTATATTCAGGTTGCTTTTTGAGGCATCGCTGAATGATTTGAAGAAGTGGTAGAACATTTCGGTAGGCACATCGCCTACTTTTTCGCGTTTAAAATCGGCTTCCCAAACAAGCCAGTTACGGCCGCCGAAATCAATAGCAGCTTGTGCAAGGCAATCGTCCATTGGCAAACAGAAACCGTAACGTTCAATTCCCATTTTGTTGCCCAAAGCAGCGGCAAATACTTCGCCTAAAGCAATGCCGGTATCTTCAATGGTATGATGCTCGTCGATATGCAGATCTCCTTTGGCTGTAATTTCCAGGTCAATACTACCATGACGGGCAATCTGATCCAGCATGTGGTCAAAAAAATGCAAACCGGTTGATATTTTGGCATCGCCCTTACCATCAAGGTTTATTTTGATATAGATATCGGTTTCCTTAGTGGCACGGCGATGTTCAAATACCCGCTGACCAAGTTTCAGAAACTCATAGATCTTTTGCCAGTCGGTAGTTTCAAGGGCGATAACGTCGTCAATATGATCTGCTTCGCTAAACTCGTTGCCGCCAAGGTTGCTGTTGTTGTTAAGCCAGATAGCTTTTGCACCCAGGTTTTTTGCCAGCAGCACATCGTTTTTACGATCGCCGATGGTAAACGAATTTTTCAGGTCGTATTTATCCGCATCTAAGTATTGCGTTAACAGTGCAGTGCCCGGCTTACGGGTGGGGGCATTATCACGCGCAAAAGTACGGTCAATGATCTGGTTAGCAAATTTTACGCCTTCACCTTCAAAGGTTTGCAGGATGAAATTGTGGACAGGCCAAAATGTATCTTCAGGATAAACAGAAGTTCCTAAACCGTCCTGGTTGGTAACCATTACCAGTTCAAAATCAAGTTCTTTGGCTATTTTGGGCAGATAGGTTAACGCGCCCGGATAAAACTCCAGCTTGGAAAATGAATCAATTTGCTCATCAGCAGGCTCTTTGATCAGGGTGCCGTCGCGGTCGACAAATAATATTTTCTGTAAACTCATTCTTTATAATTAGTGAATTAGCGAATTATTGAGTTAGTGATTTTTTTATTTAAAGTTTTGAAGCGCTTCGAGTAAAATAGTGTTCTCATCTGGTGTGCCTACAGTGATGCGCAGACAGCCCTCGCAAAGCTCAACTTTTGAACGGTTGCGCACTATAATGCCCTGTTTTACCAGGTAGTCGTAAATACCGTTAGCATTGGTGGTTTTTACAAGGATAAAGTTGGCATCTGAAGGGTAAATATCTACCACAAACTCAAAATCTTTCAGTTGTAAAACCAACCTGTCGCGTTGTGTAAGGGTTTCTTTAATCCATTCATTAACCTGACCAACGTTTGCCAGGGCAGCCAATGCCAGCTGTTGTGAGGACTCGTTAACGTTATAAGGCGGCTTTACTTTGTTCATCACCTCAATGATTTCCTCGCTGGCGAAAGCCATACCAACACGTAAACCGGCCAGGCCCCAGGCTTTGGAAAGGGTTTGCATTACCACAAGGTTGGCACATTCGGTCAATTCCTGTATAAATGACTTTTGACGGCTGAAGTTGATGTAAGCCTCATCAACCACTACAATTCCGCTGAAGTTGGCCAGCAGGGTTTGAATATCATCGCGGTTGATAGAATTGCCAGTCGGGTTGTTGGGCGAGCAGATAAAGATGAGCTTGGTGTTTTTGTCGATAGCTTCGGCAATTCCCTCTAAATTTAGCTGATAATCTTCCGTAAGGTTTACTTTGCGGGCCTGGATATCGTTGATATTGGCCGATACCTCGTACATGCCATAAGTAGGCGGCACCAATATCACATTGTCAACACCCGGGTTACAAAAGCTGCGGAACAGGATATCGATAGCTTCATCACTGCCGTTGCCTACAAAAATATTGCGCGGCGGTACGCCTTTAATTTCGGTAATGCGTTTTTTTAAATCGTACTGTAAAGGATCAGGGTAGCGGTTAAACTGCTGATCTAAAGGAGAGCCAAAAGCATTTTCGTTGGCATCCAGGAAAACGCTTGCTTCACCCTGGTATTCATCGCGTGCCGATGAATAGGGTACAAGACGTTTTATATTTTCTCTGAGTATATTATTTATGTCGAACATTTTAATTGTAAGGCTTAAAATCCTTTGTGAATTTTCTTAATTTTTTATTCTCTCCGTCAAAATAGATGGTGTCATTTTTAAAATATGGCGCTGAAAAATAGTTGGCATCATCTGTTTCGATATAATCATCAACCAAATAATAATTCGTGGTTTTCTTGGTAACCGGATCATATTTAGCAGCCGATATACTGTTATTACCTGTTGTATCTATTTTTTTTATTTGCCAGAAATAAATGTTGCCGTTTATTACAGATGGTGAAGAAAAATAGTCATTAAAGTCAGTTATAAACGCTGACAGATTTTGTTTTTTACCATTTACGACCATTATATAACTGCCCAAAGACCCACTGATTGATTTTTGAGATTTCTGTGTTTTCGAAGTATCATCTTCTCCCGGCCCTGTACCTGTTATTGTTAGATATAAATAGTTATCGTTGCCAATTTTCTCAATTCCGTAATATTTGTCAATAGTATCGGCAAGCTTTCCGTTTCTTGTTACAACGGCATAGCTGCCTCCCATAACAGTTGCATCAAAAATACCTGTGTCAATTACAATGTAGTCTTTATTAAGCTGATAAGGCTTAAACGAGGTAGTGGTATCTCGTTTAACTGTATCAGATATTAATTGTTTATGATTACCGTTGTGACAAGCAGTGAGTGCAAACAAACTCAAAAGGTATGCAAGCTTTTTCATGATCAACTATTGTTTCTGACACTCACAGCATTCCTGTGTGCATGTAAACCCTCCAATTCGGCCAAAACTTCAACTGTTGGACCGATGTTTTGGATCCCTTCGCGAGTGATATGCTGAAACGTGATCTTTTTCACAAACGAATCAACTGACACACCCGAATAAGCCCTTGCATAACTGCTGGTTGGCAGGGTATGGTTGGTTCCTGATGCATAGTCACCTGCGCTTTCTGGTGTTAAGTTTCCTAAAAATACTGAACCCGCATTGATGATGTCTCCGGTGATCTGTTCCCAACTGTTGGTTGCCAGGATCAGGTGCTCAGGAGCATATTGATTGCTGAAACTCATGGCCTCGGCCAGGTTATCAGTGATTACCACATATGAATTATCGATGGCCAATTTGGCTATCTCCCCACGGGGCAATACAGGCAGCTGTTTTTCAACTTCGGCAATGGCTTTTTCGGCAACATCAACGGAGGTACAAACCAATACAGCCTGGCTGTCGATGCCATGCTCGGCCTGGGCCAGCAGATCGGCTGCAATGTATGCCGGAATAGCGGTTTCATCAGCAATAACCAACACTTCCGACGGGCCCGCAGGCATATCAATTGCCGTTGTGGTGGTTGACTGGATAATGGTTTTAGCTTTGGTTACAAACTGGTTGCCCGGCCCGAAAATCTTATCTACCTTAGGAATGCTGGCTGTTCCGTAAGCCATTGCCGCCACAGCCTGCGAACCACCAGCCAGGTAGATCTTATCAATCCCCAGCATCAATGCCACATAAGCTATAAAGGCATTTACTTTACCGTTTTTTTGCGGAGGTGAGCAAACCACTATTTCATGGCAACCGGCAATACGTGCCGGAATCCCCAGCATCAAAAACGTACTTGGCAATACAGCAGAGCCACCGGGGATATACAAGCCAACTTTTTCAATCGGCCTTAATTCGCGCCAGCAGGTTACGCCGGGCATGGTTTCAACCCTGTCCTCGGTTTTTAACTGGGTTTGGTGAAAATTGTAAATGTTATTATACGCTGTTTCCAACGCTGCTTTCTGATCGGCAGATATGGCTTTGGCAATTTCTTTCAGTTCGGCTTTATCGAGGTAAAGCTTGTTCAGCTCCACCTTGTCAAACTTTAAAGCATAATCAAGCAGAGCGCTGTCACCATGCTGCTGCACGCTGGCAATCACATCTTCAACAATAGTCCTGATCTCGTTGGCCGGGTCAACATTACGCTGAACCAGTTTCTGGATCTCGTTGGATGAAAGTTCTGAATAGTTGTATGTCTTCATAAGATCAGCCCCCTCTAAATCTCCCCCGGAAGGGGAGACTTTTGATGCTATTTTTTAAACGGCCCTCAATTTTAAGCCCTCCCTTCCGGGGAGGGTTTGGGTGGGGCTAAAGGATTATCTTCTCAATAGGCATTACCACAATGCCTTGCGCGCCTGCTTGTTTGAGCTGGCTTATGCGATCCCAGAAATCACGTTCGGGGATCACGGTATGCACTGCTACCCAGCCTTCTTCGGCCAATGGTACTACCGACGGGCTTTTTACGCCCGGCAATAAAGCAATAACGGCATCGAGGTTCTTTTTCTCAACGTTAAGTACCACATATTTAGTTTCTTTGGCGCGTAAAACTGATTGAATACGCTGGATCAGTTCCTGTACAAGGTCGCTTTCGGCAATGGCTTTGCTGCCAATCAGCACCGCTTCCGACGACATTACATCGGCAAAAGGTTTCAGCCCGTTGCTTTTAAGGGTACCGCCTGTTGATACCAAATCGCAAATGGCGTCGCTAAGACCTAAGCCAGGTGATATTTCAACCGAACCGGAAATGGTGCGGATATCTGAAGTAATATTTTGTTGTTTTAAAAACTTGCCTAAAATGGCAGGGTAGGTGGTAGCAATTGCTTTGCCGTGTAAATCGGCCAGTGAGTTGATATCGCTGTTGTTGGGCACTGCTATCTTGAGCGAGCATTTACCAAAACCAAGGCGCTGCAGATAGCTTACTTCAACTTCGGTTTCCTGGATCACATTTTCGCCTACGATACCTAAATCGGCAATGCCATCCTGCACATATTCAGGGATATCATCATCGCGAAGGAAAAGGATTTCTAAAGGGAAATTGGATACCGGAGAGATAAGCGAGCTTTTGTAGTTTTCAAAGTTTAAGCCGCAATTTTTTAATAATTCAACGGATTTTTCGTTGAGCCTACCCGATTTTTGGATAGCTATTTTAAGTGTTTTCAAAAGATTGAATTTAAGAGACTATGATAAAAAAGAATATAAACGGAGGTTGTTATTTCGCGTAGAAACATACATATTAGCTGATCACCACATGGTGGTGATGCAGATGAAGATGATGTAGTGCGATACCGTTCATTTTTTATATAGTAAAACTATAGATTAGCGGTGCAAATATAGACAGATGTTTTTTAAATCAAAATTTAATGTGAAAAAGTATACGGGTGCGTGAAATTTTCAAGAAGTTTTATGTCCGATTGAACGAGCTTTTAGAATTTAATTTTGTTAATTGCTAAGTTGCTCCGCCCGTTGTTGCTGTTGTCAGGTAACTATATACCTGTTAAACCATGTGGATGAGAAGAGAATTACTTCAACGTTAATTCTTCGGTAAACAAATGCCCATTGGGGCATTTGTATGTATAGATTATCAGTTTACCATCTCGCTTATTCGATACAATTTCTTTTGCTTCTTCACTACATTCTAAACAGTCGGGGTAAGGTTTTTTAGGCAAAGGAATATTCACCGATGTTTTTATTATAGAGTTAACGATGTTTGATGCTTCTTTGGGGTTCTTCTGGCCTGCCATAAAACAAAGATAAACATTGACAAATGAAACCCGCCCGTTGTTGGTCTTTTGCCGTTGTTGGTGTTGTCACCAACAACCTTTACGCTATGCATAGCGGCCTTATAGGTTCATAAAAAGATACGGGAACAAGTTGTTGGTGACAACACCAACAACGGCGGGAGCTTGTCATCACCAACAACGGCGGGAACGGAATTCGTGGTAATCCTAAAATCCTATAAATCATGGTTCAGACTCATACTCATAAATCGCACCCTCTTCGCCAAAATCCTTGATCTTTTTTAGATTTTTAACTTTTTGAATGTCTTTTAGGTTGATAAGCTCCGGGTTCTCCAATACGTTGAACCAGATGAGGTAGTAGTGTTTAACCTTGTAAAACTTATCAATATCCTTGGTAAAAAAGCGGTGCGGTACCAGGTATGATGACATGCCTGAGAAAAAGTAAACGGCTTCATGCGCATCGGTATAGATCCTGACGCCCGGTTTAAATAAACTGTGGTCTGTTCCCCTCAAATAAGCTGCAAACTCCGAATCGATCCAGCTTTCGTCGGTATAGCCGGGGTTGCCGTATTCGTCGACTACCTGGTCGTTATAGCGGGCTTTATCTATCAAAAACTCGCTGGTTATAAAGCCCAGCATCAGTATCACCATTATAGCTCCAACAATACGCCGGGTGGTGGTATTATTTAACTTTTTAAGCAGCAGCAAGGCCCAACTGGTATATCCCCATAAAGCGGAAATGTATAACGGCGATAACAGGCGGTGATTAATTCGCTCATACCTTGAAAAGGTAGATGAAAGTACAATAAACGCTCCGTAAACCAACGCGAAGGTTATAGCCAGATTTTCAAAACTATCCAGCTTGCGGCGATAATAATTAAATGCCAGGGCAGCAATAAAGCCCAGGAATATGATGATGGCTAAAGGTGTAGCAACCCAGTATTGATTTGGTGTAAGGCCCATCCAGTCGCACATTACGGTACCAAAGTAATACAGGTTTTTGCTAAACGGAGTGATGGATGGCTCCCGCGGACCGGTTGTTGTACCTGTTACAAAAGCATTGAATACCAGGTTGCTTACCAGCAGCGAAATGCAAATTAGTCCGTAAATGCTGATATGAACTATTTTCTTTTTAAGCGGCAGCACCCTGTCAAGCAATAAAATTAAGCCGCCTGTACCTACAATAGTAACAGCCGCGTAACGCGTAATACAGCTTATGGCGGCTATAACAGCCGCTACAATAAGCGCTTTAAGCGTGTGTTTTAAAAGATATTCCCGAAAGGCTACCAGAAAAAAAAGGATTTCGAGGATGAACAAGGTCTCCGACCATAAATAGGAATATACCTGGAGCAACGGCGGGCTCAGGATGATAGCCGCCAGCATCAGCCATTTATAAATTCTTGAAGCCGGTACAAAGTGCTCCATGATCCACCCACTGGTAAAGATGAGTGTGGCGAACATGATCCCATTCATTACCGCGCCAAACTTAACAGGATCTATCTGTGTGATAAACGAAATGATGCCAAGATAAATGGGATAAAATACCGGAAAATCGACAATAGGTACACGGTTGAATGTTAACAGTGTACCGTGGTCTTTAAAGCTCCTGGCCGCGCTGGTATACATGATACTATCCGGCGAAACCCCTACACCGCTATACCTGAAAAACAAGCTTAATATAAACCAGCCGATTAAGGCGGCTATTACAGCATCAAGGTTTTTTAAGTAGCGGCTTTTTTGCATGGGATAATATGAATATTGGTAAAAAGCAGGAGAGAAGAAAATGTTTTAGGGAAAGTGAAAAAGCCCCACCCCAACCCTCCCCGGAAGGGAGGGCTTTAAACTCAAGTCTCCCCTCCCGTGGGAGATTTAGAGGGGGCCGTTCTACAGTATCAGATCCAGTACCGTACTGATCGGCTGGTCGCTGTCAATGAGGATACCTTTTACACCGGCAGCTGTGCCTGCTTCAACGTCGCGTTCGCGGTCGCCTATAAAGTACGATTTTGATGGATCGATGTTATATTTTGCTATGCCTTGCAGCAGGAGTCCCGGTTTTGGTTTGCGGCAATCGCAGTCGCCGGTAAAGTTGGGGTGATGCGGGCAGTAAAAAAAGTCGGTAAGTTCAACGCCGTGTTCATGATAAACCTGTTTCAGGTGAGTGTGCATTTTTGCCAGTTCCTCTTCAGTATACCAGCCTTTGGCCAGACCACCCTGGTTGGTAGCAACAAGCAGCATATAGCCGCGATCCTGCAGGGTTTTAAGGGCATCAAAGTTATCAAGTACATGGAAATCCTCAAAACGGCGTACGTAATCGCCCATTTCCTGGTTTAACACACCATCACGATCTAAAAAAACAGCTTTAATTTTATCAGGCATCTATTTTAATTTTTTGGCGAAGGTACGTTTTTTAGTCCATAGTCGATGGTCCATAGACGATGGTTCATAGTTCATAGATCATAGTTGGTGGTTAAAAAAGCAATGGAGCAGTTTGCTTCGATTATTTAAATTGAAAACGGAGATTGCGTTGGTTAATAGCGGATACCGGCTATGTTCCTGACCTGGATTAAACAGATTTAGGATTTGCTGTTAATTCAGATATCATGTGCACTTGCATATGACAAAAGAAACTACCCCCCAGCACTAATCTCTGATCACAAACCATGGATCTCAAAAAATAAAAACAGATATTTACGTAATATCGTTAACCATACTACATCTAAATAAAAATCAGGCCGGATAAATTGCTGGCTAACAAACTTAAACTAAAAATGGATACATCACTTATTACTACCAGTACAGCCTTAGATGGCTACAAAGTTACCAGGCATTTAGGCGTTGTACGCGGCATTACGGTGCGGAGCCGGAGCGCCTTGGGCAATATTGCCGGCGGTTTTCAATCGCTGTTTGGCGGCAGGCTTTCAATTTACGTTGAACTGTGCGAAAACGCGCGCGAAGAGGCTTACCTGCTTTTAATTCAGCACGCGCAGGCTATTGGCGCCAATGCAATCATTAACATGCGTTATGATGCCAACGAAGTAATGCAGGGCGTTACAGAAGTGCTTGCTTACGGTACCGCTGTTGTAGTTGAAAAGGTTTAATAAAAAAGGAAAAACCACCCTGAAATTATACCAGGGTGGTTTTCTGTTTTATATGGTACAGCTTTACTTTATTTAAAATATGAAAGTGGGATGGTTTTCCACATGCCGTGGGCAAGGTGGCCTATCAGCAACTCATATATCAGGTATACAGGCCAAAATATGTAATGGATGATAAGTAAAATAACACTGTGGTTGTAGTACCAGCTTATCATTAAACTATATAATCCTAAAACAAGATATAGTATACTGGTTTCGCGCTTTTCCATTTTCTTGACCTTTTATTTTTTAGCTAATTTATAAATTGCGTTTAAATTAACGGCAATTTTTCATGCTGTAAATTACTGTATAATCGGCTGTGCTGTTTGTTTGTTGCTTGCCGGTTTTTGCATCGTACCTGTAAGGCTTTTGGGCAAGCTGATTGCCCCTTAGCTGAAATTCGACGCTCAGCGTATCCGCGCGGCCTTCCTGGCCGTAAGTCCATAAGGCTTTAATAACATTGCCGTTTAAATTGCCCATCAGGCTGCCTTTGCGGGCATCTTTTTCTTTGGGCAGCCAGTCCATATCGCCGGTAACTTTATTGCCGTTAATATGCAGGTTAACTTTGGTAGTGTCCTGACCGGCGGTGCCTTCGGTAGTATAAAAGCAATACTCCATATTTACAGCCGGCGCGTCGGGTGCATTAGCCATGGCGGTGTCTTCCTTTTTAATTACCGTATCAGTATCATTTGTTGAATGATTGCCTGAGCAAGAGGCAACCGTCATTGCGATAAGGGAAACAAAGCCTAATTGAAATTTCATAACTGTGGTTGATTTTTTGTTATGACAATTAAAATAGTAAAAGGTTCAATCACTAATTGCTACAGCCACGAAATAGTTACAATGTACTGATTAATGTCATTAGTACCCGGTTATGCCTGTTTTTTTTCGGGCGGGGTTGATACAATTTCCCCAAATTCATTTACATAGGCCAGCATGCTTTCCAGATCGCTGCTGCCTGCATTTTGTTTGCGTTCCTGTTTGCGTTGTTCTTTATCTTCCTTTTTTTTCTGGCGATTTTTTTCCAGTTGTTTTTTCATAAATGTTGCTTGCGATTTAGCCATAATTAAGATCAATTAAGTTAAACAATAGCTATTCCGTGTAGCAATAAAAAGATCGGGCCAGGTAATAATCCCTTGTTTTGGTGAGCGTAAAAATGATCTTTAAGTTAAGTTCCGGGCAGCAACGGTATCAGCGGGGAATAAAACAGATCAGCATCAAATAGCTGGGCGCTGTGAGCTGGAATAGCTTTAATATTTTGCCGTTTATACACAAAGATAACAAAAATAGCTGAATTTTCAACCAGACCATGTCGCCGGGCCAGCAAGAATGCTTGGAAAAAAACGGATAAAACAATGTTATCCATGTTTGAAAACGAGGCGTAGGTGTTATATTTAGCCCGCAAAACCAATTATAACCTCATGAAACGCAGAAACTTTGTTCAAAGCTCGGTACTGGCCGGGGCCTCGTTATTTACTTCAGGTGTTTTAAAAGCCTCCACACTTACCGGCTGTGCTGAACCCGCAGATGAAGCAGCCGCTATAGCCGGCGATAAGCCTTTTAACCTTAACTATGGCATTCATGACGGGATGTTTAAAAACCATGCAGGGGATGATTTTATCGACCAGATAAAATTCGCATACGATAAAGGTTTCCGTGCTATTGAGGATAACGGGATGAGCGGCCGCCCGGTTGAGCAGCAAAAAAAAATAGGCGATACATTGGCAAAGCTGGGTATAGCCATGGGCGTTTTTGTGCAGCCAGGCCTGGGCAATGACAGCAACATGCTGGCAACAGGCAATGCCGACCAGGTTGAAAAGTTTATAGCTTCCTGCAAGCAGGCGGTTGAGGTAGCCAAACGCATAGGCAGCAAACTGGTTACCGTTGTCCCTGGCGATTTTGCGCGGAAACTTCCTATCGGTGTGCAAACAGGCAATGTTATTGAAGCCATAAAAAAGGGAACTGCTATACTGGAGCCGCACGGCATTATTATGGTTTTGGAGCCGCTAAGCGATAATCCGGACCTGTTCCTGCGTACACCCGACCAGGCTTATGCTATCTGTAAGGCTGTGGGAAGTCCGTCATGTAAGATCCTGTATGATATGTATCACGTTCAACGTAACCAGGGTAATATTATCCCGACACTTGATTTGGTTTACGATGAGATAGGCTATTACCAGATAGGGGATAACCCCGGCCGTAGAGAACCCGGAACCGGTGAAGTTAATTATAAAAATATATTCAAACACATTTATAACAAAGGTTATAAAGGCGTAATGGGTATGGAGCATGGTACTGCCGGAACAGGAAAAGAAGGTGAGCTTGCATTAATTAAAGCATATCGCGAGGCGGACAGTTTTATTTAAAATGCCGCTATTGTAGCCGGTTATCAACATTATTTATTTATGCTTAGCCCCAACTTTAATCCGTTTCCTGTTTTGGTAACTGAGCGCCTTATATTAAGGCGCTTTACCCGTGATGACGCTGCCGATTTGTTTGAAATGCGGTCGAACGAAACCGTGATGCAGTACATTCACCGGCCAATCAACAAAACCATTGATGACGCTGTTGCACTGATAGACGTGATAGAAGACCTGCTTGGCAAAAATGATG
Organism: Mucilaginibacter sp. 3215; assembly: GCF_050433785.1. Classification (NCBI taxonomy): domain Bacteria; kingdom Pseudomonadati; phylum Bacteroidota; class Sphingobacteriia; order Sphingobacteriales; family Sphingobacteriaceae; genus Mucilaginibacter; species Mucilaginibacter sp. 3215. Next base: position 175,161 of record NZ_JBNPWO010000001.1, read on the forward strand.
GTATTACCTGGTGTATCTGCCTGAAAAACAATAATAAATATATTGGGAGCATAGGTTTTTGGCGGATAGAGAAAGACAGTCACCGTGCCGAGATCGGATACCTTTTAAACCCGGTATACCAGGGGCAGGGGCTCATGCAGGAGGCAATAACAGCCGCTATCGACTATGGTTTTAATGTGATGAAACTGCATTCTATAGGAGCTTATGTAAGTCCGGCGAATTTCGCTTCAATTAAATTATTGCTCAAAAACAATTTTGTGCAGGAGGCTTATTTTAAGGAAGATCATTTGTATAACGGTCGTTTTGAGGATACGATGGTTTATTCGTTATTAACACAAACTTAAATCTGTTAACAAATTATTTATGCCAGCTATTTTTAATTAAAAAAAAATGATGCATGTTTACGCATAGAAACCAATTATACCTGTGCTGAAAACAATTCAGTTTAAATGGGGTTAACATTAAAAAACAAAAGAAACTTATCATGGCAACAGAAAAAGGAAGTGGCATCACCGCTTATTCAGTGAAAACAAAAACTAAAAATGTACCAATGATCAATCCCGTTATCGACGTAAAATCGGGCAGATACATTGCGACAGGAACTGACAGTGAAGGTAACAAAATGGCTGCCATCATGGGCAAAGCAACTGCCGAAGAGCATATCAAAAATGGTAATGCTAAAAAAGGCTCTGGCTGGTAAATAAAACTAAACATAAAAATGCCCTGTATTTGTTGAAAATGCAGGGCGCTTTTGTTTAGTAACCATTTGAAATTTTTTATTTATCCGAAGGATTCTTCTTTTTATTCTGCAGCATTTCCACCATTTTAGTTAAGCGGTCCTGGCGGGTTTTTTCCTGTTTGGCTGTAAGGATCCAAAGTACATACTCTTTTTTATGGCTGTAAGCCAGCGACTGGAAGTAATCAATCACTCCCGGATATTGTTCCAACGTTTGCTTTATATAATCAGGCAGAGTTACTTTTTTATTATCCACGTCAATATAATCGCCGTATTCGTTATTTCGCACAGCCTCCTTACGCTCTGCTGAAACTTTTACAGCTTCAACCGGCCGAAAGCGTAATGCAGTCCATATTTCGTTAACAGCAGCTGATGCTACAGGCCGTAATCCGTACTGAGCCGGGGCGTCCCAACTGCTCATCATTTCCAGATCTGTTTGGATACCTGAGCTTTTCTTTGGGTAGATGATCCAAAAAACGGTGTCGGCTTTGATAAGGGGAGTGATCACCTTAAGTTCGGATGTCAGTTCTGTACTGTTGGTCACAAATAGCTGGATACCGTTAAATTCGCCTTCGGTGTTAAAGACAAGACCGGCATTATCTGGCAGGGGCAACAAGTTGTCCTGGTAACCGGCAGGGGCATTTTGCAACAACCAGCGTGAATTTGGTTTGATCAGCAGTTTTTTAGCAAGGGCATTCATTGTAAACGTTTTATAATGGATAAAGCTAATGTAAGCAATAAATTAAAATTGAATGACAAGCCCAAACCCTGCTGCATGGTATTTTTAATAGCTTTGCCTTGATGGAACACGTACTTGATAGCCCGGCCTGGAACGCGCTTAGCACCGGTAATAAAACCCTTGCAAGGGGTAATGATATAGCTAAATATTTCCCGAAGGAGGTTTCACCTTTTGTTGCTACCGCTGAAATATCTGCAGGTAATTTTAACCTGCTTTACGATACTATTCCCTTTGAGAGCCATTTTATATTTATTGCTCCGCATGATATTGAAATTCCCGAACAATGGAAAATAGTACATTACCTGAAATGCCTGCAAATGGTTTTTGAAGGGGAAGTGCCGGCTGATGTTTCGGACGAAGGCCTGGTGCCGCTTACAGAACAATATGTGCCCCAAATGGTCGAACTCACTCGACTAACTAATCCCGGCCCTTTTATAGAACGAACTATTGAATTTGGTCATTACCATGGCATTTTTGATGGCGATAAACTGGTTGCCATGGCAGGCCAGCGTTTAAACCCTACCCCTTATGCCGAGATCAGTGCTGTTTGTACCCATCCGGATTACCTGGGACGCGGATATGCCGGTAGGCTGTTATTGAATCAGGTTAAACGGATTAAAGAAGTTGCTGAAATTCCATTTCTGCACGTGAAATCTGAAAATGACAGAGCTATCAAAGTATATGAAAAGCTTGGTTTTGTAACGCGGAAGGAAATGTCGTTTTATGTGTTGAGGAAGTAACCCCCTCTAAATTTCCCCCGAGGGGGGAGACTTTAAGAAGCAATTTTTTAAGCCCTCTCCTTTGGAGAGGGTTGGGTGAGGTTCTATATCGCCATCTTAGCAAAAAAATCCCAAAGCACGATGCCTGCCGATACTACAATATTAAACGAATGCTTAGTGCCAAACTGGGGGATCTCAATACAGGCGTCAATCGCTTGCATTACTTCATCACTTACACCGTTTACTTCGTTACCAAAAATCAGGGCGTATTTGCCATCTTCAGCGGGTTTAAACTCGTGAAGCATGGTGCTGTTTTCGGCTTGTTCAATGGCTATGATCTGGTAGCCATCGTTACGTAATTGTTCAACAGCCTGCAGAGGAGTTTCGTAATAAGTCCAGTTAACAGACTGGGTTGCGCCAAGGGCTGTTTTTTCAATTTCGCGGTGAGGTGGTTGGGCGGTAATACCGCAAAGGCAAATCTGTTCAACCGCAAAACCATCGGAGGTGCGGAAAATGGAGCCAATATTGTGCATACTGCGTACGTTATCCAGCACTACGGCTACCGGCAATTTATCCTGTGCTTTAAATTCATCAACCGTAGCCCGGTTCAGCTCATCCAATTTTAATTTGCGCATATTTTTTTGTCGATAGTCCATAGACCATAGTCGATAGTTTAAAGCAAATGGCTATCGTCCATCGACCATGGTCCATCGACAAAAATACAAAAAAGCCGTTAGTTAAGCACTGAAGCCAATACGCCTACACCATCGCCAATAAGCGAGCTGTAAACAGACGGGGCGTAACCTATTTTTTGCGTGTAGTATTCGGTTATTTCTTTGCTGAAATTATCAAACGCGTCACCTTTTACCAGAGCAATGGCGCAACCGCCAAAACCTGCACCCGTCATACGGGCACCCGCAACATCAGGGTTGGTTTTGCTGTATTCAGCAACAGCGTCCAGTTCAACACCGCTTACTTCGTATAAATCGCGCAGGGAATCATGTGAGGCGTACATCAGCCTGCCAAATTCGGTCAGGTTGTTATCTGCAAGGGCCGTTGCGGCCAGTTTTACACGGTCGTTCTCTTCAATTACGTGTTTGGCCCGTTTCAACACAACCGGATCTGTTATCAGGTGTTTGTATTGCTCAAAAGTAGTGCTATTGATCTCGCAAAGATATTTAATGTCCAGTTGCTGTTGCAAGGCCATTAGGGCTGCCTGGCACTCCTCTACGCGTTCGTTATATTTTGATTCGGCCAGTTTGCGGGGTTTATTAGTGTTGATAATGGCAAGTACATAATCGCCAAGATTGCTGTCAACAGCCTGGTAATCCAATGTATCGCAATTAAGCATCAGGGCTTTGTTCTTTTCGCCAAAGGCAACTGCAAACTGGTCCATAATACCGCAGTTAACACCTATAAAGTTGTTTTCTACATCTTTCGACAGTTTAACCAGGTCGAGCTTGCTGTAGCCCCTGTTAAACAGGTCGTTAAGTGCATAGGAGGTAACCACCTCGATAGAAGCTGATGATGACAAACCCGAGCCAATTGGGATATCGCCATAAAATAACATATCCAGGCCTTTTAACGGGTGACCATCCTTAATAAAGCGGTCAATAACACCAATAGGAAAGTTAAACCAGTTTTCGCCGGTTTTTTCATAACTGATTTGCAACGGAATATCTTTTTGCTCACTAAAATTTAAACTCCTGAAGCGGAAAACGCCATCCTCATTAGGGGAGGTTAGTAAATAAGTACCAAAAGTAATGGCGCATGGCATAACCAAACCACCGTTATAATCAATATGTTCGCCAATAAGGTTTACACGACCGGGCGAAAAGTACGCGTTGTCTGCTTCTTTGTTAAAGATCTTAATAAATTCCTGGTGCAAATTATTCTTCATTATTCAGGTTGGTTTTTCGGGAAACAAATATTGTAAAAATTGTCAACTTTACAGTTATAAATTTAATTTAATTTTTAATTTATTTTAATGGGATAGTTTTGCAGATATTCGAACCTGATAAAGCATGCATGCGCAAAAACTGCAGGCCTGTTATTTAAATACCAATTAAAATAGATACCCATGAAACAATACCTCGTTACTGCCTATGATTACACCGATGCCGAGGCATTTGAACGTCGTTTAGGCGCCCGCCCTCATCATCTTGATGGTGCCAGGGCTTTAAAAGCCAATGGTAATTTTGTGTTAGGAGGAGCTATGCTGAACGAAGAAGGCAAGATGATTGGCTCAACCATGATAGTACAGTTTGAAACCGACGAAGAGATGGAAGCCTGGAAACAAAATGATCCGTATGTTACTCAAAAGGTATGGGAAAGCGTTGATGTAAAGCCCTTTAAAGTGGCCGACGTTTAATGCGGTTTGCAGTCATTAGTGTGCAGTTTGCAGTGACAAAAAACTCCGCTGTTCGAAGCCAAGGACTTCGGACAGCGATATCACAGAATGTCAAACAGATTTTCACTGCAAACTGCTAACTCAAAACTGCCTGCTGCCTATTGCTCCGCCCATCTGCTCATTTGCCAGTATCCCCGAGCATCTTTAGCATAAAAAGCAGTATAACCCTTGCCCTGCATCGTAAAATTAAAATCAAACTCATTTATTGAACTGTCATCCGGCAAAAAATTGGCGACTACATTATCAGCTACCGCGGTTATCATAGCACCGAAGTCATCCTGTACCTGTTCCTTAGCCTGGGTACTCGTCATAAAATCATTAAAAGTTTCAAACTCGTAAGCTTCGTTACATTGTTTCCTTGCTGCGTTAAAAGCAGCTTCGGCCCATTGTTGTTTGTAGGCTTCCATGGCGTTGAGCAAGTCTTCGGCTGATATTTCCGGCAGGCCATCCTTGCCAGTAGTATTATAGCTGTTTAGTATTTCTTCTTTGCTTTTCATTCAGGACTAATGTTTCATAATAGCTGCCGTTTTTTTATCCTTTCAATTTGATTCAAAATTAAAAGGATGCCAAATTAATGACATCCTTTTAATTTTAGCTCTTCAAATGTTCTATTTATGCTTCAGACAGGCTGTTCAATACATCTATATCATCATCTGACAGTTGAATATCGGCGGTTCTCATATTCTCCTCCAAATGTTTAACACTTGATGTGCCGGGGATGAGCAGGATATTTGGTGAATGATGCAATAACCAGCTTAATGCCACCTGGTGAATGGTAGCATCGTGTTTGGCAGCAATACGGCCCAACATGTCTTCGCCCTGTACATTACCGCCGCCAAGCGGGAACCATGGAATGAAGGCGATGTTATGATCGCGGGTGTATTCCAGTTCGGCCTCCCATTTGCGGTTGTCAACGCTGTACATGTTTTGTACCGATACTACTTCAAAGTATTGCTGGGCAAGCTTGATATCCTCAACGCTCACTTCAGATAAGCCTATATGCCTGATCTTACCTTCCTGCTGTGCTTTTTGCAAAAACTCAAATGATTTTTCGGCAGGAACTTTAGGATCGATGCGGTGTAGTTGGTACAGATCTATACGATCAACCTGGAGGCGTTTCAAACTGCCCTCAAGAGCTTCCTTCAAATGCTCCGGCGAGGAATCTACAGGCCACTCGTTAGGGCCAGTACGTAATAAACCGCCTTTGGTACCTATCAGGAGGTCGGTAGGATATGGATGCAAGGCTTTGGCAATTAACTCTTCCGATACATTTGGCCCATAACTATCGGCGGTATCAATGAAGTTTACGCCCAGCTCGACAGCGCGTTTTAATACACGGATGCTTTCTTCTTTATCTTTTGGCGGTCCCCAGATACCGCTGCCGGTAATCCGCATTGCGCCGTAACCTAAACGATTAATGGTAATGTCGCCACCAATGGTGAATGTTTTTTCAAATGAACTTGTTGTGCTTGCCATGGTAATGTATTTTGGATTGACTACTGTAAAGTTCAACTAAAAAGCATCAGTATTGTTCATGGAATATATAACATCAGTGTCATTTTGAACCTGCATTAATTGCACTAATGGTGTAAACGAATTACACGAATTAAGGCTCGATAGCTATTCGTGTAATTCGCATAAATTCGTTTTCTATTAGTGAATAATCATCTTATCTCCAGGTACCTAATATTAAGCCCATCAGGGTTAGGGACACTACGCTATAGCCGCCGTTTATGAAGATCAGCCGCCAGCTTTTGAGCTCAAACAGGCTGTGAATAGCGATAGCGCAAAACGTCCAGATGCCCGCAAGAAAACCCGCTGTCGCTCCCCAGGCAAGATCAGTTTTCGCATCGGCTAAAAACATAGCGAGGTTTACAGCCATAATGATAGAAAAGAAGGCTGTAAAGCCAAAGGCCCTCCCTTTGCTGGATGCCTGAAGCTCGGCACTGCTAAGCTTATTATCTGCCATCCATGCATTGGCAAACAGGGCAGGAGAGTACCAGATACCGCCAACTAAAAACGCGGATAATGCTGCAACCACAACGGCCAGCCAGTTGATAAGTTGAAAATTCATGATGATAATGTTTAAATTAATTGGTTGTACTAATATAACTATTAATAGCTAAAAGCTGAATGCCCAAAGCCAAAAGCTAATAAATTGATACAAATAGGGATAAATGAAAAGCCCTGGCTGCTTTTTAGCAACCAGGGCTTTTTTCCTGTCAGCAAAATTTGTGCTGGTTTATTTTACGTTGTAGTGGATCACACTTCGGCCTATATTACCTTCGGCGTCAATTCCCTCAATTATAGCACGGTATGAGCCGCGTTGGTCGCTGTTAAAGAAGCTGATAGTTGCCGTACCGGTTGCCTTATCGGTAATTACGTTAGGTTTCCAATAAATCGTATTACGTAAGTCACCCCCAAGCGTGCCTGCTTTGGTTACGTCATATTTAGGCGAGTAAAACTCCTTGGCCTTGGTATAGCCCTGCACTGCAAAAGTGATCACATTTTGCTTGGGAATAAGTTCCTGTAGTTGTGCAAGTGTTATCTTTTGTTTTTTAACAACCTTTTTGTTAATCACCAGTACGCCCTTGGTTTGGGTACTACGGTTGATGCCGCTTACCCCATCATTTAAAAAGATCTCCACAGATTCAACCTCGCTCGATTGTATGCTTGATAAAAAGTTGGCATCAACAGGCAGGCTGCCCACATATACCTGCACCGGGGTGCGGCCGCCTGCATTGTAATCGCGGGTAACGTAAAAATTGTTGTCAATATAGGTAAGGCCCATTGCCATGGTTGATAAACAGTTTAACAACAAAGGGCAGCCCTGTAATTGTTGTGCCGATACTTCATGGTCCGCCTGCATAGGTAAACCTGAGAAGGTGCCATAATCGGCATGGCTGGCTTTTTTTACGATCTTGGTTGATTTTACAACAACTTCCTTTATAGTGCGTGAGCTTTGATATTGCTTATAGCTGTTTTGTAAATAAGGGCGGAAAGTACTGTCAATATTCAGGATCTCATCGGGGATGTTGTTGTTTTTGTTCAATTTTTGATAAGCTTCGCCATTAACCGATATAACCATGTTGCGTCCGTTAGGGTTGTTGCGGGCGCTCAGGGTAATTTTTGATGTATCCGGCACATTCACGTTTGAGAATTTAAAATTGCCCGACATATCGGTAATTGTTTCTGCCGAAAAGTTCTTATCTGGAATCAATAACCTTAAGCTGCCTTTGGCTACCGGAAGACCTGCATTGGTCCTCAATGTTCCTGTTACGTCAATGCCTTGCTCCGGCATCAGGTATATAGGCGGATTTTTGTCGGCCAGTATATCCTCATAATCAAAGCGACGGTAACCCTGGGTAAGCATCAAAATATCCAGGTTGGCCAGTTTTTCATCATCGGGTTTATTAAAGTAATAGTTCGGTTTTTCGATGTAACCTTTCAGATCGGAGGTAAGCAACATATTACTTAATATGGTTGATTCAGCATCTTCATTTGATGGTACCGTGCCATCATCAACAACAGCTACCGAAAAGCTGCCTTCGGCCGGGGTTGTATTATTTTTTGCCGATACTGTGATCTTAACACTCCCCCTTGTACTGTAGGATGGTTTATCAGTTTTAAGGGCCAGGTTCATCTGGTCATTATGTTGAATAAATACAATCCGCTCGCATAAAGCATATCCGCCCGATGAAAATAGCGTTACCTGTACAATACCTGTGGGGAACTTGCTTTTAGGGATATTGGCCGAATAAACTGTGCTTTGCAATACAGTTTGCGCCGCGTAGTAAATAACGCCACCGCTTTGCGCCACCAGATAAAAGCTTTTGTTTTTTTTACGCTGAAAGAACAGGTCGTTAGCCGATATTTTTACAGTAAGATTGGTTGGGTCATTGTTGTAAACGGCAATATTTATCCCCATTGATTGTACGCGTGGCAGGTTATAGGTAGCCTGCGACCCGTCAGGGAAGGTGATGTTCGCTTTGTATGATCTTTCAAGATCCGGCGTGATGGCGAAAATTCCCATGCCTAAATGCGCGCTGCTGATCTGGGCTATTTCGGCGCCTTTATCGTCAACTATCGTTCCTTTAATGTCTACACCCAAACCGCTTGAAGCTATGGCTTTGAACGCAACTTTAGTACGGATCCCATTGGTTAACTGGCCACCTTCGGGGAAAAACTGTACATCATAACCTTTTACTGCAGTACGCATTGAAAAGCTGCTGCTAATGGTTTTACGGTCGCCAACGTCAATGGAAGTAACCAGGATACCGCCGGTAATTACATCGGCCTGGCTTTCGGGCAGGTCAACCTGCAATACGCCTTTATCGTCAGTAATACCGTGGCCTTTGCTTACAGGGTCGCCGTTTTTCATCAGTTGCCAGTTTACTTTTTTGTTGGCATATGGACTGTTGTCCGGCCCTTTGTAAAGGATGGTGGCATCAACTTTAACGCCTGTTCTTTTGCTTGAACTTTTATAAGTGATGTTGGTGCGTACCTGGTTATCTATGGCGTTGCCAACATTAAAAGTATGGTCATAAAAATAATCCGGGTCAAAATTACGCATCCAGTTGGTGTAGCTGCGCAAACGATAAGCTCCCTGTTTATAAGTATCGCCGTTAAGTACAATGTTACCGCTGGCAAAGCCATTGGTAACTGCAATGCGCTGGCTTTCAACTACCGAATCGCGGTTGTTGATCAGGTCGACATAAACAATGCGGCTCAATGCCGATGGCTGGTGCTTTTCAATGGTTACATAGGCCTTAAACCAAATGGTATCGCCAACAGCGTAATAAGGTTTATCTGTATGCAGGTAAACCTTCTCGATAGGGTAGCTGCTGTTAAACTTGCTTGTTTTTTCGATTATGGTTGTTAGGGGGATGCTATCCTGCTGGGCAAAAACAGATGCGCCAAATGCGGTTAACAGGCATAATAGGAGTAAAAATCGACGTATGATCATCAATATAAGTTAAAGAAGTAACAGGGGCTAATATAAACATTTAGCCGTATTGCATTTTTAGCGGCTGTTTATTTAACACTTTTTTACAAATGCTTTTTTTAGCCGCTTGCGAAAGTTAAACGCTAAAAGCTATACGCTTATACAAAATAGCACAATTGTTACTTGGCTGCAGTTTTGGCCTTGCCCTCAACATGTACCGAGACCATGCTTGAGTGGATGATGCCCAGGGTAGTACCGGGCTTTACATTAAGGTAAAATTTAAAGTAGCTGTCCACAACCGCTTTTGAGGTATGGATATAATCAGCCTCTCTTTCCTGGTCGCCGTTAAATCCAACAAGCGGGGCGCCGTAGTAGAACTTGCCCTTATCATCAACATACATGGTGAAGGAAAAATAGAAATCTTTATAAGCGTTTTTGATCACGATGTCGTAAGTAGGGTCAAGGTAATCGTCAGAGTTATCTAAATTATTAAGTATATCCGGTTTGGTAGTACGGCGAGATACGGTTACCAGCGGGCTTTTGCTGGTTATTATGGCCGGCTGTCTGGCTGCAAAAGCCTTGGTATAATCTGCAGTTGCTTTAGCGGCAAGCGAACGGATGAATACAGTATCGGCACGGCTTGGCCTTCTTAATGTAGCGGTATCGGTGTGCAAAACGTTTTTTACATAATTATCAGCAAAAAATCGCATGAACACCTTGGTGCCTTTTACATCAAGTGAATCCCCTTTCTGGATCAGGATCTCCATGGTTATGCTGTCCTTATTGATCTGCCTTATCTTTAACCATGAACGCGCTGCATTGAAGATTGAATCATAGCCACGGGTTAGCGGAAAATTAATAAAAGCATTTTTTGTTGGACTGAAAATGCTTATCGAATCGTCTGAAACAAATTTTAGCTTCCATTGCGGCTCCAGTTGATAACCATATTCGTTAAACGAGAGCCCGTTTTTTTGACGTCTGGATACTTCGGAGTAGTTGATGCCATTGTAAGGTTTAAAGGAGATCAGCTCTCTTTTCTTTTTACCTGAAGGGCCGCTGCCGCAACCTGAAATAAAGGCAGATATGATGAAGAGCAGCCCAAATGCTGCCGTTTTTAACATTTTAAAATTGATAAGTAGCATTGCTGCTAAAGATATAGATAATTTGATAAATGGCTAAAAAATGGACCGATATCGTTACAAGCCACTTTTGCCGGTAACGTTTACTGCAATCTCGCTGGCATGCACAATGCCAAGCGTACTGCCTGGCTTCACATCGAGATAAAACTTGAGGTAAGTTTCCATTACAGCTTTTGAAAGATGGGTGTTGCTCTCCCTTTGAGTTTCTTCGAAAAATACCCGTAGGGGTTTACCATAATACATCCGCCCCATGGGGTCAACAAAAATTGAGAACGAGTAGTAAAAGTTTGCATAGGCTTTGTCAATAGTGATGTCAAACTCGGGGCGCATATAGTCGGATGGGTTAAAATTGTTGAGCATGGTTGGCTCGGTATGGAGTTTTTTTATTTTTATCCGGTTACTGCTGCTGCTAAGCTCAACCGGTTGCCGGGCTGCAAAAGCTTTTTTAATGTTTTTATTGGCAGCTTCGGCTAACTGCTTTATATATATCGAGTCTTTGCGGTTGGGGCTTTTACATTTGCTCAAATCGCCGTGAAGTGTGTTTTTAATATAATTATCGGCATAAAAAACCATATAAACCTTTGCGCCGCGAGTATCAACCGAATCGCTGCGAGCTTTAAGCATTTCGATGATCATGCTATCCTTAGTCATGGTCTTAACTTTTAACCAGGTGCGGGCGGTATTGAAAACGGAATCGTATCCGCGGGTTAGCTGAAAATTGATAAATTGTTTTTTTGTCGGGCTGTAAACGCTGACTGAGTCATCGGAAACGAATTGCATTTTCCATTGCGGCTCTAATTGATAACCGGAGTTATTAAATGACAGCCCATTATCTGATCTGCGCGCTATTTCTGTATAGCTGATACCCAATACAGGTTTAAAGGAAATCAGGTCTTTTTCGCCATTGTGTTTAACAATGTTACGTTGTTTGCAGCCCATGCAAAGCAAAGCAAAAACGATGCAGGTTAATTTTGCTATAGGTTTGTTAGTTATCATATAGGTATTTGTTAAATATATGACTTATTATGAACGCTAAAATGAGGAGGTTACATAACCTCGTGACTTAAGTCTACACGCCCCGGTTTCCTGTAACATGAACGGCTATCTCGCTGGTATGCACTATACCAAGTGTTTTACCGGGAATAAAGTTCAGGTAGTATTTAAGGTAACTGTTCATTACCGCTGTAGAGAGGTGAATATAATTTTCCTCGTAGCTTTTCTCCGAAAATGCCGTAAGGGGTTTTCCATAGTGTATTTGCCCGGCCGGATCAACGAAAATGGAGAATGAATAGTAAAAATTGCTGTAGGCTTTATCGATGGCAATATCAAACTCCGGGTTCATATAATCGTAAGAAGCATCGAAGTTGTTAAGCATGGTTGGCTCTGTATGGCGTTTACTAAAAGTAACATGCGGGCTTTTGCTTTCAATCTCCACAGGTTGTCTTGCGGCAAATGCTTTGGTAAAATCTTTACCCGCTGCATTGGTTAATGATTGTATATATACAGTATCTCTTCGGCTGGGACTTTTGCATTTGCTTATATCGCCATGAAGTACGTTGTTTATATACTTATCCGAATAAAAAACCATGTAAACTTTAGCGCCGCGCGTATCAACCGAATCTGCATAGGCCTTTAGCAATTCAATGATCATGCTGTCTTTTGTCATTGTTTTAACTTTTAACCAGGAGCGGGCAGTATTAAAAATGGAATCATAACCGCGTGTGAGTGGAAAGTTGATGAATCGTTTTTTTGTAGGGCTGTAGATGCTTGTTGAATCATTTGAAACAAATCGCATTTTCCATTCCGGTTCTAACTGGTAACCAAAATGGTTAAATGATAGCCCGTTTTGTGAACGCCGCGCAATTTCGGTATAGCTGATGCCAAAGACAGGTTTAAATGAGATCAGATCTTTTTCGCCGTTGTGTTTAACAATGTTGCGGTGTTTACAGCCAAGGCAAAACAAAGTCAAAACAATGCAGGTTAAATTTGTAAAAGGTTTAGCAATTAGCATATAGGTTCGATATATTATAAATATATGATATTTACCAACGCCCAAATGTTAAATAATGCTAAAATTGCAGATTGTAAGTAAATCGGATATAAGCTGATGGCAATTGAAATAGAACGTAAATTTTTGGTAGATCAGGAGAAATGGCAGCAGGTAACAAAGCCTGAAACAGTGCATTTCAGGCAGGGGTACATTTTTAGTGATGAAAAGAAAACTATCAGGGTACGGGTTACTGATACAGAAGCATATATCACTATAAAAGGGAGTACAGAAGGTTTTAGCCGCAGCGAGTTTGAATATACTATTCCCAAAACTGATGGTATTCAGTTGCTTGATAACTTTGCAGTCTCTGAACTGGAAAAATATCGCTATAACATCCACCACGCCGGTAAACTTTGGGAAGTTGACGAGTTTTTAGGCGATAACCAGGGTTTGCTGATGGCCGAAATTGAACTTGGGAGCGAGGATGAAGAGTTTGAACTGCCGCCATGGGTAACAACTGAGGTAACCGGCGATGATCGGTATTACAATGCCAGGTTAAGCGTTCATCCTTTTAAAAACTGGTAGCAACTTTTCAGGCACATTCCGGTAAGTCAAGCAGATAGTCGGGTTTCGATTCGTCGTAAACCGTTTTAACATACTTGTTGCCTTGGGGACAAACAGCAGGGATCAAACTGGTTTTGTTGCCTTTGTCATCAATAATGTAAGCCTCACCATCCTCATGTTTTATCCAGTCATAAAGTTTCGACCTTTCGGTGAGGCCTTTTACATTGATCCGCTCGTTGATCCATTCAAGTGAGTCGATGGCCACATACGGGTTATTGTGCGGTGCGGTGTCGGTTTTTATAGATACTATACGTACTGCCATTGTATTAAATTGCATTAGACATTCAGGTGTGATAAAAATATGGCAAAAAACAATACCCCGAAATAGGTATAATCACCCAATTTTCACTACGTAAAATTACCTATGGTATAGGCGCTGCCGCTTGCTAACCATATCGCTTATTTGGCGAATAATGAAATGATTTGAGGATAGGAGTGTATTGCATATGCTTGTAAATAAGTATGTTGAAAGTAAAGTAGCACCCTGTAGGTGCGTGTTGCGTCTTTTTAAGAAAATTAAAATAGATATTGCGTAACCAAATGGTTTCATTTATATTTGTAACCGAACGGTTTCATGTTTCCGTTCTGTTACTATGCGAAGAGATGTTTTCCAGGCCATTGCCGACCCAACCCGCCGCGAGATCATTAACCTGCTGGCCAGCCGGCAAATGAACCTTAATGCCGTGGCCGATAATTTTGATATCAGCAGGCCGGCCGTATCCAAACACATAAAAATATTAACCGAATGCGGCTTGCTCGTTATTAAGCAACAGGGGAGGGAACGCTATTGCCATGCCGATTTGAAACAGTTAAAGCAAGTTACAGACTGGGCAGAGCAATACCGCCGGTTTTGGACGCAGAAACTGGATGGCCTCGACGCTTTTTTAACCAACGAACAAAATACAGATAACCATAAAAACAGCAAACTATGAGCACACAACCATTTGTAATTGAACGTGTTTATTCGGCGCCTATTCAAAAGGTATGGGAAGCCATTACCGTTAAAGAAAAAATGAAAGAATGGTATTTTGACCTTGCCGAATTTAAACCCGAGGTAGGATTTGAATTTGAATTTACGGCGGGAGATAAGGATAATTTTCAATACCGTCACCTGTGCCGGGTAACTAAAGTTGTTGAGGGTAAAATCATTGCTTATACCTGGCGATATGATGGCTACGAAGGCGACTCGGAAGTTACGTGGGAACTTTTTCCTGAAGGGAATGGCACCAAATTAATCCTCACCCACAGCGGTCTGGAAACTTTCCCGCCGTTGGATTCCTTCAAAAAAGAAAATTTTGTTGCCGGCTGGACACATATTACGGGCGTATCGCTTAAAGATTATCTGGAGAAGTAAAAAAAACAATATCGTAATCCTATTTATTCCAAAGGCACTTGTTCCCCAACAGGTGCCTTTTTATTATTGCTTGTTAATTTTGCATAAAGTTATCGCTTCGGAATACTCGATATGCCAATATCTTTTATATTAGTGCTTGCTTAAACCTGTTACAATTTTATATGATCAAATTTTACTTATCAAAACCCTCTTTTTTTAGATCACTTACAGCTTGTTTAAAATTAAGATACTACACTTTTTTATTATTGTTTATAATTTCGTCGTTAGTTTCGGCCCAGCAAAGAAGTAATTATACCTTGCTGTGGCGCATTAGCGGAAAAGGCTTAACTCAGTCTTCGTATTTGTTTGGTACCATGCACGTAAAAGATAAGCGTGCCTTTGGTTTTAGCGATTCGGTAATGCTGGCAATCAAAAATACTTCGGCTTTTGCCCTGGAGGTACAGCCCGATACCCTGATTAAAACCATGTTTAATCAGCTCGGCTCACGCGATAGTTTGCGCAGCCTTCGCAAATGGCTTTCGCCTGCAGAGTATGCTAAACTTTCAAAGCGCTTTAAACAGAAAAAGGGTTATGATATGGGTAATATGGACCCAATGAGCCTTGAAGCGGCAATGCGGCCTGAATATGATAAACCGGGCGATAAGGCCGCGGTTGTTGATGCTTATTTGTACGGAGTAGCCCAAAGCCTTGGTAAAGAAGTTTATGGACTGGAGAATACGGCTGAACAGTTTGATAGTTACTTTGGCCTGCGGTCAAATATCAAAGAACGTGTAAAAGACCTGGTAGAAGAAGATAAAGGGAGCGATGCAAGATATCTTGACGCTATAGAAACTATGATCAGGTTATATAGTGCCGGTAACCTTGATAATATGAAGGCGTTTATGACCGAGGAACAGTTGAATGATGACGAGCTTATCACACGAAACAAGGTTATGTTTAACAGTATTGTTAATCATATTCATAATCAAACTATGTTTTCGGCGGTGGGAGCTGCGCATTTACCTGGCGGGCACGGTTTAATAGCCTTGCTGCGAAACGCGGGCTACACGGTTACACCTGTTAAAGCCAGTTTTACCGGCGTTGCTGATAAATTTAATACCGATTTTACCAAATTTAACTGGGAAATCTACAAATATGAAAGTGATGGCTTCTCCATAAACCTGCCTTTTGCGCCTGTTAAAACAAAAATATTTTATGAAATGCCTACCGTTATTTATGCTGATATAGCCAACGAGGTTTTTATGGGCGTGTATTCTACAAAAATAGGATCGGGTCTTAAACCTGTTGATGCGGAAAAGGTATTAAACAATATGACCGGCAACTTCAAAAAGAAATCAGAAGATCGGGTTTTGAGTCAGAATACCATTATTGTAAATGGTCAGAAAGTACGGGAATTGATAATGCAAACCAAGGGGCAAACCCTGCGTGCAAGGTTCATGGTTGTAAACGATTATTTATATATGGTTTATGCAGGGTTGAAGCTGTCAACTATCCGTTCACCTTACGTAAACAGGTTTTTTGATTCATTTCAAACATTCAAACCCGTTCCAAAATCTAATCCAGCCTGGATAACTTATAAAAATGATACGGCTGCGTTTTCTGTTCATTTGCCGAGCAATCCCCAACCAATATTAAAGGAACTTCCATCCGGAGATTCGTTGAGTGAGCCTTATCGCATCCATCTTTTAATGGCTATCGATACGAATAATATCGAAAATTACATCATCAGGTATAACGATTATCCTAAAGGCACTTATCTTGCTGACAGGAAAGCATTGTTTGGAAATATGAACCAATTATTTGGTAATGCCACCAAAATCATCAAAGCTCCCCATAAAATTATAAAAGAGGGATACGAGGGCTTGGAAGAAGAGGTGCTTATGGCCGAAAAATATTACTGCAAAATACAATTGCTGTTGAGAGGTAACCGCACTTATGTGCTATTAAGACAAAATTTGCAGCCTGGGGCTAAGGATGATAAAACTAACGACGACTTTTTTGAATCCTTTAAGCTTTTACCCTATAATAAGGCGGTAATGGATCAATATCCTGTTGATGGCGGCAATTTCACAGCAGGAGTATTTCAAAAAGCAAAAAGTATTGTTGATAGTAGTTATGCTTCTGCTTTTGGTAATTCGGTAACAATGTATTCAACCAACCTTGCTTCGGGTGGGTTATATGGTATTGAACATGCGCGAATAAGCGGATATTATCGCG
This sequence comes from Mucilaginibacter sp. 3215, assembly GCF_050433785.1. Lineage (NCBI taxonomy): Bacteria > Pseudomonadati > Bacteroidota > Sphingobacteriia > Sphingobacteriales > Sphingobacteriaceae > Mucilaginibacter > Mucilaginibacter sp. 3215. The sequence continues at coordinate 192,034 of NZ_JBNPWO010000001.1, forward strand.
CTAAAAGCGTGGATTCCATATTTCATTCTTTTACGCATAAAAGGATAAAATACACCGATACCCTTTTGAAAGATGATACCATAACAGTTAATGGCATCAAGGGGCATGAATTTATAACTCAAAATAAGGAAAACGGCACCAGGAAACGGAACAGGATACTTATTGATAACGGAGATCTGTTTTATTTAACAGGTTACCTGGCCGATGAGGAGCTTTTTAACGAAACCAGTAACGCGTTTTATAATTCGGTAAAGAAGATAAAGCCAACTAATACAATAGATCTGGCATCTTCAAAAGCATCCAAAATTGCTGATGGCTTGGCATCAACCGATACAACCAAATTTAAATACGCTCATGGTGCCTTGTCATATTATGATTTTAACAAGGATGAGTTGGCTTATGTTTATAAAGCTCTTGAAAAAAGCTACGCCAATGACAGCACCTATGAGGGAACAACCCATAAACTGGTACGTATACTGGAATCAACACATGATGATAAGACCATCGACGTGCTTGCATCGGTATATAAAAATTCGCAGATAAACGCCAATGTAAAGCCGGATATATTGGCGGCAATTGCTCAGATTGATAAACAAAAAGGGTATAACCTATATCTGGACCTGCTCACCAATATCCCGGCACCCAAAGCCGAATATAATTATAACTCATTTGTGCCCCTTATTGATTCAAATGATTATGTAGTAGCTAATTATAAGCGTATTATACCACTGTTAAAAAATGAAGATTACCGTTCAAATTTGTTGATGGTATTTGAAAAAATAGCCGGAAATAAGAAGGGCCAATATGATGATTTTATCCGTGCTCATTTTAACGATTTAGTAACGTTTGCCAATAGCGATCTTGATAACCTGTTGAGCAAAAAAGATAGTAATAAAATGTATTTGCCGGTTTATTATTACTTGTCACTAATGCAAAAAATTAAAGGGCAGCCCATAACAGCTGGTTTTACCAACAAGATAATAAAGCAAAACGATATAGAAAAATATTTGCCAACCGCTGTAATTACACGTATTAAAAATCGATTGCCGGTAAGTCAGATTTTGGTGAACAGGCTTTTGGACAGCATTGCTCAACGCTATGATCTGATGCTGGAGCTCGATAAAGAAAAACAACTTGCAAGGGTTCCTGAAAAATATAAAACACAGGCTGCTTTTGCTAAATTATGCGTTTATCAAAACGCCATTGCCACTGATGAAGATGAAAGCCCAAGTCACATAAAACTTTTAGGTACAATCTCCGATAAGGGAAAACTGTTTTATGTATTCAACTACAAGAGCTATTATGATGAAGAAGACAATAACTTGCAACTGGCTGTTAGTGGTCCGTACACGCCGGGAGCTTCAAAGCTTGATTTTAGTAGCTACCATACTTATTATGAACGAGTTGATAAAGATTTGGACTGGCAAAAGCAGGCAAAAAAGATGCTGCCAGATCTTAAAAAGCAAAATGATAAGGAATTGGCCGGCAAAATTGAAAGATAAACCGGAACAAACAACAAAGCCGGGCAAAACCCGGCTTTGTAATTAAAAACGATATGACAGGGAGATCTCTTCAAAGAAGTAACTAACCTCTGATCTCAAACCTGCAATCTCTACCACTAAAACACCTGGTCAAACTGGTTAACAGCGTCTTTACTTTCCAGCAGAGAGTGGCCCATTAAAAACTCGTCAACCTTGCGGGCAGCTTCGCGGCCTTCAGATATAGCCCAAACCACCAATGATTGTCCGCGGCGCATATCGCCTGCTGTAAACACTTTGCTTACGTTGGTACGGTAAACACCTTCTTTGGCTTTAACGTTTTTACGGTCGTCAATTTCAACGCCAAGCTGGCTGATGAAAGTATCATGCTGTGGATGTAAGAAACCCATAGCCAGGAATACGCGCTGACAAGGTATCTCACGCTCCGAACCTTCAACCACATGGAATTTTACCGGGCGACCCATGAAATCCTGCTCCCATTCAACATCAACTACTTTTAACGCGCGCAGGTTACCTTCTTCATCACCTAAAAATTCTAAGGTGTTAACACCCCAAAAACGGTCGGCACCTTCCTCATGTGAGCTTGTTGTTTTCAGTACCATTGGGTAAGTAGGCCATGGCATATGCTGTGTACGCTGAGCCGGCGGTTGGAACATCACCTCAAATTGCTTGATTGATGCAGCACCCTGGCGGTTTGAAGTACCCACACAGTCTGATCCGGTGTCACCACCGCCAATTACCACTACGTCTTTACCGGTAGCTATAATATCTTCTGCAGTAACTTCAATATTGCTCACACGCTTGTTTTGCTGTTTCAGGAAGTCCATTGCAAAATGGATGCCTTTTAACTCACGGCCCGGAATGTTAAGATTACGCGGAATGGTGGAACCTCCTGCTAAAATCACTGCATCGTTATTACGTACCAGTTCATCGGCTGCTACGTTCACGCCAACTTCGCTGTTGTATTTAAATACAACGCCATCTTTTTCCATTACTTCAACGCGGCGCTCAACAACCCATTTTTCCAGTTTAAAATCGGGTATGCCATAACGTAATAAACCACCTGCACGGTCATCACGTTCGTAAACGGTAACGGTGTGGCCAACTTTCACCAACTGTGCGGCAGCGGCAAGGCCCGCAGGGCCCGAACCTACAACGGCTACCTTTTTGCCCGTTTTAACAAGCGGTGCAGTTGGTTTTACAAGGTTTTTCTCATAAGCTATCTCGATAATATGGCGCTCAATTTCCTCAATAGCAACAGGCGGTTTGTTGATGCCTAACACACATGCAGATTCGCATGGGGCAGGGCATATACGGCCTGTAAACTCAGGGAAGTTATTGGTTGATGATAATATATGGTAAGCTTCTTCCCAGTTTTTACGATACACGGCATCGTTAAACTCAGGAATGATATTACCAAGGGGGCATCCCGAATGGCAGAAAGGGATACCGCAATTCATACACCTGGCCGATTGCTGGTTAAGCTTTTCTTCAGTATATAAATTCACAAATTCGTTATAGTTCTTAACGCGTTCAGCAGCCGGAACTTTTGATGGAAGTTCGCGATTAAACTCCTGAAATCCTGTAGGTTTTCCCATTTCTTAGCCTATGGTTTGATATTGTAATTTCTCTAATACTTTTTTATACTCTCTCGGGAATACTTTCACAAACTGGGTTGATGCTTCATTCCAGTTGTTTAGTATCTTTTGCGCCAGCTTGCTGCCTGTTAAGGTGATGTGTTTACGCAGCAGGGTGAGGATCTGTTCTTCGTCTTGTACACTTAGCGGGTCAAGGTCAACCATCTCAGTATTGCAATTTTCTGCAAACGTACCTTCAGGATTATAAACCCACGCTATACCTCCGCTCATACCGGCTGCAAAGTTGCGGCCTGTATTACCAAGAATAAGCGCCCGCCCGCCGGTCATGTACTCGCAACCATGGTCGCCGATGCCTTCAACAACAGTGGTAGCGCCAGAGTTACGTACCGCGAAACGCTCGCCGGCCATACCACCTACAAACAATTCACCCGATGTAGCACCGTAAAGAGCTACGTTACCGATGATGATGTTATCTTCAGGTACGAATGTTGCGTTAGCTGCCGGATAAACGGCTATCTGAGCGCCCGAGAGACCTTTACCTACGTAGTCGTTAGCTTCGCCTTCCAGCTCGAAAGAAACACCTTTAGTGGTGAATGCTGCAAAACTTTGACCGGCCGAACCTTTAAATTTGAAGTTAACGGTATTGTCAGGTAAACCGGCCGAACCATACACTTTAGAAATCTCGTTAGATAACAAGGTACCGATAGTGCGGTCAACGTTGATCACATCAAACGAAGCAAATACCGGGGTTTTATCTTCAATAGCAGGCTTCGCAGCTTCCCATAGTTTCCAGTCAAGGATATTGGCCATGCCATGATCTTGTGATTCACTGTTGTACAAGGTCATACCTTTGGTGTTGGTAACCGGGTGCAGAATGCCGCTCAAGTCGATCTTTTTGGCTTTCCAGCTTTGCAGGTTATCTTTCACTTTCAGGAATTGTACGCGGCCAACCATTTCATGAATAGTACGGAAACCAAGCTCGGCCATGATCTCACGTAACTCTTCGGCCATAAAGCGGAACAGGTTAACGATGTGCTCAGGTTTGCCCGAGAATAATTTGCGCAGTTCAGGATCCTGAGTAGCTACACCTACAGGGCAGGTGTTCAGGTGGCATTTGCGCATCATGATACAGCCGCCTGCAACAAGGGCAGCAGTAGCTACACCCCATTCTTCGGCACCCATCAGAGCTGCGATTGCCAAATCCCTGCCGGTTTTCAGCTGACCGTCTGTTTGTAGTACCACGCGGCTGCGCAGTTTATTACGTACCAGTGTTTGGTGAGCTTCGGTTAAACCAAGCTCCCATGGTAAACCAGCATGTTTGATAGAGCTTATTGGCGATGCACCAGTACCACCGTCATAACCTGCAATCAGGATTACGTCGGCGTGTGCTTTGGCAACACCGGCTGCAATAGTACCTACACCTGCTTTTGATACCAGCTTAACGTTGATACGGGCAGCACGGTTAGCATTTTTAAGATCGAAGATAAGCTGTGCCAAATCTTCGATAGAGTAAATATCGTGGTGCGGTGGAGGAGAGATCAAACCTACACCCGGAGTAGAGTGACGGGTTTTAGCGATCCAGTCATCAACCTTGTGGCCCGGCAGCTGACCGCCTTCACCTGGTTTTGCACCCTGTGCCATTTTAATCTGCAACTCATCGGCGTTGGTAAGGTAGTTTGAAGTTACCCCAAAACGGCCCGATGCTACCTGTTTAATGGCAGAACGTAACGAATCGCCGTTTGGCAATTTGTCGTAACGCATCTCGTCTTCACCTCCTTCACCAGTATTACTTTTACCGCCAATACGGTTCATCGCAATAGCCATGGTGCTGTGCGCCTCGTGCGAGATAGAGCCGAATGACATGGCACCTGTAGCGAAACGCTTCATGATGCTTTCCGCAGGTTCAACCTCATCAATGCTGATTGATTCGCGGTGGTGGGCAAAATCAAGCAAGCCACGGATAGTGAAGTGCTTTTCAGTTTGCTCGTTAACCACCTTAGCGTAGTTTTTATATACCTCGTAGCTATTAGTACGTGTGGCGTGCTGTAAGAGGTGAACGGTAGTAGGATTAAACAAGTGGGCTTCGCCTCGGCGTTTCCACTGGTAGATACCACCTTCAGGTAACAGGTTGTCAGCTCCTTTAGCTTCAAAGCCCATTTTGTGTTTGCAAAGCGCTTCGCGGGCAATTTCATCAAGGCCTAAACCACCTATACGGGTAACAGCACCATGGAAGTATTTGTCAACAACGGTTTTGTTTATGCCAAGGATCTCGAATACCTGTGCGCCATGGTATGACTGTAAGGTTGAGATCCCCATTTTTGAGAAGATCTTCAGCAAGCCATCGTTAATAGATTTAACGTAGTTATTACGCAGCTTTTTGATATCGTAGCTGGTTTCAAGGCTGCCATTGTCCTTGAGCGTTTCAATGGTTGAAAGCGCCAGGTACGGGTTGATAGCTGTAGCACCAAAGGCCAGTAAACAGGCAAAGTGGTGTACTTCCCAGGCATCGCCGGTTTCAACAACCAGGCCAACAGCGCCACGGCGCCCCTTGCGGATCAAATGGTGGTGTACTGCTGATACAGCCAGCAGGGTAGGGATAGGGGCATGCTCAGAATCAACCGCACGATCCGAAAGGATCAATACCTCGAAGCCGTCATCAACAGCATCTTCGGCGTAGCGGCAAAGGCGTGCAATGCCTTTTTCCAGTGAGCCTGGCAGGCCATCAGCCTTAAAGTAAGTTTGCAAAGTTTTGGCGTGGAACAGGCCGGTATCGATACTACGCAGTTTTTCTAACTGGTGGTTTTTCAATATCGGGTGTTTCAATACCACGCAATGGCAATGCATTTTATCTTCGTCTAACAGGTTGCCATTGTTACCGATAAAGGTAGCAAGGCTCATCACCAAACGCTCACGGATCGGGTCGATTGGTGGATTGGTTACCTGCGCGAAGAATTGTTTGAAATAGCTTGACAGGTGCTGAGGTTTGTCCGAAAGGATAGCCAAAGGCACATCGGTTCCCATTGAGCCTACAGGCTCTTTGCCATCAAGGGCCATCGGTTTAATGATGGTGTCGATATCCTCGCGGCTGTAGCCGAATACCTGCTGGTAACGGTATACAGAGGCTTCAGACAGGCTGGCGAAAGCCAGGCGCGGTTCTGAAAGCTCGCTCAGGTTAATTTTATAATTCTCTAACCAACGGCCATATGGCTGTTGTGATGCAATTTGTTGCTTGATCTCTTCATCAGTGATGATGCGGCCTTTTTCAGTGTCGATCAATAACATTTTACCGGGCTGTAAACGGCCTTTGCGTAAAACAGTGCTTTCGTCGATAGCTAAAGTACCTGCTTCAGAAGCGGCTATTACACGACCATCGTTCGTTACCACGAAGCGCAGTGGGCGCAAACCATTGCGGTCAAGCAGGGCTCCTACCAGTTTACCATCGGTAAAGGTAATTGCGGCAGGTCCATCCCATGGCTCCATTAGTGTAGCGTGGAACTCATAGAAGGCTTTTTTAAGCGGATCCATGGCTTCGTTGCCATCCCATGCTTCAGGCACCAGCATCATCATCACATGTGGCAATGAACGGCCGGAGTGCAACAATATTTCAATGATATTATCCAGGCAGGCAGAATCCGACTGGTTGTTATCAATCACCGGCAACAACATGTCCATTTCTTCGGCAGTAAAGTATGACGAAGCGTATGATTTCAGGCCGGCATAAAACCAGTTTAAGTTACCTGTAAGGGTATTGATCTCGCCGTTATGCGCAATTAAGCGGAATGGCTGGGCCAGTTTCCATGAAGGGAAAGTATTGGTAGAGAAACGCGAATGGATCATGGCAAAGCCCGATGCAATACGCGGATCAGAAAGATCAGTATAGTATTTACGCAGCTGGTAGGTAGTAAGCTGCCCTTTGTAAATAATTGTTTTACAGCTTAATGATGTAAAATAAAAATTATCAGAAGCGCCGGCTACCGTTTCAGTAATGGTTTTGTTGATATACCTTCTGAGCACGAATAATTTGCGTTCAAAATCATCGGCGTTGGTAATATGATGTGGCCTTGCGATATAAATTTGCTCAATATCAGGCTCGGCCTGGCGGGCTGTTTCACCAATAACTGATGAATCAACGGTAAGCTTACGCTCGCCCAGCTTATGTAAACCTAATTTTTCAATAGCATTGTTAATAATGGTACGGCAGGCCTTTTTCTGGGCCGAATCTTTAGGTAAAAATATCATACCTACACCATACTCGCCGGGTTCCGGCAGGCTGATCTCGAGGTTTGAGCATTCTTCCATTAAAAACTCATGGGGCAATTGTATTAAAATTCCCGCACCGTCCCCGCTCTCGGGGTCGCATCCGCACGCACCGCGATGTTCCATGTTTTCGAGCATGGTTAACGCGTTATCAATAATTTGGTTGGTTTTATGACCGTTGATATTGGTTATAAATCCCGTTCCGCACGAATCGTGTTCAAATTCCGGTCTGTAAAGACCCTGGTGGCTATCAGTTTGATCCATTGTTTAAATTAAACCGTTTACAATTTTATAAGGGGTGTAACCACGAAGTTACCAAAACTCAAATAAATTATAAAATTTACGGTAATTTTTAAAGATTTCTAAAAAATCAATTATTTAAATCATAATTATTTAACATTATCTCAACAAAAAGAGACAAATATTATGATGTACAAAATGAAAGTACGAAAAAAATTATTTAGAATCAATATAAAGTTATACCAAACTTGTGCAATACATTTATTAAAGCTGACTTTTTAGCTATAACCAAATTAAATTTTGTGGTGTTTCTCTATGTGATTAGTAGGATTTGGGAGGGGAAAAGTCCGGGGGCAGTAAGTCGGCAATCCAAAAGTTGAATTTTGAACAATCTCCTATCAAGGTATAGATAAAGTTCTGGGAGTGGATAGGTCTATAACTTTTGATTTCGAATTATTGTCTGAACTCGAATTTATAGAATTTAAGGAATCAACATGATGCTATGCAAATTCTATAAATTTTCAAAATTCGTTCAATTCGAGTTCAGACAAAATCAACTATCTGTAAGTACACAGATACGAACTCTGCACTTCTGTTTTAACTTTAAATGAAGTATTTGCTTCAACCTCAAATACTTGTCCGTTGATAAAAGTTTGCCATTGGCTTTGACCTGGTAATAAAGCTTCAAGGCTGCCTTCAATTACTGTCATGGTTTCGTGACTTGAGGTGCCAAATTCATATTCGCCGGGTTCAATAACGCCGATGGTTGAGCGCCCTTGCGGAGTAGTGTATGCCAGTGATTTTACGGCACCTTCAAAATATTCGTTTACGTTGATCATGTTTAAAAATTTCGGCCTAATATGGTTAAATAAAATGAATTGTATTATAATTGGGGCTTAACTATTAAAAGCCGCCGTACCGGCGAATGTTAAAATATGTGAAAAAAGTAATTTCGGTTGTGATTATTACTTCTTAAACATCGTTATTTGCATAAAATTTATATATGAGGAAAATCCAACTATTAATGCTGTTCGTTTTATCAGCTATAATATTCCAGGGCTGTAAAAAGGACGTTGTTACTTCTGCTTCCACTACTTCTGACCAAATACTTGCCGCAACTATAAATGGTACATCATGGATCCCTGATGATGTTACCGCTACTATAAATTATGATGCTACTGCTAAAACAAAATCATTTAATGTAGTTGGTACTGCTGACCTGAAAAGAGTAAAATGGACGATTACTTTAAGTGATGCTAATGCTACCAATGTCAATACTTTTCCGCTGGCTACTTATAAGGTTGATGCTACCAACAAGGTAAATATGGCTTACTTTACATCAACTGGCGGTACATCCTATAATCAGGTGGGTGTGGTTGAGCCGGGTTCGGGTTCTATCATAATTACCTCTATAGATCCATCAAAAAATGTGATAACCGGTACCTATAGCATGACCACGAAAAAGGTAAACTATAATGATGATGGTACCATAGCATCTATTGAAACGTCGCAGATATTAGGTGGTACGTTCACTAATCTGCCTTATACCTTTACCCAGGTCAGTAATTAAATAAATTAGAAAATATAACATGAACGCCCCGGTTTGCAATATCCCGGGGCGTTCTTTTTTAAACCGATCCGTAATTATTGGCCAGGACTTGGCCTGGTTGGGCTCGACGGATTAGGTGTCGGGCTTGGTGTTGTCGGGCTTGGCGTATTTGGTAGAGGGCTTGGGTTAGGCGTGTTTGGCTGCGGCGCCGGGTTAGGGGTATTAGGTGTTGGTGAAGGGTTTGGTGTTGGCGTGGGCGCAGGAGTTGGTACCCGATTTGGATCAGTAGGCGTTGGTGTCGGACTTGGCACAGGATCTGTTGGTTTTGGTGTGGGTACCGGAGTTTTTGGTTTCTTTTTATTTTTATCTGGCACAGTATCAGTGGTCAATGTGTACTTTGTTACTGATACACCGGTATTTTGACCTTGGTGTCCGTTAGCTAATGCCAAAGAGCCGGCTAATGACAGGGCGACAGCTGCGGCTGTTATTCTTAAATTTTTCATATTTTTTTCTTTTTATTTATGAAAAGTTAACTATTAAGATAACTTGACGAGAAAGGAATAGTTTTTGAAATTTGAAATGAATCCAAGTCCAGTGCATTAACCACACCTATTGAAGCAAATGCCCTGGTAATGCAACGCATTATAACAGCGTTTGCATTGTTGATGAGTGGCCGGTTTAAATATTGAGCACCTATATTTGCCTGTAACCTGCATATGCAAACATTACCCTATGACTGAACTTGAAAAAATGATATCCGGCGAACTGTATAATGCCGGAGATGCCGAACTTGTTGCCGCCCGTTCAAAGGCCCGGCAATTGTTTACACAATACAATGCCGCAAGCTATGATGATAAAGAAACCAAAACCGCCCTGTTAAAACAACTGTTGGGAAGTTTTAAAGGCAATATTGATGTTCAATCGCCTTTTTACTGTGATTATGGCTTTAATATAATAGCCGGGAATAACCTATTTCTGAATTTTAACTGCATTATATTGGATTGCGCCCGTGTTACCTTTGGCGATAACGTGTTCCTGGCGCCAAATGTTCAGCTTTATACAGCCTATCACCCGGTAATGGCTGCCGAACGGATCAAAGGTCCTGAATATGCAGCACCTATTACTATTGGCAATAACGTGTGGCTGGGTGGCGGTGTAATTGTTTGTCCCGGAGTTGCCATAGGCGATAATACGACAATCGGTGCAGGAAGTGTGGTGACCAAAAGTATTCCGGCAAATGTAGTTGCTGCAGGAAATCCATGCCGAGTGATCAGAGAGTTGTGATTTCATTATAATTTCGGATTTCGGAATTTCGATTTCGGATTCGGCGACTTTGGGAGCATCGGTGCTAAGAAAAAGTAACGTCTTTGCGGCTTAGCGCCTTCGCGTGAATTATCGAAATAGTTATTGGAGTAAGGGATTTTAAACCGATAGCACCGGTAACGGCTTTGTGCTGTCTTTTAGTAATTTTAATTCGGCGACAATGATGAAACTTACAATTACCAGGAGGGCCCAGGAGCTTATTTTCTGATAATTTACTACTGTCCATGCATGATGCTGATAAGCATAACGCCAGGCCCCAAGCCGGGTAGCTATATTTTCGGCAAGCCAGATGAAAAAGCCTATAAGCATAAATGATAATATTGTTGGCATGCGATAAACTTTTTCTTGTAAATGAAAAACTACAACCGATTGCCTGAAAAAATAAAGGATCATCACGCCTATGCCATAGCGGATATCGGGCATAAAATGATTGCTGAAGAAATTAAAATATATCAAAATACCTATAGTGCGGGCAATGTAGCGGTTAGGCCAGTTTTGTATTTGCAGGTTAAGCCTTCGCCACGCCTGGCACATGTAGCTGGCAACGCTGGCATACATAAAGCCGCTGTATAGCGGAACGCCGCCTATTTTCAGATAAGCAAATTCAGGATAGGCCCATGAGCCGTAGTGAACTTTGAAGAGCTCCATTACCAGGCCCAGCAGGTGAAATATGCAAATTACCAGTACTTCATCTTTAGTTTCAATCCCGGTGCAATATAAAGCCGCCTGGATAAGCAGGCAAGCTATCAGCATAAAATCATACCGGGGTAAAATGCCCGTAAACAAATGCGAAAGTGCCAGCATGGCAAATACCGAAACCGGGAACAGGCAAGAAAGCGCCTGCTGCTGCACAAAAATCCCGAAATGTTTAATAGCTGTTTTCATGGATTAATTTAAAGCATATGCCTGGTCCATTCCCTGGATCTGGATTTTGTATTGCGCCGGCAGGAGAGTATCCCTTAAAAATTTTCCGGGTTTAAGGTTCTTTATTACCTTGTATACCTTTAATACAGGCCAAAGCCAGGCTATTTTACCCAGCGGCAGTTGTTGGCTAACCTGCGTAGGTACGGTTAATAACTGTGCTTGTTTCATGATTTGATACCGGACAAAACCAAGATATTTTTCATACTGGCGATATAAATCGGCGGTGAACGCGCTGCTGATCAGGTTGTGTTCAAGGTGTTCTTTACGCATTTGTAGATAGTGTTGATAATCTGATGGCAGGTCTGTTAGCTGCATTCGTTTCCCAACTCTATAAAATACATTAAATACCTCGGCTTTTTCGGTTGTACTAAGAGGCTTTTCCAGTAATTCATATGAACGGATGGACAGATCGATCAACAGGAACAGCACATCACGATAAGCCCAGTCGGGTATTTGGGAACCGCGGGCGGTTTCAACACCTTTATGAATGGCATTTATTTTATCAATAGCCTTTAAAGCTGCTTCGCGCTCCGAAAAGATGATCTGCCGCGAATAGGCTACGGTGCTAAACAGGCGTGCTAAAGGATCAGCAGGAAGTTTGCCCGTGAAATAAAGCCAGTCGACAGCCTTATTTAAAGCAAACTCGGCTGCGGCCCCGGCGAAAATGAACAGGATGGTATCTGCCTTGCCCCAGATCCTGCGCACTATCGAATATTCATCTACAAAAAGATCCATGTTATATGTTTTTGGTTGCTTTTACTTTGTTTTATAAAAGTACTTTGTGTTTCAAAGTTATTAAAATGATTTGAGTTTGCAATAGGAAGCAGGTGATTTATTTAGAGTGGTGGAAGGTTGGTATCAGATTCAGTTACTAATTGATTGCTAATTTTTATGGCTTTTTAATTATTAAAATTTTTTTTTGCTAATTTTTATAGTTTTAAAATTACTGTTGGTATACTTGTATTTTAATAAGGAATATATTTGGAGCAGGCTTATGGTAAATGCAGTTTTTGAATTTGAATTTAATAATCAGGTTGTTGAGTTTGATATCAGCGATAAGGATTTAATGATCAATGCCACAGAAATGGGCAAGATCTTTGGGAAAAACCCAACAGAATTTTTAAAGCTGAAACAAACTAAAGATTTTATTGACGAATTGAAAAGCATGCCCTTGCCTTTTAATGAATCGAATTTTGAAGGGAACAGCACAAAGAATTCTGCTGATCTGGAAGCAATGATATTTGTGAACAAACTGGATGGACTATGGATGTGCGAAATTTTAGCGTTGAAATTTGCCGGCTGGCTTAACCCTAAGTTTGAAGTGTGGGTGTATAGCACCATCCGGGAATTTTTGCCCAACTTAAGGGATAACAACGAGGCCTATAAGCAAATTGTAAAGTTTGAAGATCAGTTGGATAAACTGGTGAAGAAACTACAGGGCAATGCCGATTTTCAGGCCTATATGCAATTACAGGAAAAATTGAAAAAGCTGCCTTACCGGATCAAACGAAATAACCAGGCCACTTTAAGGCAATACAGGCAATTGAAAGCTATTTGAATATATTGTTTATAAAAGAGGGGATCAGCTTTCCAAGGACTCGTTTTCCGCTCTTAAAAATATTTAGCGCTCCAGTTTGCCAACCTAATGTCATTAAATCACCGTTGATTTAGTATTAAATAATTGTAATCCAATTTTCTTTACTTTCGCTTTTTATTAGCTCCCGGGGAAATTAGGATTTGATCAATCCCTGCCGGTCAAACCTTTGGGGAAACTAAAGCAACGTGTTTTTCATGGAAAGTAAATTGAGGTTGGCCGAATATAAAGTACTTTTATACAGGCTGTTTTTGGGGTATTTGTTTTATTTTATTGCAAGGGTATTATTCTTTACCTTTAATACCCACCTGTTTGCCGTGGATAGCATTTGGGCCTTGCTTAAGCTGTGTTATTACGGTATGGCCTTCGACACCACGGCTTTACTATACATCAACAGCCTGTTTATCCTGCTCAGCGTTTTGCCCTTAACTGTAAATACCCGGCCGGCTTTTCAAAAAGGTATGGCTATCCTGTACTTTGTTACCAATTTACTTGCTTACGCCACCAACTTTGTTGATATCATTTACTATCGCTTTAGCCAGGTGCGTTCTACCAAGGCAACGCTTGATGTACTGGCTGATGAAAATAACAAGAAGCTGTTATTTACCCATTTTTCTGAAGCTTATTGGTATGTGATCATCATATTTATATTGTGTTCTGTTTGCTGGGTTTGGCTGTACAAACAGGTGAAGTTAAAGCCCACTGCGGTAACGGATAAGAAAGTGTATTTTCTATCGTCGATAGTTTCCTTCCTGTTAATCCTCACACTGGTTATAGGTGGCATCCGGGGCGATTTTGCACACAGCACAAGGCCTATTAACATGGTTGATGCCTACAAGCACATCACTGTCCCAAACCAGGGCGATATCGTGCTGAACACCCCTTTTGCTGTATTCCGCACACTGGGAACCAATAATTACAAGCTTCAGCATTGGACGGATGAGGCTTACATCAACACCAACATTAAACCCATAAAACAATACAGCACCAAACCGGCTGCTAAGCCCAATGTAGTGATCATTATATTGGAAAGTATGGCCCGCGAATATTGGGGCAGCATGAACCGCGATGTTAATATACCGGGCTTTAAATCATATACACCGTTTCTGGATTCGCTATCCAATAGCAGTCTTATTTTTACCAATGCTTACGCTACCGGACGACAATCCATTCATGCTGTATCATCGGTAATAGCAGGGATCCCGTCTTTTCAGAATGCTTTTACATCATCACCTTATGCCAAGCAGAAAATCCAGTCAGTGGTATCAGTTTGTGACAGTATGGGATATCAAACCTCGTTCTTCCATGGGGCAGCCAATGGGTCGATGGGATTTCAGGGCTTTGGCAGTATTTTGGGGTATAAAAACTATTATGGCCGTACCGAATATAACGACGATAAAGATTTTGACGGCATTTGGGGTATTTGGGACGAGCATTTTTTTCCATTCATGGGGCGCACACTAAGCAGCCAGAAACAGCCGTTTATGGCTACGTTGTTCACGCTGTCATCGCATGATCCATATCAACTGCCCGAAAAATATAAAGCGAGGTTTAAGGGCGGTCCGTTGGCTATTGATAAATGCGTTCAGTATACCGATAACTCGCTGCGGATCTTTTTCAATTACGCTAAAACGCAGTCGTGGTTTAACAATACCATTTTTGTGATCACTGCCGACCATACCAGTCAAACTTATTATCCCGAATACAGCAAGCAGGTAAACCGTTTCGCAGTGCCTATCCTGTTTTACAGCGCCAATGGCGCTTATAATTTGAAAGGTGTGCGTACCGATCTGGCGTCGCAAATGGATATTTATCCAACGGTGGTCGATCTGATCGGTTATAACAAGCCTTTCAGGTCGTGGGGGAGGAGTTTGGTAAGTAACCTACCCGATGAGCAGCCAAGGGTTATCAATTCAACAGGTAACATCTACCAGTTTATGCAGGGTAATTATACTTACTTGTTTGATGGTAAAAACTTCACCGGCATTTTTGCTGTGAGTGACAAGGGGCTGGAGAAAAATCTGATGACCGCGCAACCCAATGCCGAAATGCAAAAAGGCATGCAGGATTGCAAAGCGCTGATACAGGATTATACGGATAGGATTGTGAACGGGAAACTGGTGGCCAGGTAAAGTTTATATCGATACAGATAGCATTTATTTATCGAACAGGTGCGTTCATTCCCTACATATCCACACCACCCCAACTTTTCAACAATACCCTAAAACCCCCGCTAATGCATTAACTTTACCCGATTAACAGAAGGAGTAACCGCTTGGCTAAAGATACTACCAAAGAAACCCCCTTAATGCAGCAATATAATGCTATCAAAGTAAAGTATCCAGGTGCTTTATTGCTGTTTAGGGTGGGCGATTTTTATGAAACATTTGGCGAAGACGCCGTTAAGGCTGCCGGTATTTTAGGCATCGTACTTACCCGCCGGGCAAACGGCGCCGCTACACATATTGAGCTTGCCGGTTTTCCGCACCATTCGCTGGATACTTACCTGCCTAAGCTGGTACGTGCCGGGCAGCGTGTAGCCATCTGCGATCAGCTGGAAGACCCCAAAACTACCAAAACCATCGTTAAACGCGGTGTAACCGAACTGGTTACCCCAGGTGTAGCCACTAACGATAACATCCTTCAGCAAAAAAGCAATAACTACCTGGCCTCGCTGCATTTTGAAAAGAATACGATAGGCATTGCCCTGATAGATATCTCTACCGGTGAGTTCATGACCGCCCAGGGTAACAGCGATTATATTGATAAGCTGCTGCAAAGTTTTTCGCCCAGCGAAGTGATCTACCCCAAAAGCCGTACACGCGATTTTAAAGATACTTATGGCGACCGCTTTTACACCTATGCCCTTGACGAATGGCCATACAGCGGCGATTACGCCACTGAAACGTTGCTTAAGCACTTTGGTGTAAAATCGCTCAAAGGCTTTGGTATCGATAAACTGAATTTAGGCATCATCGCTGCCGGTGTAGCTATTCATTATTTGAATGAAACCGAACACCGTAACCTGGGTCATATTTCGGCTATCAGCAGGATCGAGGAAGACAGGTACCTGTGGCTCGACAGGTTTAGTATCCGCAATCTGGAACTTGTTGGCTCGGCTAACGAAAACGCCATGACCCTGGTTGATGTACTTGATCACACCTGCTCGCCTATGGGCGCACGTTTATTGCGCCGCTGGATTGTGATGCCGTTGAAGCAGATCAAAGCAATTAACGACCGCCTTGGCGTGGTTGAATACCTGATAGAAAACGAAGAATTGAGGGAAGAGCTGCTCCAATACCTGCGCCAGATAGGTGATTTGGAAAGGCTCATCTCAAAAATTGGCCTCCAAAAAGCCAACCCGCGCGAGGTTTGCCAGTTAAAGAAGGCTTTAACCGCCATAGCACAGATCAAACGCATAGCGGAATCATCACAAAGTGCCCCGCTGCGTGCCATTGGCGAGCAGCTTAACCCTTGTGCACTAATTTGCGAAAAGATAGAACGTGAATTAAACCCCGAGCCTCCGGTTATGCTGGTGAAAGGTTCGGTAATGAACGAGGGGATTAATGAAGAGCTTGACAGGTTGCGTAAGATCGCCTTCGGTGGTAAAGGCTACCTGCTGGAGATTCAGAAGCGCGAAGCTGAATTAACGGGGATCCCATCGCTTAAAGTATCGTTCAATAACGTGTTTGGCTATTATTTGGAGGTTACGCACAGCCACCGGGATAAAGTACCCACCGAGTGGATCCGCAAGCAAACGCTGGTTAATGCCGAGCGATACATTACCCCCGAGCTTAAAGAGTATGAAGAGCAGATTTTAGGGGCCGAGGAAAAGATCCTGGCGCTTGAAACCCGACTATATAACGATCTATTGTATTCGCTTGCCGAATATATTAAGCCAATCCAGTTGAATGCCCAACTGATAGCCCGTTTGGATGTGTTGCTCAACTTTGCTACCATCTCCATTAAAAACTACTATGTTAAGCCTGAGATAAACGAAAGCAAGGTACTTGACATTAAAGGTGGTCGCCACCCGGTTATTGAAAAAAACCTGCCGATAGGCGAGGAGTACATCACCAACAGCGTTTACCTCGACTCGGAAACCCAGCAGATCATCATTATCACTGGCCCCAATATGGCTGGTAAGTCGGCTTTGTTAAGACAAACCGGCTTGATAGTACTAATGGCCCAGATGGGTTGTTTTGTGCCGGCAAAAGCTGCGTCAATAGGCCTGGTTGATAAGATCTTTACCAGGGTGGGCGCTTCGGATAACCTTTCGTCCGGCGAATCGACCTTTATGGTGGAGATGAATGAAACGGCCAGTATCCTTAATAACCTGAGCGACAGGAGCCTGATCTTGCTGGATGAGATTGGTCGCGGTACATCAACCTATGATGGTATTTCGATTGCCTGGTCAATCGCCGAGTATTTGCATAACCACCCGACGGCAAGGGCAAAAACGCTGTTTGCAACGCACTATCATGAGCTAAATGAGCTTAGCAACTCATTTAGCCGCGTCAAAAACTTTAACGTATCGGTAAAAGAAGTGGGCCAGCAAATCATCTTTTTACGTAAACTGGTACCAGGCGGCAGCGAGCATAGCTTCGGGATCCACGTAGCTAAACTGGCGGGTATGCCTTCAAAGGTACTTTCCCGTGCCAATGAGATCTTAAAGAAACTCGAAAACGAACGTACCGGCGGCGAGCATATCAAAGAAAGTATCCGCAAGGTGCAGAAACAAGCTGTACAGATGCAGATGTTTTCGATAGATGACCCGGTACTGGTTAAGATCCGCGATACGCTGAACAACCTTGATGTAAATACGCTAACCCCGGTTGAGGCACTCATGAAGCTGGATGAGATCCAAAGGGTGGTGAAGAGTTGATTTTTGATGTGCGGATTTCAAATGTGCAAATGGTTTGAAGGCCAATCCTTTGGAGGGAAACTTACGAAGTTTTAAAAACATCGTAAGTTTTGGCTTTCTAATATCTGCACATCTAAAGGCAGCACTTCACCAAAGCCAGTATTGTGCAGTTGCCGACAGGAGGCTTAATTATGTCTATCAACCTATTTTTCGGTAATTGTTATACTGCCACCCTTGGCCGGCTTTTTGTAAACGTCAATCATAATAGTTACATGTGTATCTCCATATTGATAAAAGGTTGATTGACCGTTATCATCTTTGAGGATGAGCGGATATTTTATTTGCTTAATTAAGGCATCAATAAAAGTTTTATTGGGCGATTTATAAGTTGCTCCTTTATGATTGTAATCAATAAGTTCTTCGTTTGGGGTCGACGCGTTTTTAATAAATCTGGGCACTGGATATGGCCTTGTATCCTTTGTAAATAGAAATGGTTTGCTAATGAGATAATTTGGATCTTTTTCTTTTAAAAGATGGTGCAGGTTATCAAAAGTCAGGCTTTGTCCGTATAAGCTAATGCTACAAATTAAACAGGGAATAAATAAAAATAGCTTCTTCATTAAATCATATTATGATGCAAAATAATGAAATTAGGGAAACTATACTGCTCGTCCGCAGCATCTGCTCATCTGAAATTTACACATCTGCACATCCTCCCCATGTTAATATGTTAAAAACATCCGTATCCTCTCAATAAACATTAAAGTTAATTTTACTTTATGAGCATATACCTGCGTCGTAGTTTTTATTTGTTTATACTTTTCCTTTCCCCATTTATATTAAGTTCATGTCACTCGCGCAAGGCCGCTATGCGCGGCCAGCCGGGTGAGGTGGTTAATCCATCGCCTGATATCGCTTCAAAATATTCCGAAATTATGGGGGTTGATAGGGGCGATATCCAAAATGGTCGCCTTTACGCTTTTATTGATCAATGGATGGGTACGCCTTACAAATTTGGCGGACTTGATAAAGACGGTATTGATTGCTCCGGTCTTACCTTTTTATTGGAACAACAGGTTTATGGCATCACCATTCCACGAATGACCAGCAAGCAGATCTCCGTCATCAAACGAAAATATGAAGATGAGCTAAAGGAAGGCGATCTGGTGTTTTTTGATTTCGACGGAAAGCAGTTTAGCCACGTTGGGGTTTACCTGCAAAATGGCTACGTTGTGCATGCCAGTTCGCGCCGTGGGGTAATCGTTGTAAAACTGCGCGACCCATCCTTATATAAGTACTTTTCAAGGGCAGGCTCTATTGAAAACGTACCTACAGGCATGAATTAGTAACACAAATTTTAGAAGGATTTTTGCGAATTACACCATTAGCAAGCTTAAATCGCATTCGTGTAATTCGTGAAAATTTGAGCCAAATTGTGCATTTATTTTCAATAATTTTGCACCATCATGGCCGACAAAAAAAACGATTACTCTTTCTGGACTAAGTACAAGCGTTTTGCAGGCACCGAGATCATGCTTTATGTGATCATGGTGCTTGGCATTATCCTCGGTATCGTGATATTTAGTTACCTTTAACTAAGGTAACGTTGTCATTATCCACATCGGCAATTGACTGATAGAAGTCGACCAGTTCCTGGTAAGTATCCTTGCTGTAAGTGCCATCAATAAGTTGCAGCTTGCGGCTATAGATCAGCTTATCGCCATTTACTATTGTGCTTGAATTAAATTTTCCGAAAGGTTTTTCGATACTTACTTTTTTAGGGCGCATATCAACTTTATATCCTGCGGGCAGGGTATAGATGATTTCATCTTCATCAGTATATCCCCGGTTGATATACACATCATTATGGCGGTTACGAACTTCCCGCAACGGTGAAGTTATGCGGTTAGCCGGGTTGGCCAGGAAGATTATCTTTCCGTCAGATACCGAACCATAGTCTGTAGCCAAAATTTTTAACGTTTCTGTAGTGTAAGGCTGGTCAACTTTAAACTGCTTCAGGTCTGCACTTTCAATATCAAGGTTATTAATAGGGTAAATCTTCTTCAGATCCTTGATCTGCTCTGTTTTCGACTCGTAGATCACGTGATCACGATCTTCATAATTTGTACCCTTGAAATTGGTAACCATTGTGCCCGATAGGTTACCGTTGGCACTTAATGTAAAATTGGCTTTGCGTTGCTCAAGATTAGCCTGGGCCGTGTATTTTGGCGTATGCATTAATTTGCCGCCTTGTGGGGTACAAGCCAACACGATCCGATCATCGGTGAAATCGCCTAAAAAGCCAAACGGTATGTTCTGGCTGGTACATTCTAAAAAGGTGGTGTCATTTTTAAAAGGCAGGCATAAAATAATATGGTTGCCCTGGTCCATGCTCGCAAAATCAGGCTGAAAGTTTACTTTGGATGATCCTGCATATACCACACAGTAATATGAATCAATGTCGACGGCCTTTAACAATGCCTGTGTATAGTTAACCAGGGCCTTGCAATCACCATAATTTTGAGCATCAACATCTGATGCCGGGAAGGGTTGTAAACCGCCTATCCCTACCTGGATACTGATGTAATGCGTTTTACTCTGCATGTATTCATAAACCTTGCGGGCTTTGGCTTTGGGATCGGTTATTGAACTTGTAAGTTCTTTTACTTTCGCCATAGTTTGAGGCGAAAGTTGCTGACGGCCTGCATTAAGCTTGTCATATTGCCATTGGCCCAACTCTTTCCAGTTGGTAAATGAGCCGCTAATTCCGCGATAAATGAATTTTTCGGGCACTATTTCCAGCCTGGGCATTATTGATCTGTAAATAGGGCTGTAAGGTTCATGCTTTAAAGCTTTGAGGTTGTTAGTTTGCCAGGTGTATGTTTGCAGCCCCTGCTTATTGGTGCCAATTGTTACCTTAACCGGCAAATTGGTTTGTTTATATTTGATCTTAAAATCGGGCTTGCAGATTAACGTATACGAGCTTTTCTCAACTGCTATACCATCCGAAGGTATCGGGTGCCAACTCTCAAGGTCAAGTGATTGTTTTGACTTTACATCATACTCATAACTTACGGTGTAAGGATAATCATTTACCCTGGGTTGATAATGTTTTATCTTTAGGTCGGTAAAAAGCGAAAAGCCATCGTGGTTGTTGTCATCCTCAAAGTCGCCTTCCGAAAATTTGCTGATGGGTTTGCCCCATTGGTTGTAAACTATGCCCTTTATATCCTTTATATAACGACTTTTGTCATGCCATATCGCTATATCAACCTCATCGTCGCCATTTTTATTAAGTACCGTTAATACTTCTTTTACATGGTAAAGTGTGTTGTCAAGATCCTTAACCTCTACGGTAACTTCTTCATTACGCACCACCGAGCTGGCATAAGGCAAAAGGTCTTTTGAAATGAGCGATACATCGTAGTTTTCCTGTGCTTGTACACTGGTTGCTAGCGAAAATATAAAAAGGGTATTTAAAAATGCTTTCATTATTTTTTCCTGAAGATCATATCTCCTTTTTCCGTTAGAATGATCTTATTAAACAGCTCCTTAAGATAAGGGTATTCAGCCGAATCATAAACCGACTTGTTAAACTGGGTGATGTTGGAAAAAGTAAAGGTGTTATTATCCTGGGATTCAAACGTGCTGGCAAACATACCACCTTTATTGGGCAATGAATAGGCCACTACCTGCGGCGGGGTTTCAACGGTGTATTGTGCAGGCAGATGCATCACCAAAACCAGCCTCTTATCTGAGGCAAAGGCCCAGTCAACAGGGTAATCACGTTCGGCAAGTTTGAAAGGGTTGGTGGTGCGTTTTTCCCAAAAGTAAGGGTTAAACGCAAGCTTATCATGATTGGTATTATCAAAAGCCTCTATTTCCACTTCAAAAGTTTCCCGTAACGGATTTTCAAGACTGTCGAGATTTGCTATATCTGATTTAAATACTCTTAGCTTTGGCTGTTTCTCGTCAAAATCTTCAACGTATTCATCAACTGTATTAAATTTTTTAATGGCTTTGCGTTTTTCATAAGCGTCGTAACCTTTGTAGTAATTGGTTATAGTTCCTTTTAGCTTTCCATTATCAAGCAATGTCAAATCGAACATCCGTGTGGTGGCCGCTTTTTGCTGAGTGCTTAACTCTATCCAGTATGATGGTTTATTAAGGCTAATCACCCTGCCCTTATCGTTTATACATTTAAGAGGGAGTAAACCGAAGGACAATAACGGATCGGTAGCATCAAGCAGGTAGGTTTGAGTGCCGATAGTTAACCTGGCTATAACATAGTTAAAGTCAGTAAGTACCGGGTAAAGATTATTCACCATGCCGTGTTCGCGGGTCGAAAGTAACACAGCTTCGGCATTAAGGCCGGCGGCGCTAAGTGCAGTAATAAGCGTCAGATTGATATCGGCTATGCTGCCTGCATGTGTATCCAGCGCTTTTTTAATACCATCGTTACTGGAAAAACCAATATAGTCGTTCCATTTTATCTGATTTTTGACCCAGGCATACAAGGTTTTTGCTTTATCAAGATCGTCTGTTTTACCTGCAATTACCGATGCTATGCGCTCTTTGAGCAGGCTTGTGCGTTTTAGTTGTACGCCAAAATCATCTGATATTTTTAACTGGCGGTCAACATCGCTCCACTCTTTTGTTACAACAGTTTTAACGCCGTTATAAGGATTGGTATATTCAACCAGCTCAAAAAATATCGCCGATAAAAAGTTTTTACGGGCAGTCATATAATCCTCATCAACAAATGCCGGAATATCCTTCATGTTGTAAGTGATATGCGAGCAATCGGCTTTTGAACCCCCTGATGAGAAGCATTCGCGTTCAACCTCCGAATTACTTTTGGTTAATTTGAGTGCCCCGCGCAGCGATGCGTTAAATGTCCAGAAGCCCGGGATATGCACTTCATATTGTGAATTTATTTTAGGAATATCATCCTGAAATGTCCAGCCCCTGAAATGATCCCAGTATGGTGAGATAAGTTCGTATTTAAATTCAATAACGCAGCCGGGCCGTAATGCAGGCAAGGCAAACTTTACAGTGCTGCCATATTTATAGTCTTTAACGGTAAATACCTTTTTTGAATCAAGTTCCGCCTTCTGAATAATACCGTTATCATCTTTATAGTAAGTAAATCCGGTAACGTTATTAACTTCTTCTGCCGAGTTATCGCCGTTGTGTATAGGTATTTCTATGGTGCCATGGTTTAGCCCTTCCTTAGTAAATATTTTAATTTTCGCATGGTACGTATAAATGAGCCTGATATGATCCATATATTCATCTATACGGGTATTACCAAACTCGTTTAAAAAAACAGCATTAGCCTGCGGATCTTTATCGTATTTGGCCATCTCAATCTCCTGGTCGGTGATTCCGGATTCAAAATCCTGCGCGGCAGCTTTGTACGATAAGCCGATAAAAATCAAAAGGATAAGGGCGATCTTGTTCATATGAATCGTGATAATTAGGGATAATCAAATTAAATAATAAATTGGTATATTAAATAAATTAAAAAATTTATTCTGCTGATTAATTTTAGGACATTTGCGACCTTTGCATCTCTGAATACTGACAAATGAAATTAAACTTAAAACGCCCACTCGCTTTCTTTGATCTTGAAACAACAGGTACCAATATCGGTGCCGACCGTATAGTTGAAATATCTGTAATCAAGCTTAACCCTGATGGCAGCGAAGAGGTGAAAACCTGGCGTGTCCACCCCGGCATTCCTATCCCGCTCGAGTCATCGCTGGTGCACGGCATTTATGACGAGCATATCCAAAACGAAAAGCAATTTAAAGAACTTGGCCAGGAAATAGCCGATTTTATTGGTGATAGCGACTTGGCCGGATACAATTCGAATAAGTTTGATATCCCCATGATTATGGAGGAGTTTTTACGTTCCGGAGTGGATTTCAACCTGGATGCCCGCCATTTTGTTGATGTACAGAACATATTTCATCAAATGGAGCAGCGTACGTTAAAGGCTGCTTACCAGTTTTACTGCAATAAAGTAATTGAAAATGCCCATTCGGCCGAAGCAGATACCCGTGCTACCATGGAAGTTTTGCTGGCACAGATTGAGCGTTATGAAAATGTAGAGTGGGAGGATAAAAAAGGTAATAAAATAATCCCTGTAGTGGGCGATGTTGAAGCGCTGCACGCGTTTACCAACCTGAGCAAGCCGGTTGATTTTGCAGGCCGTATGGTTTACAATGAACAGGGCGAGGAATTAATAAATTTTGGTAAACATAAAGGCAAACGTGTTGAAGACGTGTTGAACGCCGAGCCAAGTTATTACTCATGGATGATGCAGGGTGATTTCCCACTTTATACCAAGCGCAAACTCGAAGAAATTTATACCCGCTGGAATGCCAAAAAAATTGCCGAACGCCAGGCAAACAAAGCGGCCCAGCCGAAACCTGCAGATCAACAGCCTGCTGCTCCTAAACCTGAGTATCAGAAAAAGGAATACACCAAGCCCGATCATACCAAAAATCAGCAGTATCAAAACAAACCTTTTAAAAAGAAGGATGAACCAGCCCAACCGGTTAATGATGATATGCTGGCTCAGTTAGCCTTGAAGTTTAAAAAGGGATAATTGTTCTGAACCCTGATTTTTAGGATTAAAGGATTTTCAGGATTTTTTGTTGAAGCCCTTGCAGTTATTTATGCAAGGGTTTTTTGTTGATAATATTTTGAAACCTAAGCTTCATGAGGCCGTTCAACTTTAGCCTTTAGCCTTTAGCCTTTAGCCTTTAGCCTTTAGCCTTTAGCCTTTAGCCTTTAGCCTTTAGCCTTTAGCCTTTAGCCTTTAGCCTTTAGCCTTCAAAAAATCAATATTCCGCTTCAACCCGCCAAATTTTGTGCGCTTAACGGCCGAGTTTTTAAATACTTTTTGAAAAATATCCTGTGTGATCTCCTGCCAGTCAGCGGTTTTTAAATGTAGAAGATCAGGATGCGGGGTAAAAGCCGGCTCTGTATTTAAAACAGAGAAGCGGTTCCACGGACAAACATCCTGGCAAACGTCGCAACCGAACATCCAGTTATCCATTTTGCCTTTAAACTCCTGCGGAATTTCGTTTTTAAGCTCTATGGTTAAATAAGAGATACAACGGCTGCCATCAACCACGTATGGGCCTACAATAGCATCGGTCGGGCAGGCGTCGATACAATTGGTGCAGGTACCGCAATGATTGGCTGTGGGGGCTATATCATATTCCAGTTCAAGATCGATGATCAGTTCGGCCAGGAAAAAGAATGATCCGGCTTTTTTGTTAAGCAGGTTGCTGTTTTTTCCAATCCAGCCCATGCCCGCTTTACGTGCCCATACCTTATCAAGCACCGGGGCCGAATCAACAAACGCGCGGCCGCCGACTTCACCTATCTTATCATTAATGATCTGTAGTAATTGCCTCAGCTTATCTTTAATCACCGTGTGGTAGTCAATTCCATAAGCATATTTGGAAATTTTGGGCGATAAGGGATCGTCCTGTTGCTGATCGGTATAGTAATTTATACCAAGCGAGATAACTGACTTTGCCCCATCAACCAACAAACGCGGGTCGAGGCGCTTATCGAAATGGTTTTCCATGTACGACATTTCGCCGTGCATGTTTTTATTTAGCCAGGCTTCAAGGCGTGGGGCCTCATCTTCTAAAAAATCTGCTTTGGCAATGCCGCAAAACAAAAAGCCAAGATTTTGCGCCTCGTTTTTAATGAGTTGACTATATATCGCTTTGTTTGGTTGCATTGGTGCAAAGATAGGATAAATTGAAATTGCTATGTGCCTGGTAATATTATTCAACACGTTTTATCAAACTTGTTGTACTTGCACCGGGACATTATTCGTTATTATTATTTACGCTGTTTGCTATAAATTGACTATTGGTGCAGTTTTTGTATCTGATTAAAAAAACAAGGATTTATAGCATGCTTGAGCATATAAGATACTTGCCCCCGCATGTGTTAGGAATGCATGCGGTTGGCTATGTTACTATTGGCGATTATGAAAAGGCATTACGGCCATTGCTTGAGCAGCAGGTGAAACAAACCGGGCGGATAAACTTCTTATTGATACTGGAAACTAAAATTAAAAACTTTACAGCGGGTGCCTGGTGCGGCAATATCAGGCTTGGTCTTAAGTACTTCACCCGGTGGAACAAAGTTGCCGTAGTTACCGATCAGGACGGGGTACGTGAGTTTAGCCATCTGTTTAAATATATTTTGCCAGGCAAGTTTGCAGGGTACAAACTGGAGGATTTGGACGAGGCTTTAAAATGGGTAACAGGAATTAAATAAATAACCATTATGGAAACAATACATAAAACAGCAGTTGTGAATAATGATGATTCAGACCTGCACAATGATGAGTTGGGTGAAAATACCGGCGATGATACCATAATAGCCGAAATGGCTCACTTAAAGGCCGATGAAAAAGATATCGGTAGTATGCCATCCTCAAACAAAGGACAAGGCCCGGCAGGGGAGGATTTGTAGTCCACCGGTGCTAAAAGGGAGCTGTTGATCAACAAATAGCATTTCAATACATTGATAACAAAAACGCCTGACTCAAAAGAGTCAGGCGTTTTTGTTTAACTGTTTCCATATCCTCCTTTTAGCAGGCGCGGGGCTAAAAGCTATTCCTGATGCTGTTGCTCAAAGTTTTTGCGCTCCAGTAACCGCTATCTAAAATACGGCGTACTGTCATCAATGGATCAGTTTGATCGCGTTTGTCAGCTAATTGGAAAGCCATTTTAAAACCGCGTTTCCTAAGCTCAGGTAAAGCGGCCTTGTTCCAGATGCCAAACGGATAAGCAAAGTAATCCATCTTTTTGCCGGTGATCTCTTCCAGTGTTTTGGTTGGTTTTTCAATTTGGGTAACCCAGTCGTCAACCGGGCGATTGGTTATTTTACCATTTTTACCAATGATCTTAAGGGTAGAAGTATGGGAGTAGCGGTCAACACGGTGGTGGTCCCAGGTATGGCTCGCGATAACATTACCTTCGGCAGATAGTTGTTTTACCTGCTCCTTGGTCATATAATGCGGACGGCCTAACGATACGGTCATCACAAAATAAACCGCTTTAAAACCATACTTTTTAAGGGTAGGATTGGCAATGGTGAACTGATCAAGGTCAGTATCATCAAACGTAAGCATTATAGGCTTTTTAGGCAGCGGCGCTCCCTTGGTAAGGTATGCATAAAGCTGATCGGGCAGTATGGTATGATAACCGCTGTCGGCCAGCATTTTAATGTGCTCTTTAAAAGCAGCAACCTGAACTATATAATCTTTGGCATTTTTTGAATCGGTAGGCTTCCAGTCGCGGATTTGGTGGTAGCAGAGGATAGGTACTTGTTTGCGGGCTAAAATAGCGGCCGCGTCACCCTGTGATGTTGCATTGGCAGCCGGAACTTCGGTAACAGGGGTAGTAGTAGTTGATTTATCTGATGGCTTCGACTGGCATGAAACAGCGCCGAAAGCACAAAGGGCCAGCATGGCTAACGTTTGTTTTATCATATTATAGGTTGGTTTTATTCCTTAATTAACGGCAGCTAAATTAATAATTATATAACACGCAAGCCCTGCGATGTAAACAAAATTAATTAAGACTTTAAGTATGATAACCGGATAATTAATCGCTTTTACTGATGATCTGCTTCAGGCCCGGCTGGCAGGTAAGCAGGTGCCAGCCGCCAAAAACTACAAACACTTTGTTATGGGTTTTGAGCAGGTTGTCAATGGTGCGAAGCAGGCTTTGATCCCTGATCTCTTTGGATGCCCGCCCAATTTCCTGGAATTTTCCTTTCGGATTAAACGGATTGGTAGGTTCCAGCTCCTCGAGCTTAAAAGGGCGGTTAAGCAATTTTTGATAGTTTGTTTTATAAAATTCCAGCGTTTGCTCGGTGCGCGAAAGTTTGACGCCGCCTGTTTTCATGATATAACCTCCTATAAATTTAGCGTAGTTTCCCTTAAAGGCCACACTATCGGTAATTGGTGGTCGCTGTCCCCACATAAAGCGTTCGGTAGCAATATAAGCTAAAAACTCGCCGGTGGTGTATCTTTTCAGCAGCTCTCTAAATTCCAGGCTGTCGGTCATGTCGCCGTTAACGGTTTTTATTTTAAGGCTATCGGCAAGGGCTTTAGTAAGCCCTATTTCACCATCTTTTTGTATGGCTTCTTTTTTTGAGGTAAAGATCGTTTTTGAAACATCTCCTCCTTCGTTAACACATACATCAGGTTTAAATTCAAAAAATGCCTTTTCGATATCCTTAAACATCGGGTTTTCGATATCGTTGTTATCCGGCAGATGGTTAACGCCACAAAAAACAATCTCTTTTTTTTCGTTTTTAAACCTTAAAATGTACGGATTGGCAGGCAGGTGCCCAGCCGCATCAAGTTTGATCTTTAAGTAACTAACCGTTGGGTAAACCTCAGCGGGTGCTTTGCCTTTTTTGGCTCCACAGCTTAACAAGGCCGAGGAAAATAACAGTAATAAAGTTATGTTTTTCATCGGCCCCGTTGTGTTTGTTATAAAACTATACGCTTTCCTTCTTTTATCGAACGTTTAGCAGCATCCAGGATCTGCATCACAATCATATTGTATTTTAATGATGAACGGTCATCCGGGTGTTTGAGCGGATTTTGCAATGCAGCGGTAAAATAGGCAACCGGCGCATCAGCTGGTGCTACCAGTGGGGCAGCTTTATAACCTCTTACATGGTTATTAACTTTTATTTCAACACTATCCTTATCGAAGGCGTGGATATAACCCTTAGCACCGAAAATCTCCATGTCCTTGATACTGAAAGGCCAGTTCCAGGAAGCTTCAATTTGCCCGGTGGCATTGGCGTATTCAACCAATATGGTGGCATCATCCTCAACCTTCGGATATACGTTTGGTTTATAATGCCTTGCAATGGCGGTTACTGCTATCGGGCGCTGGCCCTTCATTAACCAGGTCATCAAATCAGCGCCATAGCAACCAAAATCATTCAGGGCTCCTGCACCATTTAATACAGGATCTGTTAACCAGCTCAAAAAATCTTCGCTGCAGCCAATTTCGCGTGGACCCTGGTGCCCGTCGTGTACTACCATTTTACGGATTAAACCTAAGCTGTCCAGCTTAACAGTGTTATAAGCATCCTGGAAGGATGGGTACCAGGTGGTTTCATAATTGGTTAACACTTTTACGTAATATTTAAGGGCCAGAAACTCCATGCGTTTAGCCTGCTCAAGGGTGGCGGCCAACGGTTTTTCAACCATTACAGAAATACCTAAGGGTGCGCAGGTTTCCACAATATCCACATGTTTGCCAACAGCGTTGTAACCGAGTACAATAGCAGGCTTACGGGTGGTGCACATTTTCCTTAGGTCATCAAAAAACAGGGAATCGGGCAGGTTATATGCTTTGCCAAATTTTTCCCAGAGCTTTTTATCAGGTTCGGCAATGCCTACAATATTTACGTTTCCTTTGCGGTACTCGCTTAATATCAGGTGGATATGGTCATGGTTTAAGCCCATAATACCCACTTTTAGTGTCGGTACGGGCTTGTGCACCACGGGTATGGTGTCTTTTTTTACCTTGTTAACTGAGTCAGTAGGCGCCGTAACCGAAGAAGCGGGGGCTGTAGCCGGTGGCGGGGTTGTTTGTGCCGATAAGATAGTTATGCAGCTTAAAAAGAGCGTAGTTGCAGTGAGCAGTAGTTTTAATTTGATTTTCATGATTGGTGGCGATGTATACGTTTATCTCAAAATAAGGATGGATTTCCCCCCAGCTTTATCTTTCCTAAATGTTTGTAGGCAGCCTCAGTAGCTTCACGGCCGCGGGCCGTACGCATTAAAAAGCCTTCCTGTATTAAGAACGGTTCGTAAACCTCTTCAATTGTGCCCTCGTCTTCACCAACTGCCGTTGCAACAGTTTTTAAACCTACAGGGCCGCCTTTAAACTTATCAATAATGGTAAGCAGGATCTTGTTGTCCATTTCGTCCAGTCCGTGACTGTCTACATTTAATGCGTTCAATGCATACTGGGCAATCTCCGTATCAATTTTTCCATTTCCTTTGATTTGGGCGAAATCACGTGTGCGGCGAAGTAATGCATTGGCAATACGTGGGGTACCACGGCTGCGGCGGGCAATTTCATAGGCACCTTCATCAGTAATAGGCGTTTTTAGTATCGATGCCGAACGCAGTACAATTGTAGTAAGCAATTTTGCATCATAATATTCCAATCTTGAATTTATACCAAACCTTGCCCTTAGCGGTGCAGTAAGCAGGCCCGAGCGGGTGGTAGCCCCAACCAGGGTGAACGGATTGAGCGAAATCTGTACTGAACGGGCATTGGGGCCGCTCTCCAGCATAATATCGATCTTAAAATCCTCCATGGCCGAGTACAGGTATTCTTCAACCAGCGGACTTAAGCGGTGAATTTCATCAATAAAAAGGATATCCCCGGTTTCAAGATTGGTAAGCAAACCTGCCAAATCGCCGGGTTTATCTAAAACAGGCCCAGAGGTAATTTTAATGCCAACGCCCATTTCATTGGCGATGATGTGCGACAGGGTGGTTTTGCCCAAACCCGGAGGGCCATGCAATAACACATGATCAAGCGCTTCACCACGCTGGCGGGCGGCCTGTACAAAGATCCTTAAATTGGCTAATATTTTATGCTGACCGGTAAAGTCCTCAAACTGCTGCGGGCGCAATACTTTTTCAATATCACGTTCGGCAGGACTGAGGCGTTCGCGTTCAGGGTCAAGATGCTCATTCATTGCCAACGAAATTAGTAATTTTTTAGGCTAAAGGTGAAAGGTTAAAGGTAAAAGGTTTGTTTCTTTTATTTAGGTGAAAGGACAAAGGTAAAAGGCGAAAGGTTTTAGGTAACAAGGTCAGGGCGAAGGGCAATAGGTTTGTTTTTTTTGAAAAGTAACAAAAAAGGCGAAATGCTTCTACCTTTCACCTTTTGCCTTTTACTTTTACCTTAAAATCATCCTTCCGGATATTTCCTGAAAATGCTGTTGATCTTCATCTGGATCACGCCTAAAAATGCTTCGCGAAAAATACGCGTCGACATTTTGGAGGAACCCGCTGTGCGGTCGGTGAATATGATGGGAATTTCAACCACCTTAAAACCATGTTTAAGGGAGGTGTATTTCATCTCAATTTGGAAAGCATAGCCAACAAACTTAATTTTATCCAATCGCACAGTTTCCAATACCTTACGTTTGTAGCACATGAAACCGGCGGTTGAATCCTGGATCTTCATGCCGGTTATAAAACGAACGTATACTGATGCAAAATAGCTCATCAGCACCCGGCTCATGGGCCAGTTTACTACGTTTACACCAGTTACATAACGGGAACCTATTGCCGCATCAGCTCCATCGATACAGGCTTGCCTTAGCTTCAACAGATCATCCGGGTTGTGGGAAAAGTCTGCATCCATCTCAAAAATATAGTCGTAGTGGCGGGCTATGCACCATTTAAAACCATGTATATAGGCAGTGCCCAACCCCTGTTTACCGGCCCGTTCTTCCATAAAAAGGCGACCGTCGTATTCAGGTTGCAGACTTTTTACTATCTGTGGCGTGCCGTCCGGCGATCCGTCGTCAATGATCAGGATATGAAAATCATGAGGTAAAGAAAATACTTTACGGATCATCCGTTCGATATTTTCCTTCTCATTATAGGTGGGTATGATTACAACGCTGTCTGGCACTGAACAGTATTTTGAAATGAGTTAAATGTTTAAGCTGCGAAAATAATCAATTTACAGAGCATCAAAACAAAAAAAACAGGAAAGCTTTCGCAATCCTGTTTTTTTGAAGTTATATTTTAAAGGTTGTTGGTCTCGGCAATCACCTCATTTCCTATATAAGGATCTGTAATATAGTTTCTTTCCTTAAGGCGTGGTGCAACAAACATGAATATAATAATAAACACCGCGATAAAGGCCACAAAAAACCATTCATAATTGGCGCCTTTAAGATTTTCGGCCCACCAGCCGCCGTCTTCAATAAGACCATTTACAAGAGCGGTGATCAGGTTTCCAAATGAAACAACCAGGAACCAGATTCCCGACATAGTACTTTTCATTGATTTTGGAGAATGGGTATAAGCGTATTCCAAACCTGTAATTGATACCAATACTTCCGCGGCTGATAATATTAAAAAGGCCAGCACCTGCCACCACATTGATGGTGTGCCGCCATGATCAATACTAACATGTGTAAAACCGATAACTACAAATGATAATGCTGTTAAAACCAAACCTGTACCAAGCCTTCGCAAAGGTGTTGTTTTTAATCCCATCTTATCTAAATTAGGGTAAACCACATAGTTGAAAAATGGTATGAACAACAGCAGGAAAATTGTGTTAAATGTAGACATTGAACCTGGTTCTATCTGAAACGAAGTAAAACCAAGGTTGATGTTTCGATCCATTTTCGCAGCATAAAGTGTCCATTCTGAAAGGCACTGATCCCAAACAGCCCAAAACGCCAGCGCAAAAAAGAATACAGAAATCACGCGGTATACTGCTTTAACTCCTTCAACGCGTTCCGGGTCATAGCTTTCTTTAGCAATATCAAGTAATGATTGGCCTGGTTTCTTTTTATTTAGATTGGTAAGTGCATACCATGTAATAAACACCAGGTTATTTCGGTTTACGCCTTGTGGAGGTACTTTTACATATTTTTTGCGGCCCATAAAAAATATAATGGTTGCCAAACCCATCAAAAGCCCGGGAACACCAAAAGCCCATTTAGGGCCGTAATATTTGTAAATGGTAGGAATAGCAATCGTTGATAACATAGAGCCTGCATTGATGCTAAAGTAAAACCAGCCGTAAACTTTTGAGAGCAAATCCTGGTTACTGGCATCAAACTGGTCGCCTACGTTGGCCGAAACGCACGATTTGATACCACCCGCACCGATGGCGACAACAAGCATACCTATCTCAAAGCCACTAAGGCTTGTATCAAACATCGCCAGCAACAGATGCCCAAAGCAATATACGATGGATATATAAAGGATTAGCTTGTATTTGCCGGTAAACCAGTCGGCCACCATGCCGCCTACAAATGGCAAAGCGTAGGCCACCATAACAAATAAATGGTTCAGCTTATTGGCGTGGGCATCAGCCTGTTGGGCTAATGCGGGATTACCTGCAGGGTTAAAGAATTGTTTTACCAAAAAAAGGGTAAGTATGGAACGCATGCCATAAAAGCTAAAACGTTCAGCAGCTTCATTGCCGATAATGTAAGGGACGCTCTTGGGGAATTTTGATTTTAGGGGAGCAGTTTTTTCTTGCATCAGTTAACTTAAAATTTGCTAAAGGTAATATAAATCTTCTAATCCGAAATTTAATACCGAAAGTGTTACAATTTAAACAATAAATGTGTTGGTTTTCGGGGCGTTGGTGTTATTTAATTTCTTAATGTTTTACCGGTAAAAGGGCGCGGTCTTTTGCAGCTTGCTTTTTGGGGTCAATATATTCATTATCGTTGGCCGAATTGCCGTCGGTAATATTGCGCATATCAAGGTTTTCTATATAAGTCCAGCGGCCATCTTTTAATTTATAGCCGTCATAACTCAGGTCGGGGCCAAAGGTCTCGGGCTTGTCCTTACTCCGCCCATCTGGCGCCGAAAGATGGTCAAAAACAATAATGTTTTTCTCGGGTACAAATCTTAACAGCATAGATACCTGCCGGGCATATTCAAATATCACCCGGTTGCGGGTTTTGCCATTGCCGTTAAACACGGGCATACCAAACTGCGGCACGCCATTATTAAATGAAATTGCATCGATCACTTTTTTTGTAGATTTAACGGTATTACCTTTCCACCCTAATAATACATAATATGGTTTGGGGCCGTACACCGGCATTATCTTATAGTATTGGGCACCATACCATTTATGGCTATCGGTTACCGAATCTTCCGGGTTTTTCAATAAAGGCGAATAATCTTCGAGCGGGTACATTTTGAGCGGGCCGCCGGTATTTATTTGAACAGTACCATAAAAGCGATAACTGCCATCGAGGTTTGTAACATGCCAGCTCAAAATCCTGAAGCGGTTATCTGGAGAGTTAACAATGCTGATGCTCTTAACAGAATCAAAGGGGAACAGGAAGGAGTTATTGATTTTTAACGCCTGTACCAGTGTTTTAATAAACTGGTAATTAGCGTTTTTACGCTCCATGTCATTCTCATCATTTACAATCTTTTTGCCAAGGCGAGTGAGACTATCCTGGTATTCGTTAAGTTTTTTGAGCCTTGTACCTTCGTCATAGTATTGCGCAAAAGTTTGCATGCAAAGCAGTATGGAGAAGATAGTAAGAAGGGTTTTTTTTGTCACTATTTTAATTTAATTAGTTGAGCTTATTTTTTATGTCTTTGCGAGATGGCTTTGCAAGTTTCTTTATATAGAATAAGATTGTTTCGTTTCTTATAATGATGTAATTGTAAGCTATTGGTTAGTATTGTATTTTATAATCTATTTTATAAATATGGGCGTTACCTGCGGCCCGGGCTTTCCGTTACAAGTCCTCGCTTTTCCTGCCCGCAACCGCAACCCGCGCTGTGGGCTTTTCACTGCAATCCCTAACGCGCCCACACGCAACATCATTAAAAATATATTTTGCTTATAATGACGTTATTTATAAAATACTAACGTAAATTTTCGATAACCATTGCACTGGCACCGCCGCCTCCGTTACAGATACCTGCAGCGCCATATTTACCGTTATTTTGCTTTAATACGTGTAAAAGGGTAACAATGATTCGCGCACCCGAAACGCCGAGAGGGTGGCCTAATGAAACAGCACCGCCGTTAACGTTTACTTTTTCCGGGTCGAGGTTCAAAAGCTGGTTGTTGGCTATTGATACTACAGAGAAGGCTTCATTGATCTCAAAGAAGTCGATATCGGAATTTTGCAGGCCCGCCCTGTGCAGTGCCAGCGGAATAGCTTTTGAGGGCGCAGTGGTAAACCATTCGGGTGCCTGCTGGGCATCGGCATAAGATACTATTTTAGCAAGCGGCTTTATGCCAAGTTCATCTGCTTTTTCGCGGCTCATAAGCACTACAGCTGCTGCGCCATCATTCAGGGTCGACGCGTTGGCGGCCGTAACCGTGCCGTCTTTTTTAAATACGGGTTTTAATGATGGGATCTTGTCAAACTTAACTGTTTGAGGTTCCTCATCTTCGGTAAACATGGTGATATCGCCTTTTTTGTCTTTAAGACCAACCGGGGTAATTTCGTCTTTAAATTTACCGTCTGCCTGTGCTTTTTGGGCGCGCTGGTATGATAGTATGGCATATGCATCCTGTTCCTCCCGGCTGATGTTGCAGTCGGCAGCGCAAAGTTCGGCTGCTGAGCCCATATGATAGTCGTTGTAAACATCCCAAAGACCGTCTTTTACCAAACCGTCAATGATTTGCCCGTTACCTAAACGGTAACCGTTGCGGGCTTTATCCAGGTAATAAGGTACGTTGCTCATGCTTTCCATGCCGCCGGCAACAACAATATCGTTTTGCCCTATGGCTATGCTTTGGGCGGCTAACATAATGGCTTTCATACCCGATGCACAAACTTTGTTAACGGTTGTTGCGGGCAGATAGGGGAGCCCTGCAAATATGGCTGCCTGTGTAGCAGGCGCCTGCCCAACATTGGCCGACATTACATTGCCCATATAAATTTCCTGAACCTGATCGGGCCGTAAACCCGCTTTTTCAACTGCCGATTTGATGACTGCCGCGCCCAGCTGTGTGGCACTGATAGCGGCCAGACTGCCTCCAAAACTACCTATAGGTGTGCGTGTAGCCGCTACTATTACTACTTCTTTCATGTGTCCCTCATTAAAATTGGTGGGCAAATTTAGTGATTTGAAAGAAAGAAAATACTATGCACGCATAATAAAATTAGTTGCAGTTTTTTAGTGGCAGTAGCAGGTTTTAAATCAGTTGATAGTTTAGTTTGCAGTTTTTTGATTATCTAAAATTAGGGCTTTTGTAATGGGACAATAATTATACTAACTGCAAACTATAAACGGCAAACAGTTGCTACCTACTGCTACTGCCGCTAATCACTATCTTCCTTTTTCTTCTTCGAACTTCCTTTTTTCCTGGCGTGCAGGGCTTGTTGCATGAGGTATTCGATCTGGCCGTTGGTGCTTCTGAATTCTTCGGCAGCCCAGCTCTCAATCTCCTTCAGCATGTCGGGGTTAATGCGTAATACAAATGCTTTTTTTTCGGCCATATCAACTTGCGGCCGCTGCCTGGGCCTGTTTTAACAAAACTAAATTTATGCCCAGTAACGCCAATAGCGGCAGTTCTGGTACTTTTTTGATCATATCGAGGTTCATTTTTACAATAAATGGCTTTTTCCGGCTCCATATTTTGGTTTCTACATTCAGGATATCGCCCAATTGCTCGTTTACCCAGGTACAGGTGCGTGAAAGGATCTTTTTGTTATAAAAAGTAGCCATGAGCCCATTGTTTAAATTGAGCGTTATCTTACGGTTCCAGATGTCTGGTGTCACCAAACCTGTTTCCATGCCATCGGACTGCTCAATAGCAAGTTTTCGGCCTAACCAGTTCTTGCGTTTTACTATCCAGTTTCCATTCGCTGTTTCCAGTAAGCAAGCGCGTTTTAAAGCTCCCATATAGGTGAGCTTACCATAGCTAAACTGCCCGTCGGTAAGTTCGTACCATGGTCGCCAAAAACCATGCCTCAGTACTGGTAATTCCGATACGCGGAGCTGATCAAAGCTTCTGAATTGATCCATGGTATTAATGGTATAAAGTACCGGTATTAACAACAGGGTTAACAGCTTTATCACCGCAAAGTACAACCAGCAGATTGCTTACCATGGCTGCCTTGCGTTCCTCGTCAAGTTCAACTATGTTTTTTTCGGATAGCTTGTTCAGTGCCATTTCAACCATGCCAACGGCACCTTCAACTATCAGCTTACGGGCAGCTATTATGGCCGATGCCTGCTGTACCTGCAGCATGGAATGGGCAATTTCAGGAGCGTAGGCCAAATGAGAGATGCGGGCTTCTAATACCTCAATGCCGGCGCGGTCAAGCCTTTCGTTCAATTCCTTCTCCAGCATAGAACTTACCTGTTCGGCACCACCGCGCAGGGTAATAGCCGCGGTTTCATCCTCCAGGTTATCATAAGGGAAAGAGTTGGCCAGGTGCCTTACTGCAGCTTCGCTCTGGATATTTACATATTGAATGTAATTTTCAACCGCAAATACGGCAGCGGCGGTATCTTTTATCTGCCATACTATAACCGCTGCGATTTCAATAGGGTTACCAATGCTATCGTTCACTTTCAGTTGTTGCCCGTTAAGGTTAAATGCCTTCAATGATACCTTCTTTTTAACAGTGAATGGATTAACCCAGAAAAAGCCGTCAGTTTTTACAGTACCAACATACTTGCCAAAAAGGGTAAGCACTTTTGATTCGTTGGGATTAACAACGATGATGCCAGGAAGTAAAAATATGAGGCTCACCGGAATTAATAGGAAACCGATAGCTTCCAGTCCGGTGCTTAAGCAGAAAACGGCCGCAATTAACAAAGCAATAGCCAAAATAAACACAGAGAAGCCGGATGGCGGGTTAATGGTTTTTTCAGTATTCATGATTTAGTTTGATTTTAAAATGATATCATAAAGATATCAAATTTATTTTTACAAAAGCAAGAAAAACTGCATATAACAGAAACTTATATTATTTTTGGCAGGTTAATCATTTAAATGGCAAAACTATCCACTTCGCGCCAAAAGGCTTTACTGCGCAAATACGCCCGTAATGTTAAGTTTTTGATGATGCTGATTAGTATCGTGCTTATTGTTTACTTTTTACCGAAGCAGGCAAAATTTAGCTACGAGCACGAAAAGGGGAGGATCTGGAACCAGAAAGACCTGATATCGCCCTATAATTTCGCAATACTAAAAACACCGCAGGAAATCATAGCCGATCAAAAATCGGCGCTGGAAAGCATAACGCCGATTTACCAGCTGGACGCAGGGATGCAAAATCAGCAGATTGAAGGTTTTAAAGCCGACCTGGAAATTAAATGGCACAATGCCGGTATCAATGACAAACTCAAGTCGAAGTACATTGCTGTCGGTACCGATTTATTAACCGAAATTTACCAAACAGGGATTTTTAAACCCAATGCCAAATATCAGCAAAGCTCCGAAAATTACCCCATACGGATTCTGGATAAGAATGTAGCCACTGATAAAAACACCAGCGAACTGTTTACCAAAGAAAAAGCGCAGGCTTATTGTGATAAAGTGCTGAGCAAGCACACAGATTTAGATAAAGCCTTCCTGCTCGATGTGATCAGTAACCGCCTCCAAAATAATCTTGCCTATGATAATAACCTTACTTCAAGGCTGGAGAAGGAAGTTGTAGATGGCCTTTCGGTAACACGCGGAATGGTACAAAAAGGAGAAGTGATAGTTTACAAAGGCTCGGTAGTTAATGACGATGTTTATCAAAAGCTGGAATCATTTAAAAAAGCCTTTGAGGATAACGCCCGTGTTAACGGTAACAGGAACTTAGTGCTCTTGGGGCAGTTTTTCCTGGTGGCTATAGCTATATCGCTGCTCATGATTTTCCTTTATCTTTTCCGTAAGGATATTTACGCTGATAACAGGTTGGTAAGTTTGATATTACTGGTAATTACTACCATGCTGGCCACTTTATCGCTGGCTATAAAACTCCAGTTTCCGACTAATTTGTACTATATCCCTTATTGTATAGTACCTATCATTATTCGGATATTGTTTGATACCCGTTTGGCGCTTAATATCCATTTGCTGGTGGTGCTGATAGCCGGCTTTTTTGTACCTAACAGTTTTGAGTTTGCTTATTATGAGATTACGGCGGGTATGGTATCCATCTACAGTATTAAAAACCTGGTACGCCGCGAACAGTTTCTGATCTCGGCAGTGATCATTATCTTTACCTACTTCGTGGCATTTTTGGGGATTACCTTTATTCGTGAGGGTGATTTCCTGAACATCGACTGGATGGACTTTTTGCCTTTTGTAGTTAGCGTACTGCTTACCCTGCTGGCTTACCCGCTTATTTATTTGTTCGAGAAGGTTTTTGCCATCACTTCCGAAATTACGCTCATTGAGCTTACCAATACCAATGCGCCATTGCTGCGCGAACTGGCTTTTAACGCTCCGGGCACCTTCCAGCATTCGCTGCAGGTAGCTAACCTGGCCGAAAACGCTATTTATGCAGTTGGCGGCAATGCCCTGCTGGTTAGGGCGGGGGCGCTTTATCATGATATAGGAAAAATGGAGAACCCTTTGTTCTTTATCGAGAACCAAAGCTCGGGCTTTAATCCGCATGATAAGCTGCCTTATGAAGAAAGTGCCCAAATCATTATCCGCCACGTGAGCAGGGGTATTGAAATGGCGCGCAAGTCCAACCTGCCCGAGGTGGTGATTGATTTTATCCGTACGCATCACGGTAATACCCGCGTGGATTATTTTTACCAGTCGTCATTGAAAAATTTCCCGGAAAAATTCATTAACGAGAATATTTTTCGCTATCCCGGTCCTATTCCTTTCACCAAAGAAGGTGCCGTTTTGATGCTTGCCGACTCGGTTGAGGCCGCTTCGCGCTCATTAAAGGAGCCCGATGAAGAATCGATCAGTGTACTGGTAGACCGTATTGTAAAATACAAGCTTGATCAAAACCAGTTGAAAGACAGTAATATAACTTTGAAAGATATAGAAACAATCAAGGCCATTTTTAAGCGGATGCTAATGAGTATTTATCACGTAAGAATAGATTATTAAAAAATGTAATTTTTTTTTGCAGGGATACTTGAATTGCTATATTTGCAGTCCCTGAAAAAAGGGATATAGTTTAAAAAACAAAACGGAGAGATGCCTGAGAGGCCGAAAGGAACAGTTTGCTAAACTGTCGTACTGGAAACGGTACCGAGGGTTCGAATCCCTCTCTCTCCGCTTCGCAAGAGGATCGCAAGTTGCGATCCTTTTTTGTTGATATAGGTCTCGTATAAAAGCCGATACTGTTTACCTACATCCATTAAACGCTTATATTTGCACAAATGGAAGCTATTGAAATACCATTTTGATTGCCCCTTTTCACCAATTTCATTTACATTCTTAACTATTTGATCCTGATAACTAAGGCAGTCAAAACCAAATTGGCTAACAAGGGGCAATATGTTGTGGCTTATCCACTATCGATGGAAACTCTAAAAAAACGGTTTACAAATAGTGTAAACGTTATGTTCATTGATATACAATTTAATACCATTATTTTACTCTTGTTGTTTCTTTAAAAATATACCTATAAATTGGTTTGTAATCTAAATATCAGTCACTTTATATCGGCATCATTTCATTTCGATAAAGGGTTAATATGTATTAATCCGCTCTGTTACTTGTCGCCTACCTGGCTGATATAACCGATTTTAATTAAGTAAAATAAATTTTAACCAATCATGATTGAACAGGGCTCTTACCTAAAATCGAAAATTTATGATTTAATGAACCTGATGATTAACGATGAAAGCGGGTTGTTTGAAGTAGGCGATTTGGATGGTTACATTGATAAGCTAATTGAAAAAGCTTGTATCATAACTATTATGGCACAAGATGCTTTACAAGGTTTTTTGGCTTATTATGCCAACGATTATGAAAATAAAGTTGGATTTATCTCCATGCTGATCATTGATCCTTCTACAAAACGGATGGGTTATGGCCGAAGGCTTGTTGAATTTGCGTTAAAAGATTTAACAATGAAGGGATTTGAAAAATGCCGCACCGAGGTGAATGCTGACAACATCAAAGCAGTAAATATTTGTAAAAGGTTAGGCTTTACATATGTGGGTACTAATGATATATATATGGTGTTTGAAAAACAGCTATAGTTCCCTCAAATAACCCTGATCATTTGCATTGAAAATTTAGTTGCTGCTTTCACTTAGAAGCGTTTTTCAAAATGTAGAAAAGCGGCTCTTTGATATTATAGCTGAAGGGGCCAAAATCAAAAAAAGCATTTCCGATAAGCAGGTCGGGTTTTCCATCACCGTTTATATCACCGGCGTCAAGAGTTACCGCGCGTTCAAACTTTGTATCGGCCGGAAAAGCATATGGTACAAAGTTTAAATTACCGGTGTTCTTTAAATATATAAAACCTTCTTCGGGCTGCTTTGCATCGGTAAAAAGGCTGATTGTTGCAAGATCAATATTTCCGTCACTATCAAAATCTTTAGCGATGGCTTTATAGCAGCCGTTTATGGGATAAAAATACCGCTGTTTGTAATTGCCTTTCCCATCGTTCAAAAAAATGTAGACACCATGGTATGGTTTTAATACGAGCGTTGCATTCCCATTATCGCCGCAAGTGTAAACTATGTCTTTATAGCCGTCATGGTTCATGTCAACCATTTCAAAGTAGGACGACCCATAAATCGGCGGGAACCTTAAAATTTCCTTTGAATCAAATTTGCCGCTCCCTTTGTTTTCGAAATGAAAAATGCCTTCTTCGCCCTGTGCAAAAAGCACATATAAGCCGGGCAACTTGTTGTCCTGGTAATCGATATACGCTTTTATAGCTCCGGGTAAATTACTTATCACGTGTTTTGCAAAAGCGCCGTTACCCAAATTTTCCATCCAGCAAAGCCCTCCGGTTATACTTCCAAATTCACAAATAACATAGTCGGTTTTGTTGTCGTTATTCAAATCGGCCGCCAGTATTTGAACTGGTCGGCCAAGCTTATCAAAAACGGGCCGGGCGGCTAATTGCATTTTGCCTTCGGCAGTAATTGTCAATGGGGTTATAGTACCCAGTTTATCGCTGTTTGCACCTAATTCATTGCCTATGATGCAGATCATGGTATTGCCATGGTCAAAAAGCAGATCTACCACAGGGCCGGTTGTCGATACCGAATCGATAACTTTTAATTGAGCTGATAAAAGATAAAGCTTTTTTGTTTGCCCGTTAGCAATAAAAACACGGGCCGGCTTAACGCTGTTGTCAATTTTTACATAGCAGCCCAACACCTGTTTGCCGTCAAATGATTGCTGTGGTTTTTGGATGTTAAAAAATGGAAGCTCCTGTTTAATAGCCATAGGCCTGTTTTGTGCAGGTAAGGCGATAGGGGCAGTGTTCATGTAATAATCGATAATATCCTGCCATTGTTCCTCATTTAATGCGGGCTTGTCCGGCACAATCAAATCGTCGCCCTTAATTGTCCCTACGTATGATTCACCTCTGTGGGCTTTAATGCCCATGCGTAA
This sequence comes from Mucilaginibacter sp. 3215, assembly GCF_050433785.1. Lineage (NCBI taxonomy): Bacteria > Pseudomonadati > Bacteroidota > Sphingobacteriia > Sphingobacteriales > Sphingobacteriaceae > Mucilaginibacter > Mucilaginibacter sp. 3215. Next base: position 234,208 of record NZ_JBNPWO010000001.1, read on the forward strand.
ACCCATTTGCGGAAATACATTTTTCCATTTAAACCTGTTAAGCAGGGCTGGTTCGGGCAGCATATGGCACGAGCGGCAGTATCGTTGAGATAAGATCTTTCCCCCGGCAATGCTTTGAAGGGTTGCCATCGGGTAATCAGTTCGTAGATCAGTACCGGCATTATCCTGTTTGTTTTCGGAGATATGCCATATTGAATAAACTACCAAGATGGTCATGACTAAAACAATCGAACCAACAATTACAACTTTGCGATTTTTTGCAGGACGTTGACTATCAGGTTTATTATTCATGAATATTTTATAAGGCGGTTAATATACAAAGCTGAAAGCAGCATGCACAAAGCTTAAAGCTAAAAAATATTAATCGGTGAGAGTTGTCTTTAAATACATAACCCCGGGGCATTTGCCCGGGGTTATGTATTTAAAGGTATTAATCTTTTAGTATCCTGGGTTTTGTACCAGTTTTTTATTCTTGTCAATTTCCGCTTGCGGAATTGGCATCCAGTTTTGCCGCTCGAAGAAGGTATTGGTAAATATTTTAACCGGGGTATACGTTAGCCCTGAGCCGCCGGCTTCGATCTTCATGCCATATTCCGGCGTGGTAAGCACACCGTTTGTGCCGGTAGTTATCAGCCATCTGCGAATATCAAACCATCGTTTATCTTCAAATGCGAGCTCAATGCGGCGTTCGCGACGAATATATGCACGCATTTGATCCTTGGTTAAGCCGGCTTTTACAGCAGGCAATGCAGATCTCGTCCTTACTTTATTAACCGCGTCATAAACCGATGCATCTGGTCCAACCGCTTCATTTTGCGCCTCAGCATAGCTTAACAGCACTTCCGCGTAACGGAAAATAATGTAATTGGCAAAGCTCGGCGCCAGGTTGATACTGGTTTGCCCGGTGATGCTTTCATCCAGTGTTTTGCGGGCATAATAACCGGTATTGGTAATATCACTTGACGAGCCAAGGTCTATCTGGTTACTGCCACCTATTCGCGTTTTTATTATATCTCCCTGCCATGCTGCACCATCATATAAGATTGACTGATAGAAACGCTGCTCACGATGGGTGTAAGGGGCTTGAGGATTATAACCTGAAGCCGCATCTGTAATAGGCAAGCCATTATCCATCGAGTAATCATCAATCAGACCCTGTGTTGGAGCAAGGTTTCCCCATGACTGCTGAACACCGTTTACATACACCGGGCCCAGGTAACCTTCCCGGTGACTGCCCTTTGCTGGTCCGGTAGCGTAGCCGCGAGCAAATATCGTTTCAACATTCCAGTTGTTTGCCGATAGAAACTGATCGGCATAAGAAGTAGCCGAAGTGTTGAACAGGCTATAAGTACCCATATCCATCACCGATTTGTTGGTAGCTGCTGCTTTACTCCATTTTCCCGCGTCATTGGCCGTGTTTACCAGCGGGCTGGCTGCAAACAGCTCGACCCAGCCCTTAAGTGTTAATGCGGCGCCTTTTGTGGCTCTCCCGGTTTGTGCTGCTTTTGTAGGTAAAACAGCGGCCGCGGCATCGCAATCAGCCTCAATAAAGGCAACAGTCTCATCAATAGTGCCCCGGGCAGTAAAAATATCAGTTCCGTTCCGGTTATCAAGCGGGACAGTAATAATAGGCACCCCTCCGTAAGCCGTGAACAACAGGGAGTAGAAGTAAGCTCTTAGAAACGTAACCTCCGCAACGCGCTGCTTGTACCAATCGTCGGTATACTTCGCTTTATTTAAAGCAGCCTGCTGTAGAAATACATTGCATTTTCGTATTTTGCTATAGTTTCCTTCCCAACTCCACATGCTACCGGGGCCGGTAGGTACGTTACTTGGGCCAATGGAACCTGCCCTTACAGTTGCCTGACCGTTTTCCCAGGCTGCTCCACAAAAGCTGTTATCAGCATATTGTTCGGTTAGCTGGTAATCGTTATTGACGTCGGGGATTTGATTATATATGTCATTTACAAAAAGATCTGCATTACTCTGCGAACTGAATGTAGCTACATCAGTTAAAAATGCTTTATTTGTTACATTTAAAGAATCATCTTTTTTACATCCACTGATACTTACAACAAGCAAAGCAAGTAAAAAAAGCTCTCTGTATTTTTTAAAAATCTGTTTCATCGCTTTCTTATTTTAGTTAAAATGTGGCATTTAAACCTAATGAAAATACACGCTGCTGATAGTAGTTGGTGTTATTGCCACTATTTTCGGGGTCGATAATTTCCTTTACATGAGGTAAATGGTTAATGACGTTTTGCCCTGCAACGTAAATTCTTATAGACTGGATCTTATTTCGCAATAGCTTGTTTGACAGTGTGTAGCCAACTTCAAAGCTCTTTAACCTGATGTAGGAATCATTTCTGACAAACCAGGACGAAGTTTGTGTGTTATTTGATGTGGGCGTACCGGTAACCCTTGGATATAAAGCGTTGGGAGTGGAAGGCGTCCAATGATCGTCATATACCAATTGAGAGGCCGAACCGGACGCGTTGAAAGGAAAAGCAAAATAGTTGCTGATAACAATGTTGCTGTTACCCGAACCCTGAAATAAAACATCAAGATCGAAGTTTTTGAACGTCAACCTGGGTTCTAAACCATAGATGATCTCTGGCGTATTAGGATGGCCTATTACAGTTTGGTCGTTAGCATCGATCTTGCCGTCTGGTTTTCCGTCAGGTCCGCTTAAATCAGCGTATTCAATATCGCCCGCCTTAACAGGTCCGAAAGAAGGAACTGGTAAACCGGCTTTGAGCGATCCATCTGCGTTAAAATCCGTTGTTTTGAAATAACCCAACGCCTGGTATCCAAATATGGTATTTAAAGGCCTGCCTGTTATTCTCCTGTTTGGATTGTTCGCTGTTGCATTTGTCTCATAAACTTGTAATAGTTTATTCCTGGCAAAGGTAAAAGTACCTGTAACATCTAACCGCAGGTCTTTTGAGAAGCTATGGGAACTTTGCAGTGTCAGATCGATACCGTGATTACTCATGATGCCGCCGTTTACAAGCCCTACTCCGAGGCCGTATTCACCGGGTAATGTATTCCCAATGCTTACAAGCATATTGCCCCTTTTTTCATAGAAGTAATCGGCTTCAATGCTTAGTAAACCTTTCCATAACGTAGCTTCAAATCCAATATCTGTTTTAGTCGCTTTTTCCCAGCCGATATTAGGATTGCCCTGCAACGCCTCGTTGATTCCCTGTGTGGCACTGCCATTAATAACAGCGGAGTTTGCATAAGGGTTATAAGGGTTTAGATACTGGTAGGTTTGAATATTGTTATTAGTTCTTGGATAGGCCCCTGATTTACCCCAGGAAGCCCTAAGTTTTAAGTTATCAAGCCAGAGAATATTGTCTTTAATGAATTTTTCTTCAGACAGTCGCCAACCGGCAGAAAAGGCGGGGAAGAAACCATAACGATGGCCTGGAGCAAAGAGGTAGCTTCCGTCATATCTACCCGTTGCTTCAAACAAATACTTTTTATCATAGGAGTAACCTACCCTGTACACGTAACCAATTTGTTTTTGCCCGCTTGATCGACCAAAATTGGTTGCATCTGCAGCTGCCGGACCACCAAAATCCAATTCATCAATATCAAGGTTGTAGTTATATTTAGTGGCCCCAAATGTTTGATACTTTACGCGGCGGCTTTCAAAAACGCCTAAAGCGGTAATATCGCTTTTGCCAAATGAACCCGCATAAGATAACAATCCCTGAATGGTCAATGTGTGGTTTTGGCTGTAATTTTCTGAAAATGTAGCCTTTGAGTTACCTTGTATCCCCTGTTTATAAGTGTAAGGGGTGGTAGTAACGTCAACATTATAGAAAGGTATCGGGGTAGTATAAATACGCTGGAACGAGGTTTGGTTTCCTGTGAATAAAGGATCTGGCCCATTATCATAGCTGAGCACACCTTTCAAGCTTAAACCTTTGATCGGAAGCTTCTGGTCAATTGTAAACTGCGACAATACGGCCGTATTTTCATTGAATTGATAACCGCTGTGATAAATTTCGCCTATAAGCGACTGACCAATATAGCCGGACCATAACCCGTTACTGTAATAAATAGGCGTTGTCGGCGCCTGGCGTTGTGCCTGCCCAATAATTGTGGCAGCACTTTGGGATGGAAAGTGCTGATCTTCTACATAACTGTTAACAGAGAGTGATACCGTTGTGGTTTTAGTGGCGTTTGCAGTTAAGTTTAACGAACCATTATATTTATCAAGATAGGTGGTGCTCCACATACCTGCCTGGTGAGTATATCCAAGGGCTGCGAAATACTTGATGTCTTCTGTACCTCCCGAAAGTGTCACATTATGATACGTGATTGGACGGTTTTTCTGGATAATTTGCTGTAAAGGGTGCCCATCGGGGTGCCCATCGGGATCTGAATGATCTTTGAATTTTTGAATATCATCTGCTGTATATGCCGGTGGCTGACCATCATTGGCATTGGCCTCATTACGCAGCAACGCATACTCATACGAGCCTACAAATGTGGGCACCTTGGTTGGGTTTTGGATACCATAGTATCCGTTATAAGTTAGCGTTGGTTTGCCTGATTTACCCTTTTTGGTAGTAACCAGGATTACACCGTTTGCTCCCGCCACACCATATGGAGCAACAGCAGCAGCATCTTTTAATACCGATACGTTTTCGATAGTATTTGGATCAAGACGGCTGAAATCGCGCGGCACACCATCAACAATAAGCAATGGCGAACTACCACCATTGGATCCAATACCCCTGATCAATATGTTTGAACCATCATAGCCTGGTTCGCCACTGCTTTGGGTTATGATTAAGCCAGAGGCACGACCAACAAGGCTGTTGGTTAAGTTAACCACCGGTTTTTTTGCAATTTCGGTGGTTTGAATTGTAGATACGGCTGCGGTTGAGGACGTTTTCTTTTGGGTACCGTAACCTACAACGATAACTTCATTCAGGTTTTTTGCATTTACCTGTAACCTGATGGTTACTGAAGTTTGTCCGTTTAAAGGAAACTCTGCCTGTTCATAACCTATATAGCTAACTATCAGTACAGCATTAGGTTCGGCGTTAAGTGTAAAACTACCGTTTACATCGGTAACGGCACCTGTACTGGTTCCTTTGATTTTTACAGATGCGCCAATGATGGTTTCGCCGGTGGTTTTGTCAATTACTTTACCTTTAATGGGTACGGCGGCTGTATATCGGTTAAGTTTTATTCCGCTGAAAGAGTTAAAGGCAGTAGCTGCATAGCTGCTTGTTTGCATAGCTATCAGCAGGATCAGTGATAAAACTACTGACCCGGATTTTCTTCTCAAAGATATTTTATCGGGTAAAAAATATTGCATAATTGGGAGTGATTAGAATTTAAAACTTGGCATTAGTTAATGCGTATGGATCATGGTCCGTTTTCTTTTTAGTTTTTCTGTCTTGCCATAATTTTTTGTTAGGTTATGAAATGAGTTAATAGAATAATTGTTAAAACAACAGTTTAAATTTAGGGTGCAATTCAGGCAGTAATCTCAAAGAACAATGGTAGCTTTCCGTCTTAATCTGACGTTAATAGTGTAACCCTGTGTTTTATAAACATTTGAGGTTATATTATTTCACAGCGGCAGCAAGCAACTTTTAATAAATAAAAAATCTGTACAAACAGGCCGTTATAATATTTGCAGAGGTTCTAACAGACAGTCTATGTTAATTGGTAGCCACAATTAAGCGGTATTTTTTTGAAAAAAAAGGGGGTAAAGCTGTAAAAAAAAGGGGATAAAATCCATTATATGCAACGTTTTTAAAATAAAACGGTCGTATGTCCCTGTTTTTAGTGAGGAATAATGTATATATGACAATTTAAAAGGGCAGCAAACAAAGTGTACTGATCAGGCGGTTTAATTTTTTTGATACACCCGAACGTAATCAACTTCAAACCGTTTAGGGAATTTTGTGGCAGATGGGTCGCCACCGTTATCACCACCTATTGCAAGGTTAAGCAATATATAATGAGGCTGCATAAAGGGATTAAATTGAGTGCCGTCCTGGTTAACCAGATCTTTCAGGTCCACATGGTTAAGTAAAAGATCATCTACATATAAGTTTATAGCGTTTTGATCCCAGTCCATACGCCAGGTATGGAATTTTTTGCTCCAGTTGGCTTTGAAAGTATTGAGGGCTTTGGTGTTACTATACCATTTAGCTTTATAAGGAACCTCTGTACCGCAGGCAATATTAGCCAAAAGCTTATTCTGGTAATATTCCATAATATCAATTTCTCCGTTGGCTGGCCATGGCTTTTCTACACCTAAGGTCCAAAAAGCGGGCCATAGCCCGGCATCGGTACTTATACGGCCGCGCATAATGAACCGGCCGTATTGGAAGCTGTGTTTGCCCCTTGTGTTAATGCTTGACGATGTATAATTTATAAATTGTCTTTTCTGTTTCCAGTTGGTACTGTTAGGCGCATATCCCGGATTAGGCAGATGTACCCGCTGCGCCTCAATGATCAGTTTACCATCACGGCAAATTGCGTTTTGTTCCTGATACCATTGATCTTCATTATTCCGTACAAAACCGGATTCAAATGCCCAATTATCCGGCTTTGGAGAGCCGTACTCGTCAAACTCATCTGCCCAAACCAATTTATAGCCGCCCACCGTATCCTGTTGGCATTTACCGACAAGCGGAATTGCTATCAGCAGTAGGACAGTAATTATTTTAGTAATCATAATAATGAAATAATTATAAATCTTAAATGATCTTATTGATTTCGTCCGAAACAAAATAAGGCATAATTTAAAGTATAAAGGAGGGACAAAACTATAAATTAAAGGGGAGAGAAAATTGTATTCAGGCTGTTCAGCTGTTTTTAAGACAGCCTGATGTTTCTCTTTCCGAACTTTGCACCATTGATATTTAATTTACGGGAGGTTTTTCAAACTCGTTTAAGCGATAGGAGACCTGGAAATTTGCCCGGTGTTTTCTGATAAATTCTGATGGATTGACGCCGAATTGTTTGTGAAATTGTTCCCTGAAATATTTGATATCGCTGATACCTACCTGTATTGCCGCCTCATTGATATTACAATTGGTTTGGATCAGGAGCTCGGCGGCTTTACGCAGGCGAACAAACCTGATAAAGTTGTTGATAGACTGACCGGTAGTGCTTTTGATCCTTTTAAATAATGTTGGATAACTAATGCCGACTGCATCGGCAAGGGCATAAACATCAAAATTGTCGCTGTTGAAATTTTGCTCAATAACAGCACTACAGTTGTTGAGCAGGTCTTTATTTTCCCGCGAAATATTAATGGCTATGTTTTCCTTCGTAACCTCCTTATAAAAATATTGCTGAAGTTTTGTTTTATTCCTCAATACACTTTTAACCCTTGCTGTGAGCAATTCTTTATCAAATGGTTTTCGCAAAAAGTCTATTGCACCTTGTTCAAGGCTTTTAACCATAATATCGGGTGTGGTATCGCCGGTGAGCAAAATAACCGGGATGTGCTTTATGGCCGCATCATCCATAATCATTTTACATAAATCCAACCCGTTTATTCCGTCCATTAGGATATCGCTGATGATCAGATCTGGTATATATTTTTTAATCAGCTCAAGACCCGCTGCTCCGTCTTTTGCTTCAAGGACTAAATAGTCGGCAAAAAATATTTTTTTGATATATGTCCTGATCTGTTCATTATCGTCAATAACAACCAGGGTATGCTTTTCCTGGCTAAACAGTTCAAGCTTCTGCAATTTGGTATTTTCTTCAACCAGGTCTTTACTGCCATGATCTATAAGGTCATTTACAAAATTATAGTCAGGAGCTGTTACAATATTTATCTCCTCTGCCGAAAAGTGTTTTATTCCTTTTGATAGCTTTAAGGTAAAGGTTGTTCCGCCATTTTTATTATTTAAATAGTTTATCGTGCCCTTATGGCAATCAATAAATACTTTAACCAGGTACAAACCGATACCGAAACCCTTTTTAAAGTAATTATTATCCTTTACCTGGTAGAATTTATCAAACAGTTTATCGCCGGTTTCGGTATTTATACCAACGCCATTATCCGTTATTTTAAAGTAAACATGTGTGTCATCTTCTTCCACAAAAATCTTGATGGTGCCATAATCTGGTGTAAACTTAACCGCGTTCGAAATAAGGTTAAACAATGAGATCTCTATTTTTTCGACATCGGCAAATACCGTAATATTCCTGCTGGTTGTTTCAATGTTAAAATTCAGGTTTTTGATTTTAGCCTGATGTGCAAAGCACGAAAATACCTCTTCGCATACCCGCACAAAATTTATCTCACTTATATTTAACTGCGCGTTTTCGCTTTCAGTTTTGCGGAACAGCAGGAGGTGATCTATCAATCCTAATAAGCGCCGGGCATTCCTATATACCGTATTTAGCTCGTCCGAATGGCTTTTATTTTTGTCCAGCAGATCTTTGATAGGATTAATGATCAGCGTAAGCGGCGTTCTGAACTCGTGCGAAACATTGGTAAAAAAAGCGAGCTTCTTTTCATTCAGTTCTTTTTCCTTTTCAACCTTTAAGTTAGCCAGGTTAATTTCAAATTTAAGCTTTGCCTGTTTTACCCGGTATAGGAAATAAAGGTATATTACCCCAAAGATAATAACCAGGTATACTACGTAGGCCCACAATGTTCTGTACCATGGCGGAAACACAATAACTTTAACACTGATCTGTTTCGGCATCCAATTTCCCCGGGTGTCTGTAGCTTTGACCCTTAGCCTGTAACTGCCTTCATTTAAATGAGTGTAATATGCAGATTTGGTCTTGCCCACATAGTTCCACCCATGATCCCATCCTTCAAGATAATAAGCATATTCAATTTTATCCGGAAACGAATATTCGAGTGCTGTGTAATGAATGGTAAGCGCAGCCTGTTCATAATTAAGCCGGATTGTTTTAAGATCCGCTACAGATTGATTTTTGAGCAATTCGCTGGAGCCATCAGTTTCTGAATTGTCAATTTTCAGGCCGGTTATGCGAAGATCGGGCCTATGGTCTGCTACCTGTATGCTGTCTGGATTAAAAATGTTATATCCATTAATCCCTCCAAAGGCCATATCGCCCGATTGAAGCCGGATAGCTGCGTTGTAATTAAATTGGAGGCTTTGCAAACCGTCAGAAACAATATAATTTGTAAACTTATTTTTTGCCGGGGAAAACCTGCTTAAACCATTGTAAGTACTGCACCATAGGTTTTCTTTATTGTCGATAAGGATGTTGAGGATTGAATTACCCGGCAAACCATTAACCTTGGTATACCTCACACGGCTCATATCAGGAAGGTTGAATTTTAGCAATCCACCACCCTCAGTTCCAACCCATAAATGGTTTGAATTATCTGCCGCGATGGTTCTGATGCCATAACCCACATTAAAAAAATGATGAGCCTTCTTAACGGTATCTATTTTAATGAGCCGGGTGTAATTACCTGCCCATAAGTTTCCATTACTGTCTTCAAATATAGCGTGTATGTTAACCAGGTCTTCATCGAATAGTTCAAAGCGGTCATTTTTTCGGTTATAAAGATATAATGGGCCGCCCCTGGTAGTACCTGCCCATAAATGGTGCCTGGAATCTTCAAAAAGTTTCCATAGGTTTCTATCGGTTGTTTGAGTTAATGTATTATAGCAGTTGTAATGCTTGAATTTGCCGGTAGTTTTGCTAAATTGGTCAATACCACCGTTGAAAGAAGCCACCCATATTTTATTATCGAAGGTTTTAAGTATGCTCACGATAAAATCGGTACTCAAGCCCCCACCGGTTGATGCATGAGTATAACCGGTGTATAAATTATTTTTTATGTCCCAGTAAGAAAGCCCGCCGCCATCGGTGCCTATCCATAGGTTATGTTTTTCATCTTCACAAAATGAAAGAATGAAATTGTTGATCACGCTGTTTTTATTGAAGGGATCATTGTTAAAAAGTGCAAACGGCTTTTTAAAGTTGTCTACAACGCTAACCCCGCCGCGCAGGGTTGCTATCCACTTTCTTGATTCCCTGTCATGATAAATCGCGGTAACAGCCCCGCTGCGCAATGAACCTGCTTTGTTACCATTGGTAATAAAAGTGAGTTTGCCACTATCTGTATTTAAAATATTGATGCCGCCACCGTCGGTAGCTATCCAGATATTACCTTTTTCGTCGAGAGTTAAATTGGATATGTTATCGCTGGTAAGTTTATCAATAGCCTGGTGAAACCTCTTGATAGCTCGTGTTTTACTGTTAAATATAAACAAGCCGTTTTCGGTGCCTATCCAAAGGTTGCCCACTTTATCTGCAAGCAGGCAACTGGCACTGTTAAGTTGAGTATTCATGATATTTATACGCCCGGATTTTGGATCATATAAACCCAGCCCCCGGTTTTTTACAAATACCCAAACACCTGCCCGGGTTGGATATAATGCTTTTACGCTATAATTATATTGGTTGGTAAGCCCCGTTTGCAGGTAAAGTTTCCTGGTTTTGTCATATCTCAATAACCCCAGCTCATCCGTTCCTATATATATACTACTGTCCTTATCGGTTACAATAACATTTATATTTGAAGTTATTTTTAACCGGCGCCCGCTGTTGTGCTCCCGGAAATATTCCGGATAAAAATAAGAGTCGGGGTAATTATAAAAAACAAGCCCGCGTTGTGTGCCTATCAATATTTTGTTACCAACACCATTTAAGGCACTTATATGATTGTATGGGAGGGATTTGTTGTTGTTCCACTCGTTTCTGTAGACTTTAAATTCATCGCTGTCATATCGGTTTAAGCCATCATAAGTGCCCATCCACATAAAACCATATTGATCCTGGTAGAGAGATGTAACCGCATTATTAGATAGTCCGTTTTCGATACCAAGATACTGCACGGGCTGTCCGGCTGTGAAACCAAAAACATTTAGGTAAACGAAAAGGAACAGGAAACTAAAGTATATTTTCGGATTTAAGACGTTATTTATCCTACTATGCATTATAAATTATTAGTTAATAATTGGTAAGTAAAAATATCAAATTGATTTACAAAAGTGTCTTGTTTTTTAATCCAAGTGATAATGTTACAAAGCAAGGGCAGGGGTAGTGTTCATGGTGCTGTTTTGAGTATATGTCTATAGTTAATTGCTCTATACTACCAGATAGTTTTCTGTATCTTGATTTTTACAGGCAATTTATTTTACCCCCTTAAATTTAGGGCTTTACCCCCTTTTTTTCTAAGTCTATTATTGCATTTTTGATCAGCAGCCAGTTAAACCTATATAGCAATCTGCTTTTTTATTTTTCGGGCAGTAAACTAATAGTTAGATAATAAAAAAATATGTCATGATAAAGCGTGGACTCATTCTTTCAACACTGAGTGTTTTATTTTTAATAAGCCTGTCCATATTACTGGCGTTTAAACGCCCGGATCCAAAATTGAAAGTTAAGTGGGAACAGCTTTTTAACGGAAAGGATTTAACGGATTGGACTGTTAAAATCAGGAAACATCAATTAAATGAAAATTTTGGTAACACCTTCAGGGTTGTTGATCATAAGATCCAGGTAAGTTATGATCAATATGAAAAATTTGATGACCAGTTTGGGCACTTGTTTTACAAAAAGCCTTTTTCTTATTACCTGATAGGGGTAGAGTATCGTTTCACAGGTAACCAGGTAAAAGGTGGCCCCGGATGGGCGTTCCGCAACAGCGGAATTATGATACACGGGCAGGATCCTAAAACTATGAAGGTAGACCAGGATTTTCCAATATCCATTGAGGTTCAGTTGTTGGGCGGCAATGGTAAAGATAAACGGCCGACCGCGAACGTGTGCACCCCCGGTACACAATACGTTTTAAATAACTCGGTAGTTAAAAGTCATTGCCTGGATTCAAAATCGGAAACCTTTCATGGCGATCAGTGGGTTAGGGTAGAGGCCCTTGTTTTGGGCGATTCGCTGGTGGTACATTATGTAAACGGAGAAGAAGTGTTACGTTATCAGCGCCCGCAACTGGACCCGGTTGGCAGCACAGAGGAAGGTGCGTTGTTGAAAAGCGGTACAATTTCCCTGCAAAGCGAAAGCCATCCTGTTGAGTTTAGGAAAGTTGAGATTGTTAACCTTGAAAAATATGCGCATGATCCTCAGAAATTAGCCGACGTAGTTAAACAGTTAACCGCTGAGAAACGGATTCCTAAACAATAAATAAAATAAAAAGATTAATTTGACTGCCTTTTACCTGTATAATTAAAAAACAACAATGTTAAAGTTATCCTTAACCCTATTTCTCTGTTTATCTTTCTTTTTGACGCTCAAATATTTTACAAATACCCGTAGTAATGAAGCGGGACATGCCAAACCAAGTACTTTGGCTTCAATACGAGGACAAAGTCAATCTAAAAGCGATTCGCTCCATTGGCCAGCTGGCTTTACAATCACCAGGTTTGCCGGACCTGAGCTTACACCAAGCCCCGCTTGTTTAGCTGTGGCAGCCACAGGCGAGGTATTTGTTGGCGTTGATATGATTGGTTCGCTGGGTAAAGATCCCGGGAAAGGGCGGATAGTTAAACTTATCGATAGCGATAATGATGGTAAGTTAGATAAGCATACAGATTTTGCTGATGTTGACGACCCGCGCGGTATACTCATCATGGGCGACCAGGTTTTTGTGCTTCATACAGTTTTTTCGAAAGAAACGCGTAAGGCGACCGGTATGACCCTTGAAGTTTTTGAAGATAAAGATCATGATGGCATTGCTGATGGCCCGCCAAGACCACTCGTCGAGCACCTGAGTAATGCTCACATGCTGGTTGAACGCGGAACAGACCATGCTACCAATGGTATCCGTATGGGGATTGATGGATGGATCTACATAGCTGTTGGCGATTTCGGCTTTCATGATGCCACCGACCGGGATGGTAAAAAACTGACTATGCTTGGCGGCGGCATCATAAGGGTAAGGCCTAATGGCAAAGAAATGGAGGTTTATACCCACGGTACCCGCAATATTTATGATGTTGCTATAGATCCGTACATGAATGTATTTACACGCGATAATACTAATGATGGCGGCGGCTGGAACATCCGTTTCTCGCATCATATTCAATCGGGCGAATATGGTTACCCCTTGTTATTTCAGCATTTTACAGATGAGATTCTGCCCGCCCTGGTTGATTTGGGCGGCGGCTCAGGCACAGGTTCGCTGTTTATGGATGAACCTACCTGGCCCGAAAAATATAACCATCTACCTATGACGGCCGACTGGGGACGGAGCGAACTTTATATAAATAGGGTAAAACCAGATGGTGCCAGTTTTAAACAAACTGAAGAACCATTTATTGAATTACCTCAGATCACCGATCTGGATGTTGATGGTTCGGGGCGGCTCTATCTTTCGGCCTGGGATGGTGCGGGATATTCTGGCAGTGCATCAAAGGGTTATGTTATCAGGGCCATACCTAACGGATGGAGCTATAAAGCATTTCCTGATGTTAAAACGCTGGCCGTAGCTGATTTGGCCAATATGTTAAAATCAGAAAGCGCGGTGGCAAGATTAAATGCCTCACAGGAACTTATTACCAGGCCGGCCGACGAAAGCGGTAAGGCAGCCTTTGCCATAGCATCGGATGCGGGTGTTGCTTTATATGCACGGGTGGCTGCTCTTTTTACTTACGGACAAATTGCCCGGGAGAGCGGAATAGCTAACCTTGCACAACTAACGCAGGATAATGCTCTGAGGGAATTTGCATTACGAGCCTTAACAGACAGGAAAGAAGGGATAGCACAAGTACCAATAGCTCCTTTCTTGAACGGGCTGAAAGATCCGTCTCCGCGCGTGAAAGCTGCGGCGATTATAGGTTTGGGTCGTCTTGGCCGTTTAGAAGCCGCTCCTGAATTACTTAAAACACAAGTTCCTGCAAGTTTTTCGGCACCTGCTAAAAATACCGAAGGGCCGCACGCCACGCCAAATTCGGCCATAATATTGCCCCATCTGGCTGTGAGGGCACTTGTAAGCATGAATGCGGTTGATGCATGCGTTGGTGCAATTGGAACTACCAATTCAACATTAGCATTATGGGCATTGAGGTATATGTACGATACTAAAGCGGTAAATGGTTTGATTGTTGCTTATCCCAAAATCAAAGATGTAAAAACAAAGAAACAAATATTGGTAACCCTGGCACGCCTTTATAAGCAGGAAGCTCCCTATGATGCATCCTGGTGGTGGGGAACCCGGCCCGATTCACATGGCCCAATTTATAAGGGTATAACCTGGGGAGGCTCGGCTCGTATCGAGAAGTTCCTGACGCTTGAACGAAGCAAAGCAGGCACTGCGGGCAAACAATTTTATGCTGATCTGAATGAGCGCCACCAAATGGGAATTACAGCTTTTGGCGGCGAGGAAAAAAGTGTTCCAACAAAAGAGGTCAAAGTGGATTTGTCAAAGATCCTGAATAAAAAAGGGCAAATCGGTAATTCATCTATTGAAGACGTGATGTTAATGTTAGCCAAAGTTAAAGGAGATCCAAAGAAAGGAAAGGCACTCTTTACGCAGCAAGGTTGTGTAGCCTGCCATAGCCTTACCCGCGGCGAAAAATTAAAAGGGCCGTTTATGGGACAGATCGGGTCTATCATGAACCGCCAGCAAATCGCCGAATCCATCTTAAAACCCAGCGCTTCTATTTCGCAGGGATTTGCTACTGTGATGATTACAGCTAAAGGCAATAAAAATTATATGGGATTTATTACAGATGAGTCTGCTCAAAAAATAGTGATGAGAAACATTACCGGAGATGTATTTACCATTAAATCCAGCGATGTGCTTACCAGGAAGGAATTGAAAACATCTATGATGCCTGTAGGTCTTGCCAATGCATTATCATATGATGAATTTGCCTCACTGGTTACTTTTCTATCTCAGCAAAAAAATTAAAAAGATGAGGGAGAATTATGAAGGTGTTTGAAAACCAGTGGTCATAAAGTATCTTCGTATTTAATTAGCCGGCAATTTGCTTCTTATTTAGCAGGTTGCCGACTCAAATTTAAATCTCAACTATGCAACACAAAGCTATATCGCTCAGGCCGTTCATCGGCGCTAAAGATTTTGAAATATCGCTAAGTTTTTATCGCGACCTGGGATTTGAAGAAGTTGTATTGAGTGCAGATATGTCGGTATTTAAAACAGGGCAGCTCGCCTTTTATCTGCAAAAAGCATATGTTAAAGATTGGATAGATAATACCATGCTGTTTTTGGAGGTTGATGATGTCGCCCGCTACTGGGATGAGCTGTTAGCTTTAGATTTACCTTCGAAATATGCCGGCGTAAGATTAACTCCGATCCGCGTGGAGCAATGGGGGAGGGAATGTTTTTTACACGACCCCTCCGGTATCCTCTGGCATTTCGGTGAATTTTTTAATAAACTTTAGTTCTTATAGCTCCATTGAAGATATTAACGCTTTTTATTCCCCAACCTATTTCATGGTGAACTTCCGACTGATGGGGAATAATGTCAAGTCTGAAAACGACGCGTAACGGTTAAATATCAATGATAGTCCTCCCACTATCTGTTTCACCTTTTGCATAGGATAAAAATATCCCTTTCCCTTTAAACCTGCTTAATTAATCTCGTAGTTTGATGTCATTAATCTGTCAATGAACTTTATGCGAGGATGTTTTAATATCTATTTGCTTGATTTTGTATGGATTACGCCGGATTTAGTTTAAATTAGGTTAAAAGTATCCATATGGAAAACTTCTGGCAGGAAAAAAAGGAATGGCTCAATAAACTGACCCTGGAAGATGCAAAGTTCATATTTGAACAGGCCGAAAAATCATATAACTACACCATAGAAACGGCAAAGGGTATTTACGAGCGATCAAACGGATTATTAACCCTGGTTTCGGGCGTTTTAATTGGTCTTGTGGCTTATGCAATCGGAAAATGGAAGGATACACCTCACCTGGATAGTTTGTTATTTACGGCAATTGTAGGGATCTTTTATTTTTTGATAGTAGGTTTAATGTTTGTACTGCAAGGCTTAACCCCAAGTGAATATCTTTTGCCAGGTACAAATCCCAAAGTATACTTTGATAAGGCATTTTTCCATAAGGATATTGCTGATGATGAAAGGATCCTGAGGTTTTACAAAGTTGAGATCATCAATTACCAGGAACGGATTGAGCAAAACACAAAGAAAAACAATTATAGATGGAATATTTACGTACTTTGTTTACGGGCAATATTTTTTTCGCCCATAGTTATGGGGATAGCTTTTGCTATTGCAACTATAGCTTCCTGACTATTCCGATCCCAGATAATCCGCCTGATCAGATGATGACGGGTCGTTATCATCCCATAAACCAGGTGTACCTATATCCCCTTCCAAATAAGGCTCGCTGTCTTCGGCACAAGGCATGGCCTCATCAAGGTTAATGTCAGACCTGCCCACACGGCCCTTGCCCGATGTTTTGATATCCCATATATCAGGGATATTTCCACTGTCTTCTTCAGGGGTTGGGGTTTCGTCGGGATCTGGAAATTGGCTCATAATCAAATAATTATTGCTAAATAAAGTTAACTTATAATTTGCATAATAGCAAATTGAAATGTATTTCCAGGTTCTTAGAACAGCTTCCTCAGGGTCTGTCGAAAGAGTCCTCTCAATGTTTATCTCACGCGTTCTTTAACGCCGATAAATCGCATTGCAGATCTTTATCCCAATTTCCCGTTTTAGCCGCGGCGTCATAGGTGGATTGCAAAAATTGAAGCAAACTCCGTTCCGGGTCGGCCGATCGGGAAATAACTTCGTAAGTCAATAAAAACTCACCCATTTCCCCGCTGTAAAATGCTTCGGGAGGCGATACCTGCTGTGTGGCAAAATCTTCCGGAGTCGGGTAGCAATATGCGTAAAAAACGGGATGAGGGAAAGCATCCGAGCCCGGCCAAAAGCCGCATGAGCTCACTTCCTGCGAATAAGCTTCCTGCATTACTATCGCGGGCATATTGGGTACGCTGCCCTGGTGTTTTGGTGCAGGCCTACCCGAAAAGCGGGTGACCGCCAGGTCAAATCCTCCCCAAAAGAAATGTACCGGGCTGTTTTTTCCTTGAAACCCGGCCCTGAATTCGGTGAAAACATTGTGGATCCTTACCAGTGCCTGCCAGTAATCATGCATAATGGAAGCATTATAGTTACATGGCGTATGATTTTTGGCAAAAGGAATAGCCGGCTCCACTTCATTCGGCACTGCATATATTTCTACGCCTGCATTAACTGAAGCAATGTTATCCATCAGGGAACTGTAAAAGGCGGACACGCTTCCGGTACCGAGCCCAAACGATCGTTTTTCTCCGGTACTGGTGGATATATTCAGGGTATGACTGATAAAATCAAGATCTATCTGGAAAACGCCGCCCTCAAATGGCATACTTCCGGTAGTTAGACCGGTTGAACTTACATAAAGGGTGACCTGCCATGAATGATTGATCCAGGGCATTTGTTTTAGTCTTACCTTACCAATGATTTGAGTCCACATATGAACACTTGCAAGGGTATCTTTAAGATCATGGTAATCGAGCCTGGGCCAGCGTGTTGTTGTCGGGTTGCTCATAGGTATAATTTGTTGAGTTAAATCGCTTAATCCTAAATTACAAATGTTTTGCGGGATGTTAGCTTTAATTTTCAGTCAAATAAAAATTAAAGCGGACACCTCAATTTTTGCTTCACTGTCACATTTTTATATCATTTGTTCCTGTTAACGGTGAGCTAACATGAGTGGGCTAAGTTGGCTGCCGAAAGTATTACAAAATAAAAAGATCGACAAAATTACTTATGGTACTAAGCACTAACAGGAACATTGGACTGTTAATTAAAACCGGTTTAATAATTATGGTTGCGGGCTGCATCAGCGGTTCGGCGTTGGGGCAATCGGCCCATGTAAATCCCTGGGCTCCCAAACCGCTGGGCACACTGCCGCCGCCGGCCAGTCTCAGTCAGGGTGTCTGGCTTAAAGGCGAGCTGCATATGCACTCCAGGCATAGCAAGGAGTCGTCAAATAATTCAATCAGCAAGATCATTACTTTTTGCAAGTTGGTAGGGATCGATTTCCTGGCTATTACCGATCACGATAATCATGTAGAAGGCGACGTAGCCCACAATACCTGGACTGATCCGGAGTTTAAATCAGATTCGGTATTGCTGCTTTACGCTGCCGAATGGACAACTACCCGCGGCCACGGCAACGCCTTTTCGGCCAGGCCTTATGATCATCAGCAGTTATACGATGTGCGCGATCAGCGCGATACCGTTGTAGGGCGCATAAAGAATAAGCTGGGCATCCACTTATCTGCAAATCACCCGAGTGGTAAGGATCATTTTGGGTATTCATATGATATGGTCAATTCAATTGAAGTATGGAACTCTGCTATCTGGTCAAAAAATGCCAATGCGATCATGATCTGGGATGATATGCTGTCATCGGGCCGAAAGCTAACCGGCAGGGGAGGGAGCGATGCACATCACGGCGTGCCTGTAGGGGACGAAAAACCAGGCCCTAATACTTACCAGGCTAAAGCCAATTATGCAGGAACGCCTACTACCTGGGTATTTGCAACTGCACGTACTAAGCAAGCTGTTATTGACGCCTTAACCAACGGACGGGTATCCATAAGTTCAAACCCATATGCTCCCCGTGTTGAGTTTTATGCTGATTTAAATGGTGATGATAAGATGGATATGATAATGGGCGATAACGTGAAGGCAACCGGAAAGCCGGTTAAATTTAAAGTTCAGTTGACCGGAAACAGCATAAAGGATACCACTTACACCATCAGTGTGGTGAAAAACGGGAATCCGTTTGGCACTTTTAAAATGGAAGGCAAAACGCCAGTGGTTGAATTTACCGATACGCCGGCAATAGCCGGCCGCACTTATTACCGGGTTACGGTTGAAGGGCCATCAACTCCTTACCCGCAGGTGCCGCAATCGGCAGCACTGAGCGGGAATATGGTAGGATTGTCAAACCCGATCTGTTTTAATTTTGATCCGAATTTCTGACAACCGAATATAACAGGGAAAACCGTACACGAGCTTACTGTGTACGGTTTCTTGTTGTAACTATTAACTAAAAGAACGAAGCTGCAGTTAAAAGTGTTGGTGTTTAAATGATTAATGAAACACCTATTCAATACAGATTTGTTTAGTTATTGATAAGGTTTGGTACTTATCCATCAATTATTTATGATGTAACAGGGTGTAAAAAGAGCCGCATTATGCAATGCAAAGCGGCTCTTTATTTGCTGTTATATTATTTGTGTTTGATGGTTTCTTCAACAACACGGTCGCCCGTACCGGCTGGATATCTATAATTCAATATAAAGCTTTTAGTGGCAGGGTCGTAAGTACTTTTCTTCCCAGCAACGGGTAATAAGGGCTGGGTTGCACTAACATTTCCTGAAACGGTTACCTCATTTGTAGCTTCATTTACGGTCAGGGTCATTGATCCTCCAATGTCGCCAATTTCCGTGCTAACCGCGGTAGCACCAGCTGTAGTAAGGGTTTTATCCCGATCAATTGCCCGGTCACCATTCACAGGGTGGTGAAAAATACCTGTTGAGTGGTATTCACCATCATATTTGTTTTTGATAGCAAAGAAGGTGTATAGCGTGTCCTTGCTTTCAGCATGTACGTTTAAACCGGCAGCGTCACTGATTATATATGCAAGCGCATATTTTTTTGTCAGATCAAATTTACTTCCATTTAATTTGATGGTAAAATAGTTCTGGAAGTCGCCAGGAGCAAATTTAGCATTTAGGTTTCCTGAAGTTCCGGTAGTAACCTTAGTACTGCTTATGGTATACAAACTTGTTGGAAGTAATTCGTATTCGGTCTCATTATTCTCGTTGTATTTATCAATTGCATCTGGAATTGCTTTTAAGACCACAGTTTGATCTTTTTGCAAATCGGCAGCGCTTTTTGCGTCGCGCTTGATAGAAAATACATCAACAGTTTTAATGTTTGTGAATGGATCAAAGAAATGCTGCTGTTCAAGACCGTCCGGAAATCCGACAAACGACTTGCCATTGTCCATAGCCTGCCCTGTAACCTTATCAGCAGCGGTTTCTTTCCGGCAGCCTGAAAAAGCGATCGCAGATGCGATACCGGCAAGAAGTAAATATTTTGATATGTTCTTTTTCATCTTGTGTCAATTTTTAAAATGATTATTTACCACCATCCCACCAAACTCTTGTATCCTGAGTATCGCCGCCCATCCGTGTAACTGCCGCGCTAACGTTTGCGCCGTTAGTATTGTACTCTGAAGTAGCATACACAAACCTCCTTACAATTTGCTTTGATGCGTTTGTAGCATCAGGAGCAGGAGTAAGTACTGGGTATCCACTTTTCCTCCAGATATCCCAGGCCATATGGCCGTCAGGGTAACTTGCCACCCAACGCTGAGTTGAAATTAGCTGAATGTTAGGTGTGCCTAAGCCTTGTGCGAAAGTTTTACCCGCAGCAGATGTTAGCCCCCACTGTACGAACGATTCACCTATACCATTTTGGAAATCGATGGCTACTGTTTCAGATGTTGTTGGAGTGATCCAGCCCAGGTTTACAGCTTCGGCCCTTGCCAGCCACACCTCTGCAGCTGTGATCAGGGTTACTGATCCGTTTTCAAGCCTGAAGTCGCCGCGTAAAACACGTGCCCATTTTGGGTTAGCGTCGGTAAAAGAGGTCACCGCTAAACGCGCTAAGCCGTATGGAACGCCAATATTTGATGTCGTAACGTTACCCGCCTGCTCACTCTCGCCGCCAAAAGCTGCCTGGCGCGGATCGCTGGTGCTCGCGGTATAATCGGTAAGGGTTTTTGATTCGGCAAAATCCTTACGTCCGTTATACAGGTTCCACCATGCGCTTTTGTAATTACCTCCAGGATATTGAAGTTTGAAGTTTTGATCGGTAGTAGTTATTACTCCTCCATTAGCTGGGTTAATAGCTTCGTTGGTTGCCGCAGATGCGATGGAAGAAGAAGCGGTTACCTTTGACATTTGAATTGCAACAAGCAATTTAAGAGAGTTTGCCATTCTTTTCCATGATGCTACATCACCACCATAAATGATGTCACCGCTTATTGGCGATGAATCAAACGAATTTATAGCCGTAGTCAGCGTGGTAAGTATGCCCTTATAAATGGTTTCCTGGGAATCATATTTAGGCAATATGTTAGCCGCCCCTTTGAGTGCGTCGCTGTAAGGAACATCACCCCACGAATCCGTCACTATCCAAAAAATATACTGCTGCAGTATTTTAGCCACATTAACCATGTTTTTACTTGGGTTTTGGTTAATGATAAGCTGCAGGTTATTAAGGTTGCCTGCGTAATTGCCGGTAAAGCCGTTTTGAGGGAGGTTGTACAATGAAGTACCTGAATACTGTGTTTCAGTAAAATATTGAGCATACTGGCCTCCGCTTATTGCCTCGGTACCGGTTGATGCATAACCACCCAAATTTGCCTCAACGTTTGATAACAAGGCCGAAGGGATTGGCGTTACTGTTGCTGCAGGATTGTTGTTTACGTCGCCAAAATCCTTTAGCTTATTGCAACCCGCGCCTAAAAAGGCGAACGCGCCTGCTAATGTATATAGATATATCTTTTTCATTTTTTCTTAGTCTAATAATCCTTGTTCGCTTAGAATGTTACTTTTAGGTTGAAACCAAACCCCCTCGTGCCTGGGTATTGGGCAGTTTCACCTTCTGTCGCGGTGATCTCCGACGGATCGAAATCCTTAGATTTAGCGTATATCAACAATAAGTTACGGCCGGTTAAATCAATCCTTGCCGATTGGAATACATTTCCTAAACCCCATCTTTTAATCGGCAGGTTGTAACCTACAGCAACCTCACGAAGTTTGATGAAAGTCAAGTCGTAGATGTAGGGATCGTAAGTTTTATTGTTTGTTAAACCCTGATAGTATGATTTTGCGTCGACGTAATAGGTCACGGCTTTATTGTCGGCATCAACACCGGTAACTTTAACACCGCCACCATCAGCAACAGGGTCACGTACCGACATGCCTTTATCGTTAAGTGCCGCCGTATTAGCCGTTAAACCGCTATACTGCCCCCAACGGTTTGATAATGAAGCGAATTTGCCACCAAACTGATAGTCGATATTTGCGCTCAACACAAACTCTTTAAATAAAGTGAATGTATTTTGTATACCACCGGTATATTTAGGCAATGCACTGCCGAAATATACGTTAGGATCATTGATGTAAGCGCCGGATGAAGTAAGGATTGGGACCCCGGCAGCGTTACGTTTGATACCGTTACCGTAAATTTGGCCCCACCATTTGCCTTTTTGATTGATCAGATAAGGCATGTCTGTACCCCATACACCTGCAACCTGCACACGGTCAACACCGTATTTATTGCTGATCTCTACTACTGTATTATCCAATAACTGTGCAAAGTTGGCATTAATTGTCCAGCTAAAGTTTGGTAACCGGATAGGGGTACCGCTTGCAGTTATCTCCAAACCTCTCCGTTTGATCAAACCTACGTTGGTCAGGATAGATGATACACCACTGGCAGCGTTAACCGCTAAGCCCAATGGAAGGTCTTTGTCATCTGCAGCCCAGTAAGTAGCGCCAAAAGTTAAACGGTCGTTAAAGAAACCTAAGTCTAAACCAATTTCTTTTGAAGTAGTGGTTGTGCCATGTAAGGCAGGGTCAACAAATTGGGTTGGGCCACCTTGCAATAAGGCGCCATTCCATTTATTTGGAGCGATACCGTATAGTGTATTGTTCCTGTATGCGCCAAATGTTTCGGTTGTGTTACCTAAAGCTAATGGTACCTGGCCCCATGATCCCCTTATTTTACCATAGTTTAACCAGTCTTTAAATTCAGGCAATACCTCGCTGAATACGAATGACCCACCAAATGATTTTGACAACACTGAGTTAGCGTTGTTTATAGTAGAGATGGTTGAAAACCAGTCGTTACGTAAAGTCGCATCAGCATATACAATCCTTTTGTAATTGGCAGAAGCTTTCGCAAATACCGCACGGTATTGCTCCTGGATCCTGGTATTGCTGGCGCTGATCGGATCCACAGAGTTTGCCAGGGTATACAAGTCAGGAACACTTAAACCATTGTTGGTGTTGGCGCCGTTATCTTTATAACTCCAGTTGTAAAAATCGCTACCGGCATTAATATTCAGGTGAAAATCTTTGATCTGCTTATCATAGTTAAGCAAGGTTTCGTAGTTTTCGCGGTTTGAGTAAGACGTTGAAGTGCCATAACCAGCTTTCTGTCCTGTTTGTGTACCGCTGGCCTGTATTTCAGATGAAATTTTACCTTCGTTCCAGGTGTTGGTTTGATTGCGACGGTAGGTAACTTTAAAGCTTAAATCATTATTGATCTTGTACTGTAAGTAGATATTTCCGTACAAACGGTCGCGGGTGTTAAGGTTTTGCCATTGTTTTTGCCATAAATAAGGGTTGTACCAATAGTTGCCCGCATAAAACGAGCCCGGGTTTGATGGATCGTATGAGTTAGGGTTTTGGTGGTTCCAGCTTACATAGGTGCCGTCAGGCGATTTTAGATCCTGTAATTCTTTCATGATGCCCATGTCCAAATCACGGTGAAACCACGAGTTGAACGAGCCACTTGAAGCACTTGCGTAAGCATCACTGATCTGACCATGAAGTTGTGTGCCCGAAAAATTAATACTTGCACCTGCTGTGAGGTGTTTGTTAAGATCGTAGTTAGCGTTTAAGGTAAAGTTGTTTTTGTTTAGCCAGGTTTCAGGCACTATGCCTGTAGTGTGCTGGTTATTGTATGACATCCTGATGTTGTAATCATCAGCCGCTTTAGTAAATGCCACACTGTTATTTAAAGAAACACCGGTACGGAAGAAATCCTTGGCGTTATCTGGCTGAGGGGTCCATTTCGCAGTTTTGAAAGAATATTTGGTACCAGCAGCCCATGCATACCATGGGATATACTCCTGGCCAACCATTTTAGGTCCCCAACTGCTATCGTCTGTATAATCCGGGTAATATTTGCCATCTAAAGCTTTCCATCCTTCAGGATCACCATCTTTCCAATGGTATTGGATAAAATCGGCAGAAGCACCGCCGCCATAACTGTTTTGGTAGTTAGGCAGGATGTAAGCCTTGTCGAAATTGGCACCAAGGTTTAATTCAACGCCAACGCCTTTTGTTTTCTTGCCTTTTTTAGTTGAGATGACGATAGCGCCATAAGCACCTTGTGAACCGAACTGAGCAGATGCTGCAGGACCATTCAGGATACTGATGTTGTCGATGTCGTCATTGCTCAAATCGTCGGCATTTGGCATTATAGTACCGTCTACAACATATAAAGGGTTGTTGCCGCTGCCAAAACCGGTAGCACCACGCAGCCTGATATTGGTATTACGACCTAAAGCTGCAGCTGACTGGCTACGTACCTGAACACCTGCAACTTTACCGGCTAACGCGTTATTAACGTTAGGCTGGCGTATGGTATTAAGTGCATCTGACTTTACCACCTGTGCCGCATAAGAAGCCGAACGTGATGACTGTTTGGTACCATAAGCACCGGTAATTACCACTTCTGATAATTTGTTAGCACTGCTTGTTAGTTTAACATCTAATGGTGCTGAAGTGATTTCAACTGTTTGAGATGTAAAACCGATAAAGCTAAAGCCTAAAGATTTTGCAGAGGCAGGAACAGATAAAGAAAATTTACCATCTGCATTTGTTTGTGTACCGAGTGTGGTACCTACAACTCTTACGGACACGCCTGGCAGCGGTAGTCCATCGTCTTTTGAAGTTACCCGGCCGGTAACCGTTTTGTTTTGTGCATGTACCACACTAATAAATAGCATGAACAAACACCAGCTTGCGAGTAGGAGTTTTTTCATTGTTAAAAAATCAGTTTTAGTTAATACCCAAAACTACGATTTTTGTAATAAAATGAAAAAAAAGTTGAAAAAAGTTTAATATTTCAATTATATATTTAAATATTGATAAAAAAAGTGATAAAACGTTACTTCAATTTCGATAAAATGACGATTTTTTTAGATTCTTCATATAAAATTCATGTAAATTTTATATGATTTTTATTTTTGGAAATGGTTGAGGTAGGAATATGGATAAAAGATGCGAAATATCACGTACTATTACTCAGTTATTTTTTATAATTGAGTGATAGGAGCCAAAAAAGGCGCTTATTTTGTTTTTTAATGTTGAATACATGTTTAACAAAAGCTTAACTGTTTCGGCTTTTAAAAATAATAATATTTTTTTGTAAAAAAAAAGTTACAGGACGACGAAATTGAATAATTTTTTGGTAAAAGCTTTTATCATTAATATTAGCTTAAATGATTGTTTTTTTAAGTTATTGATTGTGAGTATGTTATTTATTTTTATGTAGATAGGGTTTATTATTCCTGAAGGTGATTTATTTCTTTGATGCAGTATTCCTGTAAATAATAATGACCGGTCATGGCTTTTTATATTTAGATTAAGGAAAAAAATAATTAATTATTTTTTTCCTTAATCTAAATTTTGATGGTTTTTTAATCAAAAATGTTTGAAAATCTATTTTATCTCAGATATTTCGTCATTGCGTATATAGAAAATACATGCACCAAGCTGTCAACTATTTATCCTGCTGTTTGTTAAAACATTGCCCGAAATATAGATAGTAGGGGGTAAACTGGTTTATCCGGTATTGAAAACAGAAGCAATTCGCAGAGTTAACATTCTTATTAATATTTAAACGAATCGTTGGATTGGCCTTGATGAACACTGTTGTAGGGGTGTTGAAAATTGAAGGATTTACGAGATTATCCGTCAATAGCGTAACAAATACTTCAGTTTGTGATTCATTTTTATCGATAATAAACCTGGCAGGCACCTTTGTAACCGTATGATGAACATAATTACATTGGGTTAACTGGTTGTTTTTTAAATAAGGGCGCTTGTTTTGGGGCCTTGGTAAAACAATACCGTTGTCATAAGATTTATCTTTCAATAATGCGATTATACAAATCAGCATTATTATAAATGTGCTAATAAAGTATTCCATCACTTTTTCCTTTTAATAGGTTTCGGTATGTATTGGGGGTACAGTAACCGGGTAAGCGTAGTTCATATAAATAAGATGTGCGATGGCTTTTCATTTATTTAAGTTTGCTTTGGTAGAACAATTTATGGACAGAGGCCAGGATGCACAATACAAATCAGTTGGTATTTTTTGAAGTGAAGATAAAATATAGATTTACAATGAATTTATAACCTGAAAAGTACCGTGGAAAAATTATCAGTAATAATAGCAGATGATCATATTTTATTTATAAACGGTTTACACATGTTATTGCAGGGAGAGCCGGATATAGAGGTAGTGAGCGTTGCAGCAAACGGTAAGGAATTATTGCATTTGTTACACACCCAAACACCCAACCTCATATTGCTTGATATCAATATGCCGGGTATGAACGGGTTTGACGTACTTAAGCGTATAAAGGATTACTATCCTAAAATTAAGGTAATCATGCTTTCTACATACAATGAGGATCATCTGATTGAAAAAGCAAAAGCTGAAGGAGCCAGCGGCTACTTGTTCAAAAATGTCGAAAGGGCGGAACTATTGCAGGTAATGCGCTCCGTAGCGCAAGGGCAACTGTATTTTCCCTGTAAACAGCCGGTTGCTAATTCTATGCCTAATGAACCGGATCCTTTTTTAAAGCAGTTCCAGCTTACTAAGCGGGAAACTGAACTTTTACAATTTATAAAACAGAATTTTACCAACCAGCAAGTGGCCGATCATCTTCACTTGAGTATTTATACTGTTGAAACACATCGTAAAAATATTATGCAAAAGCTTAACCTGAAAAATCCGGTTGAGCTTAACCGGTTTATAATGCAATATAACTTATAAAGGTTTATTGGCGAGTGGGATATAAATAGAAACAAGTGTGCCCCTGTTAGGCTGCGAATCAAACTCAACCTTGCCATTTAAAAAATTTATTCGCGACAGCAGGTTGTTTAAGCCCATCCCTTTAAAAATATCAGGATTGGTTGTGTCAAAGCCTATGCCATTATCTTCAATAGTGAGGCTGATGTTTTCATCGCTTCTCATGAGTGAAATGTCAACCCTGTTGGCACGAGCGTGCTTCATTACATTGTTTACACTTTCCTGTAATACCCGGTATAAAATGATCTCGATGGTATCATCAAACGGCGAATCAAACCCCTGGCAAAAAAAGTTTATTGCAATGTTATTGTTCTTAATATTCTCAATAAATTGTTTAATTACTTGTGCCAGCCCTGTTTTATGAAGTGCCCAGGGCATCATATTGTGTGATATCGTTCTTACCTCTTTAAATCCATAATCAACAAGGTTAATTGCTTTCTCAAAACGGGTTCTTTGCTCTTCATTTATAAAAAGTAATTCACTGCTTATAACTGACAGGTTTATTTTGGCCGCCGATATTATTTGGCTTACACTATCATGTAAATCCCGGGCAATTCTTCGCCTTTCACTTTCCTCAGCCGCAATTATAGCCTGCATAGCTATATTGCGCTGTTTTAGCTTGTTTTGTTTATAATAAAAAAAGCCAGTAAAGAACATTAAAAGTATAAAAACACAGATACCCGCCATCCAGTAATTACGCTTTGTTATTTCAAATTGCTGTTGCAATACCTGGTCTTCACGTTGTTTTATTTCGTATTTTGCCTGTAGTTCATCAATGGTGCTGTTACCTGAGGTTTTAATTGCTGCATGCTTTTTTAAGTACATCAGCGATTGCTTATAGTTGCCCATTTGCTCATACAAATCAGCTATTTCGTTTGTGGCGCTTCTTTGCATATCTGCATAGTTTATTTGTGTGGCAAACTGAAGGCTGTTTTTTAAGGCATCGAGAGATTGTAGATATAACCGTTTGTTTTTATACAATACGCCAAGGTTAAAATAGTTAATTGAAAGCGCAAGGGTATCATTTAATGATTTCTTGACATCGATGGTTTTTAAAATTTCCTGTTCTGATTCGTTGGGTTTAATACTTCCCATAACATCCCCCATAAATTTATGGCTGTATGCTTCAGAGGTGTTTTCATTTGTTTGCCGGGCAAGGTTTAAAGAGTCTCTTATGTCGAAAGCCTGCCTGGAGTAATTTAAGGCCTCCCGGTAATTGTTTTTTGCCTCATATAACGTCGCGGCCAGGTTTAAGGCTTCTGTCAATTCTGTACGCTCGCCGGTTTTTGGGGCATACGAAATTGCCAGCATGCAAAATTCAAGCGCTTTTTTATGATTTTTTAATTTTACATACGCTTTCGCCAACCTGTAATAACTATCGGTTAAAATGTACTGTTGATTTATTTTATTGAGCGCAACCGCGGCAATGTTATAATAATATGATGCGGAATCATATTGGTTAGTTTGGAAATAGGCTTCTCCTAAAGTTTGCGATAGTAAAGTAATTGCTTTTTTATTGTTTAGCTTATGTGCAAGGTTCAATCCTTCTTTTAAAACAGTAATGGTTTTGGCCGGATTTTTTTCAGCCGGATAGTTGGTAATCTGAGTGGCGGCGGTTAAGCGTTTTTGCGTTGGTGATTTGCTGAAAACAACCTTTTCTAAACTGTCAATATTTTGACCGTAACACGGAATTACAGCTAAAATAAGCAGAAAAAACAAAGGGTATTTCATATCCGGGTTTTTGGTCCCGGTTAAAGATAGTAATTTGATGTTTATCAGCAAAAGTCGTCGGTCTTGGGGTTGTTACCGGTTAATGTGTTTTTAAAATCTGGAGATGAATATTATTAAAGCAGATAACACGGCTAACACGAAAAACACAATTTGCCGTTGCCTGGCGCTGATAATGTTGGGTATTTTGCCTGTTCCCTGCAATTTGTCGAGCTTAAATTTATACATAGCCGATAATCCCATAAAAGTTAGGGAAACAAAGCCCGCAAGGTAATTTAAAGTACTTTCCATGGTATTTTTAATTTAGGTGAAACGCGATGAATTAATTTGTTCAAAACCATTTATAGCTTTGTTTTATATTATTTCACCATCGTGCTTGACAGTACAATTTTATGGAGCTGCCGAAATGCACACAATACAAAGCAGTTGGTATTTTGGAGTAACACCATAAAGCTTATTTTTACGAATGAAATATTGGAGGTAAGCATATCATGTAGAAACACTATTTACTATTATACAGATAGGATATATTGGAAAGCCGTGTGCCGCACTTGATAAAAAGGATTAACTTTAGTAATGATTTTGCGATATAATTCTAACCTATACCTAATATCATTATTACTCATTGACAATCAATAAAAATTAAATTAATAAGCTATTATTCACCAAATAAAACTGGCTGATTGTATGGAAAGCAATCGCTTTCTGCATAAAGATAATTAAATGGAAATGTCATACATCGTCCCCAAAAAGGAGAGAAACCGGCGACTCAACAGCTTAATACCATGCTTTATTTGGTTATTAGTTGCCTGGGGGGGCTTAATTAAAACTGTGGCCCAGAGCCGCAATAATCAGTCGGACTGGAACGTGCCGCCGCCATTAACGCCTGGTACAATTACCAAGGGAAACACTCAACGCAATGGTTTGGCTGGTAAGCCGATTGTACTTACGCTTACGGATATCCCGGTAGTTGCTCAGTCCTTTGTTTCAACAACTCCAATGCCTGTGCTGGCTGCAATTGGCTCAACGCCACCTTTGGTTGATGCACCCGATCAACCCGATATTAATGGTGCAACTGCGGGGCTACCTGAAATTCCATCACCCGAAGCACCCGAGGCCCCGCATTTGCCGAAGCAAACGATGCAAGACCTTCAGTTTTCAGCCGTTATGGACCTCCCTTTGCCCGAATCACCGGAATTGCCGCCAGCGCCTGTTGAGCCAACCGTATCAGGCCAGGTGAATATTATAAAAGGCCCCATTCCGATAATGCCTGATATAACAAGTATGGTACCGCTTTTACAGCCTTCCGAAAATCTTACACCCTGGTCTATCCCGGAAATTCCCGAAAGCGAGAGCTTTAAAATGATATCGCCTGCGGGAACGAAGGATGATAAGTTAAAAGGCAAACCCCAATCAAACAGGAAAAAACACTAATTGTGACATAATGTCAAATTATTAAAGGCATTATAACAAGAACACCAAAATGAAAAGTACCCCAATTGAGTTAAAATATATATTAGTTATAATATTAGCTTTTGCGAGCGGTGTTACCTATGCCCAGGGCAGATTTAAACATGGAGATGAGTTTCAAAGACAGGTAATTACAAAATCAAATTGTATTTTACAGCGCGGCAGCCAAACTTTACGAGTTGGTTCGGTTTCAATAATTGTTAAAACTTACAAGGTAACCGATGCTTCTGAAAGGGGCGCCTCTTTTACTATTACTACTGATAAGCTTATCGATACCATAAATGCAATGAACCAAAACCTGGTATATAACTCAGGTAAACCTGCCGACCCAAATTCTGTTATCCAGGTTGGTTTGCAAAAGATGTTCAATAATCAATCGATAGTTTCAGTAAACAACAAAGGCGAGATCCTGAATTTACAACGCCCGGCTGTTGCCAATGATACACTTTTATCTTTTGCCGGCATCCAGCCCGAACGGTTGTCGCCAGGGACCACACTACAGTTAATGGTTGATTTTCCAGTAAGCGTCGCGCTTAAAAAGGGCTATTCATGGAAGGTGACTACTTCATCGGCCGAAACCAACTATACAGTTTATGCTATAAGCAGCACAACTACCGTTGTTACCTATAAAACTTCGGTTTTAGGCGGTAGCTTAAATAGCCGGATAAACGGATCAATGCTCATAGATAACAACACCGGGGTTATTTTAAAACGCTATTCGCAAAGCGTTTCTACTGGCTATGAAATGGTAAATGGAATAGTTTACACTGCCACCCGCCGTACTGCTGTTACAGAGATCTGTAATAAAAAATAGACTTTTAATATCCTTTGATTTATTTAAAAAGCGTCGCTGTAAATTTGTAGCGCATTGAAAAACTCACCTCGTGACAGAGTATAAAAAGGAGTTGAAATTATGAGGGTATGGTTTTTGAAGATAATGGTATCGACCTTAAGCATTAATGTTTAGTTGTTTTTTAACCCGATCTGATGGTTGCCATAATCGGTTAGGTATTCATTACTGATGAAAAAATCGAGACTGAAAATGGTACGGTAATCACCCGTATTATTGGGATTTTGCACTTCTGTTAGGTTTCCGGTGCTTGATGTGGTATAAGTATAAACAAAGCCCTTGTTGGTAGTTATGGTTACGGTCGAATTTGCGGGAAGGCTGCCTATTGAATTGGTTGCCAGCCTGTCTTCAATTACAGTAGTTGATGGGGTTCCGGTATCAAACAAAATCTGTCCGGAGATGGTCTTTCCATTGTAAGTGATAGTTGCAGGGATATTAGGTGAGTATCCGCCGCTGTTTGAATAAGAAAGCGGGTGCATAATGAATCCGGATGATGAAAGATCACTGTTGCTTAAGCCGATAGTTAACAGATTGCTTACATAAGTTCCACTGGTGGAAAATAAGCTTTTATTTAACGTGGCCAGCTTAAATCCGCTTGTAAGACCTGTGCCGGTGCTAAAGGATCTTAACGGGCTCTGAATCAGACTGGTTACATAACTTGTACCGGGGCCAACACCAAAAACATCGCTGGCATGGGCCGATAGTTGCGCACCAGTTTCATCAACTATTTTGTAGTATAAAAAAAATGGCACCCTTTTTAACGTAAGGTTGCCCTGTGCGTCGCCGATGGTGATATTGGCGTAGGCTAAATTGCCGTATTCTTTTGTGGAGCTTAACTGGTCGCCAAAGCTTATTGTGCCCTTGGTATTAGTAACCGTAATACCGTTCACAACCACCGAGTCCCCGGTAAACTGGATGCCTGACGATGTGATCATTGATGCAGGCAGGATACCTGCGGCATCAAGCGTCATTCCTGATGAACCTGTATCAAACACGGTATAATAAGTTACTGCTTTTGTGCCTACCAGGGTAATGGGTAAAAAGATCCGCTTGTTTACCCCGCTGGCGTATTCATATAAACCAAGCGTAACAGGATTAACTTGTGTTTGAGGCGGTACGGTTTTATCTTTTTTACAGGAAAAAAAGGCAACCGTTATTAATAAACAACCAATAATTTTGGAAGTAAAAAGTAAATGTTTTGCAGTCATATATGTCTGTTATAAACCCGGTTGGTAATAATTACGATAAAAGTGCTGTTTTAATTGACCTTAAAATTAAGATAACAATTTGATATACCGGGTTAATGAATCGATAAAAAAGGGTGTTGAACCGATTAATTATCCGGACATATAAACGGACGGAGAACACTGCTATTGTGTAAGTTAAAGCAAATGATTGGTTTCTTTGATAATATCCATTACAAAAGTGCTTTTTGAGTGGCCAATACCCTTTACTTCGCTTAGTTTATTTACAAAAAACGAATGGTAACTATCCATACTTTCAGAAACAATTTTGAGCATAAAATCAAAATCGCCCGATATGTTATAGCATTCTATCACTTCGTCAAATTCCAATACAGCGTTAATAAAATCGGCACCTGCTCTGCGGCTATGTTCGCGCAGGGTTACCATGCAAATAACCATGATGCGTTTGTTCAGCATCCGCTTATCTAAAATGGCGGTATAGCTTTTAATAACCCCCGCTTTTTCAAGGCGTTTAATGCGTTCGTGCGCAGGCGTAGGGCTTAGGTTGATCTTAACAGCAATTTCCCGCACAGTAAGCTTGGCATTCCGTTCAACCAGCCGTAATATTTCGTAATCTTTTTCATCAAGCTGGATGCCGGCTTTTTCTTGTTCTGTTTGTGGGGCCATAACGGTGTGTTAATTGGGCGTTTGTTCTTTTAAAGCGCTTTAATTTTTAATTATGTTCCAAAATTATAATAAATAATATTGTTAATTTCTATTAACATAGTTTTGAAAGGACAAAAATCAAAATTATGGCACAAAAAAAGAACAAAGTCCTGATCATAGCCTCTATGGCCATATTTGTCGAAGCGCTTGACATCGCCATCATTAACCTCACCATTCCGGCAATACAAAAGCAGTTTGTGGTCACTAACGACCAAGTTCAATGGCTTCAAACGCTCTATGTGCTATTGTACGGTGGTTTCCTGATTATAGGAGGGAAGCTGTCTGATGTTGCCGGACCAAAGAAGGTCTTTATTACCGGTGCGGTATTATTCCTGGTAACTTCATTAGGTGCCGGCTTATCAGGTACTTTTGTGTTTCTTAGTTTATCGAGGGCTGTACAAGGCTTGGCAGCAGCGTTGATCATGCCATCAGCACTTTCCATAGTAACGCATACTTTTACCGAAGAACGGGAGCGGAGTAAGGCTATCGGGATCTTTAGCTCATTCGCGGCGGTTGGTTCAGGAAGCGGTCTTTCCATTGGCGGAATCATCAGCACTTACTTAGGCTGGCATTGGGTGTTTTTGATCAACGTGCCAATACTGGTTTTTATTATTGTTATAGGCTGGCTGTCCCTGGCTAATGACGCTCCTGAACAAAAGCAGCCATCCCCCGATTTGTTTTCGGGTATTTTATTGGTGATAGGTTTGCTGATGCTTAGTTATGGTGTGCACCAGCTTGCAGATATCAAACAACAATATACTTTTATTATGCTTTGTGCCATAGGCGTGGTTATTTGCATGAGGCTCTTATATGTCCGTTTAACCCGGGGTGCAAATCCGCTGATCGATCTTTCAGTTTTTAAAGCGTCATCAGTTATTACCGCAAATGGCGTATTCATTTTATTAGGCGCATTTTTTACCGGTTACCTTTTCATTATATCTCAATTATTGCAAAAAGATATGCATTACACCGCAGCACGGTCGGGCTTGTTACTGGTACCTTTTAGTTTTTTATCAGCTATTGTGGCTAAGTTTATGCTACCCGGCATCATGAAACGGTTAACAACCGAACAAACAGGATTGTTGGGTATGAGTTGTATGTTAACCGGGGGACTGGTTTTAATTTGCGCGGTATTTACAGGTTACTCTCTCGCTTTACTGCTGTTATCCGCTGCTTTTATATCCGGTTTAGGTATGACCATCTGTTTTACAAGCTTGTCGGTACTTGCTGTAAAAAACATCCCCAAACAACACTACGGGTTGGCATCAAGCCTGGGTACTACCGCTTACTTTTTAGGTGCCGGAGTAGGTTTGTCTATACTCACACTTTTTATGCAAACAAGCGATGAAGGCGCTTCCGTGAGCACTTTATCGCTTGTTATACTTAGTATGTATGCTTTAATCGGTTTGCTATGGCTCATTATTTACGTTGTAAATTCGGTAGCCAGGAACATGCAGATATCATTAAATGAATCATAAAGACTGCCCGACGTTTTTTAACTGGTGAATGTGCTTTTGAGTATGATAGCAAATAAGATAGAGCCATTCTAACCGGGTAAGCTCACCAAAAAAAGGAACTACCAGGTCAGTACTAATGGCATAAAGATCTTTGGAGTTAATTATTTCTCTAACCTGGATGATAACTGTTTGTAATAATTCGATAAGCTCAGATTTATTGTGAGGCCCGTCTGATGGCAATATATTTGGTGCTGATTTGAATTTGGCTTCAAAATCAAGAAACAGGTCTTTTATCATTTTTACTTTTTCAGCCGGGTCTCTTTCTGCTGGTTTGTCGGCACCGGTAAGTACCGGAACAAGTTGTAAAGCCGATTTAAAAACATGCTCCGCTATCTGTCCGGCTGTCCATCCGCCGTGGGGTGGTACAATATTAATTTGTTGCTCATTGAACAAGGCAATGGTTGATAAAAGGTTGCTGGCAGTATCCTCAAATACTGCCAGTAAGTTAATACGTGCATCGGTTTGGAGGGTGGTGGTTATTTGATTTTCCATGATGTTTTGAAAATGATTTATACAAATCTCCATGCAAAATCAAAATTTACACCTTGTCGTTTGTGCCATAATTGGGGTGGTTTTGCGCCATTGCGTGTGCAGGCGTTTATCTTTTCTTTTCACCCAATGAAAACCAATTACCCGAGTCGTCTTTGAATAAGGCTTCAAAGCCGTAAAACTCTTTAGTGGGGGCTTTAGTAAACTCAACGCCTTTGGCTTTTAACTCTTCGTAAGTAGCTATAAGGTCGTTGCATTCAAAAACCCCGAACCCAAAGGTGCCGCGCTGTACCAATTCGCGCATTTGATGTGCCGACTGTGCGTCGAACATCATGCCCTCCGTTATGGCCATGAGTGATATTTCCAATTCGGGCTGTCCGGGAGCACACACAGTGAGCCAGCGCATTCCCGGCCCCATGGCAGCATCTGTATTTACGGTAAAGCCTAATTTGTTCACATAAAAATCATAAGCGCTGTCCTGGTCAAGTACAAATACGCTTACATGGTTTAATCTGGTTATCATGTTAATGTTGTTTGATAAACCAAAAGTCGTTATCAAAAAAGAACCGGGCTTATTGAAAATTGCGATTTCGCTGCCATTCTTTTTCCCGGGCAAAGCAACCAGGTATAAATTTGAGGGGCGATTGCTGCATCTCCGCCTGTCGTTTAAGTTCTGTTTGCTGGTAGTTTGCAGGAGAACAGGAGGTGATCTTTTTAAATAAAGCCGAAAATGAAGTAACACTGTCAAAACCTACAGCATAACAAACATCAGCAATGGGAAGGCCTTTTTTTAATTGCAGCCGGGCATTTTCAACCCGCACCTGGATGAGGTATTGGTGTGGTGTTTTACCATAGATGTTTTTAAACAACCTGATGAAATGATATTTGGAAAAATACGCCTCGTCGGCAATATCGTTCAAGTCGATCGGTTCGTGATAGTTTTTATCAATGAACAATTTAGCATGTACAAGCCTGCGGTAAAGGTATATTTTTGGTAATTGATCGGTCATTTCAGGTATAAATATCGGCTTTTATTATTTGAAAACGCGCTACCTGTTAAAACCGAACAATTGAACATGTTCGTTCTTTCTCTCCATGATAAGATCATGGAGAATTTCAGCAGCAATTACGCTAAAAGTAATACCATTACCTCCAAAGCCAAGCGCAAAATAAGTGTCTGGTCTTTCGGGGATACAGCCAATATAAGGCAAGCCATCTTTTGTGCTTGCAAAAGCACCCGCCCAGCTAAAATCAGCTTTTAATGGGATGTGCGGCATTTTTTTGAGAAAAGCCTGCTGTAGCATGTCCGCCTTTCGTTTAATAACAGAAGGCGGTATATGCGGATGATGAAAAGGGTCATCGCGGCCTCCAACAAGGATGCGGTTTTCACTTACAGCCCTAAAATACATGTAGGGTACAGCAGTTTCCCAAATCAAACTGTTTTTATACCAAAAACGTACATCGGGCAAAGGCTCCGAAACCAGTGCGTAAGTTGAGTTTATTTCGGCTATTTTTTTGGGAATGTATTTTAAACTTTCGTATCCGCATGCAATAACCAGTTTTTTAGCTTCAATAACGGAGCCATTGCCGGTTTGCAGCGTTATGCCTTGTTTATGATGCTCAATGGTTTTAATATCGGTATTGCTGTATACTTTATGACCGGCTTTGGCAAAATTTGTAAGTAAAGCATGGGTAAGCAAGTATGCGTCAACCTCACCGCCATCCGTGGAGAAAATAGCCCCCGAAGCTTTAAACCCGAATTTCTGTTCAATTTCATCAGCTTCGAGCCAATGTACATCAAAACCATGCTTTTTACGGAGTTCATATTCCTGCATTAACGAGGCTATATGTGTTTTGAAGCTGGCATACTGCAAGCTTGGCTTCAGGCTAAAATCAAAGGCAGGTTTAAGCGATTTACATAAATCGGCAATATCGTAAATGGCTTTGCGGCAAAGTTGATAGCTTGTTACGGCATTTGCTTCGCCAACCAGGTTTTTTAAAGATGTAAGGGGCGTATCAATTTCATATTGCAGGAAAGCAGTGCTGGCCGCGGTACTACCCATACCAACGTGGCGCTTATCAAAAACAGCTATACTTAAGCCCGAGTTGCGGAGTTGCCAGGCTGTTAAAGCGGCACTGATGCCGGCTCCAATAATTGCTACATCCAGCTTCAAATCTTTTTGCAGAGAAGGGTAGGAAGCAACTATGCCATTTTTTATTAGCCAGTAAGGTTGTTGTTCATATAAATTCATGGATTTGAACAGCTATAGCAGAACAACATGAAATCCTTTTTTTAGTTTTTTGGAGGGAACTCAAGTGTAATAACAGGGTTGTTCAGTATTTTGAGAAACCATAAAGAATTTAATTTAAGGCAATATTTTGTTAATGAGGAGATTATATGAAGGGTTGAAAAATCTTTCAAAAAAAATTTTGCAACTTAATTTAAAATCCTACTTTTGCACACCCAATCAGGGAGACGGGATGTAGCGTAGCCCGGTATCGCGCCACATTTGGGATGTGGAGGCCGCAGGTTCGAATCCTGCCATCCCGACGAAAGCGATACCAAGTGTCAAAACCCTCTAAATTGAAAGTTTAGAGGGTTTTCTTTTCTGATTGGCGGAATAACATGCCAGCGCAGGCTGAATAAAAAAACGGGATGTAGCGTAGCCCGGTATCGCGCCACATTTGGGATGTGGAGGCCGCAGGTTCGAATCCTGCCATCCCGACGAACCACGGATTTTTAATGGTTCAAAACCCTGTAAATATCTCATTTACAGGGTTTTTTATTTTATTCAAATCCTTCTCAGTACATACTATTCCTTGTGTTATGCGAGTAAAAAGGTGAACAGATTTTAAATTTTAGATTTGTTCACCAGAAAGGGTCTAACCTGCTGATGTACAATTAGTTGCATCATGTAATATATAGACTAAAATAGACGCATTTAGCTCACTCTTTTGCCTTTCCGGTGAACAGTTTTGGCCATAACAGTTCAAAACAATTTTTTAATTAATCTAAAATCTGGAAAGATGAGAACAACAAACACATTTGGAATTCACTTCGTATTAAGGGAAAACCGTGGAAAAAAGGGCCTGGCAGGCATTTACATGCGCATCGTAGTAAATAAAAGCCGGTGTGAAGTTGCGCTGAAACGACAGGTATCCCCCGATGACTGGAACGGCGCAAAAGGTTTGTCAAAGCCGAAAAACGACGAACTTAGAAAGCTTAATACCCACCTTGAACAATTGCGTGGTATGATGGCCAACCACTACCAGGAGCTGCAATTACAAAAGAAAGTAATTACCGCCGAGGTATTGAAGAACATGTTCGCCGGTGTGAAGGATTCCGAGCATACATTAAATACCATCGTTGAATATCACAATACCAATATGAAAGATGTGCTGGCTCCCGGTACAATGAAAAATTATTACACGACCGCTGGTTACCTTAAAGAATTCGTGCACCAGCAATTCAAGCGAAGTGACGTTTATCTCTCCGAACTGGACTACAGCTTTATAACTAAACTGGAACATTTTCTCAGAAAACGTATTCCGGACGACCACCAAAAAAAATTGGAAAATAATGGCCTTATGAAGCATTTGGAACGTTTCCGTAAGATCATTCGGCTGGCTGTGAAAATGGCCTGGCTGGATAAAGACCCATTTGCCATGTTCCAATTGAAATTCAATAAAACTGAACGTGGCTTTTTAACTATAGCCGAATTGCATAAGCTGGAAAATAAAAAGCTAAGTATTGAGCGTATAGCTTATGTGCGTGACCTTTTTGTACTCAGCTGTTATACGGGCCTGGCATACGTCGATGTAATGGATCTGACACCTGATAATATTGTATGGGGCATCGACCATAACCAATGGATAAAGACTACCCGCGAAAAAACACGTATTGCCGTCAATGTCCCGTTACTACCCCAGGCATCCAAAATCATAGAAAGGTATAAATCGCATCCCAAGGCGGCAGCAGCCGGAACGCTTTTACCACATATATCTAATCAAAAATTAAACAGCTATTTAAAGGAAGTAGCTGACTTGTGCGATATTAATAAGACGCTAACTTACCATGTTGCAAGGCATACCTTTGCGACGGCTGTAACACTCTCTAACGGCGTTCCTATTGAAACGGTAAGCAAAATGCTGGGCCATACGACAATCCGCACCACGCAGATCTATGCAAAAGTTGTTGAGCGCAAGGTTAGTGATGACATGAATGTTTTGCGTAGCAAATTAGCTTCCCAAAGCAAGGAAACGCCGGTTCGCAAAAGCAGCGCTAAACGTAATTTAAAGAAAGCCAGCTAAGTAATTATGTGATCGTGAGGTCACAAATTGTGACTTCACGACTTGTTCTACCCCAATAACATTTATGGAAGCAATAATGATAAGTGATGAAACCATCGCCGAGAAAATATATTACATCAGGGAGGAAAAGGTAATGTTGGACAGCGACCTCGCTGCCCTTTACCAAATAGAGACCAAACAGCTAAAGCGGCAAGTCCGACGGAACCTGAAGCGGTTCCCACCAGATTTTATGTTTGAATTAAATGCCGAAGAAATTTCAAGGAGCCAAATTGGCACCTTGAAACATGGTGGTAATATCAAATACGCGCCGATGGCTTTTACCGAGCAGGGCGTATCTATGCTGTCCAGTGTACTTAATAGCGACCGTGCTATTGCCGTGAACATTCAGATCATGCGCATATTTACACGTGTGCGCAAAATGCTGATGGACAATACTGAATTACGTTTGGAGATTGAGAAAATCAAAAGTAAGCTGGATAATCAGGACAAGAACATGGAAGTTGTATTCAGGTATTTAGACGAATTGTTGGAAGCCAAATATAATCCCGCACCGCGCGAACCTATCGGGTTCAAGCTAAAAAGTTAAACAGCGAACAAAAAAGGTATCGCCGCAGCGAAGCCGTATTACCACCTGACCAAGACTACTTTTATTTCGATCTTTTCTGATTCAATTAAGTCCTCTTGGATATAAAAAGCACTCAACCTATTCCGAAGTTGTCATTTTATGATTTGCGCTATCGCGATTTTTGAAGCCCGATAAATCAGAAAAGATATGGATACACTACAACAGCGGGCGAGAACGCCCATGACAGCACCAACAAGGGATCAGATACTGACCCAAAGCGATCTAATAGAGTTCAAAGAAGATATGCTTCAGGAATTCAAACGCATCATTAAGGAATGCATTAGTGGCGCACCTGGAAAAAAATGGCTTAAGTCTACCGAGGTCAAAAAGCTTTTGGGCATATCTCATGGCTTCCTACAATCACTGAGGGACACCGGTGTATTGCCTTTCACCAAAATCGGCGGCTCTATCTATTACGACTACGAAGATATCACCGTAATGATGGCTACCAACAAGCAGGCTTAATAACATTTTAACTTATCCGCTATGCAACTCAAACGAAAAGCTAAACGCTTTACAGAAAAGATCAGGGCGCAGGCTGCAAAGCTGTTGCCGACAACCAAAGGCTTTGGTTATGAAATGCCACCTGAAATTAAGGTAGTTGAAATATACTTTGACCAAAAAGGACACCCTGCGCAGGCTAACGCCTTTTATAAATATTTCCAAAATGCCAACTGGTGCAGTGCCAGAGGCACGCCTTACCGCAATTGGAAGCTACTCGCCAGTGACTGGCTATTTAATTACCAACAAGAATTAAAGCTTGAAAAGCGGTTGCGCACAAATACTATGTTCTATAGCGGCTTTTAGCCGCTTGACCGTCCATCTATAATTATAACATTCTATAAATCTATAATTCTATAACTATGGCAAAGATCATCACGATAGCCCACCAAAAAGGCGGCGTAGGTAAAAGCACTTTAGCAATAAACCTGGCATTATGTTTTCAAGATCAACTTTCGGTCGCATTGGTCGATACGGACTTACAAGGTAGCTTATATCACAGCCGGGATGATTTTCCCGACCTGGCGATAAAAGGCGTTGCTAACCTGACCGACATTCAAAAGCTGGCCTATGATCTGATTATCGTCGACACGCCACCTTATTTATCCAGCACGCTCCCTGAACTGTTCTTACATTCAGATTTTATCCTGGTGCCGACCAAGGCGGGTTTCTTCGACGTAATGGCCATACGGTCAACCGTTGCTTTGATCAATGAAGCTATTGCCAGCGCACCCGAGGTACGCGCGGGTGTCGTCTTGAACATGGTCAAACCACGTTCTGGTTTGACCAATGAGGTAAGAGGTTTGCTGCAAAGTTTAGATGTGCATTTATTGGAAACGGTCATCCATGATCGTGTTAGTATCGCCCGGTCATCAATGACCGCCGGTGTGCTCAATAGCGGCGACCAAAAAGCGAAGGATGAACTAACCTCGCTCGCCGAGGAGATCGTCGAATTGATCAGTAGCTGAAAACTATATTTCTATATCATTAGCATTATATAACTATAGGTTTCTGCATTTATAGCTTTTTAGCATTCTGCAATTGTAGAAAGCTAATTGTTTAGAATACTATAAATCTATATTTCTATAATTCTAAAGGGGCGGATATGGATTGCTATAAATCTACAATTCTATAATTGTCGATGTGCAATATAGAATGCTATAAATCTATAAAATACGGCCATGGATAAATATAAAGATAAGTTAGGTGGACTTGCCGATAAACTGAAACAGGAACGGCCTAAAACACCGATTCAGGAAGTGCAGCCAGTCAAGGTAATTGCTGACATTAAAGTAGTGGAAGTGCAGTTCAATAACTGGATACCAAAGACCTTGTTAAAGCGGGTAAAGGCCTTCGGTTTGGAGTATGACATATCCTTAAAGAACATCAACATCCAGGCACTTGAATTATATCTCAACCTAAAGGCGAAGCCTGAAATAAATGTAAAAAAGGCCGATTAAACACTAACAGCAGGATTAAACTGCCCGCTTCGCAGCAGTTAGCAAGATGTACAATTGTGTCACAATTGAATCTTGCCCTCCGCGCCGTGGGGCTGCGGGTCCAGGCAAAAGCCTCCGAAGTCGGCTTTTTAAACTAACAGACAATGGACAAAAAGGAAGATAAACGCATACAATGGAAGAACCTCCGCTTTAAACCGGAGGAATATCAATTGCTGGAAAACAGGTTTAAAAAGACCCGCTTCCGTAAGCTAAGTGAGTATATGCGCAATGTGCTTTTAGAAAAGCCCATCACGGTCAATTACCGGGATAAAGCGATGGATGATGTGCTGGAGGAAATGATCCTGCTGCGGCAGGAACTGAATGCTATCGGTAATAATTTGAACCAGGCGATGCGCAGTATTAACAGCGCTCACGGCAATGCAGACACCCGCTTATGGATGAATCTGATAAGCGTGATCAATAGTAAACTGGAACCTGCTATCGATCAAATCAAAGAACGGATGAACCAATACGCAGATATATGGTCGCAAAAATCAAAAGCGGTAAAAGCCTGATCGGCGCGCTAAACTATAATGAGAACAAAGTAAAGCAGGGAAAAGCAGAACTGATAGCAGCCGTAAAATACCCGAAAGAGAAAGAGCAATTATCTTTTAAGGATAAGCTTTTCAGGCTGACCGATCTGGCGGCGATGAACCAATGGGCCAAAACTAATACTGTACATATCTCCCTCAATTTCCCAAATGGTGAATGTCTGGACGATGAAAAATTGAACGAGATTGCCCAGGACTATCTTAACGGTGTGGGCTTCGCTACGCAACCCTATCTGCTGTATCGCCACGAAGATGCCGGGCATCCGCATTGCCACATTGTGACCACCAATATCCAGCGCGACGGTAAACGAATCAGTTTGCACTACCTGGGGCAAAATGAATCGGAGAAAACACGAAAGGCGATCGAGATCAAATATGGTTTGGTCAAAGCAGATGAACAGGCCAAACAAAAACCGGATCTGAAGGTCGGGCTCTCGGCCGCTGAATATGGCAAGGTTGAAACCAAGCGCGCCATGACCAATGTCCTGAGTTATGTATTACGGGCCTACAAATTCATCAGTGTACCTGAATTGAACGCGGTTCTCGGACAATATAATATCCAGGCTGACCGGGGTTCCAAAGATTCCCGGATGTACGCCCGTGAAGGGCTGGTTTACTGGATATTGGATAAGCGAGGGAATAAAGTGGGCGTGCCGGTCAAGGCCAGCGCAATTTATGGTAAACCGACCTTGAAAACACTGGAGGGAAAATTCAAGCTTAATGCGCAATTACGCAAGCCATACAAAGAACCGCTCATTAAAATACTTGATGACATCCTTGCCAAACCACAAACCCGGCAGCATTTTTTGAAAGCCTTGCGCGAAAAAGGCATTCACTGCATCCTGCGCCAAAACGAAGAAGGGCGCATTTATGGTGTGACGTTTATCGACCAGAAGAATAAGGCGGTATTTAACGGTAGCGACCTCAGCAAAGTTTATAGCGCCAATCAATTGAGCACACAATTATTACCTGAACCTACAAAAACCAAATTCCAAAATCAAATGGAAGCCCAGGTTGGTCATGAATTCAATCAGGCACCAGCTGGTGACGAAATGATCGATATTTTATTTGCTGCGGAACGTGAAGACCTGGCCGCACTCAATAAATTCAAAATGAAGAAACGAAAAGGACTTAATCTGTAAACTATGCAAACCGGAGAGAACGAACAAGCCCTGCGTAAGATCATTGATTTTACCCGGCTACTCAGCATTGCCATCCTGATCATCCATTTTTATTTGGTCTGCTACGGCGCCTTTCAGGAAATAAAACTCACGCACAAGATCGTGGATTATATTTTATTACCGCTATCGCGGATGGCGGTGTTTAGAAGCGTAACGTTCGCCAAACTGAGCGCCCTTCTTTTATTGGTCGTATCGCTTATCGGCTCGAAAGGCAAACGCGATGATAAGATCAGGCCAAAAACCATCATCACCTATTGCGTGACCGGGCTGCTGATTTATTTTTTCAGTAACTATGTTCTAAGGCTTCCCTGGCTTTATATCGCCGGAACCGCATTTGGCTACCTGTTCTTTATGACGGGTGGCGGACTGCTCTTTCGTATGCTCAAGTTGAAATTGGATGGAGATATTTTCAATAAAGAGAACGAAACCTTTCCGCAGGAAGAGCGGCTGCTGGAAAATGAGTATTCCATTAATTTGCCCGCTAAATATCATTTAAAGGGCAAGGAAAGAAATAGCTGGATCAATTTCATCAACCCTTTTCGGGGCACACTGGTCGGTGGCAGTCCAGGGGCGGGTAAATCCTACTTCGTGATCCGACACATCATAACCCAGCATATCCGCAAAGGGTTCAGCATGCTGATCTATGATTTTAAATACGATGACCTTTCCAGGATTG
The DNA here is from genome assembly GCF_050433785.1 of Mucilaginibacter sp. 3215. Classification (NCBI taxonomy): domain Bacteria; kingdom Pseudomonadati; phylum Bacteroidota; class Sphingobacteriia; order Sphingobacteriales; family Sphingobacteriaceae; genus Mucilaginibacter; species Mucilaginibacter sp. 3215. The sequence goes on from NZ_JBNPWO010000001.1 coordinate 278,486, forward strand.
CTTATAACGCATTGAGAGAACATGGCGGTCGTTCATTCTATGTCATCAATTTTGAGAATATCATGCACCGTAGCAATCCATTGGAGCCGGATACGATGCTCGATATTACCGACGCGATGGAGTCAGCCCGCACGATAATGATGGGCTTAAACCGCGAATGGATCAAAAAGCAGGGTGACTTCTTTGTGGAATCCCCGATCAATTTCGTCACCGCGCTGATCTGGTTTTTAAAAAAGTACGAAGGAGGCAGGTACTGTACTTTGCCACATGTCATTGAACTATCTCTCGTGGATTATAAAGATCTGTTTGCTGTATTAAGCAATGAGCCGGAGATCGAAGTGCTGATCAATCCCTTTATTTCTGCCTTGAAAAATGAAGCTTTTGAGCAGCTGGAAGGACAGATCGCCAGCGCTAAGATTAGCTTGGCCCGTTTGAGTTCACCGCAGCTATATTACGTCCTGAGTGGCAATGATTTTTCGCTCGACATCAATAACCCCAGTGAGCCGAAAGTGGTTTGCCTCGTTAACAATCCGCAAAAGTCGCAGGTTTATGGGGCGGTATTATCGCTCTATATTAATCGGATCAATAAACTAGTTAACCGAAAGCACCAGCAGAAATGCAGCCTGATATTCGATGAGTTTCCAACGATATATTTTAATGGCATTGATAACCTGATCGCTACTGCCCGTTCCAATAAAGTAGCGGTAACACTGGCCGTGCAGGACTACAGCCAGCTTAAGAAGGATTACGGGCGGGAGCAGGCGGAGGTTATTATGAACATTGTCGGCAATATTATTTGCGGCCAGGTGACCGGCGACACGGCCAAGCAACTGTCAGAACGATTTGGCAAGATCAATCAGCCGAAAGAAAGTGTCTCGATCAATAGCAGCGACACTTCGGTCAGCCGTTCCACGCAGTTGGATTATGCGATACCCGCCTCCAAAATAGCCGGGCTATCGTCCGGTGAATTCGTGGGCATGGTCGCTGATGACCCTACGAATAAGATCGCGCTAAAAACTTTTCACTGTCAAATCCAAAATGACCATGGGGCCATCAAACTGGAAGAAGACCTTTACCAAAAAATTCCGGAGGCAAGGAAACATGATATAAACGGGATTTCGCTAACTTACACCCGTATAAAGGCGGATGTTAAACAGATTGTAGGATCATTAACGTCAGATTTGAATATCGTCAATAATGATTGACTTGAAGTCAAATGAATATCCGTTATTTATGCATCCGGACCGATTAAAACAAACCTGAGTTAGCTCTTTCCAAGATGATGATGTATAATATCGCTTACGAAGAACTTATTAAGCGTGCTTACAACACTAAAAAGCACGGTGTTCCAGCTGCGGACGCGGCACTTTTTGACCGTGTACATGAAAATGAATATAAGTACCTTGCCGATCCGACCAACGAGGATTTGAAAGATATCTATATGACGGGACTAGACAAACTAAGATCATATCTCACTGATAGCCTGACCAGTTTTCTGAAAGAAACAGATGATCTAAATGATGATATAATTGATCAGTTACTGGATGATATCAGTCTGGTACGGGAATCCAATAATATCGAATCATTATCTGAAGCGATAAAGAAAACCCGCGAGACGTTCGACAAGATCGACGAGGGTAAATAGTTTTGCAACAATATGAACGCCGCAACTTATCATTAATTATTACAAAACAACAAATAATGGCAAACCTGAACGATTTTAAACTACTGGACTTAAAATGCAAAAAATACTTTGATCTTTTAGAAAAGGACCTGGGCAAAAAATTAACCTTACCTTCTGAAAGACACAAAGAACGGTTCGGATTTTATTTACTGATGTTGGAATCAATATGTGATCTAAAAGATATATCGGACATTACGGATATCATTACTGATCAGGAATTCAATTCCTTGGTTTTCAATAAAAAAGACGATGATTTTGGTGTTGATGCGATCTACGTGAATATGGATGAGAATTACATAGACCTTTTCAATTTCAAGTACCGGGAAAAGTTCAATAATAAAAAGCAGGGCTTGAATGAGACTTTTTTGTCATTAAAGCTTGCCAATTCGATCCTTACTGAAAATACCAAAGGAATGAGCGGAAAAGTGAAACAAGCTGTTGAAAATGTGATCGAGTGCTTATCAAGTAACGAGATATGGAAATTACGTTTGCACGTTGTCAGTAATGATAATGAAGAGCTTGATGTTAACGGTCCTGAATTATCACAGTTAAATGAGTTATATGGCTTAGAGATCGTCACTTACGGCTTGGATAAGATCGCTAATCTGATGTCGATAAGGCCTAAACCCGTTAATGCCATATTACATTTGGATAAAGATGCCATATTACCGTTTGTAGAAAGTAGTTTATCATCGTCAAAATCTTATGTGGTGCGGGTTTCGGCCAGTGATCTGGTAAGGATCACTTGTAACAATGAGCATCACCGGGAGAATTATAAAATGGAAAATTTCCAAGAACTGGCCGGAAGCAATATGGACTTTGATCTGCTGTTTGATAACGTAAGAGGACTCATTGTACGTTCAAAGTATAATGACAATATCTTCCGGACACTAAAAGAGGAGCCGACCAAGTTCTTCATGTACAATAATGGTTTGACGATCACAGCGAACGATATCATATCGGAGGATACCAATGCCAATAAAAAGGTCAAGATCAACATTAAGGATTTTCAGGTTGTGAACGGAGGGCAGACGCTGCGAACGATCCACAAATTCAGCCAATTGGATAAAGATAATATTACTAAATACCTATCGAATTGCGAACTTCTTTTAAGAATATTCAAGACCTCTTCTGCAAATAATATAAGGAATAAGATCGCAGAATATACAAATAGTCAAAACGCCATCTCCAACGTAGACCTAAAATCACTAAGTGAGGAACAGATACAGATCGAGCAATTTCTTGATCAAAACAACATTATTTACGCCCGCAAGGTCGGTGATACAGGTATAGCTGACAAAGGTGCCTATGTCCATAAGATCAGTATGGAGAAATTCGGACAAATATTGTTTGCGATCCAGGGATTCCCGGAAAAAGCGTCAAACCAAAAGAAACAGATATTTGATAAATACTATGATCAGATATTCAATAAAGGGAATTTCGAGATCACTAGGTCGGCAGATTATGTAAAGCGGTATTATGAGATCAAATACGCTTATGAAGCACATGGGCAGGGATATCCGGTGACGGATCAAAAGATATTCTATATCATTTATCTGGATCAAAAGTTAGCCACTACCTTAGATCAAAAGATCGATTTATTCGAGACCACATTAAAGGCTTATGACCCTGATAACGGCAAGATCATCTCAGAAGCGCGTAAACTGATACAGGTCAAATTCAAAGAGCAACTGGACGAAAAGGTAACAGCGATCTTAGCTTGATGAAGGATGATCTATGTCAGGGTTCAACACCGATCAATATCAACGGTACTGATGGAACGCCACGACCCTGTCTGGCCAGGTCGTAAAGTGCTCCTTCATAATATCCTGGTCCTGAAGACATCATGGCCTGCATGGATTTCATGGGTAAGATCTCAACGCCCAACTCAATGGTGTTGCCGACGTAAAAGGCCAGATGTTTAACGAAAAGGTCATATGCGATAAAGCTGTATTTGCCGAATTGGACCTCAACAGCGATCCTGTTCTTAACAAAATCCGTTTGATTATATGACCTGATGGGTACCTTACCTGACTTTTCGATCTCAGCCTTCTGCTCATTTTCTGGCAAATGCATGGTCTTAGTGATCAAGTCGTAATCATCAGTTACCCAGTAGTTGGTCCGGCTCTCATACCAGCCCAACTTTGCAAACCCTTCTTTAATGATCGCATTAAGATCACCAGGGCTATAGAGGAGATTACCCATCTTTGTTTTCTCTTTGCTGATCTTCGTTTGATATTTTGCGAGGTCAATAGAGTCGATCACACCGACGATCTCCTTCCACATATCTTTATGATGATATTGAATCCATTCAAAGCCATTCAAATGGGAATAATAGGCCCCTATTTTCATTCAGTGGAGTTTAGTTGGGTTAAGGTCAATGATCTTTAAGCAAAGATAGGGTTAAGTTCCGGGGCCAGCAATTTGATATCTTCCTTATTCATGATCGCATTGAAGGCTGATCCCAGTAAAATGCCGATAAAGACCTCAATACTATTCTCGATCAGTTTTTTATTATCGACCTTGCCGTCTTGGCTGCTCAACTCAGATGCGACAAAGGCAAGCATTGTCTTTATATGGCTTTCATTTTCCTTTAAATGCGCCTTAAATCGGAAAGCATGTTCAGCTAATTCGTCTGTCAGTGCTATTGGACCCTTTAAAGTACGATCTATGTTTGTCCAACTCTTTTGTAAATTGTCGGGTCTGATCTCTTTAACTGACCTTAAATAATCGTTTAACAGTTCAGCTAGAAGCTCGTCGTCCAGTAAATCTATAGTTTTGACTGCCTTGTAGAATAACTTACTGTCCAGTCCGTGTCCTTTGATGTTCTTTGAGTTACCATAAAAGAAATTAAAACGCCAGCTAACCTCTTTAGAAACTTTGTCAAAATCATTCTTCAATTCAAACCGTACGCCGCTGCCGAATCTAAGGCCCGGCAATGCCAGCCGGAATGATCTGGTCTTTGAGAATTTGGTGCCCTCATTATCGGGACGGTGGGAAACTGCCATTTCCGCTCCTAATATCAGGCGTTCAGGTTCAACCTGTTTTGCGAATATCAGCTGGTCAAGTGGCGTTCCCTGCATACTTTGCGCAATGTAAAAGGTCAGCAATGGCGGCACCGCATTGCCGATCATCTTGATCTTCCCAGCATAAGTCTTACTGAAGAACTGATAATTGATCGGGAAAGACTGTATGCAACCTCTTTCCCGGACAGTAAGCCGCCTGATGTTATTTCTTGAATCCTGAACGATGATGCTTTCACGCGATACCCTCGTACAGAGCGCGGTCACGGTCCTTGATGGTCTGTCAAGGCGATCGGGGAAACTCATTGCATTATAAACAGGATGGTGTGTCTTTGACTCACGGTTGATCCTTTCCTCTTCAACAGAAAGGTTAGGTTCAAGCACATGATCTGTAACCATTTCTTTATTCAGTGTCAGGTCATAAACGGGGTCAGTGACCGGGTCCTGCTCCAAGGCATGAAGCACATCGCCAAGGTTGATCTTAGGTATCCGCGATGCGTAAGACTCAAAAAGATCAAAAGGAAATCTTCCGGCGATCATTCTTTTTCTGTCCTGTGGCACACCAAAATCTGATGCTTTGTAAACACGGATATCGCCAAAGAGCGGCGCGAAACGTTCCAGCGACCCTCCCGGAGCAATTTCTGTGGCCAATATTCCGGCAACTCTTGGAACATTTTCCATTGCCCAATAGGTTGGTTGCAAATACTCAACGATCTCCAGGAATTTTTTTATATCTACTAACCCGTCCGCAATATCCCCTTTTCCTCCACGGTTCGCCAGAGAGAACTGTGTGCATGGCGGACTCCCAACCACGAAATCGATCAAAGCCGGGTCGGGAAGATCGGCGTGGGTGAGCCTCCTGATATCACGTTCAGCATGATCCGATCCAAAATTCTTATTATGCGTTTGGTTGGCATCCTTCCACCATTCATAAGAAGAAAGTACCGGAACACCTGCCATTTTGAAGCCGAGTGTCCAACCACCAATTCCACTATACAGATCAATAACTGCCATTTTATATTACTTTTACTGGCTCCTTAGAGCGTAAATAATTAACTTTTTCTTTAGATGCCTTCAGGACATTCTCGTAATCCGGCTGGGATACCAATAAAGAGGCGATCTCGTCACTTAAATATGCCTCTTTTAATTCTTCTTTGGAGACATTAAATAAACGGGCGATCACCTCGATGATCTCATCGATCCTTTTTTTGGGGAATTTATTTTCATTCTCGATCCTGCTTAATACAGCAACATCCATATCAAGCTCACTGGCCAACTTGCGCTGCGGCCAATTCTGTGCTTCCCTTAATTCTCTGATGATTGAACCCAAAGTTCTCATGAGGATAAATATATTGATAAGTTTTCTATTGATAAAAAATATCAATAGAAAACTTATCAACAATTCAACATTTGTTAACCAATGCGCTGACCTGACGGACCAATGGAGAAATATCTTTTTTGATTTCGCATTCCCAAAAGGTCATTACCGTCCAGCCATCACGCTCCAGCGCTGATGTTTTACGCCCGTCCCTTTCAACATTCTTTTCAAATTTATCTGACCAAAAAGTGCTGTTGGCTTTGGGTTTCGACAGGTTGCATATGGGACATCTGTGCCAGTAACACCCATGAATAAATATAGCCAGTTTTCTTCCAGGAAAGGCGATATCAGGCCTGCCCTCAACTTTCCAATGCAACCGGTAGCCTTTTAGGCCACTACGCCATAACGCTTTTCTGAAAAGTAGTTCTGGTTTGGTGTTCTTGCCTTTTATCGAACTCATGACCTTCGATGCCGTACCTGATACGGGTACCGGCGATCTTTTGTCCCTGCTATACTGCTTCATTTTTTATCAGGCGCTCTGAGCCTATACCAATTAAAATAAAGGGGCATGGATTGCCGACACCCCTGTTCAGACGTAGCAGTAGTTTGTCCATATGCGTGGTTGCTGCGCCATACTTTGAATAGTATAACGCAGCGGCTATTCTTTTTATGGATTCTTCTTTCGGAAGATCGATGAATTTGGCGATCACACTTTTCGCATTATCTGAAGAAGATATGCGTGTCAAGAGCTTTGCCATATCAAAAGGATGTAATTCTTCCAGGAAGCGGGTATAGACCTGCAATAATTCCCGCTGCAAACTGGCACCCCTCGTAATAATGATTCCTAAACTCAATTCACCGATCTGGTGTAATTTTCGGAAGTTCTCCAGGTCGCGGTCATAGAACGGGTCTTTATTGTTCCATTCAATCTCCAGGCCGATATTGCCCTGAACAAAAGATTTGTAGTGATCGACTTCATGACTTTCGGACGTCAACACTTTGCCCCGCACATGATGCTCACTTTCAATATTTGCTTTCAGCCATCCGTACTTGTCGATCAGAGCTGCCAGCGTCTGCGTGATTGAACTTCGGCCACCACCGCCTTCAACAATCTGTTTTTCATCTATATAAAAGGAATTTAGGATATCTTCCAGTTCCGCCTTGGCGTCTTTAAAGTGGTCATTGATAATAGAATCGGCGAATCTCGTAAAATACACCTCATAACCAGGGACATTGATGATATCGGAATTCGGATAATAATTAGGCATAAACTGGAATATTTGTCAAAGATATTATAAAGATCGCAAATTCACTCAGGCATATCCCAGCACATTTATCTGAGCCGGCGTAAAGAAGATCACCGGATGTTCGTTCTCCTGCTGCAGCAAAAGCTGAGAGTGGATTATCTCTTTTTTGAAGGCCGCCAGCAACAAATGGAAATCAAAGAGCAGGTAGGGATCATTGATGTGCAGCAACATTTCCGGCTGCAACACCCTTGGCGCCTCGTCAGAAAGGATATCGAATAGATCGGCCCGGAAGCAGGAAATGATCACCGAAGGTGAGACCTGGCATCTGCTAGTGTTGCCGTATTCATTGGTCATCTCCAGCAGGAGCAGCTTTTCACCCGAAAATGAGAGTACCTGGTCCGTTAGCGCCTCGGTAACACCTGCGACCACGACTTGGCTGATAATTTGGATGATCTCGGCATCTGAGAATGGTAAATTGCGCATTCCATCCCAGGCCCGACTGCAGCACCGCTGGATCAGTTTAATGTCCTTAGCCGCAATGTCCGGTATGGGATCGAGATAGAATTTTATCGGCGTTATCCGACTGATCTTCCTTTTTCGGAACACGTGAGCGAGTTGCTGCCTAATGGTCTCTAGCTGCACGGCAGCCGGCAAATCTCTGACATAGTTCAGTTGCAGCCTGATCCTATTGCCGGGAGCCCAGCGCTCCATCAACGGGAGGTCCCAGGTTTTGAATTCCGCCGAACGCCAGCTTGTATGCTTTTGTTTCCTTTTGAAATAATGATCGAATTCCAGTCCACCGATGTGACTGACCGGCATGTTGATCTCTTCGGCAAACTTTCTCATTCGCTCGGCACCCTTGATGCGTTCCTCCATATTAAAGTAATGGTCCAGTAGCTGCTCCAGCTCGCTTTTACGTTTCGGATAGATATGACCGCTTCGAATAGCACTGTAGGGTTCGCTAAACGGAAATATGATCCGATCGAAGTCGTAAAAGAATTCGATCTGGCTGTACGGTGTGAACATAAAACATCCCTGCTGCGCCTGAAGGCGCCAGAGATTGTCGACATCGATCCGGGCGATATAAGGGGCTATCACTTTCTCCTCCTCAAAATATCCTTTGAGGCTCGATATGAAGGAGTTCCAGTCTGCTTCATTCAGACAGATGATCACGGCGTTTTCCCCAGGTAAATTGTCATGGGAATTCGTGGCAAAATAGGTGGCGACTTCCGGGCTCTCCGTAAAATCAATATAATTCGTCTTGAGGCCGTAGTGCTGCGCCACCGCCCAAAACCAGTCAATATCCGCCTTGTATTTCCTGAGCGCAGAACTGGAATCAAAGTACAGGAACAATCTTTCCAGTTGCTTTTGAATCTCAGGGTCGGGTTCCGGTAATAATCTTCCCAGTGACGACATGACCGGCCAGTCTTGGGCCTGCCCACGAAACAGGTTGTATTTTCCTGATACTTTAAATTGCTTTGCTAAGTCCAGTGCGCCTTTTAGGTCAGCGGCTTGAAAAATTTCGCTCATATAATCCAGGTTGACTAAGATACAAGCTTCATTAATTTTTTGATATTACGTATATAAATTATTACTCAGAAACAATGGTTATTCCGGCTTTGCATGTTCCTATACTATTAGCCAAGCCGCATGTCACCATACAAAATAAGACGACGCCTAAAACATTGAAGATTCTGCTTACGGATTGCGCAGCACCTTGAACTGTGAAGTAAGTATAAGGCAAATGTAGAGTAACAGCAGGCTAAGCGAACTTTTCATGACAACGATTAGGCAGCTAAAGATAAATAAAAGTCCCCAAAACACTCGCTGCCGGGGACTTTCAACCTAAACCTTATCACAATAAGCTATCGAGAATGACAGCCGTTTGAAATGCAAGTATAAGCTATACTTTCATTTTAGTGCCTTTACTTTTGCCTTGCTTTTTTACAGGCGCATCCTCCTGGTTCTGCGCTCGCTTGTTACCTTTATTTGGTTCGTTTTTCAATTCGGGCTTTTTATAATGCTCCAGTTGCTGTGCTTCGCCCTTCCAATTGGTAAGGTTAACACGGTGTTCGGCTGGGTTCGCTTCGATAAATAGCTTTACTTCTTTACCGTCTCTGATAGCGGTTACTTGGTGACGGTTACCTTTTTCCAGTGACTTCATCAATTTATCTCGGTTGCCCTCTTCGTTGATACCTACGATGTCCATTTTATCGACAGCACGTTCAGGTTTATAATTCCACCCCTCGGTAAATGTGCGTAGCTTATTTTGGCCGTTATCAGTTTTATTCTCCTTATCGATTATCACCCAGGCATGATATTTCTCCAAGTCCAGGCTTTCCAGTTGCTTGTAAACTGCGCGGCCTTCCAGGAGATTATACGCTTCCTTAGCGGTGATGGCACCGCCGCGGTTGATATAAAAGGTATGCCCTTCTTCCTTACCTTGCAGGGAAGCGTCATATTTATTGAAAAAGGTACGGTCGTCGCCAGCCTTGAAGTAAAGCGTGTAATCAACCTTTTGCTGATTGTACTCATTTTCAGCGGTCAGCTTAAATTTCTTGTTGCCGGCTTTTAAATTCTTTTCCAGTTCGTCGTTCAGCTTTTCGCCGAACCCCAGGTTCAGCAGTTGCTTTTGCAGGTAATTTAAATTTTCTGTGTTCATGATTTAATTATTTATGATACTTACTTATTGATTTTTAACAGCACGGGGTAATCGTTTTGGAGCTTGACCTTGATCTTATTTACTTTTTTGCTGAACAGGCTCTTAGCGGCGTTCACACCACCGGCTGCGGCCTGTGCGCCGAGGCTTTGATCCATACTCAGAAACTGCATACTTTGGATCGCTTGGTCTGCGCCGGAACCTGCGGCATTGCCGAATTCGGCTTCCGGTGCCGGAATGCCTGGCATACCGTCAAGGCTAAAGACGGTTAAGTTGACCGGGATGATCTGCTTATCCAGCCTGATATTTTGGATGATTAATAACAGTCTTTGATTGGTGACTTGGCATACGCCGAACAGTTGCTGCCCTTTAGGCAAGAACTGGCCTTTTAAAGTAACGCTGTCGGTTAGCTTTAGCTTTACAGCGGCACCATCCACTACTTTTTGCTTACCATCGATTAGTGCCGGTACCGCACGGAATGGAGCGGCAACCTCATTTTTTCGAGGCTCACTCTTAACGTTCGATGGGTTTTGAATGGCCTGTATCTTGTCCAGCATTTTGTTAAGTTGCTGCATTTCAGGGTCGGGTTGGTTGCCGTTGCCATTCATGTTGCGCATCATCTTTTTAAGCTGCTTGACCTGTTGCGGATCAGGTTCGTCGTAAGTTTGTGTTGGGCGCGTTTCCTGTGGTTGATTAAGTTGCTTGTTTAACTGTGCCAGTTTAGCTTGTATTTTGATGGTCTGGTCATCGGTGGTCATCACCGAATCAGTTTTGCCCGTATTATTTTTGTCCAGTCCCATTGATTTGAGGAAAGCGGGGCTGACACCATTTTGGCTGGAATCGTGCTGTGCCGCCTGGTAAACCGCCATTTTATCAGTTTGAGCCTTGTCTTTAAACTGTGCTTGCGGCAGATCGGTGTCCAGTCCGCGAGCATTCTCGATTTGCGGGTTGGTGGTTTTACCACCACCTAAAGCCCAAAAGGCCATGGTCATAAATGGTATTACCATTAATGGCAATACCAACAAGAATTTGCGTTGCTTTTTCATGTTATTGATGTTTTAGTGTTTCTGTTTTTATCCTTGGTTGTAGGATATGGCCCGTATTCAGGTTGAATTGCTGGAAGCCGATACTGAGCAAAAGCAGCAAAGTGAAAACCAGGCAGAATATCACCAACCAAAGCTTTTGCCGTTTGACCGGCAGGGTATTGAACCATCGCTGTAATTTTTTCATGGCGTGTCAATAGTGGTGTCGCGGTTAGCGATAGTTTCCCATTTTTCGATCAGGAAACCGTGCGGGTTATTATCGGAACGGCTGACGTTGCGCAGATAGCCTTGCGTGACCAATAACTTGTTAATGGTGGACGTGGCCCGTATCAGCTTTTCCGTAGCAAAGCATTTAAAAGCATAAGGGTAGCTGTTCATATTCAACTGAATGCTGTCCACCCGTATCTGCTGGCTAATATTGCCGGAGATAAGGTTGTTGTAATAGCTTTTTTCTTTTAAACCGCTATACTGGTTACGGGCACTTTCATCAGCCAGGTATAGAGCCTTGCTCATGTTGCTTTCGATCACTTTTTCGTCGGGGTCAAGGGTAAAAAAGTAATGGTGGAACATTTTAATGTGGTCACGCGCTTCTACAGGGATATTGTCCTTCCGTTCCGCTGAGATGGCTTCCAAGGCTTTACCATTAGCCAGCACATAGATATGTGCTGATGCTTTTTGATAGGCCGCAAAGGAGAAATAAATAGCTGCGATGGATATGATTGCGCTGGTTAATATGACCAATGCGACGATGCGTTTATTTTGCTGAAAAGCGGTTTCGATATTTCTGAGGTGTGTAAACATGGTCTTTATTTTTTAGGGTTTCCATTTAGTTTTTCTGATTGGACATTATTGGAACCGGCTGAGCGGTAGCCATCTGCGATATGGCCGGGCGCATTGATTAGATTGGTTGCACCTTGCGCCATGCGTTCACCTGCGGCCATACCGGCGCCATAGGAGCTGGATTTGATGGAACTCAGGCTGATGCCGGTGAGATTGGTGACTTTATTTAAAAGGCCGTTACCACCACCGGGGTTGATGATATAGCCAGCTACTGCCGGAACGGTGAAATAGCCGACGATGCCAATGAGTAAAAAGATAAGGTATGCCGTATCGGTCGAACTGAAAAAGGTGTCACCAGCGCTTTGTACCTGCTGGATGTCCAGTTTGAGCATATTTTCCTGCACCTTGCCGATGATACTGCCGAAAATATTGGCGACAGGTAACCACAAAAATACGTTGAGGTATTTTGCGAGCCAGGTGGTCAGCGTATGTTGGAAGCCGTCAAATACAGCCAGGCCAAATACCAGCGGGCCGAGTATGGCCAGTACGATCAGGTAAAAGGTGCGGATCGTGTTAATGCATAGTGAGGCTGCTTCATAAACCACCTCTAGGATTTCAGACATCCATTGCTTCACACTGTTGCGAAATTTGTAGCTGGCCTTATCCATAGCGAATTTCACGTCATTGCCCAGACCGGAAAAAACACCTTCTTTATCGCCATTGGGGTCATCGGGGTGTGTGTATTTATACCATTTGTCCCGGTCGCCCTCACCATCATCGCCAACATACATCTGCCAGGAATCCGTTTTTTCGATGGCCGCTTGTTTTTGCGCTAATAATTTGGCTATAGCCGCATCGGAATTTTTGACCATGCCGCCAGTAGCGGCAACGACCGGGTTCATGATGCCATTGATCACGGCGATGACGGTTGGGAACAAGAGGATGGCCATCCCTAAAGCAAACGGGCGCATTAAGGGGTAAAAGTCGACCGGCTCCGCGTTGGCGAGGTGCCGCCAGACCCTGGCCGCGATGTACCAGAGTGCGCCAAAACCGGCTATACCACGGGCGACACCGATCAATTGGCTGCACATAGGCAGCATATCGTTATAAACATTGTTCAGGACGCCTTGCAGTCCCTGAATATCATCTGCCAAGCCGTCGGCCCTGGAAAATAATGGAAAAAACATCCCCGTTAGCGCCAGTAAGGCACTTGTTAAAAGCTTCTTTTTCATGTTATTTATTTAAGGCCGTAGAGCCGTTTGAGGGTTTGGGTGTCGCTGTTATCTTTTCTGCGCTGGAGGCTGAGCATGACAGCTTTGCGGTTAAAATAGCGCAGGAATTGGAGCTGATCGGAACTGCTGAGGTAAATTCGGTCAATCGCCCGCAGGCGGTCGTCATCCGTCATGCGCAATTTGTTAGCAGTCGTCACATTAGCGAGTTCATCAATATTAGCATTGCTTTGCTTGACGAGCTGGTTAAAAACATTATTCATATAATTTAATTCGTTGCTGTTAAATGAACCGCTTTGCCGGAATAGGTTAGAGTAGCGTTTATATTCATTAAGGATATCGCTTTGCTGGCTCATGATCTGGCCGACCCGTGGGTTGTTCCTGACCGCCGGATTAACGGCCATCAGGCCGGTGAGATAAATATTATGCAGATCGAAATTTCCTTTCGATAAATTGGAAATGGTGCCATAAGCCTGCTGATAGATCTGGTAACCCTGTTTCATATCAGACAGGATGGCTTTGAATTGCGTGAGCTTCTCAATATTAAGCATGAGCTGTTGCAATTCGTCACTTTGTGCTTTAGCGCCCAGGCTAAGGCCAAGTAAAAGGAGGATGATCTTAACGGTTCGCATACAATTTTTTTAATGTTTGGTTATCCTGTTTTTCCTGCGCTTTATTGCCCACATAGATCCGCAACTGTGAGCGGAAGCTGGCGGCAAAACGATAGTTATCCTGCATGGCCTGATGCAACCTGGCTATTAGCGTGATGCGTTCTTCATCACTCATTTCAGCTTTATTGTCAGAAAGGATAAGCATAAGGTCATTGATACGGGCATCGCAATCTTGCAGCAGGGACTGGCAAACTTTCTTCGTATAAGAACTTTCATTGCTGGTCAGTCCGGTTTGCTTTTGGATAGCACCGGTTTGCTTTAAAATATCGCCTTGCCAGCGTATGATATCATTGACCTGCGGGTTGTTTTTTACGGTGGTGTTTACGGTTTTTAAACGGGTGTAATAATCGGTATGCAAGCCGTTTTCATTGGTGATGTAACCGCCAATTGAGCCCAGGCCACCCTTAGCAATATTGTAACCTGTTTTCACATAGCCACTATATACTTGCAAGGCAGCGATTTGCTGTAACAAGTACTTCTTTTGCGTTTTCTTTTGGCTGAACCATTCCGCAAAGGTCTGTGCCCGCGCGCTGCCCATGAGCAACAGTGCGATGAGGGTGAATTTAATGCAGGCCATAATAATTCTTTACTGTTTGTAGCTCGTTAATGTCCTTGCTGCGGTGCAGGCTGACGATCATATTTTGATTATTATATTGTTTCAGGTCGCTGTAATTTTCGTCCAAACGGTCACCTGCCTGGTTGATGGCTTCTAAGCGCTGCTGGTCGCTCATCTGCGTTTTTCCGGGGTTGATGGCCAGCATGACCTGATCTAAATTCTTAGCGCTGGCATCCAATATGCCTACATACACCCGCTGCATCTGGATGATCTCGTCAGGTTTGAAGTGCTTATCGGACTGAAACAGCTTCCAGGCCCTTTGGTATTCGCCAACCATTGCAACCTGTTTAACCGTCAGATCTTTAATGCGCTGATAGTAGGCGATGGTTGATTTTACTTTCCATAACTCCTGATAGTAGTCGTCATATAGCGTTTTCTGCTTTTGCGACCAATTGGATATCTCGTTAAGCCGGAATTTGGATAGTTCATTTTCCAGGGTCTTTTGCGCGTTCTGTAACCAGATTGTTTGATTTTGCATCCGCTGTACCTTCAGGTCAATGGCTTTGATGACCTTTTTGACCACAGTCGTTACGATCTGGTATTGCGCCTGGCTGCGAAACGATACCAACAGCAGGGTAATGATAATTAACTTTTTCATGGCAGTTTTTTGTAAGTAGTCGAACCGATGATAATTTGGCCATCGCTGATCTGCATCACCGGCGCATCGGGACTGTTCAAAGTCCATTTGCGGCTTTTATAGGCTTTGGGTTTTACCTCGCCGTTACGGATCTTTTGAAAACCCGTATGGTTTAGAACTACGGTATCGGCCACGATCAAGGTATCGTCGGCAATTGAAAATTGTCCCTGAGTGTGACTGACATAGGTTCCATCATGGTTTGCACGGAACTTGCAGGCTGCGAATAGCAGCACGATCAATAGGAGCTTTTTCATGCTGCAGTGTGTTTAGTGTCGTGTTCTTCTTGTACCAGGATGGCTATCGCCTTGCGGATGTCGCCATATTTCTTTTTGTAGGCTTTAACTTTCGCCTTTTCGGCTGATTCGGTGGTGTACGTCCAATATTCTTCCCGGCTGACTTCGGTACGATAAACCCTGGAGAGCTGGCCGTTGAGGCTGATGAAAACTTCCTTATAGCGGTAGCGCTCGTCGTTGGCGCGGTTCATGCTCATGATGAGCGCGGTCTCTTTATCGGTGATACCTAAGAGTTGCTGAATTTTTGGAAAGTCGTTTTGGTACTTGCGCTGATCTAAAAGTATCTTGCAATCGCTGTTATTAATAATGGCTTGTTTAACGACCGGCGAACTGATGATATCTTCAATATCCTGTGTTACCACCAAAGCCTCGCCAAAATATTTCCTGACTGTTTTAAACAGGTATTTGATGTACTCGGCCATACCTTCACGGGCAATGGCTTTCCAGGCTTCCTCGATCAATATCATTTTACGGGTCTCTTTGGGCAGCTTGCGCATTTTAGAAACGAAGGTCTCCATGATGATGAGCGTAACCACCGGAAACAGGATCGGATGGTCTTTGATATTATCCAGCTCGAAGACAATAAAACGGCGGTGCAGCAGGTCAAGGTTTTCCGTCGCGTTTAGCAAGTAATCATATTCGCCACCTTTGTAATAAGGCTTTAAGACAAAGAGCAGGTTATCGATGTCAAAATGCTGATCCTTCACTCTGCTATTTTTCATCGTTTCGTAAAACGGCCCTTTTAAGAATTCGTAAAACGAATTGAAGCAAGCGAATTCCGGGTTAGATTCGTAGTAATTGAAAAGTGCGTCGCTGATGGCGATATACTCCGATCTTAAAACCCCTTCGTCTTCCTTTTTCCATAAAGCCAGGATCATGGCTTTGATGCTTTCCCGTTTTTCCGTGTCCAGCACGTCACCGGCACCTACATAAAAAGGATTAAAGCTGATCGGGTTATCTTCTGAATAAGTAAAGTAATAACCGTCCACAAATTCGCAAAGTCCTTCATAACTGTGCCCAACATCGACCAGTACGATGTGTGCATCCTGTTCATAATAGCTGCGCAGCAGGTGGTTGGTAAAAAACGATTTACCGCTGCCCGAAGGTCCTAAAATGAACTTGTTACGATTGGTGGTGATGCCATTTTTCATGGGTTCATCACTCAGGTCAACGTGCAAAGGCTTACCACTCAAACGGTCGCCGAGTCGGATACCGCAGGGTGATAGTGATGAACGGTAATTAGTTTCGAGGTTAAAGAAACAGGTCGCTTGCTCAGCGAATGTATCAAAGGTATCGTTCATCGGGAAATTACCACTGTTGCCTGGCAGACCGGCCCACCAGATCTGCGGCGCACCATCGGTTTCCTGTTTGGGCTGCGCATCCAATTGCGCCAATGCAGAACTGACCTTGTTCCTGATGTCTTTGAGTTCCGTTTTATCATCTGTCCAGGCAAGGATATTGAAATGTGCTTTTATTGGTTGCCTTTGCTGGCTGATGGCTTCATTCAAGAATTCCTGCGTAGCGTCGCGGCCAATAGCGTTTTCACGGGAATACGCTGACAAAGATTGCAACCTTAGTTTTTTAGCTTCCAGTTTTTTCAGGGTTTTAGCGCCATCTTCGATAAATAAATATTGGTTATAGATGTGATTGCAGTTGAGCAAGGCACCGATAGGACTGGCAAAGCCCGTGCTGAATTTTGTCTTATCTGTGCTGTATCGGTCATAGGTGATGCGCGGGCCAACCAGCCCGGGCAGATGTTCCGCCTCGGCTAAAGTATAGAGCTGGCAAAAATTGTCACCGATCCTGATGCCGTCCTTTAAATGAATATCTTTTAATATGGGTTCATCGTCGGCGCTAACGAGGAAACAGTATTGCTCCAATACACCGGGCGCTACTAATGTTCCGGCCAGGTCATTATTGCTTAAACGCCTGACGCGGACAAGTCCGCTATCTTCCAGCAGGCGTTTAAATTGGCCGGCGCTATCCGCAAAATCACGGAATAGTTCGGCTGATGTGGCTTCGGATGGTGTGATATGTTTCCGTAATAAGCTACTCGATGCGCTGGTTACGGTTTTGAAGTTGTCCGGCTTTTTAGTGAGTATCACATAGCAGCGGTGGGCGAGGTAAGGGCGCTCGTTAAAAAAGCGCTCACTGGCATGGCTCAAAAATGTTTTGTCGCCGAAGCTGGCCTGATACTGATCTTCAACGAACCAATCCTGTTTATGCAAGATGCTGTTCTTTGGCAGCAGCTTGATCGCCTTGACCCAGGTTTGATGGAAGTTCATATACTCATCATTAGATAGGGTGAACAACTCCGGTAAGATCAGTTCAAAACCAATGCTCAAATCACCTTGCATTGATACCAGGGCATCATGCTCCACTTTGTAAATCGGGAAAACTTGTTCAGCGCTTTTCATAGAATAATCTCCTTGTTTTAAATTTCAAATAAGTGGGCAGGTGCTTACAGGCATTTCGCTTCATTAAGCCATGTTCACCGTAGCGATGGCTAAGGCTAAATACCTGGTGAAATAACAGGCTGCCTAAACCAAGGATGATAATGATACATAGGTAGACGGCCAGACCGACCAGGTAAAGGATCGCGAACAAGACCAGTAACACGACTAGGCCACCGCCTAAGTAACCAATATATTGTGCCTTCAGCCCCTTAAATTCTATTGGGCGGTTAATCCCTTTGTTGATCTGGTAACTCATACACCAAAGAATGATTTGAGTACTGTAGCAACTACGACCAGGAAGATACAGCTGCCGAACCAGCTGGAGGCCACTTTACCGGTATCATGTTCGCCATCATTCCATTTTTTGTAAACCTTGATAGCACCAACCAGGCCCACAATGGCGCCTATGGCATACATCAGATTGGTGCCGGTAGCGAAGTAACTTTTAACCTGGTTGGTCGCTTCATTGATACCCGCATTCCCGTCCTGGGCTGATGCGGTGATGGCGATCAGCATCGCCATGGCAAATAATTGAAATTGCTTTTTCATTGATTTAAAAATTTAGTGGCCATTCAGTGTCATTCAGGCGAAACGGCAGTTTAGCCTGGGCAAATTGTTTGAGGGATTCGATCACGCGGGGCAGGCTGATCTCGTCACGGAAAACTTCGTAACTGTTGACCAGTTGCTGCAAGAGCGAGAGGAATTCGGTTTTGTTATCATTGCCTTCATAAGCGGTCACCAAAACTTGCGCTTCAGCCAGCAGATCATCGCTTGGGCCTTTGGGTAAAGTTTCTTCGCTTACATCATCAGGATGCGCGTTACTAAAAACCAATTCATCGGATTGGTATGCGCCGGTGTCGGAATCAGCCTGGATACTGCCCATGACCGTATTGGTTTGGTTAGCGACAGCTGGTACTGCTGAGGCCTTCGGTTTTTTGATCTTAAGGAACGCTGAAATTTCGGGTTGGAAATAGTGTAGGCCAACGTAGGCGTACCAAGCTGCACTGAGCAGCAGAACGGCAGCAATGTATTGCTGCCAGGATATGGAGTTAAGCATAGACATTTGATTTACCCGGCGGCCCCATGCCGTCGGTAGATCAAAGGTGGTGAGTGTAAAAAAACATATCACCCCACCTATGAACGGGTTGGGTGATTATTAAACAGGGATGAACTGTTAAAGCCCTAAATGGATCGCAATATTGTTTATTCGTTACCAGGCGGTAAACCTTTTTTAAATTTTTCCTTGATGAAACTCCATAAGCTGTTACGCAACCGGGTGAGGAATACGAACATCTCTTTTTGGCGTTTGGCTACATCGATGAGCTTATGGTAGGGCTCTTTGATCTCCATTTGGAAGATGAACTCCCAGATCAGTACCAGGTCTTTGATATCAATATTCCCATTATTTACTGCGCAGGAAGTTTGCAGGGAGTATAATAGTTCAGCGGCATCAGTCTGGCTGGCCGTCCATTGCGGGTGAGGAAAGGGGAAAACTTTCTTGCCGTTTAAAGCTACAAAATCTTCATTTCCTAGCCTCGCCAGTTCAAGGTTCAGATATTCCTGGAATTTTTCATGAGCAATGATCTTTGAAAGTTTATAGTCGTGGCTGGTGCTGTATTGTTCATCTTCTTCAAAATCTTCCAACTCCGCATGAACATCAAAACCGCCACGGGTATAATAAACTTCGTCCAACAGCGTGTTACCTGAACGGTAATAGCTGTAAAATGCCCGGTTATGGTCGAAGAAGGTCTTCAACTCGAACAGGTGCATCTTGATATAGTCTTGCTGTATATTCTCCCCGCCGGTTGGCCGTTGGGTCAGGAAGTTATAGACGTTGATATAGTAGATGTACTTGCTGTAAAATTGCGGCTTGATCTCTTTAAAGAAATTAACTTCTTCGGCAGTGTTCTCAAAAGCATAGCTGGAGATATAGTTCTTGAGTTTGGTCATGGCCTTCTTACAGACCTTAATGGATTGCTTATATTGCTCGGTAGGAGGTTGGCCGGATAAGGTGATTTCGGCTAATTGGTTTTCCATTGCGCTGTAGAAGCGGTCTGTAAATGTTTTCATGATAAGGTTGAGAAAAGAATAAAACATTAGCGGTACGCTTTCACGTCTTCGCTAGATAGATAAAAGTTAGTGATTTAGGCTGGAACGCCTGATTTGATTGTCGGCCTGTGGCAGTGCGGACAAGACATTGAACTGAGATCAAAGGTACTGGTATACCTGTAAGACAGAACAAGCAAGCCCGCACAGCGGCAGGCATTGCACTTGTTCCCGTCTTTTAAAATTACCAGTTTTATGATCTCGGGAGCGTAGTAACGCAATCAAATGTTATATGTAGCTTCGGTATCGCTGTTTTTCGTATCAAGTAAGGTTGAGCCAAATATAATCAATCAGTTGACGATCTTTATTAAGCCTTTCACTTTTTCGTTAAACAGCTTCATATCTTACTGAAGCTCTGACAAAACTATTTCTCCATTTTTCTCGTTGTTAATTTATAAATCAATATCAAAATATTACAGATCCTAAATTATCTGACAGCTTTAATTAAAATTTACGCTTCAGACGGATGGAAATTTCATTAGTGCTTCACTTTTTTTCAAGTGCCGGCCGCGGATCGAAAACAACTTTAAGCGATTTTATTTTCCCGCCATCCAAACGGTACCAACTGCAAGTAAACATCGTAACGTTGCCCATAGTAATATCTGAAAGTATGCAAACGTCATCACCGTCGGCAAATGCCTTTTTTATGTCATACTTCATTTTCATCTTTTCCATGTCTTTGAAATACGCTTCGGCGCTGTCTCGCTGACCAAGTACGCCATCAAACTTCATATCAGATTGCGCGTGCTTTTTTGCGGCTTCAAAGTTTTCTTCATTTATTGCGTTTAAAAAGTTTAGTACCACTTCTTTCGCGATGCTCGTTGTTGATTTTTTTAATTGAGTCATAGCAGATTATTGTTAATAGTTGAAAGAATTAGTGTTGCCTTTAATCCACTGTACAAAGGCTACCCAATAGTCGTTTATATGTTTCTGGGTGTCGTCATCATTGATATTTCCATTTGAAGTAAGTTTACGGCCAATACTACCTAAATAAAATTCCGGTTGCTGCAGGACAGGCATATTTACGTACATCAGCACCTGGCGTAAATGATTGACGGCGCCGAAAGCTCCTAATTGATATGGCGAACATCCAATGACACCGGCAGGCTTACCATCCCAGTTGTTCTTTCCTTCGGGACGTGAACCCCAATCAATCGCATTTTTGATAACAGGTGAGTATGATCTATTATACTCTGGAGTGGCAAACAGCACGGCATGCGCACCCTTAATAACTCGATGAAGCTCTGTGACTGTCTCAGGGAGTTCAGATTCTAGATCTTCATTAATTAAAGGAAGCCCTGATAAATCAATAATATCAAATTGAACCCCGTCTGGTGCGCTTTTTTTAAAAGCCTTTAGCAATTTCAGTGTAAAGGATTCCTTACGTAAACTGCCGCAAAGGCCGATGACATGGTATTTCATGACAATGATTTTAAATACAAAGCAAAATTAAGAAGCATTCAGCGTAGCTAATTGTATAAATCGGTCATCGGCATTTTTTGCGAGATGTCGAGGAGTGGTTTTTGAAAATTTATTTACTTCCCGAATGAAATGCGCCTGATCGTAGTAATTATTCGGCGGGAAAAGCTTACCGTTATGGAGTTGCTCAAAAGTTGCCCGAAATCGCAAAATGCTGCAATAAGTTTTTAGTGACAATCCAAAATATTCTTGAAAATAGCGGTTGATCTGTCGGCTACTCCAGTGAATACTTGCAGATAATTTGTTTATACTTACATCACCATTAGTTCGGTATATATTGTTGAATAGCTGGAGTTTTTTTTCGTTTATTGGATGATCAAGAAGACCGTACATAAAATCGGTAACGGCATTTACGAAAATCTCCAAGGAGGGTTTATTCAAACAATTATACCATGCCGAATCCTGGGGTAGATATTCATAGGTATCACGAAGGTGGCGAATCGTTTTTTTTAAAATGAACTCAGCGGCTGTGAGTTTAAGACTTATAGAGAAAGTAACTGAGCGCCCCTCCATAATGTATTCCTGCGGTCTGCTGGAAAGCCCAATTAACATCCCTTTGAACGGCTTTCCATTTGCAGAATTAAATAAAATGTCGAAGTAGCCATCTGGAAGTACTGTAACGATCTGATCTTCATCCGCAGTATTCTCCAATGTCCAAAAAGAGCTAACAAGGTCTGCGAGGAACCCTGTAGGTATCTGACGTTGATATTTTAATGCATTTTGATTTATCATATGCCATGGATTAATATTAAACAACAAATGCGGGGCTGTGTTTCATATGAACTTCATTCCTCAATGAGTTATTACCAATCATGCATCAAAAGAAATGTCCATTCGCTACTTTGCAGTTTCGAGATGGCTACAATCCATTAATACGTAAATATGCTTAAACATGAATAACCGTCTTGTTTTAAAACCGGGTCATTAAAAAGCATAGCGTCGCGCACCTCCATCTACTACAGAAACCGTCCCTGTTATATAGCCGGCACGTTGAGAAACCAAAAAGGCCGCCATATTAGCCATGTCTTCGGGCTCACCAAAATCGCCTAATGGAATTTCTTGAGCGGAATGTGTCTTTCGCTCTTCCGGAGTAAATATCCGCCTTGTATTT
Organism: Mucilaginibacter sp. 3215; assembly: GCF_050433785.1. Lineage (NCBI taxonomy): Bacteria > Pseudomonadati > Bacteroidota > Sphingobacteriia > Sphingobacteriales > Sphingobacteriaceae > Mucilaginibacter > Mucilaginibacter sp. 3215. The sequence goes on from NZ_JBNPWO010000001.1 coordinate 300,838, forward strand.
TCCGTGTCAATAAGACCAGGTTGCAAACAATTCACTCTAATGCCATGCTGTCCCAATTGTCCGGCAAGTTGTTTTGACCACATTACGATAGCTGCTTTAGCAATGGATGAAACATTGAGAAAGCGCAATTCATAAGTACTGGTTACATTTAAGATTGTTCCCTTTTTTCGCGCAATCATATCTGGTAATAAAGCTTGTGTCAATTGACGATGACGGTCGAAATCGAGCGTCATGGATTCAATCCATAGTTCTTCAGGGCCAATAACATCTACTGCCTGGCTCCGTCCTGCATTGTTAATCAGAATATCAACTTGTCCAAGCACTGATAACGCCGCTTCTGATATCTTCTGCGGGCCGTCCGGCTCGACCAAATTCTGAGCGAAAGTCGCCGGTACAATGCCCCCTAGAGCTTCAATTTCGTGTTGTAACGTTTGCAACAATTGCTCATTTCTGCCTACGGCAAAAACTTTCACGCCCTCCAGGGCTAATTCGCGGGCAATAGCTTTTCCTATACCCTGACTGGCTCCTGTTATTACTGCTGTCTTTCCTTTTAAATGTAAGTCCATTGTTATTTTGTTTATTGTGCTTTCAAATTTATGAGGCAACGTCTATTTTTATCCGTTGACAACTAATTGTGTGGTACATACAAAAATGTAAGTAATGGCAAAACGTAAATTGAATTCAACATTTACTCTTAATGAAAGCTTCCTAACGGAGTGTGACCTTACCTATGCGGTCAATAAGATCGGCGGTAGATGGAAGATATTGATCATTGATAAATTAAGCGACCGAAAATTGAGATTTAGCGAGTTAAGTAAAATATTCCCTTTAATCACCGAGCGAATGCTAACACTACAATTGCGTGCATTAGAAAGCGATGGATTGGTTAAACGGACGGTATATGCAGAAGTACCTCCGCGCGTAGAATATGAACTAACGCCTATGGCATTGGATTTTTTGCCAATATTCAAGCAGTTAAGCGCTTGGGGCAACAAACATAAAAATTTGACTAAATAGCATTAACTATTTCTAGTAGGACGGTAAAGATATGCATTCAGCCTACAGGCGGTAAGTGATAAATTCTTTATCTAACCTATACGCTTGTTTGAAAGCATTTTATTCAACGAGGAAGTTCACCAAGGAAGTAGCAATTTGCTCAACCCTTTCTTCAGGGGAATAATGGTCGAAACCTTCAAAGATTTCAGTCTGTGCATTTGGAAGCACTTCACCTAATGCCTCTACGGATTTCTGAAAAAAAATTTGGCTACCCGTGCCGCTCATTAAAAGCGTTTTTACACTCATACTTTTATAGGTATTGACATTGAAATCCAATGATTTAACGATTTTTAAATCGGGCGGTATCGTATATAGTAAATTGAGCATTTTGACCTGATTAGCCTTTTTTCGCTCCAAAAACTTAACGACATATCCTAATAGCATGTAAGCTACTTTCGGGAACTTACTAATATTGGGTGGAGGAAGAGCATTTAGAAATATGGCCATCGCTTTAACTTTTTCATTTCTTGACAACGCTTTTTCAAATTCGGGTAGCCAAGAAAAAGGGATAGAGTTGTTTATAGAAATCGGCGGTTCATAAACCGCCAGCCGTTGGATGTTGCATGGCATCGCGGCCTGCAAAGAAATAACGCCGCCAAAACTATGGCCAAAAATAAACTTGGCTTGAGTAGCCGCTACCAGTGCCGTAAGATCTTCGACCTCAGTTTTTATGCTGTGATTTGTAGTCCAGTCACCGCTTAGTCCGCGTCCGCGTCTGTCGATGGTATAGACCGTAAATTTTTGTGCAAGCTTCCCTGCTAGATTACGATAATTTTCAGAAATTCTTCCGCTACCGTGAACAATGATTAATCCTTCGCCGTTTCCAATTTGTCGGTAACCAATTCTAGTTCCATCTTTAGAATTTACGTATTTTTCTATTTCCATAAGGCTATTGGCAACTTTTACAGTTGAGCTGGTGTCGGTGTAAAAAGCAAAATCTCATATAAAAATTTATAGGATTTTTCATTTTTTTATGGCCCCTAAAAAGCTCACAGTGCAAAGGCATTTATCAGACTAATATCACAAAAAAATAACAATTACAGCATTACCTTCGGTCCGGGCTTTCTGCTGTATCTCCTCCGGAGGATGCCGCCGCCAATCCCTAACGCTGCGCTTGATATTCACTGTCGTTCAAAACAAGCCCTTTTATGGCGCAAAAGCGTCGCCATTCGTGCCATTAGTCTCAAATGCCTCTGCACTTGCGAGACACTTGAAGTGTTTTAGCTTTGATCGCTGTTCCCAAAAGAAGGAGAAAAACAAATCAAAATTCGGCACTGCTGCCGGAAGCTTGCTGATAGTCTGCAAAAAGACTACGGCATAAACGGCTGCCTCCCCAAGGGGTCCCCTCCAATTATTCCGTTTCCTTTTTGCTGTGTGACGTGCCTGGAAAATTCTGCTTTCTTTTTCTCCTTTTTCTTTTGGAAAAAGCTTTTACGGGATAGAGGCGAAAGAGAGAAATAAACAACAAAATTTTTAACTCTTTAATGCTTAACAAAATGAACACAGCAGAGAAAAATGCAAACAAAGTGCAAGGCGCAAATGCAAAATCAACTAACGCACCAAGAACCGAAAACCGCCCTAACATCACAGGTAAAGAAGCCAAACAGGATGAACCACCAAAAGATAAAAAGCCCGCCGAGGTTGCGCCAGTTGCGCAGACCCAAGCTCCCGAAACAAAGGGCGGTGATACCGCTACAGTGGATAACGAACCCGCTAACCCTGCACCCGAACTACAAGGGCAAGCAGTAGCGCAGGAAGCACCCGAAGGTGAGATAAAATACATCAAACCTGCCATGAATTTAGAGCAGACCTTAAAATCTGTAGGAAATCTGCACCGCCTGACCATCCAGCGTTTGGCCTTGATTGCCCGCATCAAAACCTTAGAGGATTTTGAAGTGAAACTGATCGAGGAAAACGACGAGTTAGAGGTCAACCCATATCAGGGTTGCAAACTAATTATCAAAGATGATAAAGGCCGTGAGTTTACCACTAACACACCGAACCTTATCCGCATGGTAACACAATTCATTTTTGATGCCTGCCATGAAAAATTGGGTGAAATTGAAGCAAACATCGTTTTCCCAACTAATTAAGCAATTATGCCCCTGCGTGAGCGGGGGCATTTTTTAAGGTTTCACTAAAAACAGGAATTAAGATGTACGAGCAATTTATAGAGTTCACCAACCAAATATTTTGGGAGGGGTACGCAGAAACTTTAGCCAAAGAAAATCCTGCACAGTTTCAGTTTGAATACAACGACTTTTTAAATAACTATCAAGATTAATGCAATGGAAGATACCGTGTACCTGCTGATTAAGGTAAAGATCAGGACAGGTTTAGTCAATATCCACGATGCTATCGAAGAACTGCAAACCAATACGGCCTATTTTATCGGCAGTACGGCGAATGTGGAAGTTACCGAAACGGAAATAATGGAATTAAAAACTAAAAAATAAACAACATGGCACACCAAATAAATTTTAACGAGAAAACAGGCAAGCACAGTTTTATGAGCGTAAAAGAAAAAGCCTGGCATAACTTAGGGCAGATCATTGACCATTACCCGACCAGTAGCGAAGCGATACGATTTGCAGGACTGGATTATATCGTAGAGAAACGCCCCCTGTTTACCCACGATACCAATAACCACCTATGGAACAATGATGAAGCGATACCCGACATAGAAGTCCCGAATTACTTCGCCACAGTCAGGGCAGACACGGAGCAGGTATTAGGTGTAGTTGGTAATGACTATGAAGTCGTGCAGAACCGGGACGCTTTTAGTTTTTTTGATGCCATCGTCGGCGGTGGTGACGGCATATTATATGAAACCTGTGGCGCATTGGGCAACGGGGAGCGCATTTTTATTACCGCTAAATTACCCGACTATATTCGGGTTGGTAATAACGACCTGATAGAAAAATACCTTTTCTTAACTACTTCGCATGATGGTTACGGCAGTATTACCGCAGCGTTTACACCTATCCGTATCGTTTGTAATAACACCCTCAACGCCGCTTTAGGGAACATGACTAACTCGGTTAAGATACGCCACACTCAAAGCGCGCAGGAGCGCTTAAAACAGGCGCACGAGGTCATGGGTATAACCAACACTATTAGCGACCAGTTAAACACCATTTTCAACCGTTGGGCAAAGGTGCGGATAACCGATAAAGAAGTGTTAAAGTTGATACAGCAAGCAATGGCACCGAGCAAAGAGGTTTTGCAGAAAATCATTGACGGCGAAAACATGGACGAGTTTTCCAGCCAGTTTTTAAACACCGTTGAAAAGGTTACCGAGTTTGCCTTTAGCCATCCCACCCAACAAATGGACACCACACGGGGAACGCTGTTTGGTGCGTACAACGCTGTCAGTGGTTTTATGCAAAATGTGAAATCTTACAAAGACGAAGAAACCAAATTAAAATCTATCCTATTTGGCAACGGCTTAGCCAAAACACAAACCGCCTTCCAACTTTGCAAAGAATTTGAACGCACGGGGGAAACACAACTGATTTTAAACTGATAAATGGGGCTCACGCCCCATTTTATTAAATCCTACAGTTATGAACATATAACTCATTATCCCGACCACCTGACCATTTACGCCATCATATTACTGCTTATTGGATTATTGCTACGTTACCTTATCGGCAGGCGCAGGTTTAACCGCCGTAATATTGCAGGCCTGCAACATTTCAGGAGTTACAGTCAGGCGTTGTTTATAACTACTTTCGAAAAGTTATTGAACCTATCGGTGCGTTATTAATAATAGGTGCTGTCGTTTTATATGTGATAACATAATAAGAATTAAGGTTTTTGAAAAATGCCCGGCGGGCCCGCGATGCCGGCCCCGATACGCCCCCTGTTTACATTGCTGATCGTTTTTAGCGGTGCAAACAGGGGGCGCTTTGTTCTCAAAAAAATGCTGTTAAAATTTTCTATTACATTACCTTTAGTTTATGAGAACTTACAAAGTAGAATTGCTTGTCAGCGGGCCAATTACAATTAACGGCCATTTAAGATTTAACGCAGAAAAAGAATTGGTAAGAGATAATATTTTTCAAAGCGATATTATTGTCCAGAAACATCCGGCAGGAGCCATATTCACAGTAACTGTTTTCACGATTGATCAAGATCGAGCCTATAAAGTTGCTTTATTATTCATTGGCAAAATGTTAGATATTTTAGCTGTTCGCATAAATGGCCCTCTAAATGTGTCTCTAAACGACCACAGATCCACAACAGATAAAAACGCTATTCGAGCAATAGTCGATGAAGGAGAGATTAGATTTTGTTTCGATCATTCCAGAAACTTAAATCTTCACGAGACAAAGTTGTTAAGGGCGCTGAATTGGTATCGCAAAGGACTATATACAGATGATGCTTTTGATAAATATATGGGATTTTGGAATGCTATAAGCGTAGTAGCATCAGGCTATCATCAACAAAATGACCGAACCCGTGCTGGTATAATTAATCAGATTTACGATTGTTTTAATATGCTATGGGGTAACGATCAAGTTAATTGGCCCGAAATTGACGGAACTGAGAGGTGGATAGACTCGCATAATAAACTGAGGGATCAAATTGCTCACGGGATTATCCCAGTTGATGTTGAGCATATCGAGCTGGTTTTGTCTCGACTAAATAAAGTACAAAAGGTTGCATATAATTTCATTACAGGCTGGGCACAAAATCGAATGAATATTAACCTTACGCAATAAAAAAATACTTCTAATAAGTTAAGAACAATTTTTCCGTATCTCTTTCCGTTGTCAACTTTTGACCAACTTTTTTAAATCGTAACAACATAGAAATTCTGTTATTAATATCAATTTCTCTTTCAAATATCCCTAGTGGTATTTTAAGGTTTTCTTGAATTACTCCTGAACGGCTATGACCATCTATGCTCATTGCAACATAAATACCCCTTTGTTTTGCGTTGGCAATACACTCAAGCAGTTCGCTAAAATCAAATCGTTGAGATCCGTACAAGATCGACTGGCTATTTTGATAAGGTGGATCGCAGTAAATTAAATCTCCAGCAGAGGCCCGATTAAAAGATTCTTTATAATCTTCACAGTTAAAAGTTACATTCTTTATACGATTATGCCATTCATTTACGCGTAAGGTAAATGATGCTACATTAATTGGCTCATGCCAACCCACAGGCGTAGACATATATCCGTCAAGCTTGCGAAACCGAATTACTCCTCCCCAACAAGCACGCGTGAGGAATAGAAAATCGGGGCCATTAGGCCTATTGTTGAAGTCAGCCTTTATAGACTCGTATTGTTCTTTTCTGTCACCAGATGAAAACTTATTGTATCGAGCCTCATACCAATTAATAACCTCTGTAGGATTTTCTTTTAACGTCTGCCATATTTCAATTAAAGGAGGATAGATATCTGAGGCATATCCAATGTCCGGTGCTAAAGTTGCAAGTATCGATCCGCTGCCGAGAAATGGTTCATGATATATCTTAAACTCATCAGGAAAGAATTGCACCATTTCCGATGCAAACTTATGTTTGCTGCCTACCCATTTCAAAAATTGAACTTTAGGCGGGGTAAAAGTAGACTTAGGAATTATTGCAGGTTCTGAGTTCAATGAATTTGTTTTGAGCCACAAATGTAACCATTTTAATTAATATCCTAATTTGGGATATGAAAATATTACCGCTACTTTCCTTGCGTGAAGAAAACCTTATACAGTCAAAAATATAAAACCTTAATCACCGAATTAACTCAGCTACGAATTGACGCTGGTCTAAGGCAGGAAGATTTGGCTAAAAGGTTAAGTGTACCACAATCTTTTATTAGTAAATATGAAAACGGTGAACGCAGATTAGATTTAATAGAGGTAATTGAAATTTGCAATTGCCTAAATTCATCCGTTCAAACTATAATAGATAAAATTAAAATAATTTCCGAATGACCCAATTTAACATAGAACTTTCTACCGGGAACAAATTTTGGACTCCGAAGGGTTTAGGAGCCATGGGGATGGATCCTCACCGCGCAATAGCTGAGCTTGTTGCAAACTCGTTAGATTGGCGGCGTAGAGCTGAAGATAATATTCACACCGTCATTGAAATAACTATAGGGACTAATCTATTGAGGATTCGAGATAATGGTGTTGGCATGACTTCAGATGAGTTGAAAAATGCTATCCAATTATCAGTATCAAACGATGATTTACGCAGAAATTTGAGAGTCAGGAAGGGAATGTTTGGTATGGGAATGAAAGTTGCCTGCCTCACTTTGGGATGGAAAATTGACTTTTTAAGCAAACCTTTAACAGATAACTCGATAGAAAATAAATTTTTATTGAATAGTCGGCTTTTGGACAATGATGAAAAGTTCAATGAATATCGCAACAAATTGCATGGAACTACAATTCCCGCTTTAAATACGTCACTCTTGGGAGGATTCGATAGTGGTACAGTAATAGAAATAACCGACCTGACTCATAAAAGCATTAACCCTATACACGTAAGGGACGCATTACAAGAAATTTTTCAACCAGAAATTGGCGTTGAAAACGTAACCATATCAGTTGTTGACGGTAATAATTCTAAGGTTTATCCTTGTCAAAAAATTGCCATTCCTGTTTTTGAAGAATCGAAAATTATTTTAGATGACTTGAATCTTTTTGTCAAGGATGAAGACAGCAACGAGTTACTTCCAATAAAAGGTTGGATAGCGTTAATGAAAACTACTGCATCGGGTTCTGGTGAATGGGGGTTACATTTATTTAAAAACAACCAAATCATTGAAAGATTTCATCAATTGCCTTCTCGTTTGGGTGGGTTAATGCCTAAAAACCCACACCCCGTTTACGGCCGTGTTTATGGCGAATTGCACCTGGATATGTGCAAGCCTGCTTTTCATAAAGTTGGATTTGACTATTCTACGCAAAACTGGCAACAAGTTCGCGAGCTTCTAAAAAAACATCTTGAGGTAGTCATGAACGCTTCGAAAGACTATAAGAAAAGTGATTACGAGAGGGCCGAACAATCAATAAGATCGATTCAACAACATCGACGCGCAGTAAAAAAGGCAATATCAATACTTAACGGTGAACCCGAGGAGGCGAATAATGATCCTGCACAACCGAATCAACCAAATATTTCGGTCAAAACCGATCCCAAACCGCCGTCCCAAAGTAACTTACAAAAACCTGAAGAAGAAAAACACGAACAAATACCAAATGGAGCTATACAACTGAGGGATGGTCAATGGTTTACGATTGTTGATCCAATATTTGACGAATTGTTAGAGGTCCAAAATAAAAAACCGTGGATTTATCATTATAAAAAAGAATCCCGAGAACTTGCTATAGTTATAAATACAGACTCACCAGTCTACCGTGACTTAGCGAGAAATAATTTAAATGAGAGGGAGGTTCAAATCGTAGTAAATTGGTCTATAGCAGATTGTATTCTATTTGTTTTGTATGACAAATTTGATTACAATTTGCATGACTCATCTAATTTTCGAGATCAACAATTATCCAAGCTTTTTACGACGGTCTGAACGTTAAATGAAAGATATCCTAAACCTTACTGACAATTCTATTCCTATATCGAAACGGTATGATGATTTTCTCATTTGGAGTAATCAAAATACGAGTATCGTACCGGATGTTATTGCCGAAAAATTAGAGGTGGATAGTAGCGTGGTAGATGTTTTTCATCAGTTAGGAGAACTTGAAGATGAGTTCAAAATTATAGATGAAAAGAAAATTGACATCGCAACGCTTTTTATTTTGGTTCGGTATGATAATCCAGAGGCAAGAGCAAAGGTTTACGATAATGCAGAAACGCTATTGGCTGATCCACAGCCTATGAAGGCTGTTCGAGAGTTTCTTGAAAATTTAGTTGTTCCAGATTATTCGACAATAATCAATCAAGTTTCTGCAAATGCCTGGGCAGAGGTTTCAAAAGCATTAAAAGCGAGAGACATTGTCGCCGGTACAATTACAAAACAATTTCGGTCTATGTTAATTACCGCAGCGGGACTTAAACGCCGGAACGAACCAATAACCCCGAAAATGTGTGATTGGATTTTACGCGCAATTAATGTAGATGTTCAACAAGAATTAAGAATTTTTAGCAGCGAAACATTAATAAACGATTTCACAACTGATTTTAATCATTTTGAGTCTCTTCGGGAACTCGCAGTTACAATCGCTACCAGTTAGACTAATGATATCAAATAAGTCAATATTCGCAAACCAGTGTTTCGATTTGCCTATAAAATCTGAAGAAGATTTTTCTCAGTCGTTAAAGAACATTTATAAAGAATTCTTGACCATAATAAATGGATTTACTGGAGATGTCCATAGCTCTTTGATTTCCAACAAGCCTATAATTGAAAAGCAGTGTATTAGTTTAATAAAAGTAGTAGACACATTTTTAAATGGCTTTCCAGGCCAAGCATATTTCATTTTGAAAGAATGCATGGATGAATTGAATAGTTTGTCATTATTGGAAATTCAACGCTCTCTAACAGCTACGGAAAAGGGAAATTTATATAGAGTGCGAGCAGATGTGAGATCTCAATTAAAACAAAAAGACGTGTTTCACATTCCATTTGATTTACGGGAGAAAGTAGCCACCCAAAGGTATAGCATACCTGGCCTTCCTTGTCTATATCTCGGCGATTCAATTTTTGTATGCTGGGAAGAAATGGATAGACCTGCATTAAGTAACTTACATGTTTCCAGATTCGATTTAAGTTTGTCCGACTTCAAACTTCTTGATTTGAACATTAATACAAATGATTTACGTAAACGTTGTTTTCCTGGGAACAAAGAAAAGTTTATACCGCATTTGGTGAAATTCATTACTTATTGGCCTCTTTTAGCTGCGTGTTCGTTCATTGTAAGAAAGCCGACAGAAGTATTTAAGCCTGAATATATTGTGCCTCAACTTTTGTTACAATGGATAGTTGACGCGGAAGGTGTAGATGGAATTAAATATAAATCCAATAGGGTTAAAGTAGGGCCCAACAATGTTGGCTCGTTTACCAATGTCGTCATCCCAGTTAAACAAATATCAAATAAAGGATTTTGTAAGATTTTATCCAAAAAGATAAAATTTACCAATCCAATCTCATGGTCATTATTAGAAGCTACCGATCCTAAACAAGATTTTTTAGAAGACAGTGGCGAAGATCTTAATTTGAACGCAATGAGGAGAGCGAGTTATATTGAAATTATTGAAGGAGAGAGGACTATTTATATAACTTCAAAGTTCGGTATTTTGGAAGAGAAACTTAAAACGATGACAAGTAAATTGCTTACCTAATTTATTGGTTTGCTGCTATAAGCCCCGTGTTTACATTGCTGATCGATTTTAGTGTTGTAAACTTTAATGGTAATAATTACGAGAATTTTACTCGTCTATTTTGAAAAAATATTTAGATTAAAATCGCTTATTATGCGTACTTTTGCGATACAAAACATTCCCGCGAACAAAAAGGTGAGCAATTTGGAATAGTACTTTTAACTTACTGATTTTAAGATATAAACAGAGTTGGGTGCGCGTCCTGCCATCCCGACTAAAGCGATACCAAGTGTCAAAACCCTCTAAATTGAATTTTAGAGGGTTTTCTTTTTACAGATTCATGTTTACTTGCTTCCATTACTTGATCTTTTTTAACGGGGAGCAACCAGAGTCATTTCTTCGCTTACAAGCATATTTTGTCGCAATTCTCCCCTAAGTGGTCGTTTTTGCACGCTATCAAACCCTGAAACGAGTTCCATTTTTGTATTGATAATAAAATCAAACTTAAACGCCATGAAAAATTTACTCCATGCACTTAATGCTCTTAAATCAATACTGTTCATTGTAATTATGTTTGCAACATCCCGATCAAACGGACAACAAATAAAGCCTTCCAACAGTGGCTATGCGCCTGCGAACGGTATCAAAGTTTATTATGAGGTATATGGCGAGGGTAAGCCGCTCATTTTACTGCATGGCGCTTTTATGACAATTGACGGAAACTGGGCCGAATTGATCCTTGAACTATCAAAAAACAGGAAAGTAATTGCCATTGAATTACAGGGACACGGGCATACACCGTTTTCGGATAGAAAGTTATCATATGCTACCTTAGCAAATGATGTAGAAGGGGTGATGGATTACCTGAAAATTGAGAATGCCGACGTAGCAGGATATAGTATGGGTGGCTCTGTGGCTTACAAGTTCGCTATACAAGCCCCTAAACGGTTAAAAAAATTAGTGATCATTTCTTCTACTTATAAAAGTAGCGGCTGGCTGCCTGAAATAACCAATGCATTTAAATCCTGGAAGCCCGAACTTTTTATGAATACTCCTATGAAAGCCGCATACGATGCTATAGCCCCAGATAAAACAAAATGGTCAAAGTTTATAGAGCAGATGATCGCTTTCGCGCGGGAGCCGTTCGACTTTGGTGATGTAAATATCTCGAAAATTTCTGCGCCGGTATTGATCATAGCTGGTGATAACGATGGGCTGGACAAAATTGAATTGGCAAAAACATATAAATTATTAGGCGGCGGCGTTTCTGCTGATTTAGCGCCAATGCCAAAATCGCAATTGGCCATTGTCCCTTCGCAAGGACATGTAAGCCTGATGATGCAGACAACAACGGTGTTGACCTACTTGAGCAATTTTTTAAAGTAAGCTGATGCAAATGCATGCTAACAGAAAAGAGTTATCAGAATTTAGCTTTTTGATCAGGCAGCTTCTCTCGTAAGGATATTGTTCGCAAGTATTTGAAAGAGTAGTTCGAATGATCTTTTGAAGAAATGCTTTGAACTTCTTGCCGCTCAATCAACACTTTTTGCAATCAAATCTTCATCGTAATTGTTGTTGCCTAAAAAGGAGGAAGCATGCCCTGGTATAACGGAGATTACCCGCCATCTTACAAAAATCAACCTCCCAAATTGCGGGAAAAGGCGGTAGAAATTGCTAATGAAATTTTGAAGGAAAGCGGGGATGAGGGCCTGGCCATAGCCACAGGTTTAAAAAAGGCACGGGAATATTTTAAAGATCATCCCGAAGAAGCTGATGCTGACAACGATTAATTGTTCAGGAAGCTATTAAAACATCGCTGCGCTTTTAGGGGTTACTTTACCGATCCTTTTATCCGTGCGCGAAACAAGTTCGCACAGCTGTATTGCCGAACTCTCAAAATCATCGTGGCTGTCACTAAGCAGGAGCCAGGCTGTATCAAAGCCCTCGTCTAATACAAAATCAGTGATGGCCGGTATTTCCCTTTTGAGGCTGGAATGGTTTTCCCGCGTGGTAGAGATCCAAATACCGTTATGCTGCGGATTTTTACCAACCTTTCGGAAGATCAGCACAATTTTTTTATCGAAATAGATATAGAACATGCCTACCGCCGGCTTGATGATTATACCTGTCGGCAGGTAATCGAGCAGGAAGTCAAATGGCAGGGTTTTTTTCATAGTTTTTCAATGAATGTGCAATATAATGCACCCTGATGAAAATAAAGGGTTTTTCATCTGGTTTGGCAGACCGACGGTGAACGAACTCATGTCATAATATGCCGCTTAAATGTCACTAATGCACCTTGTCGGGCCATGAAAAACCAATTAGTTTTGAGGTAGTGAATAAGAAAAATCAGAACAGATTAGGATCTTGAGTTTTTATTCCCGATAAAGGCTGCAAGGTGAAGCCTTAACCGGCGGTGCTGTCTGTAAAAACAATTAACGCTTACAATTTTTAATTATATATCACCACTAAATCATTTATCTATGTTACCCATCAAACCACACATCTGGTTCGACCAGGATAAAGCCCGGGAAGCTGCCGAGTTCTATGCAACCTTAATGCCTGATTCGGCTTTAAACTATGTTAATCATTTCCCAATGCCCGGCGGAGAGTGCGAAATAGTTGAATTTACCTTTGCCGGCCAGTCATTCCTGGGCATTAGCGCCGGGAATGGGTTGAAGATCAGCCCCTCTATTTCTTTTATGATCAATTTTGATCCGTCGCGTGACTCGGATGCCGCAGGGCGTATTGACGAAGTTTGGAGCAAACTGTCAGAAAACGGGAAGATAATGATGCCACTCGACCGGTATCCTTTCAGCGAGCGCTACGGTTGGGTGAGCGATAAATATGGTGTGTCATGGCAACTGATACTGACCAATCCGGCAGGTGAAGAAAGACCGGTGATCGTTCCGTCGCTGATGTATACCGGCCAGGTGGCCGGTAAAGCGGATGAAGCCATCGATTTTTATTGCTCTGTGTTTAAAGACGGTAAACGCGGTATTACGGCGCCACGTCCGGAGGATATGGGCCCAGATAAAGCCGGCACGCTTATGTTTGCCGATTTTTATATCGACCAAACCTGGCTGGCAGCTATGGACAGCGCACATCCGCACGGTTTTAGTTTTAACGATGCTGTGTCACTATTGATCCCCTGTGAAACACAGGAAGAGATCGATTATTACTGGTCGGCGCTTTCGGTTGATGGCGAACCCGGTCAATGCGGATGGCTGAAGGACAAATATGGAGTGTCCTGGCAGGTTGCATCAACAGTTATGTTAAAAACACTGAAAAACGGCAGCCCCGACCAAATTGCACGCATTACGCAGGCTTTTATGACGATGAAGAAAGTTGACATCGCAACTCTGCAGCGGGCCTCTGATGGCCTGTGACCAGTGTCGGCGTGATGCCGCTATTACCTGTTAATTTACCGACTTGGCATATTCCACATCATTAGGTTCCTATAGTTCAATTTTATTGCCTTCAGGGTCCATCCAATGTACAAAGTTGCCATAACCGGCTTTCTCTACTGAATCGGTCGGCAGGATGCCGGCTGATTTAAGATTGGAATCATGAATTGGCGCATCTGCAGCTTCAGTATCGTGTGCTTTTTACTGTTGTTGTTTCCATAATCGTTTATTTTGAATATTGATCATCACTTACTTTCTCCAGCCAGGTAACCACATCGCCGTTAACAGCTTCCTGAATGGCTATATGACTCATAGCTTTACCCGGCGAGGCACCATGCCAGTGTTTCTCGTTTGGTTCAAACCAAACTACGTCACCCGGCCCTATATCTTCGATCGGCCCGCCTTCGCGTTGTACCCGGCCAAGGCCGGAGATAACAATAAGTGTTTGACCTGCCGGGTGAGTGTGCCAGGCTGTTCTGGCGCCAGGCTCAAAGGTTACCAAAGCCCCTGCGCCTTTGGTTGCTTCTTTTTTTGCAAATAGGGGATCTATACGCACCGCGCCCGTAAACCAGGCTTCCGGGCCCTTTACTGATGCTTGCATGCCGTTTTTAATAATTTCCATAACAAATAGACTAAGAGAGTTTATATGGTTTTGACATCAATGACATAATGTAGTGTATTTTGCAGCCATTATATTTTCCTGGCTTCGTTAACTTGTCGTGCTTTAATAACCTGTATTTGTGGGTAAATGTTATTATCTGTATAGTAATTAACTTTTTAAGTTTCCGATATGCTAATGCGCCATTGTTCTTCATGGTTCAATGGTTTTTAAAATTTTTGCCGGAATACCGCCGACAACAGTATTTGCCGGCACATCTTTGCTAACAACCGCACCCGCGGCAACAACGGCATTCTCTCCAACGGTTACACCCGGCAATATAGTAGCGCCAGCGCCAATCCAGGCGTTGCGCTTAATAATGATAGGTTTGCAAATCATACCCCGCCGGTTAACCGGGTTGAGTGGATGATTTTCAGTGATCAGGTTTACCTTAGGGCCGAGGAGCACATGATCTTCCAGCGTAATACCGCCCATGTCAAGAAACGAGCAGGCATGATTAATAAACACATGCTTGCCAATACTAATGAAACGGCCAAAGTTGGTATGGAACGGTGCGAACAAAGTGGTGCTTTTGTCTATTGTTGCGCCAATAATGTTGCTAAGCTGCTCGCGGACCTGCTCAACGGTGGTTGCTGCATTGAGTGCAGGCGACAACGCCAGAGTGCGGGCCACCACAGCATTTACCTTGTGAAATTCTGGGTCAGTAAGCGGAACAAATTCCCCTGCTTTCAACCGTTCGAAAATATCTTTCATAATAATGTTTTTATTTAACGCTATTGTATTCATTATCAGAAATATGTAGCCATATCGCAATGCCTTTTTCTATATTGAAATTGATTGCTATTTGCGTAAAGCTGTTTTGGAACGTAGTACCATGCCAGTGTAAGATGCCCGGCGAAATGGTGACCACATCACCTTTGTGTAGAAATTTTTGCGTCGTGGCACTTAGTGAAAACAGACTACCTGCACCTAAAATCATCAGCTGCAGTATGATGGAAGTTTTGTATCTGCCGATGTTTTTCATTTTGCAAAGTTAGTGCTGTTGCCAACTTTGCTGTTTAAGAAAATCAAACCAATGCTTATGAAAATCAAACTTCCATGGTGCGAAGCGAGGTTGGATTGGTGCCCGTCATACGTTTAAAATAATTGTTGAAGTAGCTGGGATATTCAAAGCCAAGTGCATAAGCAATGTCGGCTATGTTCCAGTCAGTATGTTGTAACAGTGCTTTTGCTTCGCTAATAATCCGCTCTGCAATGTGCGCAGATGTTGGCCTGCCGGTAACTTCCTTTACCATACGGTTGAGGTAATTTACGTGAAGGGCGAGGTTTTGGGCGTAGTCCTGGGCCGTCTTCAACTGCAACGGCTTATTTGGGCTTTCTACAGGAAATTGTCTTTCAAGCAATTCCATAAATACAGCAGCAACCCGGTAGGCAGCGTTTTTATGCTGATCAAAATTTTCAGAGGGCTGCATTTTCATCGCTTCATGCATGATCAGGTTGATGTAACTACATATCAGGTCGTCTTTATATACGTAACTACTGTTTTGCTCATCTATCATCTTCTGAAAGAGGATGTTCAGAGACGCTCTTTGCTGTTCGGTGATCTTTAATACCGGTGTGCCGCCGATCTTGAAAAAGGGTGATTGCTGCAGCATATCGGTACGTTCTGAAACGCACAGAAATTCTTCGGAAAAGAGACAGGTATAACCCACATAAGTGGTTGAGATAGTTTCCCAGGAATAAGGAATATGCGGATTGCCAAAAAACAAAACAGTGCCCTCCACTTCAAAGCTGCGGTCGGCATAGTGAATCTTGCTTTTGCCTGTTGTTAAGCAAATTTTGTAAAAGTCTTTTCTACTGTAAACCCGGACAGCCTGATCGTCTTCTTCTATCTGGAAAACATTGAAGCCTTTTAACCTGAGTTCATTGTTAAAGGGAGAAACCGATCGCGCTATTTTATTGTCCATGATGTAAAGTTATGAAACTCAAACTTTCAATTTCCAATTAAAAGGACAAGCGCTGACCTTTGATGTAATAGTATATCCTGTTCCCGAATTGTAAACAGGCGGTTCCGCTATATTAAGCAGCGCTGATCGATTTAAGCAAAATTACTCTCCCATATAACCTTTCACATTAAAGCTTACTTATTTTGTAAAGATTGCCATTGTCCGTAACACCGTATAATGCGCCGTCCTTGCCGGTAACAAGAGAACGCCAGCGTTCGCCCTTGTCTTTCAGCAGGCGTTCTTCCGCTACAATCTTATTGTCTTTGATAATAAGCCTGATGATATGTGATCCACCTAAGGCGCCTACAAATAGATTTCCTTTCCATTCGGGAATCAGGTTGCCTGTATAAAAGGTTATGCCGCACGGTGAAATACTTGGGTTCCAGTAATAGATGGGTTGGGCCATGCCTTCTTTTTGCTGTATGCCATCGCCAACTTTTACACCCCTGTATTCGATACCATAAGTAATAACCGGCCATCCATAGTTCTTTCCCGGCCGGATAATGTTAATTTCGTCACCTCCGCGCGGACCGAATTCCGATTCCCATAATTCGCCGGTATTTGGGTTCATCGTCATGCCTTCAGGGTTTCTTAAGCCATAAGCGTAAATTTCGGGCAAAGCGCCGGCTTTTTGCGCAAATGGTCCATCGGGTACCGGTTTCCCGTCACGAGTTATGTGCAATACTTTTCCGATTGCGGTATTCAGGTCCTGGGCCTTGACACGCATTTCATCATCCCCATGTTCGCCTGTGCTTACAAACAGGTTACCCTGTTTATCGAAAACGATTCGTGAGCCGAATTGCAGGTGACCGTTATAGGCGGGTTTAGCATGATAGATCACCTTTACGTTTTCGAGCCTACTGTAATCGGACGAAAGTACACCAGTGGCGACAGCCAACTGGAATCCCTCAGGAACTTTTTCGGAGTATGACCAAAATAACGTCCGGTCTTTTACAAAAGAAACGTCAAAATTAACATCTAACAAACCTCCCTGGCCACCCACTGCTACTGCCGGCAAACCTTGAATATTCTTGTCCAAACCGCCATCAGCCCTTAATATCCGCATGTTACCGCCTTTTTCTGTAATTAAAAAGCGCCCGTCGGGCAAACAGCGTAAAGCAAAGGGCTGTTTCAGCTCACGATTGATCACGTTTACACTGAGTTTGGTTTTAGTTTGTGCGCCGGGGGCTCTTGTCTGACCCGGAAAAGCAGGCTTGTAGTCGGCCGTTGGTGATTGCGTTTCAACGGGCGGCAGTGACTGGGCAACAGCCCGCGCAATATCAATAAAAAAGCAAAGTGAAGCAATTGCACAGGTAATTAACAAGGGTTTGATTGGTTTTGACATGGGTAATATGTATTTGTTGTGAAGATAAATAATATGCAGGCAAATGTTAAAATGTGTTGAGCAAATAAATCTGCTTGCTCCGGTAATATTAACAGGCCATCAGGTTGTAACAGAGCCCAAGGACAATGATTTATTATCAGTACATATAAAGAGCGTTGCGATGTTTGAGATATCTCCCTCCGGCCGATATGAAATTGGCTGGTTAGTGTCTACAGCTTAGAATTTAAGTGCCCGCGGTATTTTACACCGGCATTTAAAAAGGTAAACGGCCAAGCACGTCAGGAATATAGAACATTGAATTGAGAAATGGCCGGGTCGGTTCACCCTGGCGCCAGATTTAACCTGCAATAGATTTAAAGAAAAATAACTATTTTATTTACACTGGTATTCCTGGTAGAAATATTAAATTTAATTATTAATTCCCGATCTCAAGCCTAACTTAAACTCTTCAATATGATAGCGATAACAATCAATGGGAAACAGCAGGAGGTTGCCGCTGACCCGGACATGCCTTTACTGTGGGTTATTCGTGACCTTTTAGGCCTTACCGGCACCAAATTCGGTTGCGGCGTGGCGCAGTGCGGAGCATGTACTGTACACCTGAACGGCGAAGCTGTACGGTCATGCGTAACAAAGGTGAGCCGTGCGGCAGGGCAGCGGGTTACTACAATTGAAGGACTGTCTAAATTAAATGACCACCCTTTGCAAATTGCCTGGGCCGAATTCGATGTTCCGCAATGTGGTTACTGCCAGTCGGGCCAACTCATGTCGGCAGCTGTTTTACTGCGGGAAAACCCCAATCCAACAGATCAGGATATTGACGATGCGATGTCGGGTAATATTTGCCGTTGCGGTACATATCCCCGCATCCGGTCGGCTATACACAAAGCGGCAGAATTGCAGCGGGAAGGAGCAAAATCATGAACAGGCGTAACTTTATACAATCAGGTGTATTATTGAGTGGTGGCTTGCTCATCTCATTTACTATTCCAAAGGCCAATAAACTGGCTGCCCTTGCAGATACGGCTGATTTAAATGTGTTTGCCCCGAATGCATTTTTAAATATAGGTACAGACAATAGCATTTCGGTATATCTGAGCCACGTGGAAATGGGGCAGGGGATCTGGACTACACTGCCCATGCTTATCGCGGATGAGCTTGATGTGGATCTGAAAAAAATCAATATTAAACATGGCGGTGCCGATAAGACGTTTAACCATGTTATTTACGGTGCCCAAATTACCGGCGGGTCAAGTACCACCTGGTCTGAGTTTGACAGGTATCGTAATGCCGGCGCAACCGCGCGGACGCTCTTGCTTCAAACAGCCGCTACCCGTTCGGGGACTGCTGTTGAAAGCTGCAAAACGGAAGATGGGTTTGTTATTGCCGGGAGCAAAAGATACACTTATGGAGAGTTAGCTAACGATGCCGCAAAGTTACCTGTACCAGCAAAGGTTCCGCTGCGTTCATCTACCGACTGGAGGTATATAGGCAAAGGAAGCAAAAGGATGGATGCGCGAGTAAAGACTGATGGTAGCGCAAAATTTGGCATGGATATCCAGTTTCCCGGGTTACTTACCGCTGTTGTTGCACATGCACCTGTTTTTGGTGGTAAAGTTAAATCGTTTGATGCCGGTAAGGCGAAAACAATTCCCGGCGTAAGGGAGGTTGTACAAATTCCGACGGGTGTGGCTGTTATTGCCGACCACTTCTGGGCGGCACAACAGGGACGGAAGGCCTTACAAATAACCTGGGACCATGGTGCCGGCGTGCAGTTAAACACCGGTGCGCAAACTGCGGCTTACCGAAAACTGGCTGCCTCGGATGGCCTCCTGGTTCAGGAAAAAGGCGATGTTAAAGCAGCGTTTCCAAAAGCGGTAAATACCATTTCGGCAGAATATGTTTTTCCTTACCTGGCCCACGCACCTATGGAACCACTGAATTGCACAGTAAAGATTGAAAATGACAGCTGCGAGATATGGACGGGTACACAGTTACCAGGCGGGGAACAGACCGCTGCAGCAAAAATTCTTGGATTTAAGCCGGAGCAGGTAAAAGTAAATATACCATTCCTTGGGGGAGGCTTTGGCAGGCGTGCTACACCTGCCTGCGATTTTGTTTCGGAGGCAGTTCATATTGCGAAAGCAAGCGGTAGGCCGGTAAAAATGGTATGGACACGGGAAGATGATATGAAGAGCGGCTTTTACCGGCCTTTTTATGTCCATAATGTAAAGATTGGCGTTGATAAGGGCGGTCTTCCCATTGCCTGGAACCATAATATTGCAGGTCAGTCAATTATGGCGGATGCGGCAGTGCTTTTCGGTCCGCCTCCGGCAATAGATGATACAACGGTGGAAGGCGTAAAAGGATCACCATATCTGGACGAGATACCCAATCATTTTGTAGGCCTTCACACCACCAAAGAAGTAGTGCCTGTTTTGTGGTACCGGTCTGTAGGTGGTACGCATACTGCATTTGTAATGGAAACGCTTATAGACCAGCTTGCCCACAATGCAGGTATCGACCCTGTGGAGTACCGCCGCGGGTTATTTAAAAATCATTCGAGGCACCTGGCTGCTCTTAATCTTGTGGCTGAAAAAGGCAATTGGAACCGAACGCTGTTACCAGGGCGGTTTAAAGGCATGGCGGTACATGAGGCTTTTGGCAGCGTCGTAGCTATTATAGCCGAAGTAAGCGTTGATAAAGGAGTTACGAAGGTACATCAGGTAGACTGTGCAATTGAGTGCGGCCTGGCCGTGAATCCCGACGGTGTAAAAGCCCAAATGGAAAGCGGGATAATTTTCAGTATCTCGATGGCAATGTACGGCGAGCTGACGTTCGTTAATGGAGAAGTACAACAAAATAATTTTTATGATTACCGGATCACCCGGATGTATGAAGCACCGCGGATCAATGTTTACATTGTGGACAGCAAGGAAAAAATGGGAGGCGCCGGAGAATGTGCAGTTCCGCCAACAGCACCGGCTGTAGCTAATGCAATTTTTGCAGCAACCGGAAAACGGATTTACAATTTACCTATCGTTAACAACCGACTCGAAAAACAGGCATGAAAAAACTAATAATCACCATGATCGTTTTGTTTATGTCAAGCGCGGTCATATTATCGTTCAAAGAGGAAAAATCAACATTTAATTATGCGGCACTGCCCAAAGATAGCGTAGCTTCTGTTGCAGCTTTTAAACAGGTTTACACTGTATTAATGAGCGCCCGCTGTATGAATTGTCATCCTTCAGGTGATATACCGCTGCAGGGTGAAGATAATCACTTGCACGCCATGTTTCCCAAACGAGGGGTGGACGGTAAGGGTGTTTATGCCATGAAATGCGCCAATTGCCATCAGTCAACAAATACCCCGGGCTTGCACACGCCTCCGGGCAATCCCAACTGGCATCTGCCACCTGCCGATATGAAAATGGTTTTCCAGGGCAGGACGCCCCGTCAGTTGGCAAAGCAAATCATTGATCCCAAGCAAAATGGGCATAAGGACATGCAGAAGCTCATTGCACATGCAGATGATGGACTGGTGCTTTCGGCCTGGAAACCGGGAGAAGGCCGTAAGCTTCCGCCAATGAGCCATGCGGCATTCAAGAAAGCCTGGCTTACCTGGCTAAAAACCGGTGCGTATGCCCCGGCTAAATAAAGTGTGACAAAGCCGGGATCATTAAAGACGGAGGAAGCGGGGTTTTTAATAGCTCAGCTATCTAAGTTGTTGATTTATAATGCTGCTTATTTAAATGCAGTTTGAGTTAATAATAATGCGCAGGCCAAAGCTTCATCCTGGTTATCGAAATTGCCGGCAAACCTCCTGCAATAGTCATCAGATATAAAAAGTTTAAGCTATTTATAAGACAAAAAAAAGCCCGATACATTTGGTACCAGGCGCTGTTAGTTAATTGTTTGATATTTTATTTATTAATTGCTACTGACCGTTTTATTATCAAGCTGACTTAGGGATGCGGTACTAACGGTATTAAGCATCCCGTTTATAATGCGCTGATTGATGTACGCCGAAAACTTTAAAGCTCCTTTGAAATTCAAATGCCCAAAATCGGCAAAGTCATCATTTTTTAGCGGAAAGTTATTGAAGTCCAGGAATTTTATATCGCTAAAGTAACGCTCCCGGATCAGCGAAAATTCGGCCTCATTATTTCTGTATTCATACAAAGGATGTTGCGGGCTCCTGATCAGGAAGACACTTTTATGCATGCTATTGCAATAATTTATTATTTTCCTGAGATATTGAATATTGGTTGTTGAGATTGCACTTTTATTTGATGGTGTTTTAATATTTTTACCCGCCGGATTATTTGAAGGTAAAAGCATGGAACCTTCTATTTTGAAATATCCTCCTGTTTTTCCTGTATAATCGTAATTAAATGAAAGCGCTTTAATAAAATTGGTACGTGCAGCTATGCCTACACAATTCATAAAATATTTTGAATTGTGCTTAGCCAGCAATTCAAAATCGGCCGGACTCATAAAAGAGGCATATTGCGGAAACATGTTTGACATGTAGGTATATCCCCATGTCCAGTCATCCATTTTTGTGTCAATCTGGTTATTTGAAAATTCTATAAGTACAGTGGTTATCTGAGGGTTTTGCGACAGGTATTTTTTAACCTTCTGAAAGGTGTAAAAATAAGATTCGGCAGAATGCGACAGATTGGTTAGCTTGGGTATTAGGGTATCATTGTAGGCACATTCTGAATGCGAATGACCAAAAAGTGCAATAGTATTGTCTTTTTTTACACTAAACTTTGAAAATTTATTTACCATATAACCCGGGATGAGCGCAATAGCTAAAATGAGCAGGCAGCTCATTAAAACAAATGATATGGTTTTTATTAAAAAGCGGTGCATTGCTTAAAATTGAAAGTAAATAAACTGCTGCTCTTTTCCTGTAAATAAAAAAATCACCACAACCAATGTATAGTAAAAGGTCAATCTGTACCCTCTTTTTCTTAACCAACTTAACTTCTCAATGGCATATTGGTTTTCCCGCCCCTGCCACTCAACTATTATAAAACATAGGATAAGAATGATCACTTCAAGCAATTGTGCTTTGTTAACATCTAATTGAGGTATGGAAAAAAGCGATCGCGAAAAAATCCGGCCAATATATTTAAATGCTTGTGTAACACTATCAGCCCTAAAAAAGATCCATGCAAAAATTACCTGCAGAAATGTGGCTATCATTTGCATGACTTCGGTGAAAGTTGGCATAGCTTTACCTTTGGCTGCTATCTCGAGGTGGTTTCTGTTTGTTTTTAAAAGGATAGAAGGGAGAATGAATAAAGCATTTAGAAGACCCCAGATGATGAAGGTCCAGTTGGCGCCGTGCCAAAAACCGCTAACCAAGAAAATGATTAATGTGTTTCTTACTTTGAGCCAGGTGCCTGTTTTGCTGCCCCCAAGAGGTATGTATAAGTAATCTCTAAACCATGACGATAGTGAGATATGCCATCTGCGCCAAAACTCGGCCATATCTCTTGAAAAGTATGGGAATGCAAAATTTCTCAGCAGTTCAAATCCAAAAAGTTTTGCTATGCCTAATGCCATATCAGAATAGCCCGAGAAATCGCAATAGATTTGGAATGCAAAAAATATGGCGCCTAAAACCAGGGTACTGCCTGAATAGTGTGAACTATTTGCAAATATCATGTTGGCATAGTCGGCACATTGATCGGCAATTACAGCTTTTTTAAACAGGCCCCATAGAATTTGCCTCAGGCCATTAATTGCGTCCTGGTAGTTAAATTCTCTCTTTGTTTTTACCTGGGGCAAAAGGTGTGTTGCCCGTTCGATAGGGCCCGCCACTAAAAGCGGAAAAAAACTTACAAACAATGAATAGTCGATGAAGTTCCGTTCGGCTTTAATACGGTTTTTATAAACATCAATTACATATGATAAACCGTGAAATGTATAAAAAGAGATACCGACAGGCAGGATTACATTTAGGGTAAACGGGCTTAAATGGATCCCGATACTGGCGCATATGCTGGCAAGCGATGCTGCAAAGAAGTTGTAGTATTTAAAAACACCCAGAAAGCCCAGGTTTACAGATACGCTTAACCAAAGCCAAAAGGTTTTTAGGCTTGGTGTTTTTGCCTGGTACATTTTTAGCCCGGTAAAATAATCTAAAAGGGTCGAAAAAATTAACAGTAAAAGAAACCGCCAGTCCCAGCAAGCGTAAAAAAAATAGCTTGCAGCGAGCAGCAACAAATTTTGCTGTTGCATTTTTCGGTTAAGTACAAACCAATAAAGCACAAAAACCACAATCAGAAATATTCCGAACCCAAAGGAATTAAAAAGCATGATGGTGAATTTTAAAAAATAGCCATAGTGGCCGACTTAGGGATATTCAGTATGTACAGGCTGGGAAATAGGTAGATGTAGATGTATAACAAAAGGCAACAAAAATTGATCGCTGTTTTGCAGCAACCAACTTATAACTGTATAAAAAAAGTAAGTAAGGGTCTTTTGTCAATATAATAATTTTGTGATATCTGGAAGCTGTCAATCTGCCTTTAGCGTGTTTTCGTTGCGCAACGCTTCATTGAATTTTTCAAGCAATTTTATATACTTGTCCATCCAATAATATATGGCATCAAGCGGAGCGTCTTTTGCTTCATGGGTTTCGATATCCTTTTCGGCATTCGGCGAATTAAATCTCAAAGCAAATTCGTTGGGAAATTCCTTTGAAAAATCATGTTCGATAACGATTCCGATCTGACAAATTATATCAAAGCTAAGCCTTTTGGTATTAAACCAATTGTATAACGTTCTGCGGCTTACGTTGAGCTTCCGGGCGATTTCACTTATCCCCATATGGTCACGTCTAACAATTCGCTCTACAATTTTGCCAAAATGTAAATCTTGAGTGTCATTAATACCAATAGATCTTTGATCGTTATTGATATATGAGCTAACAGGGTAATAAACTTTGCTGTGCATAAGATTAGATTCGATTAGGTGTCAATTTTTAGTTGGTTAGCATAATTAAATTTAGGTTATAATAAACTGCAAATTACTTATAGATATTTATGATCATAAATATCGGGTCTCGGATTTTTCTGAATCATGATTTAAGTTTAGGTTATTCATTTGTTTGGTATTTAATGCTTCACATTCGTTTATCAATAAACAAGCAATGACCTTGTTGATAATTCGTATCATCGTTTGTGAATTAAATTTATGTATACTTCCTATCTTAATTCAACCTATAAAAGGCCAAATTATACCTGTAGAAGGCGTTAATGCACACTAATTAGGAATAGTAAAAATGGCTCTGCACGTTTTTGGGGCCGATATTTGCCAGGTTTTGTGAGTGGTAGTTAAGTTATTAAACTGTTATCCATCCAATGAAGTGTTATTTTAGTTAATTTTACTAAAGGTGTAATTTTTTTCAAAATAAGATAAATTTAACACATAGCGCTATTGCAAACGCATATATTCGTAAAATATTGGCGAATTATCATTTTTTTTATCTTCCGCTTGGAGATCAGTACGATAAAATATTTTTCTAAACAGCTCAGTCCGTTAAAAAATTGGCCGTTTTAAACGGTGAAAGAGGAGTAATATCCAGAAGTATTCCTGATAGCTTTTTACACTTATTATTTTGAAATTCAGGATAACCAATAATTCTTATCTTTCTTGAATTACCTTTGGCGGTTATCATATCAACTTCAATATCAAAAGAGTTTCCGTATTTTAACGCGTCTTTTAAAGCTTTTTTACTAAGTCTCTCGCTTTTGCCTTGTTTAAAAAGTTTCCATATCGTTTTTATATCAGGTACGAAGTACTCAGGTACTTCAAGGATACTTTTTATAACGTTATCCCATTGCATGGTATGGGTAAGCAGATCTCGTGTCCAGGTACCTATTTTTGACAAGGTAGCGGCTCTTTTTAGAAGCTTCTCGGCCTGTTTGTTTTCTTTCTCTATGGCTTTAATTTGGGAGATATCTTCGGTATGGATAAATAGTCCGCCTGTTTCTCCCGAAGTTGTAAACCAAGGTTGAATATTCCACTTTAACCAAACGCGGGTGCCATCATTCTTTTTTAAGAGCAGGCCATCATATTGATATATATTACCTTTTAAGCAATGATTATGGAGCTTTTCGCATTTCTTTTTTGTATCTGGTAAAACTTCATATATACTTTTTCCAATAAAACCTGTGTTTTCAAGTTTGTATTCGGCAACCCATTTTTTTGAAGCAGCAATAAATTGCATCTGGTTATTGAACATGGCAATAGCAATAGGGGCCTGTTCTATAAGCATTTTATTATGAGTATTATTTTCTTTTTGTGTTTCGATGAGCTCACCATCGGATGATTTTTCTTCTAAATATCGATGATAACATGCCGAAAAATTTGACGGATTGGAAAAATTAAGCATCACCGCCATTTGGTTTTTATTGCAGCGCTTTTCCCTGATATATCTGTCTGCAATTTCCATTTGCAGATACCGGTAATAGGAAAATATCGTTCTGCCGAAACTCAGCTTAAAATCTCTTTTTAATTTTGACTCAGATACAAAATGTTTTTTTGAAAGTGCAGAGATACTCGGAAATCCGATAAACAGGTTCTCATTTAGTGTTTTTGCAACATTTTCAAGGAGCTGGTGGTTTTGAGTTACAAACTCCGGTAGTTTTTCTACTCCTGTTTTATTATTATCGTGGGATTTATTATTTAGCGG
Source organism: Mucilaginibacter sp. 3215 (assembly GCF_050433785.1). Taxonomy (NCBI): domain Bacteria; kingdom Pseudomonadati; phylum Bacteroidota; class Sphingobacteriia; order Sphingobacteriales; family Sphingobacteriaceae; genus Mucilaginibacter; species Mucilaginibacter sp. 3215. The sequence continues at coordinate 327,282 of NZ_JBNPWO010000001.1, forward strand.
GCTAATGTCTGCCATATGTGCATAAAATCCCTTTATTTCACCTTCAACATAGTTGGGATGATAAGTTACCCGCACGTTTTTAGCTTTGCCCGAATACAAATGAATTACCTGGTCAAAAACCTGTATTTTACCGCCTAACACACCATTAATATAAGGAAGCTGCGCTTCAAATAATGTTCCCAAAATTTCTGAAAGATGTGATTTATTGATCATATGCTCCGGGGTTATCCCAAACCAATCGGCCGTAGCTTTATTGGCATAGCGGCAAATCAGGTTTTTATCCCAATAAGCCAGCATGGCTTCAGTATGCTCCGTCACGTTGAACGCTATCTCAAAAAAATCAGAATTCGGATCAAAGGACATTAGATTTCCTCTTTAAAAAATAACAATCATCAGCTTTACCCATCGTAATGCGAATGGGATATTAGGTTTTAATTTGCTTAAATCTGCAAATTATTATTGAAAACCTATAAGATAAATCATATAAATTAAAAAAAAGCTTAGTTCACCATTTGTTTGTCAATCAATTTTATGTCGAGCTTTTCATATTGAGAATTATTGCTGATGTAATCGGGCAATATGGTTTTCATTTTCGATACCATCAAATCAACTTCATTATGCAGGTTGAGCTCCAAAAGGTCCTTTATTAAATTATTGATCTTAGCATAACTAACCGGGATATTTTTGGAGATTTTGATGTCTTTGTTATAAGTAGGTATTACCTCTTCTTCCGCATTTAACAACTCTTCGTATAGTTTTTCGCCAGGCCGCAAGCCGGTATAAACAATCTGGATATCTTTTCCCGGAACAAGACCAGCCATTTTTATCATATTCGCCGCCAAATCGGCAATTTTTACAGGCTCGCCCATGTCAAACAAAAATATTTCGCCCCCATTGCCCATTACGGCTGCTTCAAGTACCAGTTGTACAGCTTCGGGTATAGTCATAAAGTACCTTGTGATATCCGGATGGGTAACGGTAACGGGCCCGCCTTTTTCAATTTGTGCTTTAAAGCGAGGGATCACGGAGCCGTTTGACCCAAGGACATTGCCAAAGCGGGTTGTTATAAACCTGGTTTGGTTGCCTTTTGACGGATCAGAGTTAAAAAAATGCTCTTCAAATAACACGTTATTTAACGATTGAATATACATTTCGGCTATCCGTTTTGAGGCACCCATGATGTTTGTTGGACGCACCGCTTTATCTGTTGATATCATTACAAATTTTTCGACATTAAATTCTATTGAAATATCTGCCAGGATTTTTGTGCCCCATACGTTTGTTAAAATAGCTTCAGTTGGATTATTTTCCATCATCGGTACGTGCTTGTAAGCTGCCGCATGAAATACTATTTGAGGCCTATATAAATTAAATAGTGTTTTTATACGACCGGAATTTTGGATATCGGCAATAAAGATCCTGGTGCGGTTACCGTACAAGCCGTCTTCAATTTCCATTTGAATATCATGCAACGGGGTTTCGGCCCTGTCACATAATACAACAAATTCGGGACTATACATTAACACTTGCCTTACCAGCTCAGAACCTATTGAACCAGCAGCACCCGTGATCAAAATCCTTTTACCTTTAATGTCATCCAAAATATGTTCATTGCAGATTTTTATGGGTTTTCGCTCCAACAGGTCTTCTATTTTTAAGTCTTTAAACTGATTTGGGTTTGGCTTGCCATTGATCCACTGGTCTGATGACGGCACAACAATTACTTTTATGCCAAGTTCAATGCATTTCTCAACAGCCTTTCTTTTTCCATCGATTTTTATATCCTCGGATGTTATCAGCATTGACTTTATATCGTAGCGTTTTTTTAGCATATCAATTGATTTGATAGGATAAACCTGCTTTTGCTCAATGCATTTTGATATTCTGTCAACCCCGGTGTCGATAAAGCCCTGAACATTGAGTATAAATCCTTTTTGTGCTTCAAGGGCATTTTTAATTAGTATGGAAGGTTCGTTGGAGCCGTAGATCAGTACATTTTCTTTTTCAACTTTATAACTTGTTGCCTCAATGTATTTAAAAACATCCTTGATTATAATACGCATACACATAAGCATAGACGAAGTGATAAAGAAATTGATCAGCAGCACATCCATCAATCCGGTGACATCGATTTTAAGATAGAAAGCGAAGAACACATGATAAAACAGCAGAAACGTAACATTACTTGCCAGTACGGTTATTAAAATCCGCATCATATCGCGTGTGTTGGAATACCTGATAATACATGTATGTATTTTCATTATCATAAAAACCAGCACCGCATTGCTGCAATAAAAGAGCATATAATAAAGACTGATGGGATCAAACTGAAGCCGGTTTTTAAAGTATAGTGATGTCCATAATGATAACAAAACTACCATCAGGTCAATTACCAGGATTAGCCATCTTGAATGAAACTTATCCTGGAATAACAAATTTTTGAGGTATATCATAACTGGTTTATTTAGGTATTATCTTAAGCGTATCTGTATAGTGGAAAAAAGTCTACTTCGGCGTTTTCTTCAATGCCCTTATCCTGCAAAAGCTTTTGGTATATTTCGGGATTGGCAATATATCTCCATGTTTTAAAGTCAAGATGGAGGTCGGAGAAGGCACATTTCCAGTCAAAGAGCTTGTCGTTCTTAAATCCAAGGCCACCGCCCAGGTTGTAATATTTCATTCCTTTTTCCCTGCCTATCTGCGTTATGCAATCGGCCAGAAATTTGGTTGGGCTATGGTGTAAATATTCTGCCCGGGCACCTACTAAATGGGCTTGAATAATACCATTTGTAAAGGTTATTATAGTGCTTGCAATTGCAATGTCGTTATAGTAAACAGTTAGCAAACGGGCTTCATATTCAGATGTGTTTAATATTTCTGAAAAGTATTTTTCATTAAACAGGTAGTAGCTACTGGCGCCAACGCGTTTCATGTTTTCGGTATAAATTTCGACAAAGGTGTTTAAGCCGTCAGCATTGGTTTCATCCTTTACTTTAAACCCCCTTTTCCATGCGTGCTTAATAGCATCCATGGTTGATTGCCTGTATTTTTTGCGCTGTTCATCAATAGGCACTGAAAGGTCAAGTACTACCGTTTTTCCGTTTTCGTGAACACCTCCAAATTTCTCCAGTAATTTTTGCTGCTTATAAAAAGGATGAAGTCTTACAAAAACAGACACATACTTTTCCTTTATAAGGAAATTATTGAAAGCGCCTTTAAAATTTTCCAACAGCTCCTCATCTATCTCATCAATCTTTTTGTTTGAAAACGGACCCGAAAAACCATATACACAGGTTAGGTCGTTGTAGTCAGAACCCGGAATTTTTCGCTGCAGCAGGGGGAAGCCGATATAGGTATCTGACTCCTCATAAATAAATAGAACAGGATCTCCGGCTGTTTCAAGGGAGTGATAATGCCATGTATGATAAAAATCATGTTCGGCCGAATTACCGACGTAAGAAATCCATTCCTCTTTATTGAGCAGGGTAAAGATCTTAATCATTGAATTAAAGTTTAGGAGATGGTAAATTATGACTGTTGATTTTGAAGGCAAACAAACTTACTTTTGGTAATACTCATTGTAATCAGATCATTTACCTTACCTGTAATTTCAAACCCTGCCTTTTCATAAACAGTTATTGCCGCGATATTTGCAGGGTGTACCTTTAAATAAATCTCATCCAGTTCCTTTATTAAAAAACCATATCGTATCATCTGTACTGTTGCCTGGTAACCAATTCCTTTACCCCAGTAAAGTTTGTTACCAATAAACAGGTGTAATTCTGCGTCATGATTAGTAATATCAAGCAGTTGGATATTTCCTATATAGGTATTAAGTTCTTTAACACAAATTGCAAATCTAAGCTGATCGGGCTTGGCCAGCTTTTCACGTAACCAGGCTGTTTCTATTTCCGAACTAATATAATGAGTAGGTTTGTAGCCTGTATATACCCATATCAATGGGTCGTTACGCCATGCGTAAGATACGGACGCATCTTCTATTACAAGGGGGCGTATGTAAACTGAAATGGTCATAAAAAAAGTCTTAGGGTATTTAACATATAAAACATATCCTGAAGGTCATACCGTTGATCGATTGGTAATGGCACTAAGCACCGGGCCAGGTAATTTTCGTTGGTATTTTTCTTAGTCCATTTAAATACATTAGGCCAGTAGGTGGCAACATATATTTTTTTCTGTATCAAATGAACCTTTAGGTGCCGGTCGTTTGTTAAAAAAGGATAAACCAATGGTACTGTGTGCTCATCAGCGGCGTTAAACTTGAGCAGGTTAAATTCGGCAAGGTGCTTGTGCAGAAAATTAAAGTTTCGCTGCCTCGTAAATACACATTCATTGTAATTGATGCTTGAAAGCATCTTTTGGGTTAATAACGACATAGACCTGATCTCGTTGTTTTCCAGATCCTTGCTGTTGTTTATATAGTCAGAATACCCGGCTTCTATACCTGCGTCAATACTTTTTATGAGGTGCGAAAACCGGTTTACCGAACTATCTATGGGCAACTTTTTAGTGAGTTTTCTTTTAATGCTTAAGTATGCGCCGTCCGGAACGCCAAAAAACTTGCGGCACGAATAAAATGTATCAATGCCGGCAAGGGGCTCTGAAAAAAAGGCTTGCGAATTATCAATTATAAGATTTTTGATTTTGCCGCTAAGCTCTGATGCTTTTGTTTGTTTTATGCCAAAGTAATTGGTATATAAAAAACAGGCGTCAGGCTCAATCTCAAAATCAATGATGGGATCTAACTGCCGGTCGACATGATAAAACTGGTATTGAATACCTGTTCGTAAAATAGGCTCAAGCAGCACATCGCAGGTGAAATAAGGAATATAAATTTTATGGTATTTTTTTTGTATCAATATGTACTCTAACGCGTTGCGTCCTGTGTTTAACCGAACCAGATCGGGATAGTATTCATTCCCTTTGGGCAGTTCCAGCTCCAAATACCCGCCTATGGGTTTTAACGCGGCTTTATTTTTTTGCATGACTGTAAATTGAGTGTGAAAAATAAAGTTGTTAACCCTGGTCACTTTTATACATTCTTAAATGAATGGGCTGATAATATTCTTCCAGGCTTTCTGGGATACGTGAATTATAACCCAATACCTGCCGCTGATCAGCACTAAGCTTATCAATAAAGTCGTAGCCTAATACCCTTGGATAGTCCATTTGTGGTTTAATAAAAGGGCGGGTGAATCCCAGCGTTAATGCCCGGCGTTGCTTAATTGTTTTATTTTCGCCAGCAGCATGCCATATGTTGGAGTCGAAAAGGATGATACTTCCTTTTGGTGTTACAGCCCTGTCGGCGGTTTCGTAGAAATAAGTTTCGTTAGGTTTAATGTCCGTTTTATGTGAGCCCGACAGGAAATAGGTAGCACCGTTTTCTTCGGTAAAGTCATCCAGGGTAACTATCATTTGCACTAATAATTTTGTATCGCCTAAAAATGTGCGCACATCACGGTGCATATTACTTACATAAGGATGTTGCTGCTGGGTGTGTATTACAGCATTAAAGCCATTCAGTATATAATTACCACTCAAAAAATAAGCTATCTCATCGGCGCAATACATTTTTTCAATAAACGGCAAGCTGAAATTGTCCTTTTCAACAAGGTGGTGAAGTGTGCCGACCATATTAGAGCTTATCCCATTTTTTTCCTGAATGGCTCGTCGTTTTACGTACGCTTCCTTTAAATCCTCATTTATAACTGCAACAAAATCGCTGTCTAATGCATTCTCAAAAATAACCCATCCGTAATCACGCATCGCAACGCGGAAATCTTCAAAGTGCCTGTCTCCGTAGTTAAGTCTATTTCTCATGAATTTGTATTGTTGATTTTCGGCTAATTAGTTTAGGTCCATTATCTGCATCATCATAGCATTTACTTTATGCACATCAAATTTTTCCTTTGCCAAGGCCAGCCCGTTAAGCCCGAAACTGCTGATAGCTTCATTGTTGGTTATAAAATACTCCATTTTGTGCACAAGTTCGGCTGTGTTTTTTACAGGTATTAAAAATCCATTGCTATTGGGTGATGTTTCAACCGTTTCCCTGCAACCAACGGAATCGCAGGTTATAATGGCACGCGCCATAGCCATGGCTTCAAGCAAACACCGTGGAATTCCTTCCCGATAGTATGAAGGTAGTACCACCACAGATGAACTGCTTATATATGGTCTTACATCATCCACGGCGCCCAGGTAATTAATTACACTCCGGTGCTTTATCTCCGAAAATAAATCGGGGTGAATGGCGTCGACATTATCATCATAAGATCCGATTAGTTTGAAAGTTACGTGTGGGTGCTTTAGGAATACAATTTGCGCCGCTTCAAAATATTCGCGGATCCCTTTGGCGTTGATTAGCCTGGATACCATGATAAAGCTTATGTTATTAATATCCGGCTGGGTAGGGGCATAGTAGCTCAAATCAACTCCCGATCCGTTGACCACTGCAGTTTGATGCTTTGCCGATATTATTTTAGAATCAAGCAGCGTTTGTACATCATCTTTATTTTGAAATATGACAGACAACCCCTGTCTGTTTTTAAGGCTGAACCTAAGTAGAAAGCGGGTAATTTTGCTTGTTAAAGATGTGTTACCGCTAACAAAATTATAACCAAGGCCCGAAAGCATCGGCGTTATTTTCCGCACGCCACCCAGTTTGGCTGCAAGTGTTCCATATATAACCGGTTTAAGGGTGTATGGAAAAAAAACATCCGGCTTTAGCTGTTTAATGACCCGGTAAAGTTTCAATACATACTTCAGATCAGATAGGATCGATACATTACTGCCGTTTAGATTGTTTTCAAATAAAACGATGTTTAACAATGCCAGTTTTGCGCGTTGCTCGGACGGTATTGCAGGGATAAAAGCATAAACGGTATGCTCTTTGCGCATCAGTTCAACTAATTTACCTCTAAAATCAATCAACGATTTGGCCGAATCGCAGGCGATCAGCACTTTTTTGCTTGTCATAATGGTATAATAAGCAATAGGTTATAAGTGAGGATTTATTGCAGACGTAATGCCATTCAAAAGATAATACACGATTATCGGGAGCGGTATTTTAGTGAACAAGAACCGGCTCGGACTTGGTGCTTTTAATATGGTAGTATTTTTTATACCATGCAATAAATCGTTCAACCCCAGTATGAACAGAGACCTGGGGCTTGTAGTTCAGCATGTCATCTAAATTTGAAACATCGGCACAGGTTTCGGCAACGTCACCATCCTGCATTGGCATTAGTGTCTTGATTGCTTTTTTATTCACCTGTGCTTCAATTTCGCTTACAAAATCAAGCAGGTTAACTGGTGCTCCTCTGCCAATGTTAAACACCCTGAAAGGTGCAGATGATGTGGCCGGATCGGGATCTTTGGCATTCCACAGATAATTAGGTTCAGCCGGCTGATCAATAACATGCGTAATGCCTTCAACAATGTCATCTACGTAGGTAAAATCGCGAAGCATATTACCGTTGTTAAAAACTTCAATAGGCCTGCCTTCCAGAATTGCCTTGGTAAAAATAAATAAAGCCATATCCGGCCGGCCCCATGGCCCGTAAACTGTAAAAAAACGTAACCCTGTAGTGCGCAGGTTAAATAGATGGCTGTAGGTGTGGGCCATCATTTCATTGGCTTTTTTTGATGCAGCGTATAATGAAACCGGATGATCGGCAATATTATGCTCGCTGAAGGGCATTTTTTTGTTTAAACCGTAAACGCTTGATGAACTGGCGTAAACAAGGTGATTAATCTTGAAATGCCTGCAGCATTCCAGGATGTTTAAAAATCCTTTTACGTTTGTGTCAATATAAACATCGGGATTAGTAAGACTGTAGCGTACGCCTGCCTGGGCGGCCAGGTTACAAACGGCATCAAACTGATAATTTTGGAACTGCTGCTGCAGATTTTCCTTATCCGTTATATCCAGTTTTATAAACGTATAATTTGGATGTTTTGTACTGCAAACAGGTTTGTTGTAAACCATTCCTGATACTTTTATGCCGGCATTCAGCAATCGATCGTGCTTTAGCTTTACATCGTAGTAATCATTAATATTATCAATGCCTACAACGGTGTCGCCGCGTTTAAGTAATTTTTGGGTTAAATGATAGCCGATAAATCCCGCAGTGCCGGTAATTAAAATTTTCATAAATAAGTGAAATTAGGTTTAAATGAAAGCCTCAGAGAAGGCGTTGATTATTGGTTGATTACAAGCGCGAACGCTTAACTAATGGTAAATGCCTGTATCAAAGAATCAGGAATGGTAACGAAAAAGGCAGGTAGATGTACTTGTTGCAGAATACTTTTGAGTAAGGAATTTATCAAATTGCGCGCGTTTGGGTGTGATTTGATAATTCTTACTTCATGGTATAAGTGTATTTTCTCCCGTTTGTAAGTGGATTACTATTGTCCGACGTTGAGAAATACAATGTGTTGCCCCAATGGCTAAATTGTCCGAGTCCAAAACTGCGGATATCATGGTGGGTAGAGTGGGCCGGCCCCAGTTCAACGCCGTTTTCAAACAGCCTGAGCTTTGAAACAGTTGGAGAGGTGTTCGAGTCCCCAATTTCAGGTAAATCATAGCCAATTTTGTAACAAAAGCCGCTATCACTTCTCAATCCTATCAAGCTTATCGATTTGATAGATTCGTCCTGCGGTGTTGTAACAGGAGGAGTAGTTGTAGGCGGGGTTGGTGTTGGTGTTGGCTGGTCAGCTTTTTTACAGCCGTTAATAGCAGTTAGCATGGCTACAATTGTTATTATAGGCAACACAACATTTCGGGTGGATTTAATAATTGTTTTCATAAAATTTTTATTTTAGTTGGTTAAAGTTGTTGCGCTACTATGTATAAGTCAGGGGCCGTTATACCAGTGCATTCAGTATCGACTTGATGAATATTTCGGGGGTGCGGTCTTCTACGTATTGCATTATAAGGTCTTTATGATTGCCATTAGTGCTGAGGGCGGTGTTTACCGCTGTTGTTAATGAGTTTACATTATCGGCTTCAGCCAGGTAAATGCCCGGAATCTCATCGATACCTCCTGCGCAATTGGTGCAGATTACAACTGGGTTCAGGATCATCATTTGCAACAATACGTTCGGAAAACCTTCTTTTATTGATGATATAACACAGGCTTTTGCATGCTTAAAATAAGGCATTGGGTTTGCGATCCACCCTTTTAATACTACACGGCCCTCCAATTTTAATTCACGGATCAATTTCTGAAGCGAGGCTCGCTCCGGGCCTTCGCCAAATATCAGTAGCTGCAAATTGGGTCGGGATGCTTTAATTTCATCAAAAGCCATAATTAGTATATCAAAACCCTTTTCAGGAATCAGTCGGCCGGCTGCGCAAATAAATTCAACAGCGGCATCGGCAGCGGGCAGTGCTTCTTCGGCCTTTATCAGGTTTTGTTCAATGTCGATCGGGTTTTTCTGAATGATAACCCTTCGCTTGTCGATGTATGGGAGATGCTGTATAAAGCTATCCCGCATGCTGCTTGTTTGGCATACAACCAAATTTGCCCCGGGGTAGCCAAGCCGATATGCTATCTGGTAGCTCAATTTTTTTAGACCGCTGTACCGGGTTAAAACAGACGAGCACTCCCTTACTATGAGTTTTGATTTTAAATATCCAATGCGTTTTAAAAACCCCAGGAAAGCATTTAAGTAAGGATGCGTACTGAAAATAATATGATCTGTGCGGTAAGGGCTTAAGCTTTTTATTAACTTGGAAAAGCCACTTAATATGCTTCCGTTGCTCACATATTCAACTTGTTGATCGCTGGGAATATTTAACCCGCCGCTTTCAACTTTCTTTAAAAATAGCAGAGAAGCGTTACTTGCACGGGCAGCCTGTAACAATATGTTTTCGGCTCCGTTTGCCTTGTTGGTAATTGAAACGAAAAGTAATTTAGGCTTCATCTTGGGCACTAGTTAGGATTATTAAGGCTCTTCAGCTTTCTGATCACTTTTTTAAATGGTCCCATTGCACTCAATACTTTGCGTTTTCCGTCAACAATCAATAATCCATCTTCAAAATTTATAGTATGCAATCCTTCGTCATAAGGTGCCTGGGGAAGTAGTTCAAAAGCGGTATGGTATTGAAAATCTGTTTCGGTTATAGTGGTTATTTCATTGATCATTACCGAGCCGCCATAACACCTTTTTGGATTTTGGCTGGGCATATAAAGTTTTTGCCCAACTACAAATAACCTGCCTGCCGATCGGCTCACGTTTGACGCCACATTTATCGGGTTTTGTTTATGTGCCTTAAATGGAGCGTCGAGTGTGTCGGCATAAAATAAGTACAGTACGCCGTGTTCACCCGAAACACTTGTAAAGAGCCAATATTTGTTGTTATAATGGATAATGGAACTGTCAACAAATGCCTGGCCTTCCAGCAATACCCTGATCTTTTCAAACTTATACGGGTTATTCATATCAATTTGATAGAGTGCCACCTGTTTAGCCCTGCCTGTTTCCGGAATACAGTATAGCCGGTTACTGTCAGTGAACATGTGAGGATAGGAGAGGTGTATTTCATCTTCCATGATACCATTTACTTTTTTCTTGTTTTTGAAATGCATGTTATCTGTCATCATGATCTCGCCTTTTCCCTTCCAGAAATTAAGCTCTTCATAATAGAGATGTAAACGGCCATTGATATTTGCGGTAAAGGGATCGGCTGTATAATCCACTTTATCTTCTGATAACCAATTGATTTTTCCGTTTAACTGCTGAGTATGGATAAGATTTTCGGGAGATTGTGATATATAACCTATATTCCATTTATCATAACTAAACAGTTTGTGAATAATTGAAGTGAATGTGGAGATAAGGTCTTTCATAATCGAAACATTTTTTTTAAAAATGACAGGAACGCGAGTGATATAGGTACGTAGTCGGTTTCTTGCAGCAGGCTTCCACCAAAACTATCTTTGAATTTGTTGATCTTTAAAAGTTCGGTATCTGAGGTGTTGTAAGCATAGCCTCCAAGGTCATATATTTTGAAGCCCAGTTGTTTAAAAAAACGGATATCTTCAAAATGCAGTAAACGGTTTGCCCTGCCGATAACAGCCCTTAACTGGCTGTCGTTTTCATTTCTGAACAGCGAAGCCGAATGTAAGAGCCTTACCCTTTGCGATGAATGGTCGCGAATGTAAGCGTGCATAACAATATCCTGGTCCTGATAAACCGCCTTGGTGATAAAGAGGTGCGGCTTGTATTTATAAAATTCTTTGTTGATTTTTTTCAGGCCTTTGGTAGCTGCAAATGCATTGTAAAAATCAATAAATTGTTTAATGCCGGTACCCATTACGGTTGATACGCCATCTTTAATGGCCCTGCGTATTTCGTATGATGTATTTTTATCAAACTTGGCTTCAATAGCAGGTACAGGCGCGTTTATATCAATTATTTTGGTGAAAAAATCCTCTTTGCGATATCCCGGAACAGCTTCGCTGCTTTTACTTTGTTTATAGTATTTTAACAGGCAACCCCATAAATTGGGTTTGGCGGCAAACCATACAACGGTGTAGGGTACTATACGCATAGCCCTGTTGTTAATCTGGATCATAAGGTTTTGAATGTTTAAGCTACCTGGTATGTTGAAATTGGTTTTGAATGCTGATTTTTTAACCATTGTGTAAATACAAGCAGTTTCCAGATCTGCGTTGTTCTGTTCCATTTGCCGCTCATGTGGTCGTTTATCATTGCAAATGATTTTTGTACATTAATACCGGGAATGTTCTTTAGTTCGCTGATTGAAAGGTGGTCCATTACATGATCTCTCAGTTCGTTTTTGAACCAATGCCCGAGTGGCATCGTGAAGCCCGCTTTCGGCCTGTCAAACAATTGCGCCGGGGCGTATTGGTATAATATATCTTTTAAAATCCTTTTTTGAATGCCATATTTAAATTTATAGCTGTCGGGCAGGTTTTGAGCAAAATCAACTACCCGGTGATCCATAAGCGGTGCCCTTGCTTCTAAGGAAAATGCCATTGTGCCCCTGTCCACCTTAGTATTTATATCACCGTTTAAATAGGTCTTGGTATCAAATGCCGATAGCTTTTGAAGCATACTTGTTGATTTTGATGACCAGATATCCATGAACGGAACCTGCAGGCCAATGTTAGGATTTTCGAGCCAGGAGTATTCCAGGCCGCCCAGCATAAGCCCGTAAAGTGATTTAACCTCCGGATTGCAGATCCCCATTGCAATTAGCTTGTGACGATAGTTAGGGGAAATGCTAATTATGTCGGCTATTTTTTTACGCAGCGCCAGCGGGCATTTAAACAGCTGGTTAACCATATTAAACCATTTGTAACGGCTATATCCTAAAAAGCTTTCATCGCCGCCATCACCGCTTAAAACCACGGTAACGTGTTTTTTGGTGTGTTTACTTAACAGCAGGGATGGGATGGCACTTGAATCGGCAAAAGGCTCATCATAATAGCGGCCGAAACTCTCAATTAGTTCAAGGCCTTCCTCTTTATTACATTCAATTGTATGATGATCTGTTTTTAAATGATCGGCAATTTTTTGTGCAAAAACGCTTTCGTCAAAACCTTTTTCTCTGAATTTTATGCAAAAGGTTTTTACATTATTATAGTTTTTTGAAGCTATGGCCGCAACAAGTGAGGAGTCGATACCACCTGAAAGATATACCCCAAGGGGCACGTCGGCATGCATGCGTATATCAACAGCGTTAGTAATCAGCCGGGTTAAATCGGCCTGTGCTTGTTGGTATGCTCCTTCATAGCGTTCGGCATGGTTTAAATCCAGTTCCCAGTATTTTCTTGTTCTGAAACTGCCGGTGTTGCAATCAAAACAAAATGAATGTCCGGCCTCAAGTTTCTGGATTTCGTTCCAGGCCGATTTGGGTTCGGGAACGTATCCCCATACAAAATATTCGTTAATAGCCTGTTCATTGATAGTTACATTCCGGCCTATACATATTTGCGATGGCTGGCTGGCAAATTCAAAATCTAAACCATTTTGGGTATAGTAAAATGGCTTTTTGCCAAGCCTGTCGCGGGCGCCAAAAAGCTGGAGCGTGCGGGTGTCAAAAATTACAAAGGCAAACATACCGTTGAAATGGTTGACACAATTTTCGCCGTATTCAAGAAAGGCGGCTGTAATAACTTCTGTATCCGAATCGGTTAGGAATCTGTAACCCAGGGCTGTGAGCTTTACCTTTAAGGTTTTATAATTGTAGATTTCGCCATTAAATACAACTTTAAGGTGATTGTAAGTTAAGGGCTGATCTGACCGGTGATCCAGATCAACAATAGCCAAACGGTTATGGCCTAAGGTAACCGGACCATTGTGTTCAAAGCCAGAATAATCGGGACCCCTGAAATCGGCCCTTGCCAGTTTTTGAAATATGATGTTATCGTCATATCTCACTGTTGATCCATAAATGCCGCACATAAAAAAACGCTGAGGGGTTAATAGTTTTGTTTAATTAGCAAGCAGGGTTTCATATTCCATGCCTATTTTCTCGAGACTAAAGCGATCAACGATATCGGCTTTGATATTAGGATGCTGCCAGGTTTGATTGCATGCCCTGATAATTTGATGGCGTAGTGTGCACAGATCATTTTGCTCGGCTATAAAACCGTTAAAGCCTTCTCTTATCAATTCGTTAACCCCGCCAACTCTGAATGTAACCACCGGAACGCCTACCGACAATGCTTCGAGCACTACATTAGGGAAGCCTTCGGTAAATGAGCTTAAAACCAGTAAGTCATGCTTAGAAATAACATCGGCAACATTTTTAATTTCGCCGATGAACTTCACGCGTTCGTTGAGGCCGATATTTTGTACCTCTGCTTTTAAGGTATCCATCAGCGGGCCCTTGCCGGCTATAGTTAGAACATAGTTTTGAGGCAGTGCTTTCATAACGTCAAGCAAGCGAAATAATCCTTTCTCTTTGATGAGCCGGTTAACTGCAATAAGCCTCTTTAGTCCCGAAATTTGGTTTTGAGGTTTTATTACACTCGTTATAATAACCGGGTTATGAATAACAATAAGCTTGTTTAGGTTGATATTATAAAGTCGGGCTATGGATTGTTTCATTTCTTCCGACTGGCAAACAATTGAGTTAAAGCGTACAAACAAAAACCTTGAAAAATAATTGTAAAAGCGGGATTTAAATCCATAAAACTGCGCCATTTGCTGCGGATTGTTAGATGCCCTGGCTATTAAATTAGGCACTTTAACAAACATGGAAACAAAGGCTACCAGGATATTAATATGATCGGTAGTTGAAAAAACCGCGTATGGTTTTTCATCTTTCAGCAGTTTACGAAGTTTAAAAAATGAGCGTGAAGCCTTTATTGTTTTCAGGTTTAAAAATCTGATACCTGCTATTTCTGTTGAGAAACTGCACTCGTCTCCATTAAGCAATACTACAACTACCTCATAATCGGGCTTGTTGAAATATTGCGATAGCAGCCAGTAAACACGCTCAGAACCACCTGTACCAAGCGAACCAAGAACAAGGAAAATCTTCTTTCTCATTATAAATAAAAATTGGGATCAAGTTTTAAGCGACAGCTAATTCTTCCTGCATTGGTTCGGTTTGTTTTACCGGGTCTTTTAACCTGTTGTAATGTAATACAGCGAAATAAATAAATATAGTAGGGCCGTCCACGCTCATTAGCCACCCGTTATGTGACAACGCGTTTAATGAAACTGCTATAAAAGTGAAAAATATAGCTACATAAATAGCGCTTCCTTTATGTTTTACGTTTTTTATAGTTTGCCAAAACAGGCGAACGGTCTTGTAATATATGGCCCATAATAACCCTAATCCTAAAAACGGGCCAAGCACGGTTATAAACATCAGGTAGGCATTGTGCGATGATAAGCCGAATGTGAACAAGGGGTTTCGATAGGTTACCTCGTCCCAGGTTTTGCCATAAAATATAAGCCCGAAAGGGTAATCAGCAAATATTTTAAGGTTTTCGGCAGCCATATCGGCCCGGTTAAAATCGTTGGCTTCTTTAGCCTGGTTTTTGGATAAAATGTTGTTTTTGTCGTCAGTGTTATCTTTTAACACATAAGTGTATAACCCAAAACATATGATCACTGTAGCTGCAACCAGGAAAACGGCTCTATAGCGATAGTAAACAAACAGGAAGAGCGTTACCCCGGCCCCAAAGCTTATAAATGCCGACCTGTTCATGCCAAGGTAAATGCAAACAATGCAGGCCGCTAAAACCAAAACCCTTACTATAAGATATTGCCCGGTAGTGCATGATGCAATAAAGGCAAAGGTGGTAATTGCTACAACCTGGTACCCGAAGTTGAATTGCGTTACTGCCAGGCCTGCTGGACTTTGTTTAACCGGTTCGCCCAATAACATGCTCCTGATCGGGTCAATGGTGCCTGCCATGCTGTGATCAAGTACCATAATGATCATAGAGCACATGAGCAAAAAGAAGAACATTAGTATTGAAGCGTAATAGCGCGATTTATTTGCACCTACAAAATAATTAAAGTATAATGAGCATGGTATTATAGTAAGGAGTATGGCAAAAAAGGTAATATAATTGCTCATCCCTACTACCTGGTATAAAAAAACGCCGATTAAAAAAATTATTAACTCGTTGTAATAGCCAAAATCAAGCAAAGGCTTTTGCACAAAGAATAGCAGCATGCAAAAAATTACAGGCGCAGGAATCCTCAAAGTATCTGTCATGAAAATGTTAAAAGCAAGTGTGTACAGATAGAAGAGCATTAATCCGTAAAAGAGGCACTTTTTAAGCAGCATAATAAAGTGGTGCTATTGAAAAATTCGTTTTATTGTAGAAAATATAATTTTCAGATCCATGAAGAGATCCTGGTTGTCAATGTATTCGAGGTTCTTGCTGATCTTTGACGGAACTATCACCTTGATATACATATCTTCAGGATCATCGCTGCTGGCCAGGATATCATTTTCATTAAAATATTTGATAGATGCCCAATCTGTTACTCCCGGTTTAACACTTAATACCCTTAGTTGAGCAGGTGTATACAGGTTTACATATTTCCGTACTTCGGGGCGCGGGCCAACAAAGCTCATGTCACCTTTTAACACGTTTAGTAATTGCGGCAGTTCATCAAGTTTATATTTCCTGAGCCAGTAACCAACACTGGTGATCCGGTAATCTTTACTGCCTATGGTTAGTAATCCAGCCTTGTCCGAGTTTATGTACATGGTCCGGAATTTGAACAGTTCAAACTCATTTCTATCTTTCCCAACCCTTGTTTGTTTATAAAATGCGCTTCCCCTCGAATTTATTTTAATAGCTATAGCAATTAAAATAAACAATGGCAGCAACATTATCAGTGCTATAAGTGATATGCCAACATCAAAAAGCCGTTTAATCATAACTCTATTTTATAATTCAACTTTTGCAAGTTCTTTACATTCTTCCAGCACAGAGTTAACGGAGTTTATTACCGTAGTAACTATAAAATCAATCTGCTCACCGGTAAGTTGAGGATAAATGGGCAATGAGATTTCATTTGCATAAAGGGCATAAGCTGATGGATACTGAGCGATCTTATAACCCAGATCTTTAAAAAGAGTAAGCATTGGCAGTGGGGTAAAATGTACATTGGCCATGATCCCTTCAGCCATAATGCTTTCAATTATCTGGTCACGCTGTGCCTCTGATATACCTTTGATGCGCAGGGCAAACAAGTGATAGGATGATTCCCTTTGCTCGTTTTTTAGTGGCGGTTCAACAAACCAGTCCATTGATTTAAACCTGTTACAATATATTGATGCAACATGCTTGCGCATAGGCAGCAACCTGGCCTCATAATTTCTGAGTTGGCCGAGGCCTATTGCTGCACAAATGTCGGGCATGTTGATTTTGAGGCCCATAAACAGGATATCGTATTTCCAGCCGCCGCCATTACTTTTGGTAAAGGCATCTTTGGTTTGGCCGTTAAGAGTATATAGTTTTAAATACCGGTGTTCCTCGGCCGGATTAAAGCAGGCAGGCAAATTGATGCAGATACAACCTCCTTCGGCTGTAGTGATGTTTTTTACCGCGTGGAAAGAAAATATCGATACGTCACTATACTTTGCTGCCGGCAATTCATTTATGGTTGCACCGATTGAGTGCGCTGCGTCGGCAATTAAGAGGATCCTGCCTAAAATCTTTTGCTTAGGGCTTTCAGCAACGAATAATTTTTTAATTTCCGGTTTATTGATAATCGCCTTTAATTCTTCGTAGTTGCATGGCCA
Organism: Mucilaginibacter sp. 3215; assembly: GCF_050433785.1. NCBI lineage: Bacteria > Pseudomonadati > Bacteroidota > Sphingobacteriia > Sphingobacteriales > Sphingobacteriaceae > Mucilaginibacter > Mucilaginibacter sp. 3215. The sequence goes on from NZ_JBNPWO010000001.1 coordinate 344,560, forward strand.
GCCGGCTATGTCAACAGCAATAATTGCTTTTGTTTTTGGGGTTATTGCTTTGATCACAGCTTCTGTGGAGATGCAGCAATCGTCATCAACATCAACTATCACCGGCGTAGCCCCGCAATGCAGTACACTTAAGGCGGTAGCACAATAGGTGTATGCTGGTATGATAACTTCATCGCCTTCCTTTATGCCGAACCATTTTAGCATTAGGATAGCTCCTGACGTCCAGGAGTTTACGCAAACAGCCGAATCCGAAGCTGTAAGCTGTTTCATTTGCTGTTCAAGTGCGGCTACTTTGGGCCCGGTGGTTATCCAGCCGGAGTTAAGCGTGTCCATAACCTCGTTTATAACAGACTGGTCAATGTAAGGTGGCGCAAAGGAAATTTTCATATCAGGTTTAAATAGTGTTAGTTTCCGGCAGGGACCCGTTCCAAAAAAGCGATTGCTTTTTGAGCGTAATCACGGGCTAATCGTTTATAAATGCAATATTTTTCGGCAAAGGCATCTGCCCAGGTATAATTTGAAAAATCGAGGTCATCCAATGAAACAAAAAGGTGATGGTTTTTTTCTAAGAAAATTTCAAGCTCAGCAAACGTTTTGTCAGAACAGGTTTCGGGATGATAATTGAATGTCCAGGTGTATTTTGTTTTTTGCTCAACTTCTGATAATTGAACAGGTACCCAATTAAAACCAAATCTTACATAAGGTGACTTGAGCAGGCCGTCGCTTATTATTTTAATGTTGGTATATTCGTGTAAAGCAAGCAGTGTATTGCGGTCAAAGGTATGTGCAGGAGCAATAAAAACAGTGGGGTTGATATTTTCACGTTTGAATATTTCGGCCGCTTTTCTTATTTTTTCTTTCTGTGTTTGCAATGGTAAGCCTGCAAATTCCGACCTGTTATTCATCTTCAGTAAGCCGGAGTTGTGATTTATGTAATAATGATCAAAACCGTGCATGCCCATCACATAATTTTTATTTTGAAGTTCGCGCACCAACTGCCAGTAGTAAGGATTGAAATTACCGCAGGCTTTTAGTTTGGGGTCTTTATTTGCCGGGATAACGGCTATTATGGGTTTTATGCCATACCTGTCAAACAGAGTGAAAAAACGCTCCCATTTTTGGAGATTATTTGTCGGGCATAAATCATCCAAACGAATTAAGTACTGTAGCATATTAACAGTTTGATAGTTTTATAAAGCTGGTTGGCTGTTTGTTAGTTGTGCCGCTGTTGTACTTGCAGTGACGTGCTTTTTGATTAACGTTTCCCATTCTCCCAGTATCTTATCGGGATGGTTGGTTTGAGATATGACACGGGCCTGATTTCCAAGAGTTGTTTTTAAAACCTCATCGCCGGCCAAACGGTGCATTGCATCGGCTAAATCAATTATTGATCCTCTTTTTACCAGTATTCCATTTTGGCCGTTGTTGATGATCTCCGAAGGTCCAAAATTGCAATCCACTGCTATGGAAGGGCATCCAAAGCTCATAGCCTCAACTAAAGCGTTAGGATATCCCTCGTTGCGCGATGGTAAGACAAACATATCGGCCTGGTTGTAATAATCCTGAAGATTGTTTTTGCTGCCAGGCAGCAATACCCGTTCTCTTAACCCCAGATTAAAGATCTGGCAAACGAGGTTAGCGCGTTCTTCACCATCGCCAACGATAATCAGATCGACGTTGGAAAGGCCTGATTTTGCATAGGCTTCAATAAGGATATCAAAGCCTTTTACGTAGGCCAAACGGCCAACCCCCAGAATAAACCTCCGATGGTGAACCTTCTTCTCTGACGGTGATGGGAAAATGGTTACGGCATTTGTTATGCGCTCGATATTTGTGAGCACTTTAAAGTCTTTGTCGTTAAGCAGACAGTCCTCAACTCCCTTAGCACTTACTACAACTGCGTCCGCTCTTTTATATAAGTTTAAAGCCAGTTGTTTACGCAAGTAATTAAACCTGATAACGCTTCTATCGGGCGAAGTGCGCTCTGAAACAATGTAAGGCACCCTGGTAAACCAACAGGTAATACCAGTCCAAACATTGGCGGATGTGATAAATGATAAAGCGCACACCGGTTTTTGAGCCCGCAACAACTTGATAAGTTTAAAAAAAGTTTCGGCAATATGATACAATCTGTAAACAAACCAATTTTTTTGACGGTCAGTAAGGTAAAATACCTTAACATCATCATCAATTTCATATGCTGGAACATCATTGTTTAAAGAAATAAGTACCGACTGGAAGTTGTTTTTATTAAAATAATTAGCAAGCGAAATGATAACCCTTTCTGCTCCCCCACCTCTAAGCGACGGAATAATGAAAAACAGAACGGGTTTTGAAAAGGGGGCGGCTTGTATGTTCATGTTAATGTTAAATGCGCTGGCAGTTATAGCAGGTATTTTACCGTCTCGTACGCTTTACGAAACCGCTTGTTTTGTAATTCAAAAAGCAGATAGCGTTTTACATAAAGCAGTAAAAGTCTTTTTTTAGCGATCGCCGAGTATGTGAAATTTTTGATGATTAAATTGAAATCACTTATAACCATTTCCATGCGCGCCTTGGCGTTGATCATGCTCCACACGCCGCCCTCATGATTGCGATAACAGCTCATTACCTCGGGTATTACATAAATTTTACCGCCGGTATGCTGGGTGGCCCATAGCTTAAATATTTTATCGCCGGCAAAACATTCAAAAAACCAGGGGGTAGCAAACAGCTGACGGGTTTCGGGAATGTTGCGATAAACAACCGTTGCTGTTTTTGTTTCTTCCTGTTTCCCCGCCAGCAAATCGGCATATGTATGTATTATCGGTGTTGGGTTAGGATGTACGTAAAGTGTTTTATTATTAACGTTTATCACTTTGTGGTAATGGCAGCAAATAACGAAGTCGGCATTGTTTTCTAAAAAATCAACCTGCTTTTGCAGTTTATATTCATTTATCCAGTAGTCGTCGCCCTCGCAAAGAGCTATATACCTGCCCCTACACTGTGTAACACAATTAATTAAATTTTTATGCGTGCCTAAGTTGGTAGGGGAGGCTATAAGATTGATCCTGCCGGGATAGGTTTCTGAGTAAAATTTAATTATTGACTGGGTTTTATCTGTCGAGCAATCGTCGCCAATGATGATCTCAAACTTAAAGTTGGTTTTCTGCATCAAGAAGCTTCGGATAGCCTCGGAAATGAATTTTTCATGGTTGTAAGTAATACAGAGAACACTTACCATTATTTCTTCATCATTCATACCGTTCCATTTACATTCGCTGCCCTTACATTTATCTCAGATTCAATTTTATCGGTCACCAGTGTGCCAAAATGTTTCGGTTTAAAGTTGTTGTCGAAGTTTTGTGCACGGAGTAATAACCTGCAAATAAGGTCGAGATCTGACAGTGATAGTGTATGATATAAAGGAAGACAAACCACCCGTGAGGCTATGGAATCGCAAACAGGCATTGGTTGGCTTTTTACGTATGGTAATGATGACAGCGAGGGATAAAAATACCTTCTGCAGTAAATCTGTGCTAACTCTAATTTTGCTTTGCTTTGATGCATGAGGGCCTCTGTTTGAAAAACGATGGGGAAATATGCATAATTGTAATCCTGTTCGTTTTCAAGTTTTTGAAACTGAACATCCAGGTTTTCCAGGCGCTGCAGATATTGCTCATACAAATACTTTCTTTTTTTAAGTATCTCGTCAACATGGCGCAGATTGCATAAACCCATTGCAGCATGAAACTCGCTGTTTTTTGCATTGATACCTTCTTCAGAAAAAGTGTCAACACCCGAATATCCGAAGTTGCGCATCAATGCCATGGTTTTTAATAACTCCGGATCCTGGGTAAATACAGCGCCGCCTTCGATAGTGTGATATAATTTGGTTGAGTGAAAGCTGGTTACACTGATATCGCCATATTCAAATACGGAGCGGTTTTTATAAAAAGTACCGAAGCAATGTGCGGCATCATAGATCACCTTAAGGTTATGTTTATCAGCAATAGCTTGTATGGCTGTTATATCGCATGGGTTACCGAATACGTGTGTTGCCAGTATAGCCGATGTGTTGGGTGTGATAGCAGCTTCTATTTTAGCCGGATCAATATTCAGTGTCTCAGGGTCAATATCCACAAATACAGGTTCGCAACCCTGCCATACAATAGTGCTTGTAGTAGCAACAAATGAAAATGGCGTTGTGATAATTTCTCCGCTTAAGTTAAGTGCTTTGATGGCCAGCTGTAAAGCTATTGTACCGTTTGTAACAAACAGCATATGACTAACGCCCAGGTATTGCTTTAACTTTAATTCGAGCGTGTTCACAAGGGGCCCGTTGTTGGTAAGCCATTGCCTTTCCCAGATACTTTTAACATAGGCTCTGAATTCCTTTTCGGCAGGGAGAAATGGTTTGGTTACTGGAATCATCTTTTTAGGATTAATTGGTTAAAATCTTTAATAGCGGAGAGTTTAATTAACAAACTGGCACCATAATAAACCGCAATGAATACTATGAGTAGTATGCCAATTTGCATAGTCGGGATGAAAAAATCATTGATCAGCAACTTGTCGAGAAAATAACAACAAAGGCCGATACTTCCGGCCAACGTTACAGTTGGCAAAATATCCTTCACCTGTTCGGTAACTGGGTAGTCAATTAAGCGCCCGCTGTAAATGGAATTGATGTAGTAAGCTATTATGTTAAAAAGTAACTGAAAGTATAATAATCCATAAATTCCGAAGGGAATAAAGAGCAGGATGCCCACTACACTTAAAACCTTTTTAATAACCTCTAACTTTAAAAACAAGGCGCTTTGTCCCATTACTTTCAAAACATTTAAGTTGTATGAATGAAGCGGGTACATGATACCACCTATGCATAGCAACTGGAAAAACGGAACAGCTGGCAGCCATTTATCGGTTAATAAGATGTGAAACAAAGGCCTCGCAATAACACTGAGCAATATAAGCGCCGGTGCGTTCCAGAATACTACCTGCTGCATAAGCCGTTTATATACATTTTTTAGTTGTACCGGGTCGTTTGAGATCTCTGCGAACATTGGGTAGGTAACCTTATTTATAGCTGCTGAAATATTACTTATCGGTAATTGACTTATCGAATCGGCCCGGCTGTAGTAGCCAAGCTGGGTTGCCGAAAAGAACTTACCTATGATTATCAGGTAAATGTTTTGATAAACGGTATCAATTAAACCTGATAATGTCATTTTGTAGCCGAAGTGGATATGCTTTTTAAAACAAGCCTTATCAAATATCAGTGCCGGTCGCCAGCTTGAAGTGATCCAATGTATGGCCGTTGATAAAAAAGATGTGCATAAGCCCATCCAAACCAGGCTCCAAACGCCGTATCCTAATTTTGCAAGTATGATACCCAATATTCCGCCGCCAATGGCCGACGGGACTTGAATGTTGGTTTGTTTTTTAAACTTCAGATCCTTGACCAGTAAGGTGCTTTGTACCCCAAAAAACGCGTTTATAATTAAAATTAAGGTGTAAACGCGCACAACAGACGTTAACAGTGGCTGGTGATAAAAAGCAGCGATGAGCGGCGCCGTTATAAAAAGTATCAGGTAAAGGATACTGCTGCCAATGATATTAAAATAGAAAACGGTTGAATAATCGCGCTGATCGGCATCGGTTGTGCGGATCAGCGAAGCTGTGAGACCGCTATCCAGGAGGCTGTTGCCAACCGAAATAAAAAGCGACAGCATAGCTATCAAACCAAATTGTGACGGCTCCAGGATCCGTGCCAGGAATATGGATATGCCGAAGCTTACCACCTTTGAACTTAATTGCTGCCATAGCGCCCATACTATGCCGGACACAGCTCTTTGTTTATAGCTCATAATTTTAAAGCCGGGCGTTAACAACCTCTTCCGGTAAAAACGCCTTCAGGTCATATAATACGGCATTAGGTTTGCAAAGTGCTTTTATATTCATTTCTTTAAACTCCTCATGGGCAACCGCAAGTAAAACCCCATCATAGGTGCGGGTTTTTGATTCGCCGTTTTCGCAGATGATGCCATACTCTTTTTTAGCATGTGCCGCGTTGGCCCAGGGATCATGGATATGCACTTTTACTTTATACTCCTTCAACCGTTTAACAATGTCTATCACACGGGTATTTCTCACGTCGGGGCAGTTTTCTTTAAAGGTGAAACCAAGTATCAGCACCTCACTATCTGTTATTGATGTACCACGGCAAATCATTTGTTTAATAAACTGATCAGCAACATATGCACCCATAGAGTCGTTTATACGCCGGCCGGCCAAAATAATTTCAGGATGATAACCTGCTTCCTGGGCCTTTTGTGCAAGGTAATATGGATCGACCCCAATACAATGGCCGCCAACAAGGCCTGGGCGGAAATTCAGAAAATTCCATTTAGTGCCCGCTGCCTCCAATACTTTATGGGTATCGATACCCAGTTTATTAAAAATCATGGCCAGCTCGTTCACAAAAGCAATATTTATATCGCGCTGCGCATTTTCAATTACCTTGGCAGCCTCGGCTACTTTTATTGAATGTGCTTTAAATGTGCCGGCTGTAATAATTGATTGGTAAAGCTTATCTACAGTCTCGGCTGTTTCCGGAGTAGAGCCTGATGTAATTTTGCGGATTTTTGAAACTGTATGTAATTTATCTCCGGGATTGATCCTTTCAGGCGAGTAGCCTGCAAAAAAATCAACGTTATAAGTAAGCCCCGATACTTTTTCTAAGATGGGCATACATTCGTCTTCTGTTACCCCGGGATATACGGTTGATTCGTAAACCACAATATCATTCTTTTTTAACACTTTGCCTACAACCCGGCTGGCATTTATTAACGGAGAAAGATCCGGCCGGTTATTTTTATCAACAGGGGTTGGCACAGTTACAATGAATATGGAGCATTGCCGTAATTTTTCAATTTCATCAGTAACGTATAAACCGGTTGCGGTTGTGCAAACAGGGGTAATTACTGCATTTAATTGGTCAGAGTCGATCTCTAAAGTGTGGTCGATGCCCGATTTGAGCTCATTGATGCGATCTACATTGATATCATAGCCAATAACCTTGTATTTTTTTGCAAATTCAACGGCCAGGGGCAAGCCTACATAACCAAGACCGATAATGCCTAATTTAGGTTGGTAATTCTCAATTTTCATGATTTCTGCTGATGTTATGAACTGATAAGTTTTGGATTGAAACACGTGTTACCAAAGCGCAATTGATGGTTTCAAAAACCATTAATACATTTTTGCCCTGTATTTGCAGCACCTTCCCCATTTGATTTACAAGAGCGCCATCTTTTATTTTAACTGTATCACCAACAGTGAGGTTCTTAAGGCTCACAATTTCCATGTCTTTGTAGCGAACAAGATTTGTTCTGATTTCGTCTATTACGTTGTCCCGCACTACAGCAGGTTTGCCCATATAATAAACAAAGCCTAACGCCCCCATTACGTAAAGTGCCCTTGACTGCTCATAGGCATCGACATGAACAAATACATAGGAGCTAAACAGAGGGATACTGATCTCCTTTTTCCTGTCAGACCATTGGCTTACTACATCTCTGACCGGGCAATAGCATTCAATGCCATTTTGCTTCAAAAGCTTGTCCACCTTTTTTTCCCATCGGGGCTTGGTGTAAATAACAAGCCATTTTTTTTCATGATAATTTGTCATGCGAAATTGCGGTGTTCTTAATTGGGTTTCCATAAAATGAATAAAGTTGGATCGGGGGAATTAATAATGGCTTATTATAGCTTCGCCAACTCACTCACATGGCGCAAGTGATGATGGTTTAAAAAAATAGTAATTGAAAATTACTAACCTGGTTATCTGATTTATTAGAGCCGTAGCTTGTGTTGGCTGCGGCTCCGCCAATCCAGTCACATGGTTAGGCGGTTAATAAAAAATAATCGAACTAATGGTTTATAATATTCGCCGGTTTTTCCCGTTTATCTTAAAATCTGACAGGTGTCTTAGTCTTTCTGTGGCTCCGCCAATCCAGTCACACTGGTCAGGCAGTAAAAAAGTAAGCTAACGGCTTATATAATTCTCCGGTTTTACCCGGTTATTGGTTCATAACAACTGCAACTTGTGTTGCTTACGGCTTCGCCAATCCAGTCACATGGAACAGCGGCAAACAGTCTAATTAAAAGTTTATAACACGTATAGCATTAACCTTATGCTATTGTAAAATGGTAGCTATCAACTGCCATATGCCGATGCATATCCGTATCCACCGTAGGCATACGCCTCCCGGTTTTCTTTCTTCGCATCGTTAAACACTACCATAAGGTTATTTAATTTATCATTATCATAAATATCTCTGAGGATACTTAATTGCTCGGTATTGGTATAATTATACCGTACAATATAAATACTCAACTCGGCGTATTTAGCCAGGTTAAAAGCATCGGCAACGGCACCAACAGGTGATGTGTCAAGTACGATATAATCAAACTCGGTTTTGCACCAGTTAAAAAGCAGGTCAAGCCGTTTATCTGACAATAGCTCGGCAGGGTTAATTGCTTTACTGCCGCTTCCCATTACAAAAAGGTTATCTGATTCATTATAAGCCTGGATGCATTCAGCCGGTGAATTGGTATCACCCATTAAAAAATCTGTAATGCCTTTGGTTTGCTCCATGTTGATGTTTTTAAGCAAATCGGGCTTGCGCAGGTCAAATTCCATAATTAATACCCGTTTATTGAGCATAGCGAGCGTTAAGCCCAGGTTGATGCTAAAAAAGGTTTTGCCTTCACCTTTCATAGACGATGTAACAAGCATGGTTTTGTGTTGCGTTCCCTGGTTCAGGAAACCAATATTGCTCCTGATATATCTGAACAGTTCTGAAATGTTGGTATTACTGCCGTTAGATATAACTACAGGGCTCTGACCTTCATTATTATGGCATAATTCGCCCAGAATCTTTACTCCTTTTATATTCAGCAGGCTTGATTGATTCCTGATTTTCAGGCTAAATTTATCTTTCAGGAAGATGTAAATTCCCGGCATAAATAATCCGGCTATAATAGCGAATAAATAGGTGAGCTGTTGCTTGGGGAATTCAGCTATCGGATTAGCAGCAGGTTTATCAATCAATTGCGATGAAGGAATTGTAGCTGATAAGGACAACGCTGTTTCTTCCCTTTTTTGCAACAGGTACTGGTATAAATTAGTTTTTACCCCCTGTTCACGGCTCCGCTGCAAAAGTCCCCGTTCAAGCGACGGAACCGAGCGGATGCGGGAGTCATACTGGGCAGAATTTTGGCTGAGCAATTTGTGGCTGATAGAGAAGCCTTTTTTAATATTACTGAGGTTTTCCATAATATTTACACGAAGGCTGGCTATCTGGTTGCTCAGGTTTTCAATAAGGGGGTTGGCAAGGTTTGCGCTGCCCAACATACGGTTCCTTTCCAACTGCAGGTCGTTGAAACGGCTAACCAGGGTATTTAACGCCGGATCTTTCAATCCCATGGTACTGGGTACAGCATCATATTGGTTAGCCGAGTTTTTTAAATATGCTTCAATGGAATTCACAATACCCAATTGAGTATTTGATTCTTCAAGCAGTTGATTATATTCTGCAGATTTTGTCAGATTTACCTGTGTGCTTGCATTAATCTCTGCAGCTCCATTCCTTTGCTTAAAAGTTTCAATATCACCTTCGGTGTATGACAGGTCCTGTTCTAAATCATGTAATCGTTTATCAATGAATAATATGGTGTTTACGGCTGTAACGTTTTTCTTAACAACGTTTTCGGCGTTATAGGTAGATATGATATTGTTAAGAATATCAACCCCTCTTTCTGGCACAGCATCAACCAGGCTTAAGGTTAAGGTATTTGATTCTTTAACTACAGGGTTTACCTGTAATAATCCGGCGCTGTAAGCTGCTGCCAGCCTGGTAAGGTTTTTAAACTGGATCAGTATCGGCGTTTCATTATCTGCAAGGGCCGGGCCTTTTTCTACTTTAAATGAATAATCCTTGTGATTAATTAGTTGATTATAGCTGTAGATCCATGTTTTAGTTTCCTCTTTTAACAAAAACTTACTTTGTGAATATGACTGGATATATAGTTTTTTCAAATAGCCGGTTTTTCCTATTCTCTTTACAGTAATGGTGAAAGGCCGCTCATTACCATACAGTTCTTTTACTTGAAAGCCACTTTCATCAAAATAGGAAGTTTCCAGGTTAAGTTTTTTGAACACGCTATAAATCAAATCTTTTGACCGCAATACTTCCATTTCATTATCCACGGTTTTAGTTTCCTGAAACATGTTCAGGTCGCTGAAAGCAGTAGCTTTTAAAATACCATCGCCTTTTTTATCGTCGGGGATTTGCAGTGTACTTGTTATTTTATACAGCGGGGTAACATAGTTAAGGTATGCCCAGGCTGCGCCAAAACAGATAACCATGCTTATCAGGAATAAATACCAGCCATTTAAATAAGGCTTAATGTTGTTCCTGAACTTGTTGCCCGGCAAAGGTTCTTTTAAAATAAAATTGTTATCCATGTCAGCTATTCTTAGGTATCTCTAAAACTGTATTTTATCTTCTTAAAAGTACTGCCGCCAATACGGCCAATGCCGAAATTGAGGCCACTACTATTGGTGCTAAGCGCGTGCTCTGGCTATACTCAACTGCCTTTGATTTGTCGGGCTCCACATAAACAATATCATTTTGTTTAAGGTTGAAGTAAGGCGAATCCATCGATTCAACTTTATTAAGGTTAAGGCGGTTCATTGTTCTGCGTCCGTTTTCTGTGCGGATCACCAATACATTTTCCCTGCGTCCATAAACTGTCATATCCCCGGCCATACCTAATGCTTCAAGTAAGTTTACATTTTCATCAGTTATTATAAATGTTGATGGTTTGTTAACCTCGCCTATCACGCTTATTTTAAAATTTAGAAGTTGGATGTCAACTACCGGGCTTTTAACAAAAGCCGATAGCTTTTTAGCTATTTCTGTTTGTGCTTCCTCGATGGTTTGCCCTTCAATTTTATAGTCACCTATAAGCGGTAAATTCACAAATCCATTTTCATTTACTTTATATCCGCCGCGGGTTGATTGATTGTTTAAGCCCACATTTTTGTTGCCATTGAACAACATGTTCGATTCGGGGTTTAAGCTGGTAACAGTTACATTTAAAATGTCTTTCTGATGAATGACTACTGTTCCGTTTGTATTGTTGTTTGCAGCACCTGTATTTGCCATGTTGCTGAAGTAAACAAGATCCCGACTTCCGGCACATCCGGTTATCAATAGCAATGTTGTAATGAAACAGTATATATTAATTTTTTTCATCATCAATAGTTTAAGAGAGTTTAGGGAACTATTTTGAACTGGTTTATTTGGTTAGTCAAATTTATCTATTTGGGCATCGATCGTATACGGTTTTAGTCGATTGCCGTTTTTTTGTAAACCTGTATCTTAGTCTTTACAGAACATGTAAAGCAGTAATGTAGGCATGTGTAAAGGGATGAGAAAAAAGTGTCTGAGTTGGGAATTTGGGGCTACACGTTCATATAATAGTGGTTACACCCAGAAATAACAGCACATAAAAAAAAGCAGGCCTGAGCCTGCTTTTTTTATGGAGTTTGTTGGTTAATTATTACAAATTATTCTACTGTAACCGATTTAGCCAGATTACGGGGCTGATCAACATTACAGCCCCGTTTTACGGCTATATGATAGGAGAGAAGTTGTAGCGGGATAGTGGCCAGCAGTGGTAAAAAGGCTTCGTCGGCATCGGGTATTTCAATGCAGTAATCGGCCATGTTTTTTACTTTAACATCACCACGGGTAACAATAGCTATTACTATTCCTTTCCGGGCTTTAACCTCCTGTATATTGCTGATCACTTTTTCATACGAGGAGTTTTTTGTGGCGATGAAGATCACCGGCATCTGCTCGTCAATTAATGCAATTGGTCCATGCTTCATTTCGGCGGCGGGATAACCTTCGGCATGAATATAAGAGATCTCCTTTAGTTTTAAAGCTCCTTCCAAAGCTACGGGGAAACCGAAACCCCGTCCTAAGAACAGGCAGTTAGGCGCATCCTTTATTTTGCAGGCAATGTCTTCAATCAAATCATTATCCTGCAGCAGCGTTTGAATTTTATCGGGTATGGTATCAAGCTCCGTTAATAAATTGGTGAGCTTGCCTGGCGTTAAAGTAGCTTTGTGCTGTGCGATATATAAAGCAATTAAAGTTAAAACAGTAACCTGCGCTGTAAAGGCCTTGGTTGAGGCCACGCCTATTTCCGGGCCGGCATGGGTGTAAACCCCGGCATCAGTTACGCGCGGAATTGATGCACCAACAACATTGCAGATCCCCAGGATGGTTGCCCCCCGTTCTTTAGCTATCTCAATGGCGGCTAATGTATCGGCAGTTTCCCCCGATTGGGATACCGCCATTACGATATCTTTATCAGTAATTATGGGGTTACGATACCTGAATTCGGAAGCATATTCAACTTCCACCTTAATGCGTCCATATTCTTCAATAAGATATTCGCCTGTTAAGCCGGCATGCCACGAGGTGCCGCAGGCAATAATAATTATCCGCTCGGCATTTTTAAGCTTATCGGTATATTGTTTAATGCCACCTAACTCAACCTTGCCTTCAAGCGGAAAGATGCGGCCACGCATACAATCTCTTATTGATCGCGGTTGCTCAAAGATTTCCTTCATCATAAAATGCTCAAAGCCGCCTTTTTCTAACGATTCAAGCTTTAATTCCAGTTCCTGGATCAATGGGGTTTGAACAACATTGTCAAGCTTCTTTATTAAAAGCCCACTGGGTTTAACCTGTACTATTTCGTTATCTTTTAAATACACTACGTTTTTGGTGTACTCGATAATAGGGGTGGCGTCTGATGCAATAAAATATTCGCCATGGCCAACACCAATAACCAGGGGGCTGCCTTTTCGGGCGGCAATCAGCTGATCGGGGTTTTCCCGGTCCAGAATAACTATGGCGTAAGCACCTATCACTGTATTTAAGGCCAAGCGGACAGCCTCCAGTAAATCAGTTTGTTCGATATTTTGAATTTCCTCAATTAAGTGGATCAGGATTTCGGTATCTGTTTCGCTTTTAAAGGTGTGCCCGCGGGCAAGCAGTTCTTCTTTGAGGATCAGGTAATTTTCGATGATCCCATTATGGATAATGTGCAGGCGGTTATCGTTTGAGCTATGCGGATGCGAATTTGCATCAGATGGGGCGCCATGTGTGGCCCACCTGGTATGTCCTATGGCAACATGCCCGCTTTTGTCTTTATCGATGGTGTGCTCCTCAAGACATGCCACCTTCCCGGTTTTTTTATACACACTGAAGCCTACATTATTTATAATAGCAATACCGGCGCTATCATAACCACGATATTCTAATCGTTTGAGGCCGTTCAACACAACGGGCCACGCATCTCTTGATCCGATGTAACCAACAATTCCGCACATAGTTTTAGGTCTTTAAATGATAAATTAAGTTTATTTGTTACTTGATGAGTAAAATTATCTAATTGACTATCAATAAAGTATGAGCCCCGTTCAATTGCCCGTAAATTGTAAATCTGACGCCATTTTACACGTTTAAACTGTAAAAGGATATAAATCGCTTTACATTTTAGTTGTTGTGTTATATGATAAGCCCGGTTGAGAGTTTTTATCAGTTGGTTAGAGAATCAATTCACGTTGGGGTTACTGTGCCTGTGTTCCTGAACTTGCAGCCTCCTGATCAGATTTTGGCTGTAAAGTTTGTTGCGTGATTTTACAGAATGATTTACGATTGCAGTGCTCCTATTTTATATCATTTTATTTTCAGTTAGGTTTAATTAACCAAAAAGAACCTGGCGATGATATTCAACTCATTTACTTTTCTGCTGTTTTTTCCTGTGGTAACGGCTTTATATTTTCTGGTGCCTCATAAATTTAGGTGGCTGCTGCTGCTTATAGCAAGCTGCTATTTTTATATGTTCTTTAAAGCTATTTATATCCTCATCCTGTTTTTTACAATAATTATCGACTATACCGCGGGCATTTACCTGGAAAAAGTTAGTGACCCTAAGAAGAAGAAGCTTTTGTTAATATTAAGCCTTACGGCAAATATTGGCGTACTGGCTGTATTTAAGTATTTTAATTTTTTTAATGCCAATTTATCGGGATTGCTATACTGGATGGGGTACACTAACCCAATTCCGTTTTTACAGATCCTGCTTCCGATAGGGTTGTCATTTCACACTTTTCAGGCCATGAGCTATACTATTGAAGTTTACCGGGGCCATCAAAAGGCCGAACGGCATTTCGGTATTTATGCTTTATACGTGATGTTTTATCCGCAATTAGTTGCCGGCCCTATTGAACGTCCTCAAAATCTGTTACCGCAATTTAAAACCGAACATCATTTTAATGCCCTGGATGTTTCTGAAGGGTTAAAACGAATGCTGATCGGTTTTTTTAAAAAGGTTGTTGTTGCCGATAGGTTATCTATATATGTAAAAACTGTTTTCAACAATTATCCTGAACACGGCTCGGCCACAATTGTGCTTGCTTCATTGTTTTTTGCAGTCCAGATTTATTGCGACTTTTCGGGCTACTCGGATATTGCGATAGGCAGCGCCAAAGTGATGGGCTTTAAACTGATGGAAAATTTTAAACGGCCTTATTTTGCAAAAAGCATAAGCGAATTTTGGAGCAGGTGGCATATCTCACTTTCTACGTGGTTTAAAGATTATGTGTATATCCCCTTAGGAGGCAACCGGGTTAGCAAAGGCCGGTTGTATTTAAATTTATTTGCCGTGTTTATGATCAGCGGTTTGTGGCATGGCGCCAATTGGACATTTATTGTTTGGGGCGCTTTACACGGGTTTTATCTCATCTGCGGAATGGCAACGCAGAAATGGAGGAAGGCAACAGCAAGTAAATTAGGGTTAGGCAGCGGAGTATTTGCCAATTTCTTAAATATATCTTTTACAATATCCCTGGTTACTATAAGTTGGATCTTTTTCAGGGCTGTATCATTGGAGCAGGCCTGGGGTTTGTTGAAGGGGGTTTTTGTTTACAAACACGGGTTTTTTATAGGCGAACCTTCTTATTTTCTGTATGACTTGATGGCTATCGCCGCCTTGTTTTTTTACGAAATAAAGCAGGAATACGGCCATCATTCATTACGGTTTCTTCACAATGAAAATTGGAGGATCCGGATGGCTTCCTATTTAGGGTTGGTTTTTATAATCCTGTTATTTGGAGTTTTTGACGGCGGACAATTCATTTATTTTCAGTTTTAAATTATGAAGCAGTTTAAAGGAAGCAGCAAAAAGTTTTTTATCAGGTTGTTATTGATGATTGTGGCTTTTGTGGCTGTTGATCAGGCAGCCGGTATATTTCTTTATTATTTTTTTACACACCAGGTTTCCGGCGAATACGCCGTAGCTAATCACGTTGTGTATAATTTAAATGAAGACGTGTTGGTTTTGGGGAGCTCAAGAGCTTCACATCATTATAATTCATCGCTTATAAAAAATGGTTTGAACTTAAGTTGTTTCAATGGCGGCCGGGATGGCGAAGGGCTTCTATACAGCACAGCAATATTTGAACTGGCATTGAAGCGCCACGTTCCTAAGATTGTTGTTTTGGATGTAACCAGCGATGTGTTAAGTGAAAAGGAAGATGAAAAGAACAGGCTTTCCATTTTACTGCCTTATTTAAAACAATCGGATGTTATCGGCAATATGATTGAAAAGAAGGGCCGGCTGGAGCTAATAAAAAGCCATCTTCAAACATATCGCTACAATGGCCAGGTGGTTTCTATATTTCAGCATTACTTTTTATTATCAGGAAACACAGTCATGGGTTTTAATCCGTTGGATAATAAAATGGATGTCAGCAGGGTTTCAAACCATACATCGCTTAAGCCATATTCAGACAGCATATCGGCCGATAACGCAGAGGCGCTGGATTTTTTTATAAATGAGTGTAGGCGGCAAAAAATACAGTTGTTTGTATTTGTATCGCCAAGGTATAACGATGATACCCAACAGAATTCATATTTAAAATTGAAAAGTATTTGTAACAGCAACAAGGTTATTTTTCACGATTTTACCAACGATGTATATTTTAAAAACCCAGAATACTATTCGGACAGGGCGCATTTAAACGGCAGAGGGGCTGATTTGTATACTGATACTATCGTGGCTTTTATGAAAAAAAGATTAAGTCCTGCGGCTAACGTTCAATACCTCAGTAAAAATGAAGAACCTGTGTCTAAAGATTAATATTGCATTGGAGTCGGGATCAATAAAAAGTAAAGGCCGCTTTTATGATTTATCATAAAAGCGGCCTTTACTTAAAAAGGGGGGAATAATTTAATTAACTGTTTTAACACCAGCACCTGCTGTTACTACTGCCGGAACGTTGGCAGCAGCATCAAGCAATGAACTGTAAGCGTATGACGGCACCCAGCTTGATAAAGATGAGGTAATGTTATTGGCACCGCAATTAGAATAAATGTTGGTTGATACCCCGCTGAAGTAACCTACGGGATCGCCATCTAAGTTAGTAGTAAGTGGTTTTTTACAGCCTGAGAAATACTCATTATCTGTTCTTACTGTGCCACCGTACCTTGCACCGATAGAATAACCGTCATTGTTTAAATGATAGTTGTTGTACATGTGGATGCTACCAAATACCAATGTTGGTTCCCTTTCGGCCACATTGTACCAGTAATTGTGGTGCAATGTAACATGTAGCTTGCCGGTGTTGGCTGTAACAGCATCGCTTGTTACCGAGCCAATAAGCAATGACAAGTAGGTGTCATGGAATTTGTTCCATGAAATGGTTACGTAGTCAGAGCCTTCGGCAACGCCGATATCTTTACCCCAGTAATCCCAGCCATGGCTGCGGTCTGTTGCAAAATCGCAATGGTCAATCCAAACGTGATTCGACTGGAATTTAACGTAAACACCGCATTCGGTTACGTAGTTTCTAAACGTAACGTTTTGGATAATGATATTGCTTACAGTGAACAGGTAAAGGTTAAGGCTTGATAAAACGGCGCCGGTTTTACCGATGATGGTGGTATTTGAACCAACATACACAGGAGTTACGCCTGATCCGCTAATTGTTCCGGAAACATACACAATCTTGGGCGAATTGCCTGACACCGCAGATTTGAACGCAGCCAGTGTGTTTACAGTTACCGTGGTACCGCCTTTACCACCGGTTGTTGTACCGTTAACAGCAGCGTAACCGGTTAATACTGTACTCAAAACGGAGCCCGATGCGGTTGTTGTTGAAGTACTTGTAGCCGGAGCGGTTGTGGTGGTAGTAGTTGTTGTACCGGTAAGGGTGTAAGTGTACTTTCTTCCGTTTGTCAGAGGGCTGCTATTGTCGGAAGTTGAGAAATACAATCCGGTATCCCAGTGACTGTAACGCCCTTTACCAAGGTTTCTGATGTCACTGTGAACAGAATGAGCCGGACCTAACGCAACACCATTTTCATAAAGTTGGAGTGTTGACGCTGTTGGCTGCGTGTTTGAATCGCCGCTTACCTGAACGGGGCTGAATTTGTAAGAGTAACCTTCATCTAACCGGATTGAAGATGTGGCCATCGTGTAGACGGTGGGGGCTGTTGTTGCCAGGCTTTTGCTGGCGTTTAAATCATTAATTGGAACGGTTACTGGTTGGTCTGCATTTTTGGAGCAACTTCCGATGAGGATAATTGCGCTCAGTGCCAAACTGCCAAAAGTCATTTTTTTTAAAGATTTTGTTTTTTGCATGTTATAATTTTTAATTAAGCCCTCGAAACGTGGTCTTATATTAAAAATTACCGTTAATTTTTACCTAAAGATATAGACTAAAAGCATAAATAGTTCAAAAATGCTGATTCTGTTGTTTAAACGTATAAAGTTATGTGTATTTGTGACACGTGTAGTTGTGAAGTATTTCACACTTCATGACATTTAAATGACAATTTTAGTTCAAAAGAAAAAACAATTTTCGTCGATTATTGTCTTATGGCACTTCAAAACTATGTTTTGCCCAGTATTTTTAACTTGCAATTAAAGCATTAAATTGTGAAGGCAGCTTTACAAAAAGCTGGCACTTAACGTGGTCACTATGACATTTCAACATACTTATTGAATTCTAACTTGTCCTTTAAACGACTTCACAAATAATTTTGGAGAAAAATGATGACATAAATTCTTCGGCTTTGAGTATCATATCCATTGAGCCAATAAATATAAAGTCGCTGGTGCAGTTCCTCTACTTCAATTTCCATAATTCTTTTGTATCCATCTGATGCTTTGCCGCCTGCTTGTTCAGTAATATAAGCCATTGGGTTACATCCATAAATGAGTTGTAATTTCCCTCTGGGGGAATCAGCATTAATATTATCAATTATTTTACCTGCGGATGAGCCGTATCACCAATTATGATCAGCCTCATTTTTTTATTTATTCAGATACTTGAGCGAATATAGCTTTGGATTGGCTTTACTAAAAAGGGGGTTTACAGAGTTAACACAATTTAGGGTTGATTTTTTATTATATTGTTGATGATCAATAATTTGAGTAGTGTTTTCTCAAGAAATGCGTAAACCACCTTTTTATATAATATTATCGGCTAAACCTTCAATTTATAGGTAACACAACATCAAGAGTGGTCAATTTGACTTGTGATACAGCCGCATCCTTTTTAGTCAGCCTGATTCGTGATAAAGAAATATAGACCCGGGAAAGTATAATTTTTAACTGTTACACTTAAGTTCCGGCTGCAACCGGAACCTACTTTAAAAATCCGGGGCGAAACTAAATTTAACACCATATTCCGCGGCGCCCGGATGGTCAAGGTAGTTAAACCTCTTGATTCCATCTATCCGCAAAAACTTAAAGATATTACCTATACCTACTCCGGCTTCTATATAAGGCTTAGTGCCTAAGGCGTAAGTGCCATTTGCTCCATTACCACCAACCGGGAACCGGAACAAGTTAGGCGAATAGAGTGGATTATTTTCGTTACGCAAGCCGCCGAATAATATTTTGGCTGATAAATATTCTCTCCATTTCAGATGTCTTATCAATGGGAATTTATTCAGTAAAAAGCCGCTGAAGCTATGCGTTAAGTTGATACCCGCGTAATGATCGCTTACAAACTCGAGATAAGTCTGTTGGTTATAGGCGTCCTCGTCATAAGCCAATGACTGATTCGCAGGGGCTAAGTTCAGGAGTGGGAAAGGTACTTTGCCCACCAAATAATTTCCAAGTACGGTAATATCTGTGTACCCAAGCTGCGAGAGATAGAAGCGCTTGAAAATGCTTGCTTTAACACTGGTGAAATCATACGCGCCATTGAACAAGCCTCTAAAACCATGATTGATCTGCAAATTCATGATGGGGTATTTGCTGTAGATGGTACGGCGGTATACTGTTCCTTGTAATATTTGTTCATGAGGTGCATATCTGAAAGCGAGGTTTAGCTCGCTGGTAGTAATATCATGAACCAGGGTATTGGCATCATCATTATATTGAAAAACTAATGACGCGGCGGGGCGTTGGTTCCAGTTCCTGAATGCGAGATCGAACGAAAAATGATTTTCAAAATCCTTTACATATTCAATTTTAGCAATCTTACTGTAAAGCCAGTATATTGTTTTTCCTGTCGAAAATGAAGAAAGCGCGGCTTGCTGATTGATAGTAGAAAGATCCCTCCCGGGCACATTAACGTCATTTAAATAGCTTGCTTTAAGATAGTCATTAGGGTAGCGGTAAAAAGGTGTTTTATTGAATGAGTAAAAGGTTGCGATATTGTATTTATAAGCCTTATCTCGCGTACCGTAAGCGCCAAAGCCCTCAAAGTATATTGATTTGCTTAATTCGGGATTGGTACGTCCTCCTATCTGAAAGCGGGAACCTTCCTGGCTATCCCGGGAATAAAATGTGCCGATAGGGCCTATCAGCACCGGGCCTGCTTTGGCATAACCACCGGTAAACGTAGCTGCAAACCAGGTTGCCCGTTTAAATTGCGGCATTTTTTCTAACCGGGAGATGCGCGGGTACATCTTCGACTGATGATCGGACAGTGTATCCGGCCGGTTATGTGCCCAGTATAAGGTGTCGGGTTTGTCTGCATCGGGGGCTATCTGCAGTTCCTTGCCATCGTAAAATGTGGCGGGAAGCGGTTTGTCTGCTATATAGTTAGAGAAGATTACCGTTCGTTCGCCCATTAAACCAAGCCCTTTGTTTTTTAAGATGCCGAAATCGGCTTTAACATCGCTTTTGCTTAAAAAATACCGGCCGTTAGGGTTCTGCTCAAAATCAAGCGTGATCTTGAGCGTTCGCATGAAATTGATATTGATCTGCTTATTTACATTGAGCTCGCAGCTCCGTACAGCATAGTTGCCGGTCATGCTTACCAATAGCTTGCCTTCAAAAAGCAGGTCGCCTTTGGTGCGTGGTGTAAAACTTAGCTCAATCAGCTTTTCTTTGGCTGTTTGTATGGTATCGGTAATAAAAAATTTGTAATAATTGGGCGAGTGATCGGCAATAGGACTCAGGAACTGGTTGGTTATGATAAAAACATTGTTATCATAAATATCAATTACATCACCGTAAAGACGGTTCATATACACATCCAAGCCCGCGGTATCGATAAATTTAAGAATGTTGGCTTCTTTTTGTGCTTTGAGCACCCGGATGGATTTAGACGGCTCTTTCCGGTAATAATTTTGATATTGTTTTTCGCTGAGGTAGGTGGGGAGCAGTATCTGGGTTTGCCCGTTATTTTTCACGGTATCAAGCATAAACTTGTACATTTTAAAATAACGGCCGTTTATTAGTTTGGAAGGGACATCGATAAACGATAAATTGATCCGTTCATACTGATCATATTGCAGGTAATCGGCACTTTCCATGCGGTTTTGCTTTTTATGGTCGATAACCTGCTGAATAAGTTCAACCGCCGGGTTTCCTTTATTACGATAACGCTGTTTTTTTCCGGAAACTACCTTAACTTCTTTTAGCTGGGTTTGACTATCGTGTAATCTTATATGAAGAGTATTAACCTGTCCGGGTTTAATTATTTTAGTAATAGTTTGATAGCCAATGTACGAGAAAGTAATATGCGTAAAAGCTCCGGGAGCGTTAATCTCAAATTTCCCGTCGGCATCCGCAATGGTTCCGTACCTGCTACCAACAAGCTTAATGTTAATACCCGGAAGCGACTGCCCCGAGGCGTCATCTACTACTTGCCCACGGACGCTTGTTGTTACTTGTGTCGATGCTTTTTTTAAGCTATCCGGCTGTTGCGCTACGCCACACAGCGGGATTGTAAATAGTACAATTAAAATATAAGGAAATAGCCGTTGTATTGAACCTGATGTACGGAAAGAAATCTCAAAAGAAGATAGCAAATTGTGGCAGATTAAAAAAACAAAAGGGTTCAGTTTTACGCGTATTACAGGAGTGACCCGGGAATACGTTTCATTTTTCCTAAACGTACAAATTAAATTTGAATTGTCTCGGAGGATTGTATTATTTTAAGATTAACAGCATTGTGACGCCCTTATTAATCTGCCTTCAGAACTTACTGTTTTTGTCAAGTAACATGTCCTTCCCTTTTATTTCAACTTCAAACATGGCCTGCTTCCCCTTTGCACCTTTTTAATTGGTTTAACGCAGTCAAATAGCAGTGGTAACAAGTTAACCGGTATATCACTCACTTCAATTTGAGAGATGGTAAGCGTTAATCGGGCTTGATTTTAATTGAATTAAACTTGAGCAAGTTTGAACGGGCGTTTGTAACCGCAGCTCCTAACTTTGCTTTACATATATATTCCCCACTAAAATAAATTGTCTTCAAATCATGAAAACCTTTATCATTTCCTTGTTTTTAGGCTGCTGCTTTTGCAATTCTTTATTCGCTCAAAATAATTTTCTCAACAGCAAAAGCGCTTATTTGGGTGAAATCCGGCCAAATGATACGCCGCGTATTTTTGCACAGCAAATGCTGGAGCCGGATAGCGGTATGGCAATGGATAGATCGGCGTTTTCTGCAGACGGTAAAGAATTTTATTATTGCAATGCTATGCATTGGTTTAATTCAAAGGGCAATAAGATCCGTTACTT
This sequence comes from Mucilaginibacter sp. 3215, assembly GCF_050433785.1. Taxonomy (NCBI): domain Bacteria; kingdom Pseudomonadati; phylum Bacteroidota; class Sphingobacteriia; order Sphingobacteriales; family Sphingobacteriaceae; genus Mucilaginibacter; species Mucilaginibacter sp. 3215. The sequence goes on from NZ_JBNPWO010000001.1 coordinate 366,682, forward strand.
TAAATATAAAGGTAATAAGTGGCGCGGCCCCTTTGTGCTTAACTATGGATATTATGCACCAACGTTTTCTATTGATGGTAAGCGTATGTATTTTGCCGGGCAGGGGGATGGTAAACACGCCTTTGTTTGGGTATCGCACCGTAATAAAACAGGTTGGACAACTCCCGTCGCTTTTCTAAAAAAGAACTATGGGCTATATGATTTTATGCCAACCAATAACGGGACATTTTATGTTGGCAGCAACGCCAACGCAGGAAGTGTAAAAGATTACAGCACTTACGATTTTTGTACGCTTACCATTTCTAAAACAGACACGGTTATTAAAAGCCTTGGCCCGGTTATTAATACACCAGCATTCGACGGTGATTTTTACGTAGCGTCTGATGAATCATACATGATCATCAGTTACAAGGAAAAGCCCGATTATGAGTGTGAGCTTGGAATCACTTTCCGTAAGCCCGATCATAGCTGGACAGTACCGCTAAACCTTGGTCCGCTGATTAATAGTGGTGATGCCCATCGCTGGGGCCAATATGTAACTCCCGATGGTAAGTACATGTTTTATACCAAAGGCACCGGCGAAAAGGATTGTCACATTTATTGGGTGCGGTTTGATACTCTGAGGGCGAAGCTAAGAAAGGAAGCATTGGGCAAATAACAGTAAGTTTATTTTATTTCCGGACCATAAAATTTCAAACCTAAAACGCCTGTCATGATCAGTAGCATGAAAAATATTTCTACGTAGGAGAGGCGCTGATTTAAAAACGAAACTTCGACTAATTTGATCAGGATGAGCGTTACGGCCGTCCAAACACCATACGCGACGGCGGTTGGTACCAGTTTTATAGCCAATGAGAAGAAATAGATATTGCCAATACCAAATACGATATAACCTACAAAAGGCAACCATACAGGCAATCCATGCTGCAGGCTTAATACAGAGTTAAGACGGAGCGCCTTCAGATCGCTGAATTTCATGAATTTTAGCGAGAACGTCCAGGCCGCTTCAAACGCGGCTGCGATTAAAATATATAGCCAGGCCAATATGTTGTTAGTTTTGTTGTAGTACGTTTTCTTGTTCGGTTACTAAGGTAACTGGTTGTTGCTCAATCTCCAATTTAGGCGCGCTGTTTATTTTAACAGGAATGGCAGTTTTTAGCTTTGCAGGCATGATTGCTATCAGCCAATTCATAAACCGGGGCCTTAGGTGATAATACCAGTTGAACCAGCGGTATTTGAGTAGTTTTTTTTCGTCGAAGCGTTTTACGCTGAAGGCATGCTGTAAAAAGTAATCTTTAGGGTAATCGTAGTAAAGACCCCAGTTTTCGGGTTTGTTGCCCGGCGTGTGCCCGGGATCATATGCGGTACCGAACAGGTAATCCCAAAATGAAAACTTGGTAGAGAAGTTGGCATGAAAAACCTCCTGGTAATTGGCATGGTGCCATAAATGCAATTGGGGCGAGTTAATAATATACTTAAGCTTGCCCATATTTACCTTGATATTGCCGTGTATAAACATGCCAAACATGGCATCCAACATAGCTTTTATCGGTATAACTATTGGGTCTGCACCTAACAAAATGATAGGTGCAAACTCAATAGTTTGATTGATGATGATCTCCATGATGTGCGAACGTGAACCGGCTAAAAAGTCAACCTCCTTGCCCGAGTGGTGCGCCTCATGAATACGCCAGAAAAATTTATTGGAATGCTGAAAGCGATGGAACAGGTAAATATAAAGGTCATGTGTAAACAGGAAGAACAATACCTGTAATGCCACCGGCCAGCTACTTACAAATTGAAAATGCGACAAATCGAACTGCGCTTTTAACGGCGTAATGATATAATCGAAAATGATGATCTTTAAAAAGTAGCTTTGTATCAGCGTATACCATACCAAATCAATCCAAAATCCTTCCCTGAAAAATTTAAGTCCCTTTCTGTAAGGAGACATCCTTTCCCAGGCAATGATGAATCCTATCCAGCAAAAAAGGATAATGGATGTAATTATGGTAGTTAATTTTTCCGGAGACATTTTATTTAACGCTTGGCTTCTCTTTGTATTCGTCGCTGATGTTCACCCTTAAACGCTTCATTGGCGCAAGTTCTGATTCGTAAACACGTTTTTCACCGTCACCAGCTGCTGTTTCCACATCCCTGATATCGCGTACTAAGCGCTGCAACCCTTGTGGCTCAACAGATGCAGCGTGATCAGACCCCCACATGGCACGGTCGAGCGTAAAGTGACGTTCAACAAATGTCGCACCCATAGCCACAGCACCTACTGTAGTTGCCAGGCCTGTTTCGTGGCCCGAATAACCGATTGGGATGCCCGGATATTTGTTCTCAAGCGTTTGGATCATTTTAAGATTAAGCTCCTGCGGAGGACATGGATAAGCCGAAGTTGAGTGAGCGATAAACAAGGGATAGTTTTCATCAAAGGCATTGATATAATCCATAGTGGTTTCAATCTCTTTCATGGTTGACATACCGGTTGAAAGCATCAAAGGTTTGCCGGTTTCCAAAATCCGTTGGATCAGGGCAAAATCTGTTAATGATGCCGATGCTAATTTGTACAGGATGGTATCAAATTGCTCCATAAAATCAACAGATGGCGCATCCCAGGCAGATACGAACCAATCGATACCTACTTTTTTGCAATATTGGTCGATGGTTGCATATTCGGCTATGCCAAATTCGGTTTTACGTTTGTAATCGATATAGGTGATCCGGCCCCATGGGGTATCACGCACAATCTCCCACTGATCGCGCGGTACGCAAATTTCGGGTGTACGTTTTTGAAATTTAACAGCATCAGCTTTCGCAGCTACAGCTTCGTCAATTAATTTTTTGCAGGTTTCAAGCGAACCATTATGGTTGATCCCAATTTCGGCAATGATATAGCTTGGCTGGCCTTTGCCAATTACACGGCCATTTTGCAAAGCGATACTACCGTTCCTGGTGCCTGATAGATATTTATCACTTTTAGCTTCAATAATTAGCTCTGCAAATTCGCGGAAACAACCATCGCCACCATTTAATGAACTTACAAAATCTACCTGGGCTTTAACACGCGGTAAGGCATCGGCAGGCGAAGCGGTTAGACCGGCCAGCTTCATTACCTCCAGATCGTTATAATCATCTCCGATAAAGGCAACCTCGTTAGGTTGTAGATCTAATCGGCTGCAGATTTCTTTGAAAATAGTGGCTTTATCTTTTATACCTACATGAAGTTCGGCGATCTGTAATTTCTCAGCTCTTTTAATTAATGACGGTGAGTTTTCGCCGGTAAGGATCCCTGTATTTACACCAGCAAATTTGCGAAGGCGCTCAACCCCCATACCATCGCGCATGCTAAATTTTTTTAAAAGCTCGCCGTCGTGATTGTAATATACGCCGGCATCTGTTAAAACCCCGTCATTGTCGGTTAGCAATAGTTTAATGCCGGCCGCCTTTTGTTTCAAAATCTCGTTCATAATAGTTGGTTTAAATTAAATAGCTGTCCATCCTCCGTCAACAACCAGGTTAGCGCCGGTCATATAAGCCGATGCCTCGCTGGCCAGGAATATAAGCGCGCCCTGATAGTCTGACGCTTGGGCCATGCGCCCTAATAAAGTTTTTGCTGAATAGTTGCCAATGAAATCTTCGGCTTGTCCGGCTTCAACGCCGCCCGGAGAAAGGGTATTTACCCTCACGCCGGTATGGCCCCAATAGGCTGCTAAAAAGCGGGTGAAATTGATGATAGCCCCCTTAGTAACCGGGTATGCTGCCGACTTGTAAAAAGTTTGCTGCCCGCGCGAATCGCGGTAAATGCTTTGATCCGGCCCTACCATACCATAGGTTGATGCTATGTTGATGATGCTTCCACTGCGGTGCAGGGCCATTTGTGTACCAAATACCTGCGAGCATAAAAACACGCCGGTGATATTTACGTTAAGCGATTGCTGGAAAGCCTCTAACGGATAGTTTTCAAACGCCGATAGCTCCTTGGCCATGGCCGGATTCTCGAATTTATCGTTAATGGCGGCGTTGTTCACCAATATATCAACAGCGTCATATTTATCAAGCGTTGCGTTGAGCGCGTCAATTAAGGATTCCTTGCTGGTTACGTCAACACCCAGGCCCAGGTGCATATCGCCCAGTTGTGCGGCAAATGCCCTGGTTGCTTCGGCGTTTATGTCGGCTACTATTACATTTGCACCTGCTGCTGCAAGGGCCTCGCAATGTTTACGGCCTATCAAACCTAAAGCGCCCGTTACTACGGCGGTTTTCCCTTTTAATGAAAACAGATCCATAATTAGGCTATGCTTTTAGGTTTGATGTTGTAATTGCTCACCTTACGGAAAACGGCCTCTAACACTTCACCTTTCAGCTGATCTTTGATATTACCTCTTTCGATAGCCGCCTTTAACAACGGTAACACATCACGGTAAGCCGCAAGGGTATAATCGATATCTTCGGTGGTGTGGCTGTAGCACATGTTGTGGAAGCCGGCCCAAAGTACACCGCGTTTTATCATTTCCTGCTGCATGAAAGTTTTCACTTCCAGGCCGTTGCCGGCATCAGGGGTAAAGGTTACCATGCTGCGGCAGTTAAAACCAACGCAGCGTGTGTATTTATCAACGCCCAATTCAATGGCAAGACTGTTATAGCCATCTTTTAAGAGCGCACCATGCTCGTCAAGATATTGAGGTACTTTTTTATCGCGAAGCTCATTGATGGTAGCGATGCAAGCCGCTAATGATAAAGCCTCGCCGCCAAAGGTTGTATAGCTGAATACTTCAGAGTTGAACAACTCCATCACGTCGGCGCGGCCTGTTAACAATGCTATTGGCATACCGTTGGCACATGCTTTTGAAAATACGGCTAAATCAGCTTTAACATCGAAATATTCCTGTGCGCCGCCAACGGCTACACGGAAACCAGTCCACATTTCATCGAAAATAAGCAGGGTGCCATTAGCTTTACAAACTTCGGCAAGTTCCTGCAGATAGCCTGGTTTTGGTGCCTCAAAAATGAAGGGCTCCAGTATCAGCGCTGCTACAGTTTCATCCAAAGCAGCTTTAACTGATTCAATGTCGTTATATTCAAAAGTGTAAGTTAAATCCTGGATAGCTTCAGGTACGCCGGAGTTACGGCTGGTTATGCCGATATACCAGTCATGCCAGCCATGATAACCACAGCAAAATACTTTATCCCTGCCGGTAAACGCACGTGCTACACGGATAGCAGCAGAACATACATCGGCACCTGTTTTAGAGATTTTTACTGCTTCGGCATTCGGCACAACCTGTTGTACCAGTTCAGAAAGTTCAACTTCCAAAGGGTGCATCAATGAAAAGGTGATACCATCGTTCAATTGCTGCCGAATAGCTTCGTCAACTGCAGGGTAAGCATAACCCAAAGAGATTGGGCCTATGGCCGAGTTTAAATCGATGTATTCGTTGCAGTCAACATCCCATACGTGCGATCCTTTACCTTTTACAAGGTATTTTGGAGCCACGCCTTTGGTAAATTGCCCCGGGCCTTTAGCCAGGGTTTGCGTAACAGGTTTCTGAACTTTTAAAGCGCGTTCGTATAATTTATCCGATTCGGTGATGTCGGGATAATTGTTGTTAAGCTCAATTTTATTAGCCATGATCGATATTTTTATTCTGAAAATTCAGGTGTTAAAATTTGTGGTTGGTTGTGGGCAGTTTGGTAACCCAGTATTTTTTCGGCAATCTGTTTGCCTGTAAAACCTTCGTGCTCCAATACAGATGGAAGCAGTGTCGGTCTGAACCATTTTTCGTTCAAAGCCATAGGTAGTACGTTACCTGTGGTACGGTGTTTTAATAAAACTTCGGCTACAATGGTGTAAAGACCGCCGGTTAAAAAATGGTCTTCAAGCGTAACTACCAGTTTGCTTTGTGCCGATGCTTTCAATATAGCCTGCTCATCAACAGGTTTAAGGCTGCGCATGTTGATCAAACCAACAGAAAGGCCTTCGCTTTTCAGCATTTCAACGGCAATCAGTGCTTGCTCAAATAATAGGCCGTAGGTTAAGATGGTTACGTCGCTGCCTTCGGCTATCACTTCGGCTTTGCCTGGGGTAAAAGGTTCGTGTAAGTAAGTGGTTTTGCGTGTGTTGATGCGTGTGTATGCCGGGCTTTTGCTTTCCCAGATCTGTGGCAGCATTTTTACAAGATCATCTTCATCGGCAGGGGCGAAAACGGTTACGTTGGGGATGCCGCGCATGATTGAAATATCTTCGATGGCCTGGTGGGTGGGGCCGTTGCCGTCTGATAAAAAACCGGGGATGAACGAGCTTAGCTTGACCGGCAAATTGGCAATGCCAACATCGGTACGTACAAACTCAAATGCGCGCATGGTTAAAAAAGCGGCAAGCGCATGTACCACGGGGGTGCGGCCACGCAGGGCAAGGCCCGCTGCTGCACCGATCATGGTTTGCTCGGTAATACCCGTATCAATAAAACGTTTGCCTAATATGCCCGGCAGGTTACGTACCAATGCACGGTTTTCGGCGGTCATTACAATCACCTGCTCGTTGGCAAGGGCTGTTTGGGTTAAAAGTTCTTCGTAACTCATCTTATCGCACCACTAAAGTTTCTGATGTTAATGTTGTTTGATGTTCGCCATGCAGCTCCAGTAAAAGTTGCTGAATCTCATCTGCATTGAAATTGCAAAACCACCTATCGGCGCGTTCCTGTATACTTGGCAGGCCTTTGCCGCGTACGGTATCGGCAATAATTACATTGAGTTTGCCGGTTTGAAAAGGGAAAGCACCAAATGCTTCATCAAGCTCGGTAAAGCTGTGGCCGTTTATTCTTTTAACTGCCGCGCCAAAGGCTTCAAATTTATCGGCAAGCGGCTCCAGCGGAATCAGGTCTTCGGTACGCATATTGGCCTGAAAATGGTTACGGTCAACCACGAACAGCAGGTTATCCAGTTTATAAGCATTGGCTACCAGCATGGCCTCCCAGCAGGAGCCTTCATTCAGTTCGCCATCTCCTAAAATGCAAACAACTTTGTTTGTGCCGCCGCTGATCTTCAGGTCCAAAGCAACACCAATGGCTACCGATGGCAAATGCCCCAACGAGCCTGAGTGAAACTCGATACCCGGAATTTTGGTGTTTGGGTGCCAGTAAATATGGTCATTAAGTAGCAGGTGGTTTTTTAAACGTTCTCTTTCCAATAAGCCCAGTTCGGCAAAAGTGCCGTACAAGGCAGGCACATCATGGCCTTTTGACAAAAAAAGGTAATCGCGGTTTGGATCATCAAGATTATCCTTGTTAATGTTTAAAAAGCGACTATATAAATAAACGATCAGATCGACCGCCGATAGCGATGCACCTGTAAAACACCCGCCATCGGTAGACATGCGGATGATGTGCTCCCGTACCTTCAGAGCGGTGTCTGTTAATCCCTGGTAATTGTTGTTCTCCACTGTTATCATTCGCTTGTTATAATTCCTGTAAGTTTTTTGTGGGTGCCTGTTTGGTTTGGGCAGATGTAATGGTTTTTAACTCATCTACATGGTGCCGATACCAGTTTACCCCGGCATATTGTGCATTGATGTTATAGATCTCGGATTTTTGATTGAGCAGGTTAAGGATATCATCGCACGAGAAATTATTGTTATCTGCATATAATTCGCGGAATACACGCTCTATGAAATAATAGTCTTCTGCGTAGTCAATTGTAAAGCGATGCGACATAGAATAATCCAAACCGGCAGGCCAGGTTACATTGCCAACCCTGAACAGTTGCGGGTTTTCCCAGATATAAGGAGTAGTATGCTCCAGTTCCAACTCGCGCGTTGCACCTTCCCATGTTTTGGTAAGGCATTCCATGGTCATGATCTCCACATCATTGCCATCAGGATAAGTTGCCGGGTGGAGGTTGCTTACAAAATCGAAATCGTTGCGGTTGGCAAAAAAGTAATTCAATACATGATCAACGATGCGCGGATCAATCAGCGGACAATCAGAGGGGATCTTTAATACAACATCCGCATTATGCAATTTCGCGGCCTGATAATGGCGGTCGAGCAGGTTATTCAGGCTGCCACGATAATAAGGGACACCTATGTTGATAGCTTCGTTGATGATGATATCATCATCCGGCGTTTCGGATGTGGCAATGATTACTTCTGCCTCATGGCTGATCATTTGAAGCCGCTCAATCATCCGGGCTAGCAGGCTTTTACCCAATATAGGCAACATTACTTTGCCAGGTAGCCGGCTTGAAGCCATGCGAGCTTGTACTACTATTAATATCTTTTCTTTCACGGTAAAATGATTACCAGTTAGCTATTAGTTCTTCGGTTAACCGGGCCTCCTGCTGGCTAACCTGGTATTTTTCCATAGCAAATTCCGGATCAAAGCTTTCCTTATCGCCATTATGGTTTAAATAACCGCGGCAAATAGCAGCTATATTTCTTGCTGATACACCATTGTTTTGGATAGGCGCAAGCCTTTTAAGCTCATTGACATCAAAAAGCGAATGGACCTTTTTGCCTAAGGCGATACCTGTATAAACTACGGTTGAGTATTGGGTAATAAGCTCGCAGCAATTGGCTATCATATGGTTGGTATTGCCATGCCTGTATACCAATGTACCGGCCGGGGTATTAGCGTAGATTTCCTTTTCGGCCCGTTCAAAGTTTTCATTAGGATGAAGTTTGAAGAGCAGCGGGCGGCCATTGGCAATTCTTACCGCCTTTTTAATAAAGGCAATCCTGTTTTCAATGCGGAATGTTTCGCGCATATCGGTAGTGGCTACCATTACATAGTTATGATGCGGAAAATCATTATTTACGTGTTGAACCAGGTTGTCATAATTAGGCATACCGGTTACCACAATTTTGCGTTCATCGGTACCCTTGTCCATAAAGTACTGTTTATAACCTTCTGATGCCGCACAGTAAACATCACAGATGTTTGAAGACCCGTTTAACGAGGTATTGCCACATAGCGTAGGAGGAAGTTTCAGACTTCTGATAACGCTGCTCCAGGGAGTGTAACGATCAATCATACCTTCCTGCACCCAGATAGTTTTGGTGTTAAGCATACGTTGAGGCACAATCAGGTCGGTGCAATAAACCACAAGCTCATATTTGTGCTTTTTGGCCTGAAAGTCTATCTGTAGATTGTTGTCTTTTAGATACCCTTCAGCGAGAATCCTGAATTTGGTAGATAGCACCGTGCCGCTAAGCAGGGTTGTTTTATTAATGATAGTATTTAAAGTAGTGTTATCAGTAAACAACTGGCTAAACCAGCAGTCAAATTCAGGCAGCTCCTTAGCTATCTGATGCATTTGCGTGGTTTGATTAATTGAACCGGTAATGAATAATATTTTCTTCATCCTTTTTATCTCAATCAGCAATTGCGTTTAGATTCAATGATTAATAATTTTATCATTTTAATTTTAAATTACGAGGCAGAGCAAAGGGCAACGCCTTATAATTTGATAAATGTAGGGGGGCTATTTTTAGATAATGCGAAGTCTGCGTTATCAAATTATTAAGCAGGATGTTGGAGTGTATTATTTATTAACAAATAATGTATGTTGTTAATAAAGTGCCGGTATTGATTGGGATAACCCGTTTAATATAAGTTCGTTGTCGGGTTTGGGTTCTGCTTGTATTTATTTGTAGCAGCGTTTTAAACCATCACCTTAAATATAATAAGAATGGCAGTGACAAACAAAATGATCATCCCACCGAGAAAAAAATAATCGGCTGAGGTTTCGAGATGACCGCCGGGCTTAATATTGCCCCTGATTGAAAGGAACGATAAGATACAGCTGAGCATAAAGAAAACCAAGGCTATAGTTACTGTTTCATCAATATACGTCCGTTCGGAAAGTTTCAGGAATTTTAATGAGGTAAGCACCACAAAACATAAGCCCAGTAAATTTGATGCAGCATTAAGGATGTGTGGCGATTTATCGTTACGTGACATATATAAACAGGAGTAAGGTAAAACTAACAAAATCTATAAAAACCGGCAGAGGATAATGACAAATGTTATCGGTCAATATCAACAATCTAATAACATAACCTCCGGCCGGATGTGTAAAATAATCGCAGATTGTTTATTTTTATCGCAACATTGAGATACAAATAGGCGATGATTAATAAAGCTATTATTGAGTTATTTAAGAATATACCTGATAAATAACGATATATCGTCATTTTTTTTACGTTGTTGCTTGCTAAGTTGCTGTGATATAAGATATTGTGTGTTTGGTATGCATGTTGCAAGTAATTCATTGTATTTAACTCCCTGCATCTTAAACACATTACCTCATGACAAAAAAGATACTTGTTTTTTTATTCCTTACGGGTTCGGCTGTGTACGCCAATGCGCAGGCCATAGCACCATCGGCCTGGCAAAAATTTCCGGATAGTACCGTTGTAAGTGTTCACGCGTCATATGATGATGTAACTGGTATCCACCGTTGGCTGTTCGGCGAAAATTATCGTAAGGATTGGGCCATGAAAGTGAAGCTTCCGGTTATAAAAATATCGCAAATAAATGGCGGGCTAACACCTATTAAACAGGGTGGCGGAATGGAATCAAAGTCGTTACGTTTGGAAGATAAAACCGGCCGCGAATGGGTACTACGCAGTGTTGAAAAAACACCGGATAAGCTGTTGCCCGAAAATTTGCAAGGTACCTTTGCTGTTGATTGGGTTGGCGACGAGTTTAGTGGCCAGCATCCGTATTCGGCCTTGATCGTGCCGCCTCTCGCTGAAGCAGCGCGCGTGCCGCATGCTAACCCGGTTATAGGTGTTGTGGCCGAAGATCCCGCACTTGGACAATATAGTAAGTTGTTTGTTGGTACCGTATGTTTGATAGAGGAAAGGGAGCCCGTTGGTTCGTCGGATAATACCCTTAAAATGGAAGGGCAGCTGCTTAAAAGCTACGATAACAGGCTGGATGGAGAAGGCTTTTTGCGTGCCCGCATGCTTGATCTTTTAATGGGCGACTGGGACAGGCACGAAGATCAATGGCGCTGGGCTGATACTAAAAATGGTAAAGGTAAAACCTATGTTGCTATACCCCGGGATCGTGACCAGGTATTTCATGTTACACAGGGCGTGTTTCCGAGTATTGCTGCATTGCCCTGGATTGATCCCTTATTGGAAGATTTTACCGGGGATATTCCGCATGTGAAATATTCTCTTTTCAAAACAAGGTTCATGAAACAGTACCCGGATGCGCAAATAAGCTATGAACGGTGGATGCAGATTGCCAATGAATTTGTTAAAGCCGAAACTGATGCCGTGCTTGAAGAAAGCTTAAAACGCCTGCCCGCAGAAAGTTATAAATTAAGGCGTAATGAGCTGCTTGCTATATTAAAACAACGCCGGGATAATATCCCGGCAGCAATGAGTGAGTATTATAAATTCACTAACCGGATAGTGGATATCCGTGCTACCGATAAAGGCGAACTGATCACTATTGCCGATGCGCCGGACAGAGCTATGCGAATAACTATTAATAAACTGAACAAGGATGGTGAAACCAAAGATCAGTTTATGGATATGGTGTATAAACCCGAAATTACTAAAGAAATAAGATTGTATGCGTCTGCCGGAGATGACCGTATTGTTATTAATAATGCCAACTCGCCTATTAAGTTAAGATTGATTGATAGTGTAGGCAGCAAAACTGTTGAGGTTAAGCAGTCGGCACAAACAGTGAAATTTTACGGACGGAGAGATAGTACCAATTTTACAGGGGATGTGGGCAAGTTAAACAACCATCTTTCAAACGACACTTTAAACACCCGGTTTTTACCAACTAACTTATATAACGTATGGATGCCGTTGGCAACAGCTGCATTAAATAAGGATGATGGTTTTTTACTCGGTTTGGGTTTTCAATATACCGGGCACGATGGATTCAGGAAGTTGCCTTATTCAACCTTGCAGCAGGTAATGATAACCCATTCATTTGCTACGGATGCTTTTAGGATCAAATACCGCGGTGAGTGGATAGATGCCGTAGGTAAAGCTGATTTTACCATGCAAGCCAACATCCAGTCGCCGGATAATACCGTGAACTTTTTTGGTCTTGGTAATGAAAGCCCTTTAAATAAATTTCAGGGTTATCGTACTTACTATCGTACCCGGTATGATATTTACCAGTTTGATCCGGCTTTACGGTGGCATACGGGCAAAAACAGCGATATCAGCATAGGGCCCTCATTTCAGTTTTACCACCTTGACCTCCATGACAATGCCGGGCGGTTTATTAATCAAACATCGCTCATCAACTCTTACGATAGCTTAACAGTTGGAAAAGATAAGGCTCACCTTGGCGCATTGATTAATTATACCACAAATCAGCGCGATAATAATATCCTGCCCACAAAGGGGTACTATTTTACTGTAACGGTGCAAGGGTATGAAGGGCTTAACAGTTACTCCAAATCATTTGTGCAGATCAGGCCGGAGTTTACGTATTATCAAAAGCTAACCCCCGGAGGTGCCATTGTATTATCTGATCGTGTTGGCGGTGGTGTAAGTTTTGGTAACCCTGCTTTTTACCAGTCTATGTTTTTAGGCGGGCAGGGTAACTTGCTTGGCTATCTGCAAAACCGGTTTGCGGGTAAGCACATGGTATTTAATAATTTTCAGGGACGGGTTAAACTTGCAGACATTGCCAGTTACATTATACCCGGTCAGTTAGGTTTGGTAGGCTTTTATGATGCCGGCCGCGTTTGGATTAAGGATGAACACTCAGATAAGTGGCATACCGGTACGGGCGGCGGGTTATATTTTGCGCCGGCAAGTTTAACAGTATTGCAGTTGCTGGCGGGTCATTCAAGCGAAGGCTGGTATCCTTATATATCACTTAACTTTAGGTTGTGATTAACCTTTGCGAAAACCAGCATAAAGTATAAAGAAAGAGCCAGATCAGAAAGGTTTTGGCTTTTTTTTGTTAGTATTTGATTTTGAGTTTGTTATATGGTTGGTTTGCCTGGCTGTATGAATGTTAGAAGAATTAAGAGGCCTTTATGCCAAGCACTAAACAGGCTTGAAATATATTTCTTTATAATTCCTAATTCTTAAGTTATTGATCTGAGCAGCTTTCCTGAATGCCCCGTAATTAATAGAAGATCATTTTTGCTACGAAGCCGGGATGAACAAGATTTGCTTATCTCGGCTTTTTTTAGTTCACTATTTCAATTGAAGAGTAACTGCTAAAAGCGGACTGATAAATTCGTTTGAGTAGTATCGGTATCTTAATGGAGCTCCATAATATCACTGTATTAATTATTGGTTAATTTAAACTTATTTTTGCTTTCTTTTTAAATAACTTTTGTGCGATTTTTCATTTATATATCTTAATTTGAAATAAAATTTAAAAATAATTAATATTAAAACCTCTCAACCTAAACAATTTGAATAATTACGGCGTATAAAACCCAACCTGATTTTTGTTATGGCGGGTGCAAAACTATTTTATACCCTGAAGTGATTTTGCAAATAGAAGCTTTAACAACCTCGTCATTTGTGGATTTGATTTGTAAGGCATTGTGGGAGGTTCATGAACAACCGTTTATTAATATTATTATTCCTGTTATTCTCATTCAAAGCGAAAGCGCAAAACTGCACTTTGAGCGCTAATATTTCGGCATCATCAACAACTATCTGTTCGGGCAGCTCGGTGGTGTTAAAAGCTACCGCGACTGCTGGTATAGCTCCTTATACTTATTTATGGAGTACCGGCGAAACCGGTCCTGCTATCAGCGTAAATAAATCAGGTACTTATAAAGTAACTGTTACTGATAAAACTGCCGGGTGCAAGGGCGTTACAAAGAGCATAACAATTGCTGATGCTAATACACCGGCCGCACCAACAGCTAAAAATGTAGTAGTTTGTCAAAATAGTGAGGCAACGCTTAACGCCACAGGGCCGGGGGGTGATTATCAATGGTTTGATGCGGACGGTAATTTTTTGGCAAATTCGAGTACATTTACCACCCCTCCGGTAATATCATCGACTACTTATTATGTACAAACCACAGTCGCCGGCTGCACAAGTCCCCGAACGGCGGTCGCGGTATATATTACCGGTAAGCCTGAAGTTACGGGAGCTGCTGTGTGTGTGGGCGGGGTTGCAACGTTATCAGCAAGCGGCGGGCAAAGCTATAGCTGGTATGCATCGGCGGCCGGAGGAGCTGTCTTGGGAACCGGGCCGTCGTTTGTTACCCCATCATTATCTAAAACTACCACCTATTATGTTGTTGCTGTAATTAATGGCTGTACCAGCGTTCCCACAGCTGTTGTCGCTAAAGTTAATCCCCCACCCGCTACGCCGGTAACTTCAAATGATAATATTTGTTCCGGCTCAGTGGCAACTTTACACGCCGATGCGTCTGCAGGTTTTTTTCAATGGTTTGATGTGCCAACAGGAGGTGTCCCACTTATTTCGAGTCCTGATTATACAACGCCGGTATTAACTGCCAACAAAACTTATTATGTGCAAACAGTACTTAATGATTGTGTTAGCCCGCGCGTACCAGTAACTGTATCTGTTAACCCGATACCGGCAGCACCGGCATCTCAAACCACTACCATTTGTTATAATTCAGCAGCTACATTAACGGCTGCTGAGAACCCTGCAGGGACATATGCCTGGTATGATGCGCCAACAGGCGGGAGGTTATTGATGCCGGGTTTGCAATTTATTACGCCCGCATTAACTAAAACAACTACATATTATATCGAAAATACTACTGTTGCCGGCTGTAAAAGTGACCGTGCACCGGTAAAGGTGATTGTTAGGCCCTTTGTAGCGGCCCCTATAGCGGCGGGAGCCGTGGTTTGTTCAGGTTCGGTAGCTTCATTAACAGTAACATCTGCGAGTAATGATAGTTATCAGTGGTTTGATGCACCGATGGGCGGGAAGCTTCTATCATCTCGGGCGGGATATACAACTCCGGCATTGACATCAAGTACAACTTATTATGTGCAAGCCACTCTTGATGGATGTACCAGCGCCAGGACAGCTGTGTCGGTTACGGTTATTCCTCCGGTAACGGCTCCCCAGGTGCCTGCTACCTCTGTTTGTTACAACGGGTCGGCGGTGCTTATTGCGACCGGAACCGGTACGGGTTTTACCTGGTATGACAGCGCTGTAGGGGGCACAATTTTATCGTCAGGATCAACATATGTCACTCCAAATTTAACTGAGGCAACAACTTATTATGTTGAAAGTTCATCAAATGGTTGCGTTAGCAAGCGTACTGCGGTTACGGTAAAGGTAAATCTGCAGCCATCACCCCCAATTGCCGAAAATGTATCGGTATGCTCGGGCTCATCAGCAAAGATTACAGCCAAGGGCAATGGGGAAATTCTGTGGTTTGCTACCTCTGATTCCGGGGACCCTTTGTTTATCGGAAACACATTTAATACCCCGGTTATGTCCGAAAAAACAACTTATTATTTACAAAGCAGGGTTGGCGATTGTGTAAGCAATCGCGTGCCGGTAACGGTTTCAATCAATGTTGCTGAAGAGGTGCGGTTTGTTTATACGTCGGGTACCTATAGTCCTCAAAGCCCTAACCCTAAGCCTGTCATCAATAATCCATCGGGCGGTATTTTCAGCGTATCGCCGGCAGGTTTGGTATTTGTCGATAACCATACCGGTGAGATAAATGTCAGGGCGAGTACGCCGGGTAAATATGTCATTACTTTAACAGGTAGTGGCCCATGTTCGTCAGCCTATAGTGCCGGGGTTGAAATTACTTCCATATTTAATTCAAAGTTTACCTATGGAGGGCCGTTTTGTCAATATGAAACCAACCCTAAGCCAACGTTTTCGGCAAATGCAAGTGCGGGTACATTTTCGGCATCGCCTTTAGGTTTAACTTTTGTGAGTACAGCAACTGGTGAAATTAATTTGAGTAAAACAACCCCGGGAACATATGAAGTTACCAATACCATCTATAATCCCGACGGAACCGTAGGCAGTGCAGTCAGCACAAAGGTAACAATAGTGTCTGGTGCGAGGATAGACGCCGGTCCCGATCAGGCCATACAAGCTGGCGAAACCGCCCAGTTGGCTGGCAGCATAGGCAATGTAAAAGGGGGGAAATGGTCAGGTGGGCTGGGCAAATTTGCTGATGCGACAGATTTGAATACTACATATACCCCGGCTGCCGGTGAAAAACAGGTAATACTCACTTTAACCTCAAATGACCCGGGCAGTTGCGGACCGGGGATTGACAGAGTTGTAATTAATATTGGCTCCACTGTGCGGGCGCCAACAGTATCGGGCACGACTACATGTTTGGGTAGTATAGCTACTGTATCAGCTACGGCGCCTGACGGAATATATCGCTGGTATAGTGCAGCCGAAGACGGTACGTTGTTATCTACCGGGCCTAATTTTATCACCCCTCCGCTCACTCAAACAACCACGTATTATGTAAATACAACATCCAATGGTATTACAAGCAGCATGACTGCGGTTACAGTATCGGTTACTGAGCCGCCACCTGCTCCTGTAGTTAAAAGTGTGCCAGCTTGCGAAGGCAGCAATACTACGTTAACCGCCAGCGGTTCAAAGGGTACATATCAATGGTATGACGCTCCGGTCGGTGGCTCTTTGCTTTCAATTAATGATAGCTATGTAACACCGGGTTTGATAGCCAATACCAGTTACTATGTGCAGGCTGTTGTGGATGGGTGTGTAAGTATGCGCACTAAAGTTGATATAACGGTTACCCCTTTGCCGGTTATTACCAGTGGTTCTGCCGATAATATATGCAGCGGCATAGCCCAAAATTATTCAATAACAGCCGATTCCCCTGGTACTACGTTTTTATGGTCACGTGCGGCCGTGAAGGGGATTAGCAATGTCGCCGTTTCAGCTGAAACATCTGCTCAAATAACCGAAACATTGATTAACACCACGAGCGATCCTGTTGATGTTACTTATGTAATAACACCTGTATCTGCTAAAGGTTGTTCGGGTACGCCATTTAGTTATGTGGTAACGGTTTATCCATCCCCACAGGTTACAAGTGCCCCAACCAGTACATTATGTAACAAAACAACTGATAATTATGCCATCACTTTTAATATTCCGGGCACCGGCTTCAGTTGGTCGAGGAGCGCGGTTTCGGGCGTTAGTAATCAGTCTGTATCAGGGCAAATGGCCGGGTTAATCCGCGAAGTATTGTTTAATACTACTAATGCGCCCGTTGATGTTACCTACGTATATAATTATAAAACCAGCAACTGTTCGGGGACACCTTTTAAATGGGTTGTTACCGTTAACCCATCAGTTATCATTACCAGTAAAACATCAGATGCAACCTGCAGCGGTGAGCCGCTTGGTTATACCATAACTTCAAATGTTCCCTCGGCAACATTTACGTGGAGCAGAGCCGCTGTGGCCGGAATTAGTAATGCGGCAGTGGTGAATAAAACTGGTAATAAGATTGACGAGGCGTTGATTAACAAAGGAGCATCAACTGTAAATGTAACCTACATTATTACGCCAACCGCTTTTGGATGTAATGGCGCGCGGTTTGCCTATGTGGTAAAAGTTAAACCCGAAATACCACTGCCCGATATCAGAACAAATTCGCCGGTGTGCGTAAACAGTACTATTAAACTGAATGTGCCGACTACCCCGAATGCTGTTTATACCTGGACAGGACCCAATGGTTTTAAATCCTTGTTACAAAATCCCGAAATCAAAAACGTTACCTCAGATATGGCCGGCACTTATTCCTTGTATGTTACAGTTAATGGTTGCAGCAGTCTGGTAGCATCCAAAGAGGTTGCGGTGAACAAACTGCCAACTTCTGATGCGGGTGTAAATATACTGGCTTGTGTTACCGATCAGTATGTTCAACTGGCTGGCAAGATAGGCGGCGGCGCAAAAACCGGAGTATGGACAAAGAAAGATGCCAATCCGGGCCAGTTTTTGCCATCTGGTAATGAGTTAAATGCAAGGTATGAGCCAACTGCTGAGGAGAAGGCCGCCGGGTCGGTAACGTTGGTATTGTCATCTACCAGTAAAGACAATTGTAGCATTGCCACTTCCGAAATGACTATAACTTTTGGTAAAACATCTGGAACCGATGCCGGCACCGATCTGGAAGTTTGCGCAAAGCGCGACCCTATTAAGCTGGATGGAAATATCCTGATACCAGGCGGCGGCAAGTGGACAAGCTCCGGTACAGGTACACTGCTTTACGCGGAGAATGCCCAGGGAGCCGTATATACTCCTTCTGAAGAGGATGTAAAAAATCGTTCAGTAAAGCTTACGCTTACTGCAAACACGCCAGGACAATGTTATACAGCCAGCGATGATATGGTGATTAAATTTATACCGCCGCCAGTTGTTGATGCAGGCGGAATAAGATATGTATTGAAAAGGCACACCATCACCTTAACGCCAACTATAAGCGATGACAATGTACATTACTTGTGGCTGCCAAACGTAGGCTTAAGTAATAACGAAATAAAAGAACCGGTGGTAACGGGCGATGCAGATATTGTTTATACACTTTATATAACGGATGTTCGTGGTTGCGTTAACCAAAGCCAAACTATCGTTAAAGTTTCACCTGATATTATTGCGCCAAATACGTTTACGCCCAATGGCGATGGATTTAATGATTATTGGGAGGTGAAAGGCCTGGTTGCTTATGAAAGTTCGACAGTAGATGTGTTTAACAGGTATGGCCAGAGATTATACCATTCGATGGGTTATGGCGTGCCCTGGGATGGTAATTTTAACGGACAGCAGTTGCCGGCAGGTACCTATTTTTATATTATCGATCTTAAGATGGGCAAGCCGCCGTTATCGGGTTCTGTAACTATCCTCAGATAGGCTGGCACGGAAGAAAATCAAAAAAATTGCAACGTTTTTTTAGAAGACGCGTCATATTCTTAAACACGCGATCATGAAAAGACTAATTTTCTCACTTATGGCTTCGTTACTAACGGTTTCGATAGCCTTTAATGCTTCCGCACAAACTGTAACCCGCAATGTATCCGGTTATAACGGTATTGCCTGTGGCGGCCCGTTTAACGTATTTATTAAAATTGATGGAACCGAAAGCCTGAAACTTGATGTTGATGCCAATGTAGTTGATGATATTAAAACTGAAGTAGAAAACGGCATATTAAAAGTTGAATTTAAAGATCACTGGAAAAACCACCGCAACATTCAGCGCGCTAATATTTACATTACAGCCAAAAGCCTCAGGTACCTTGCTAACAGCGGTTCCGGAAACACAACTGTTGATGGTACTATAACTGGCGAGAATGCCAAAATTGCATTAAGCGGTTCGGGGAATATCAAAACTGCTGTTAAATCAGGTACGCTGGATCTGAGGATCAGCGGATCTGGCTCTATTGATGTCAAAGGCAGCACAGGCATGGCCGATTGCCACATCTCGGGCTCAGGCGAGATTAACGGCAAATCATTAACAACAGAAACTGTTGAAGCTTCAATTGCCGGTTCGGGCAACGTTAGTTTAATTGCCAGTAAAACTGTTTCGGCCCGTATTTCGGGTTCCGGAAGTGTTGTATATTCGGGCACGGCGACAATTGGCGAAACACGGTATGCTGGCTCAGGCAGGGTAAGTAAAGCTGACTAATAAACTGCTATTAAAATATTGAAAAGACTGCGCTATTTGGGCAGTCTTTTTTTTGTTATTGATGTAGCGAACTACTGATAAGTATCGTAATGTTAATTAAAACCTTCACTTTATGATTAAGCCTGTATTGATATTTAAGAATTTAACTGTTTGCCTGTTGCTATCGGTTTTGTTTTCTCTTGGCGCCTGTAAAAAAGACAAGGCGCAGCAACCTGTCCAAAAAAATACATCTCTTTTTGGCCAGTGGTATATTCCGGTTAAAGAGGGGGAACAGGCGCGTTATTTAGTATTCTCGTCGGATAGTACTTTTGTTTTGGCCGATGTAACTTATACAAATGGTAATTCTACAACGGTTCAGTACACCGGGAAATTTCATACTAAAGGAGATGGATTAAACATTGTTATCGCAAAAAAAACGGTAAGTGAAGGTAGTAATGTTATCAGTACCGAGCCTTCTAACGCTCAATTTTATACCAATTCGGCATTTGTTGTCGACAATTATAAATTGACCATAAACTATAAAGACAATATCGGAGCGGCTGTGAAAAGCATTTTTTCGATGGTACTTCAGGATAAAGTTATTTGATTTAGTTTGTTTTAGGCATCCTGAGAGGGGTGCTTTTTTGTTTATACCTTATTAATTTCGCCGGCCACACGTTGAGCCGAGCGGATACAAGACTCCATACCTCTGCTTAAAATATCAAGATAAGTACCGGCGAAATATCAATTCACATAGCCGGGGTAAATCCTTTGCGCCGGCTTTTCAGTTTAATTGCCTGGTATATCATAATTATGATAAATAATACCAGTAAAATTAAAAGCCCTGTTTTTACTACGGGCGAATCGGGCCCATCGGCCAATGGTTGTTCAACAGGGAGCCTTGTAAGCGTTTCAACTACCGCGGGCACCAACGAAAAGAATAAGGTGGCCGTCATGCCTAAAGTTTGCACATAATCTGCCTTACTGCCAAAAACGCGCAATGACGGAGCATAGTAAACAACAGGCAATAATATCAAAATAAGAAAAGACAGGTTATGCGCGCTGCTTAGGTGCCCTGTTTTCATGACCAGGAATGATGTTAAGCAGGCCAGCACAGTAAAAATGCCGTAAAGCCTGCCGTTTTTTGTTTTGGGGGCAATTTTTCCATCCTGAAATAAGGCTATAAAACCAACGGCAACTCCCACAAGGCTTATTGCAGTATGGATAATTCCGAACGTTGATAGATGATTTGGCATAAAAAGTGATTTTAAGGTTAATGATATTATTAAAGTGATTGGCATATGAAGATCAATACCAATGCCTATTTTTTATATTATTGATAATGAGGATTTTGTGTTTGTTGCTGACTTTGAGATGACGAAATATCGTAACGAATTGCCATTACTAACGGAATATAGTAATTGTCAGTTACTTAATAGTAATGCAAACTAACATGCCGGTTTTAGGGTTAGTTAAAATAGTTGTATATAAATGAAAAGCAAATGTTGAGCATTTATTATAAGATCTGGGTTGACGCCATAACGCAAGAAAGGGCAAAGAAGGGGACAGATGGTAATTGGAAGGCATTTACAATTATTCCAATATCACTAATTCAGGGCGTTAACCTGCTAACCTTCTTATTTATTCTCCGCTCTTTTACTGATATCCCTATCCTTTTTACAATAGACCTAACAAGAGATAAGGCTATAAATGCCTTCATTGCCGGTTTGCTTGTATTTTTTATTCCCTTTGTGATATTGAATTATCTGCTCATTTTTTACAATGACCGCTATAATAAGCTGATGAACCTATATCCAAGTCGCGGCAGCAAAATTTACCGTAATTATGTGTTGATTAGCCTGGGGATTATTGTGGTACCTTTTGTGCTTAAACTGATTTTTTAGCATATGATAAAAGAGATTGAGATCAGAAAGGGCCTTATACGCTTATGATCTGGTTTTTAATAGCAAAAAGCACCATACCCGTTCTTGACTTAAGCCCGAATTTTTGAAACAGTGATTCACGGTAGTTATCAATAGTATGAGGGCTCAGGTTCATTTCATCGGCAATTTGCCTGTAGGTTAGCTCTGAACAGCTTAGTTTCAGAAATGTAAGTTCGTTAGAGGTAAGCTCTTTGGATTTATCGGCAGCTGCATTTTTATTTTGCATGGTATAAAGCAATTTGCCGCTTACCAGTTCATTAAGGTAGTAACCATGCTTCTGGATAGTTTGCATCGCATACACTACATCCCTGATCTTCGAATCCTTAAGCATGTAACCAACCGCCCCGTTCTTAAGCATGTTGATGATCGGTTTATCCTCGTCAGACATGCTTAGCGCCAATACTTTTACCGTTGGGTGGTTTTCCCGTAGCCAGGCGGTTGCTTTATAACCATCCATCACAGGCATGGTAATGTCCATCAAAACAATATCAGGCAAGGATGACTTTTTAAGTTTACTGATCATATCCTCCCCGTTTTCAGCATCGAAAAGAATTTCAACCTCTTTAAAGTCTTCGAGCAGGCTAATCATGCCCTGCCTGAACAAAGTGTGGTTATCGATAATGGCAATTTGTATAGGCGCGGCCGATGTAGAAGTTTGCATTAATTAAAGGTTATATCTGTTAACCGGTGTTAACTATAATGCAAAGTATGAAAAATAATGAACTTCTATTTCATTTTATTATCTGTTTTGAACTAAAAAAAGGGCGATTTCACCCTTTCTAATTTTTAGTGCTTAAACGAAATTTGAGATATAAAGGCCCCCCGGTTTAATATTTGTACCCCTGAATGAAATATGCTTATGACCATTAAAAGCGTAAGGATGTAGAAATTACTTCGAACGTTTATAAACCTAACTGAAGAGGAGCCTAAACCTTTTTACTTAATTATTTTAATATTGATGTTTAACCCATTGTAAAAGCCGTCGGCTTTTACAATGGGTTATCCTATTTTTACAGCCGCCTGTCTTCTTGCCTGATGGGTAAGTCATTGATACTGGCATAGCGTTTTTGCATAAGCCCGTTTTCGTCAAACTCCCAGTTCTCGTTACCGTAAGCGCGAAACCATTCTCCTTGGGCGTTATGGTATTCATATTCAAACCTTACAGCAATGCGGTTATCTGTAAAGGCCCAGAGTTCTTTTTTTAGCTTATAGTCAAGTTCCTTTTGCCATTTGCGGGTTAAAAATGCAACAACCTGTTCGCGGCCGTTCACAAATTCTGAGCGGTTGCGCCATTCGGTATCAATGGTATATGCTAATGAAACCCGTGCCGGGTCCTGGCTGTTCCAGGCATCTTCGGCCAATTGTACTTTTTGGGTGGCAGTTTCAAAATTAAATGGGGGGAGTGGCAGCCTCTGTTCCATGATGGTAATAATCTAATTTGATTCACCAAAGTTAAAAGGATCCATGTTCGTTTTGTGGTACTATTTACGGTTCCTTTGGTATTAACTATTCTTTTTTTAACTTAGATTAAGCCTCACAACCAATTTATTACCGGTTTAATCATGAAAGCCAAAACTGCAAAAACAGCCATCCTTGCCGATTCTGAAGGTGTAGATGCATATATGCAAAAGCTTGATCATCTACTAAAGGAAGTATTAGAGGCTTTAAGAAAAATCATCCTAAGTGTTGACGATGAAATTGGCGAACACATCAAATGGAATGCACCAAGCTTTTTGTATACCGGAGAGATGAAACCTTTTGATCCCCAAAAGTATAAAAGATACCTGATTGTTTCAAACGTTTACCAAACAGATTGTATCAGGCTGGTATTCCTTTCCGGCGCCAAGATCAATGATGCCTCGGGTTTGCTTTCCGGCGATTATGCAGATGGCAGGCGCCTGGCATTTTTTTATAGTATGGATGAGGTTGTGGTGAAAGAAAATGCATTAAAAAGCGCGGTTAAAACATGGTTGGCACTGTTGGATAAATAGCAAACACGCACTATGATTAAATTTATTCAGCATATAAAGGATTTTAACATTGAAGCTGTTAAGGCGATGATCAGGAAAGATCCCAGATGGCTTGCCTGGACTGAAGACGATGGTAAAAACGCGCTCCATTATTTATGCGCTGTTGAGATTGTGAAGAAGCCGGATAAGGCTGAAGATAGTTTAACGATACTCGAATTATTATTGACCGGCGGTATGAATATCAATTCAATCCACCGGATAAAAGAAGAATGCGGTTTCTTCCCGGCCACACCGCTTTGGTATGCTTATACCCGTGGACGAAACGCGCTGTTATACAAGTACCTGCTGGCAAATGGGGCAGACCCGGAACATTGTATGTATGCCATAACCTGGTATAATGATGCTGAAGCAGCTGAACTGTTTAAAAGCTACGGCGCACAAATTGATAGTAGTGCGGGTAATGATACGCCATTTATGGCTGCTTACAATTGGAAACGCTTTGAAGTGGCCAGGTGGTTTTTAAAGAATGGCGCCAATGTGAATTTTGCTGATAAGGATGGAAATACGACACTTTTTCATGCTGTGAAACGAAAGTACAAACTTGACCAGATCAGGCTATTACTGCAATATGGCGCTGACTTTAATATCAAGAATAAGGATGGCCTATCTGCCAAGAAATTGGCAGAACAAAATAACCAGAAGGGCGTTTTAAAGCTGTTTGCCTGTTAAATATTTTTTACATAGAGACGCGTAATTGCGTCTTTCAATATGCAAATAGCACATGATTTGCTGCTGAATGTTTGTTCTAAAGGAGGTGCTGTGCCGTTACGCCGTGTTTTGATTTTAGTGAATTTGAAATGGCTAAACCTGACGAATTGATAAAGCAATTTCTTCAGCATGAAGTTTTATTAACCAAAAGGTCTCGTCCCAAAAAAGGTTACAGATTTTGAGATAATCCTGTTATGTATTTACGGTATGACATAATATTAATATGACTCCGTATGGTGCCTCCTAGTCTACGTGTAAACATCACCATTTTAGTATTCGCAATCTGCCCATTTTATTTAATTTTGCCGAATGGATTTTATTATTGAAGCAGCCGTAAAAGCAGTTAAACAACTATACCAAACTGATATTGAACCGGCTGCCGTTAGCATACAGGAAACTCGTAAAGAGTTTGAAGGACAAGTAACCATAGTAACCTTCCCGTTCACCAAATTTTCGCGCAAAGGCCCGGAACAAACCGGCACCGAAATAGGGGAGTACCTCAAAAACGAATTGAAGGAAGTTGCTTCTTTTAATGTGATCAAAGGCTTTTTGAACCTTTCAATAACCGACGAATACTGGATTAGCCAGTTATATAATAATATTATTGCCGATGACTTCGCGGCAGCAAAACCTAACGGACAAAAGGTGATGGTTGAGTATTCATCGCCCAATACCAATAAACCGCTGCACCTTGGCCATATCCGTAACAACCTGTTGGGTTATTCGGTTGCTGAGATCCTGGCAGCCGATGGCTATGAGGTGATCAAAACCAACCTGGTTAATGACCGCGGAATCCATATCTGTAAATCCATGCTGGCCTGGCAAAAGTTCGGTAACGGCGAAACTCCCGAATCATCTGGTATGAAAGGCGATCATTTGGTAGGCAAGTATTATGTGCTGTTTGATAAGGAACTGAGAGAGCAGCTTAAACCTGTTCTGAACGATGTTTATGAAAAGCATGATCTTTCGGTGTTTAAAGAAAATCAGAAAACGAAGATTGAAGATTCGTTAGCTACCATAGTTAAGGTAAAGGATAAACTTGCTCAAACCGATGCAGTAAATCAAAAGCTGATCGGCGAACTGAATGAGAAAATTGCAGGCGAAGAAGATAAGATCAAAGAGATAGCCAAAAATGCCACTCCTATCATGATCGAAACCCAGCAGATGCTGCAAAAATGGGAAGCCGGTGATGAAGAGGTAATGAATCTTTGGCGCACCATGAACGGCTGGGTGTACGCCGGTTTTGCTGAAACTTACAAGCAACTGGGTGTTGACTTTGATAAATACTACTACGAGTCTAACACATACCTTTTAGGTAAAGATATTATTGAAGAAGGCCTTGCAAAAGGCGTATTCTTTAAAAAAGCAGATAACTCGGTTTGGATAGACCTTACGTCAGACGGTCTTGACGAAAAACTGGTGCTTCGTGGAGATGGTACATCGGTTTACATTACCCAGGATATGGGTACCGCACAGTTAAAGTATAACGATTACAACATGGATAAATCAATCTATGTGGTAGGTAACGAGCAGGATTATCACTTCAAAGTACTGTTCCTGATATTGCAGAAATTGGGTAAAACAGGTGCAGATGGATTGTTTCATCTATCATATGGTATGGTTGATCTTCCATCTGGCAAAATGAAATCGCGCGAGGGCACAGTAGTTGATGCTGATGACTTGATGGCCGAGATGGAAGCAACCGCCAAAGAGCAAACCGAAGCCATGGGCAAGGTTGATGCGTTTAACGAAGAAGATAAGATTGCATTATATCATACCATTGGTATGGGCGCACTTAAATACTTCCTGTTAAAAGTCGATCCAAAAAAACGTTTGCTGTTTGATCCTAACGAATCGGTAGATTTCCAGGGACATACCGGACCGTTTATTCAATATACCCACGCCCGGATTAAGTCGGTATTAAGCAGGGCTGATTATCAGGTTGGAATTAAACCGACTGTAACTGAACTGGCAGGCGTTGAACGCGATTTAATTGTATTACTTGATAAATACCCTGAAACAGTTAAAGAAGCTGCAAAAGGTTATAGCCCGGCTGTTATCGCCAATTATGTATATGAGCTTGCTAAAACATATAACAAGTTCTATCATGAAAAGTCGATCTTACAGGCTGAAGATGAGGATTCAAAACAATTCCGTCTGGCCTTATCGGCATCATCAGCCAAGGTGATCAGCAAAGGGATGAAACTTTTAGGTATTGAAGTGCCGGAAAGGATGTAAAGCCCCCTACCCCCCTAAGGGGGGAACAAGAGCGGTTAAAAGAAAAAGCCTTTAGCAGAAAAAAAATGCTAAAGGCTTTCTGTTTTATAACTCCCTCTTTAGGGCCGGGGGGCTACCTCCAATACCCCCTTACCCAAACATATCCCCGATTGGTTGGTTGCCAATGTCCCTGAACATATACCCGGTTATATCTTGGCCTTGCATAAAAGCCTTGGCGGTAAACGTAATGGTTACCGCGCCAAACCCATTCGCCGGGTACCCAAACAGCATTAGGGTAGGGAGCTACCGGACGAACATAAACCGGTTCAACCGGGCGTTCGGTTACGTAAGCCTGGCTTGAGCATGATGCAAATAATGAGCCTGTTAGGGCGAGTACTATTCCTAATTTAGCAATGGTTTTCATTTCAGATGTTTTTAGTTGTTCAGTATAATAACTTTTGACAACATCCAACATCGAAAGTTTAACGGCGTTTAGGCTATGAATTTATCGGCCACAACCAAATCTTTGCTACTCGCGGAGTATTTATAAAACCCGCTACCTGTCTTGGCTCCTAAGTGGCCAGCCGTAACCATATTTACCAACAACGGACAAGGCGCATATTTGGGATTGCCAAAGCCATCGTGTAAAACTTTCAAAATAGCAAGGCAAACATCAAGCCCAATGAAATCAGCTAATTGCAGCGGTCCCATAGGGTGGGCCATGCCCAGTTTCATCACCGTATCAATTTCCTGTACGCCGGCTACACCTTCATACAGGGTGTAAATAGCCTCGTTTATCATCGGCATTAAAATCCGATTGGCTACAAAGCCTGGATAATCATTAACCTCAACCGGATCTTTGCCCAAAGTGCGCGAAAGCTCCATAATGGTTTCGGTAACGGCATCAGTAGTGGCATATCCGCGTATCACTTCGACAAGCTTCATCACCGGTACCGGGTTCATGAAATGCATGCCTATAACGTTGCCCGGGGATTTGGTTACCGATGCAATCTTAGTGATGGAGATAGATGAGGTATTGGAAGCAAGGATAACTTTATCATTGCAAATTTCACTCAGCTGTTTAAACAGTTTAAGTTTTATTTCCTGATTTTCGGTAGCCGCTTCAATTACAAGGTCGGCATTTTGAGCACCTTCTGCCAGATCAGTAAAAACATGGATCCGGCTCATAGTTTGGGCTTTTACATCTTCATTTATAATGCCTTTTTTCAGCTGCCTGTCCAGGTTATTGTCAATAGTTTGCAGGGCTTTACTCAGGGCGTTATCGCTGATATCAACTAATGATACCTTAAAGCCATGCTGGGCAAAAGTGTGGGCGATACCGTTGCCCATAGTACCTGAGCCAATTACAGTGATGTTTTCCATAGTGTATATTTACGAAGCCGGCAAAATATCGGTTTATGAAAGCTGCCGATTACAAGGTAATAAACTTACCAGCCTCTTTAACGGTTTTTTTGTTGATAGTTTTAAATTCAGGGATCTGACCGAGATCGGCAACTTCTGAATATTCAAGAATATAACTTTTTGAATAGATATCCTTATCTCCATTAAAAATGACCCCCATAACCGGGATGCCGTATTTTTTTAATGCATGTAACGAAAGCAGGGTATGGTTAATGCTGCCCAAATAGTGTTTGCTTACCAGTATTACCCGGGCATTAAGCTGTTTAATGAGATCGATGATCAGGAAATTATCATTCAAAGGTACCATCAAACCACCGGCTCCTTCTATAATTAACTGGTTATCGGTTTTAGGCAGAACGATGTTTTCCAGATCGATAGTCACTTTATCAAGGGCAGCAGATTTATGAGGGGAGAATGGCTGAGTTAAAGCATAGGCCTCCGGGAAAAATTGGGTAACCGGATTTGAGATAAGACTTTTAACTTTCAGCGTATCGCTTTTATCAAGATCGCCCGACTGTATGGGCTTCCAGTAATCTGCGTTTAATTTTTCGGTTAAAATAGCCGAAACCAAGGTTTTACCTATGCCGGTATCAATACCGGAAATAAATATCGGTTGCTTATCAGGCATGTAATAGTATAAATTTGTTAAGCGTTGCAGCAAGCAAAGTTAACTCATTTTCGGTATTAAAACTATGCAGGCAGATCCTGATGCGCTCGGTACCTTGTGGAACCGTAGGGCTTAAAATGGGCCTCACATCAAGATTATTGGTTTGCAGCTGCCTGGCTGCTTCCCGGGCTGTTTCGTTACTTTTGAGCACGATACATTGGATGGAGCTATCGCTGTTTAGCAGTGTATAGGTTTCGCCCGCGTTTACTTTCTGTTTAAATAACCGAATGTTCCTTTTTAGGTTAATGATGGCCTCGTTTGAGTTTTCCAATAGCTGATATGCCATTTTGATCGCCGCAAGCTGATGGAAAGATGCAGCAGTAGTATAAATAAAAGAACGTGAAAAATTGATGAGGTAATTCCGTAGGTTGCTGCTTCCAAGTACTATTGCACCATGACTACCCAAAGCTTTACCAAACGTAATCACACGGGCAAAGATCCTTTGCTGTAAACCAAGTTCACAAACCAACCCTTTAGAATAGAGACCTACAGCATGTGCTTCATCAACAATCAGGGCGGCGTTATATTTCTCAGTAAGGTTGAAAATCTCTAAAAGGGGAGGGGTATCTCCATCCATGGAGTAAACACTTTCAATAACCACATAGCAGTTGCCCTTAGCTAACTTTAATTTGGCTTCTAAACTTTCCAGGTCATTGTGCCTGAAACTATAGCGATTGGCATAGCTTAACCTTGCGCCGTCG
Organism: Mucilaginibacter sp. 3215; assembly: GCF_050433785.1. NCBI lineage: Bacteria > Pseudomonadati > Bacteroidota > Sphingobacteriia > Sphingobacteriales > Sphingobacteriaceae > Mucilaginibacter > Mucilaginibacter sp. 3215. The sequence goes on from NZ_JBNPWO010000001.1 coordinate 395,993, forward strand.
ATGATCGAGGCATGTACCAGCTCGTCCAAAATTAGCGTATCACCGCGCTGGGCCAGGGACGAAAGCAAACCCAGGTTAGCATCATAACCCGAATTAAAAAGCAGGCCGGCTTCACTTTGGTGATAAGCAGCTATTTGATCCTCCAGATCTTCGGCATATCGGATGTTGCCCGATAGCAGTCTTGACCCGGCTGCGCCGTTTAAGCTAAGCGGATTGGTGTTTACTTCCTGAGCGATGCTTTGCTTTAAAACTAACGAACGGGCAAAACCGAGATAATCGTTTGAACAAAAGTCAACCCTACTGTTTTCGGGTTTCAGTTCACGGTAGTTACCAGCTTGTTGTCGCTCCTGCAGTTTGCGTTTTAAAAAATCTTCGGCTGAGTTCAATGTGCTTCGTTTTGTGCAAAAATAAAAAAAGCGACCATTGGCCGCTTTTTTCTATTTGATAATGTTTACCGGCCGCCGCCGCCCTGGCGCATGCGGTCCATTCTTTCCTTCATTGCTTTATCATAAGCTGCAGCTTGTTCGGCTGTTAAAATAGCTTTGATCTTGGTGTTGGTTGCTTCCATCATGGGGCGCATTGCCGAACGCATTGCATCCCTGTCGCCGTTGGCAGCAGTGCGTACGCTGTCGATTTTGGTTGCCTGCTCTTTGTAAATTGCCGTGATCTTAGTAGTTTGATCATCTGTTAATTTAAGCTGGGTTTGCAAATCTTTTGCTCTTTCTTCCGGGCTTCTTCTCATGCCACCCTGTGCGTAGCTGGCTGCTGAAATTCCTAAAAGGAAGCAGCACATTAACAATAATTTTTTCATAGCTTTTTAATTTAATTTACGTTTTATCAGTATGATAAAGATAGATCGTAATGGTTTAAAAAAGCCGATGTAACTTAATTGTTGCCTTGCTGTAAGTTGGATATCGAACGCTGCATCTGGGCCATCATTGCTGTAAGGCTTTCCATGGTAGGCTCAGGAGAAGGTGTTGGTAATTGTGTTGAAATATAACCTTTAGCTTTCCATATTTCCAGTACATCTTCGCCCGATATTTCATAAGGTTCATAAACCGGGTTATCAGAAATAAGCTTTAGCTTTTTGTTCTCTTTAAATTTATTGCCAATGCGTTTGTAAACCACACCGTCATTTTTAGATATTACTACATAGGTTTCGCCGCTTTTCACATCGCCCCAATTCTCTACATATTCACCTATTATAATAGTACCGGATACAAGGGGTAGCATGGAGTCGCCTTTGATCTCGAAAGCACGGTAAGTGCCTTGTTTAAACATAGGCAGATAAAACTTAGGAAGCTGTGCCACGTATTCAGGATCGGCATAACCATTAAGGTATCCGGCGCTGGCTTTTACGGGCACCATTTCTATATTTTCATTTTCTTCCTTATCAATAGAAATACTCAGGATTCGCAGGTTGGCGGGGTTGCCTTTTGGTTTTGGCTGCCATTTTTCGTTGATGGTTTCGTTGATAAAGTCATCAATAGTAACATCAAAATAGGTTGCTAATGTTTTTAGTAGGTCATATTTAGGATCGGCCCGGTCTTCTTCGTAAGCACCTACTAATGAGCGTTTTATACCTAATTCATCCGCAAATTGCTGTTGCGTTAAACCCTTCTTTTTGCGGAGAAACTTAATATTTTGTGAAATTATTGACATAAAATTTGGATTTGCTAAATTTATTAGTAATTTTATGCTCATAAAGTTAGTAATAATTATCTGTTCACCAAATTTTTTATCATAAAATGAAACGTTTTGTTTATATCATTACCGACAGGAACCGTAAAAATCTGCATGTTGGCCTATGTTCAGACCTGATGAAAACCATCCAGTTTTACAGCGAAATGCCAACTTTGTTTTTCGATAATGCACAGCAGCTTAACCGTTTGGTTTATTTTGAGGAGATCAATACCGAAGAGCAGGCAATGGAACGTTTTAAAGTGGTGAGCACTTTTACACGCCCGCAAAAAGAAAAAATGATCAGATCTGTTAATGCCGATTGGATAGACCTCACCATTGGCTTAAAATATGAGCAGGGTTTACGTGTAAGGCCACAGCTACGCCCGTCATTAAATGCAAGTCGCAGGGTTATGGCTTTTTAATAAACTTTAAAGCGCCCGAGTTCATACAGTACCTTTTGCCGCCGCGGTCGGCAGGGCCGTCATCAAATACGTGGCCGAGGTGTAAGCCTGTACTTTTTTCGATAACCTCGTCGCGGCTCATGCCGTAGCTGTTGTCAGTAATTATTGCAACTTTTTTAGGGTCAGCCGGTTTAACAAAGCTTGGCCAGCCTGTACCACTGTCAAATTTGTCATCAGAGGTAAATAGCGTGTCGCCAGTTGCGGCGCTTACGTAAACACCTTTTTCGTGGTTATTCCAATATTCGTTCTGATAGGGTGGCTCGGTGCCACTTTCAACCATAATATGGTATTGATTGGATGTAAGCGTCTTTTTCCATTCATCGGCAGGTTTGCTCAGTTTACGTTTGGCACCCTGCCCGTTGGTATTTTGGCATCCTAATGCTATCAGGATGCTTAAAGCTATCACTGTTGTTTTCATAACCCATTATGTTTTGATGTTATAGATGCTTCCTTTTCGTTGCCGGAAACTATTATGAGCTTTAACTCAAATACGTAATTTTATTGTATGAGGATTGTCATTTGGCAGTCTGTTTATATGAGCTTCTTTTTGGGTACCAGTACTTTGTTTACCAGATGTACTATGCCGTTGTTTTGTTTAATATCAAACTGACTGATTGTACTTTTACCTCCGTTGCCATCAATCAAAACAATATTGTTATTGCTATCTATTTTAGCGAACAATTTACCGCCCGATAGCGTGGTAAACACCGCCAACCCTTTTCCTTTGTTGATCTTTTTCTGAATATCCTTTGCTTTTAGCTGCCCGGCAATGGCGTGGTAGGTAACTAAATCTGTAAGTTCCCAAATATGCGCAGGTTTGGCAAGAGAGTCGAACTTTCCGGTAGGCATGTCGCTATATCCGTCGTCAACCGGCACAAATACGGTGATTGGTCCCCGGCTGGTATAAGTGAGTGCAAGGTTTGTTTTTTGAATAAAAATGTAAAAGGTATGCGTATTGGGCGCTGCGGATATGTTTTTTACAATATCATTGGCCGGGAGCATTGCTGTGGTATTACTGCTTTTGTTTGCGGTTTGGGCCAGCAATAATGCCGGGCAAAATACAATGGATATTAACAGCAGTAACTTTTTCATAGTGTGTAGGTTATAGGTTAAACATACAAAATATAAATAGGTTTTAAAATGGATAGTCAGGTTGTAGATTATAAGCTACCTTTGTTAACCTATGGAAATCTTCCCTACGCAATACTCAACCTTATCCTCAAAAGCGCTGAATATAAAACTTCAGGAAAGTTATGGTTTAAGCCATACAACATGCCGGTTATTGATCCGCAATGTGAGCGACACTTATATTATAGAAAATGCAGCCGAAAAGTACATTTTTAAAATTTACAGGGATGCACACCGAAAGCTGGAAGAGATCAAAGGCGAGGTAGAGTTATTAACTATCCTGTTTCAAAGAGGTGCAAAGGTATCCCGGCCAATACCTGATATAAATGGCGAAATATTGCAGGTTTTCAACGCGGCCGAAGGAACCCGGTATGGTGTTTTGTTTGCATGGGCACAAGGTAACGTTGTTTATACTATGAATGGTCAGCAGATTGAAACCGTAGGTAGGGAGATGGCCGCCATTCATAATATTACATCTGCAATTGAGCTAAGCTATTACCGTCATACGTACTCAATAGAAACTGTTATCATTAATCCACTTAAAATACTTGAGCCTGCATTCGTTGGACTGGAGGATGATTTTGCCAATCTAAAGCAAACTGCCGCTGAAGTAATTGGGAGGTATAATCAATTTGACGAAGGTTTTAGTTATGGCTATTGCCATTTTGATTTTCTCCCGAAAAACTTTCATTTCGATGATGCGGGTAATATAACTTTCTTTGATTTTGATTTCGCAGGTAAAGGCCTGTTGGCTTATGATATTACATCTTTTTTTATTCACTACTTTTTAGAGTTTACCTACGGAAAAATCACTAAGCAAGAAGCGCGTGATGCTTTCCGGACTTTTGTTAATAGTTACCGTAAAGTACGGCCCTTATCAACTGAAGAAATAGCCGCCATACCATATTTAGGTTTTGGATTTTGGGTGTTTTATTTTGGCTTTCAGTATGAAAACTTTGATGACTGGTCGAATTTGTTCTGGGGGCCTAAGTTTATGAAAGACCGCGTCGCATTGATTAAGAAATGGATGGAGACAGCTCATCTTTTATTGTCATAGCTTATTGTTAGGCATATAAAACAGAAAAAGCGGCCATGCAGCCGCTTTTTCTGTTTTATCATCATATAAGTGATATTACATATTACCAACCCGGTGTAAAACCTAAACCAAACAACGGTTTTTTAACGTCGCTGCGGTTAAAGGGAACAGCCAGATAAGGCTCTAAAATAAAAGCACCAAATACATTAATACGAAGAGAAATCCCCGCGCTCAAGGCAGGTACCCGGCCGTAAACGTTTTGTGTTGTAGTAGTGCCGTCAGAGTTTATAAAATCCTGTTGACCAATCACCGGCGGATCTTTCTGAAAATAGATATGATCTCCGGCGTTCCAGGCCAAACCTGCATCGAAGAATAAGTTAAGATCGGTAAAGAGGAATTTTGATTTTATGGCAGCCAATTTTTCGGGGCCGGTAAATGGTAAACGTACCTCAAAGTTAAACACAGCTAAACGGCTGCCTGATAATTGATCGATAGTAAAGCCGTTGGTTGTAGCTTTACCGTTGTTATAAAATGTTTGCCCTTCGTAACCCCTGATGTAGAATGGATAGCCTACAAATAAGGGATAAAGTCCCTTATCATCACCAAATCTGCCCGTTGCAAAGAACCTCGCCGCAAAGGTTACAGGGGCGGTGCGTACATATTTCCTTACATCAATAGTAGGCGAAAAGAAACGATACGTGCCAAAGTTATAACCCGCTTCCAGTCGATATCTGAAACCATTCAACGGCGCTGTTACACCAAAAAACGAATTATCGCCAATTAACGCGGTTGAAAGCGTTAGAATGGAATATGATTTTAAATTATAGAAATAGGTTGAACCGTAATTTTGATTAAGGGTTGCAGACTCCTCTTCGTTAGGGATTTTTTTCCTGTCGGAGCTGATGTAATTACCAATTCCTATTTGCTGCTTGCCATTTACTACCGCAGTATCAATAAGGTAGTAATCGCTGTAGCGGTCAACGCGGTAATAGTTGTGCGAAGCAGCCCCGCTCACCTCAAAACGGGTTGTCCTGGAAATAGGGTATGAGGTGAACACCCTGCCCGCATCCTCAAAATTGCGGATAATGTCAATGTTATCCGAGTAAACGGTTTGATTTTTACCGCCCACATTTCTTACCGGGTAAGTAGTTGTATTGAAGCCGAACTGGTAAGGGATGTGGGAAACGCCCACACCAAGGTTCCAGCGGCCAGTTTGGTTTACGTAGGTTACAGCAGCGCCTGAATCATAGATCTGCCCGTTTACCGATGCAGCGGCAAAGATTTGGTTGCGCCCCAATATATCACTGAATACGCCCTGGATCCCGCTTGAAAGACTTGTGCCATAGAAGTTACTTACACCAACACCAATGCCACTTCCTGCAAGGTAATCAAGCTTAAACTTGGAACGGAACGGAATAGCCTTAACCGAATCAGTCGGGATTTTACGATAGGCTAAAAAGTTGTTCAGGTTAGAGTTGATCAGGTCGACGCCAACAGAGCGGTTTGGCGGCAGAGTGCCTGCTGCAAAGTTAACTTCACCCGGCTGCACAACAACAGGAGTAAAGTCGGACGCTTTGGCGTTATAAATGGAATATTTTTGCGCGCGATAGTAAGAGTAAACCACGTCATCGTGATTGGAAATACTTAATGCCGGTGAATATTCAGTAATGCCCGAAATGCCGGTAAACAGGTTGGTCATTTGTTCTATCTGACCCGACGCGATAGTATAGCGGTAAAGGTTGCGAAAGCCATCACGGTTTGACAGGAAGTAGATCTGCTTGCCATCAGCCGAATATTGCGGGTTCAGATTGTTTGCGCCGTTAAAAATTTTAATGTCGGTTACTTTTCCGGTTGTTAGATCAAGCTCGGCCAGATTAAAGGGGATATCCTGCTCCAACGACTGATCATAAGTGGTCCTATCGCTCGAAAAGATGATCTTTTTACCGTCCGGTGAATAGCTTGGCTGGTAATCGGAAAACTTATCGTTGGTAAGTTGCGTGATCTTTTTAGTATCGAAGTTATAAGAGTACAGATCACCTTGCCCTTCTACCAATCCCTGGAAAACGATATCCTTGCCGTTGGGTGACCATGACAGGTTACTAAACTGGACTACCTGCTCCATCGAAATATCATCAATTACATTGCCGCTTTTCAGGTCAACTACATCGAGCCTGTTACGCCCTTTGCTAAATACACTAAAGGCGAATTTAGTCCCGTCTGGCGACCAGGCACCTGCCGATTCGATGAAGTTAAACTCATCAATATGGGTGTTGGATACCTTACTCGTGAGCTTTCGTAATATGCGCCCTGTTTTAGCATCGGCCAAATAAAGATCAATGCTGAATAAACTTTTGGCCGATAAAAAGGCGACATATTTGCCATCGGGACTAATGGATGGAGCAACCACAAGGTCACCGCCGTTTTTACTGTCAACCAGTTTGATGCCTTTTGGTGTTTGAGTGGTATCCTTTAAAAATGGTTTATAAGTAGCCTCGATAGAGTTTTTCCAAAGTCGGGAGAGCGTCCGGTCATCATAACCAAATGTACGTCTGATACCATATTCCAGACCAAATCTGGCGGCGTTTTTAAAGAAGGGCACTATAACCGTATCACCATAAGTTGAACCTATGAAGGACCAGAAAGCTTCGCCATAACGATAAGGGAAGTATTTGCTGCTTTCTGTAAGATCGCGAACAGTAGGAATATCATGGTTCAAATAGGCGTCACGCATCCACATGGCTGTATAAGTGTCCTTCTTACCTAAAGACAGGTATTCGGCCATACCCTCTATCATCCAAAGCGGAATGTTGTTTATATTTTCGTATTCGGATGAATCATGTCCCAGCAATAAACGATATTGGAAAGCGTGTACCAACTCGTGCCCGATAACGTGCCTCGTGGTTTGGTTGGTTTCCATCACCGGCATCACCACCCGGTTTTTTAGGCCTTCGGTAACACCGCCTGTACCTACGCTAATTTCACCATCAATAGCGGTTGTTTGCTGAAAATCGGGATGGTTGGCATATAATATTATTGGATTGGCATGTTTAAATGTATCCTTGAAAACCTGTTGATGCAGGGTGTACCACAGTTCACTTTCCTGGGCAAAGCGTTTTACCATACTATCATTTTTCAGGTAATAGTAAATCTCGAAGTGAGGGGTTTTATAAACGTTAAACTTAAGGTTTTTGTACCTTACCTTGTTTTGGCCAAAATATTGCGCCCTGGCATTGATGCTTATCAACAGCGGGCCAACAAAACAAATGAATATAATGGTGTGCTTTTTAACTCTATTGAAAAGTGAGTAAACTTTATTCATATATTATTTAACTAAATAGATATGGCTAATTTAACAAAATAAGGTTGCTCTTAATTAAAAAACAACCTTATTCATTTTCTCTTCATTAACAGAAAGTAAGCGCCGATAATCCTTTATTTATTGCCCGGCGGAGTGTTTTCCGGGTTTTCCGGATTGTTTTCCTGTACAGGTGTTACGCCTGTTGTATCAATTGGGTTGCTTATGCTATCTGTTGAGGTTGTATCTTCTTCAATATGCGGCGACGGGCAATTATAAGTTTTGGTGATCTTGGTCCATGGTTTTGGGAATGGTCCGTAAGTATATCCTAAGGACTTATCAGCATAAACCCTCTCCATAAAGCTGCCGAAGATAGGTAAGGCAGTGTGCGAGCCTTCACCGGTTTCGGAAGTAGTAAAGTGTACAGAACGGTCATCTGCACCAACCCAAACACCGGTTACCAGATCTTTGGTGATGCCCATGTACCAGCCGTCCACATAATCAGATGATGTACCTGTTTTACCGCCTATCTGGTTGTCTTTTTTCCATAGGCCGTTGTATTCCCAAAGTGCTTGGGAAGTACCGCCGGGTTCTTCCATACCACCGCGGAACATATAAAGCATGAGCCAGGCTGTTTCTTCGCTCAATACTTTTTCGGTTTTAAGCTTAAACTCCTGTATTACATTACCCTGTTGATCGGTGATCTTTGTAACCAGCAGTGGATCAAGTTTTTCACCTTTATTAAGGAATGTGCTGTACGCCCTTACCATTTCATAAACTGAAACATCATTTGAACCTAACGATACTGATGGAACTGATTTTAAAGGACTTTCAATACCGCAGCGATGGGCATATTCCACAATTTTATCCCAACCTACTTTTTCGGTTAGCTGAGCAGTAATAGAGTTTACAGATTTACCCATTGCCCAACGCAGGGACATTTCGCGATAAGAGAAATGGAAGTCGGCGTTGTTGGGTTCCCAAACTTTATCTTCGCCGTTGTCTTTGTATTTGATCGATACTGGTTTGTCAGTAAATTTATCACAAGGGGTAAAACCATTGTCAAGCGCAGTAAGGTAAGCGAAAGGTTTGAAGGTTGAACCTGCTTGCCTGCGGCTTTGGTTTACGTGGTCGTAATTAAAGAAACGGTGATCGATACCGCCAATCCAAACTTTTATTTTTCCGGTTGATGGCTCCAGTGTCATCATGCCGGTGTTCAGGATCTTAGCGTAATATTTTATAGAATCTATAGTAGAAAAAGTAGTGTCCTGTTCTCCGTGCCAGGTAAACACAGTCATCCGCTTTTTCGTTTTAAAGTAATCCTGGATCTTTATCGTATCACCGCCGTATTTTTTTTCAAGTAGCTTGTAAATAGGGAGCCTTTGTTCGTTTTTGAGAATGAAATCTTTGATCTCAACGCCTTTTGAATCGCGCCACGGATTTTTGTTCCCCCAAAGATTATAGAAGCGTTTTTGCAGCATCTTCATTTTTTCGGTAACAGCTTCTTCGGCATATTGCTGCATTTTTGAATCGATGGTAGTATAGATCTTCAGGCCATCTTCATAAAGGTTGTAATCATTTTCCTTACACCATTTATCCAGCCATTTCTCAACGGCGCGGCGCAGGTATGAATCGCCGTGGGAGTCGTCTTCAACATAACTCAGGTCGAGCCCGAGTGGCAATGCGACGTTACTTTTATACTGGTCGGCAGTGAGGAACTTATATTTCTCCATCTGTCCCAATACAGTATTGCGCCTTTCGGTAGCGCGCTGCGGATTTTTAATGGGGTTGTAGCTCGATGTAGCTTTCAGCATGCCGATAAGTAAGGCTGATTCGGCAGGGTTTAAGGTGCCGGGCTGCTTATTAAAATATTTTAACGATGCTGTTTTAATACCGTATGAATTGTTGCCGAAGGGCACGGTATTGAAGTACAACGTCAATATTTGCTGCTTGCTGTAAACGTGCTCAATTTTAAAAGCAGTAAGCCATTCCTTGCATTTATAAACAATGGTGCGCAGTACCGGGATATGCTTAATGACGCCCTGCGATTTCTTTTTACGCGTTTCAAAAAGGTTTTTGGCTAACTGCTGGGTTATGGTACTGCCGCCGCGGCGGTCGCCTTTGGCTGTTGAGAGCACACTGGTAAAAAAGGAGTAAAAATCTACGCCGCCATGACTGTAAAACCGCACATCCTCAGTTGCCACAAGGGCGTTTATGAGGTTGGGGGAGATCTCTTTAAATTCAATTGGTGAGCGGTTCTCCTTGTAATATTGGCCTATTAGCTTTCCATCGGCAGTGTAAACTTCCGATCCCACCGAAAGTACGGGGCTTTTAATATCCTGCATGTCAGGTGAGTATCCGAAAAGCCAAAGGAAGTTAAGCTCAATAGAACAAAAGAAAATAATTACGAAGTAAATGAATATGACAAAATATCTCAGAAATCGGTTGCGTATACGTCTGAACATTGGGTAAAGATGTAAAATTATGACACTATATCATAGTGCAGTTTAACAAATATAAACAACGTAAAATAGACAGGTAAATTTTAGGTTAACGCTGGCATAATACATATTTATATTGTGCAAAGTACACAATAAATAAATCAAAAACTTTTTGGATATAAAAAATCGCCTATTGAAGGTTGCCGCGTGTATTTGAAATCAAGTTGCTAAAACTTTAATGTTGTTTTTGTACTTTGTATGGATATCTATTTATATGAAAAGTTTAACAGAACAATTTAAAGTACCAAGTAATAGCAAATTTTCGCTGAGTGATCATGATCCTGCATTTAGTGATGGTTACGAAAAAGAAGATGCTCGGTCTGTTTTGGATGAACTGATAGCTGAAACTTCTAAATTGGAGGCGCAACTTTATGCCTCAAATAGTTATTCATTGCTTATTATTTTTCAGGCGATGGATGCTGCCGGAAAAGACAGTGCTATAGCGCACACTATGTCGGGCATAAACCCGCAGGGCTGCCAGGTGTATAGCTTTAAACAGCCCAGTTCAGAAGACTATGACCATGATTTTTTATGGCGACATTATAAAGCCCTGCCTGAAAGAGGGCGTATTGGTATCCATAACAGGTCGCATTATGAAAATGTGCTTGTCGTTAAAGTCCATCCGGAGCTTGTTTTAAAAGAAAATAACCCCGCGATAAAACAAGTAGAAGATATTGATAAACAGTTTTGGGAACAACGATATGAGAGCATCCGCAATTTTGAAAAGCATATCTGTAACAGCGGAACTGTTGTGATTAAATTTTTCCTTAATGTTTCAAAGCAGGAGCAAAAAAAGCGGTTTTTAAAGCGAATAGATAACCCCAAAAAAAATTGGAAGTTCCAGGCCAGCGATATTGCGGAACGGGAGCATTGGGATGAGTATATGAAAGCTTATGAAAAAGCCATTAACGAAACTGCTACAGATGATTGTCCCTGGTATGTTATCCCGGCTGATAAGAAATGGTTTACGCGCATCGCGATATCAACTATAATCAGGGATACCTTGAAAAAGTTGAAGCTGGAATTCCCTGTTTTGCCTAAAGACGAAATGGAAAAACTACAGGAGGCTAAACAGTTGTTAGAAAAACAATAACGGAAATATTAAGACTTACGAAATTTTCAAAACTTCGTAAGTCTTAAACTGCGCTGTGAAAATCTTAAATGCCTGAAAACATATTTTGTGCGGGCTCGCCTATAAGGGGCATTGGTTTTCTTTCGCCGTTAATTGCGCCAATTAAACCGATGATCCAAATAACCAGTAAGCCCAAGCGTATAATCCAGAGGATAGACGCACCAATGAATATTCCTGATGTTACAAAGGCCATGCCTATAATAAAACCGGCAATCCATGAAATAAGAATTGAAACCAGGTGAAACAATAAGGTTTGCCTCATCTGGTAGGATGCAAGCGGTGTTTTATTGTTGGTGTATAATGCAAAATAAGCAATAAGCCACCCGATAAGCGTAAAATAACTGATGATGCCGGCGGTCTTACCGTCGTCGGTTGTTGGTTTGTAATTTTCCATGTGTGGTAAAGTTTTTTGTATAAAGCTAACCGTTTAAAAATGAAATAGTTTTATTCATTTTTAAATGGTTAGCTATAGCAAAACTTCAATCATTTGCACATCCACACATCTAAAATCACTCCACGGTTATCTCATCAGCAAAAATGTAGGACTGGCTGCCCTTATTCTCATGCCAATCTGGAAGCGGGCCGTATTGTTTGGCAATGAGTTTAATGTAACGGGCATTAGTGTTTAGTGGCGTGACAAACTCCTGTGTTTGTACGTTGGTATCTTTAATGTCAATTTTGGTATTAACGGTGGCAGCCAGCTTATAGGTTTTACCATCGTTTGATGTCCAGAATTGTACATATTTAGGGAACACAATCCATGCTCGGCTATCCTGCAATGTACTGATGCTGATTTGTTTGATGGGCTTAACGGCGCTCATATCAACAATGGCTATAAAATCTTTTCCCTGGTAGCCCTGCCAATTGCCTAAACGCCAGTTGGTAGTGCCGTGCTGTCCATCAATTAATGATTCATCGCCTTTAGCCGCGTAGTTTGGCAGGTATTTGTTCTGTATAGTTAGCTTAATATCGTTGCGGAGTTTGATGAAACTTGCCTCATCAATAAAGCTGCTTTTACCCTCCTTTATCGCGATAGCTTTTACCAGGATGTTATCGCTAATAGTAATTGGCTGTGTATAAGGTGTTGACGATGCAGTAGGAGCAGAGCCATCGAGCGTGTAATAGATTTTCGCGTCGGCATCCTGGTCTTTGATTTGAAGGGTGAAAGGCTGTTTGAATGATTTAGCAGGTGCAATGATATATGGGTTAGAAATAATCAGGTTATCCGTAATTTTTGAAACAGGTTTTTCCAGGTCCTGGGTAAAGATCTTATTAGCCAGCCTGCCGGTAAACACTTCAAAATCCCCGCCTTTGGTAATATCATCGTAGTTGATAAAAAGCTTACTGTACACGTTTTTATCAAGGTTCATGCCCTGCAGATAGATATTGCTGCGGGTAATGCCAGCGCCGGGGTTAATAATGCTGAATTTTTTGCCGTTCTCCAAATTGATCACTGCCTTATCAAACTGCGGGATCCCAATCTGAAAACCCTGCTGGCCGGGTGCAATATTGTAAATTCCTAAAGAACTCATCACATACCAAGCCGACATTTGCCCGCAATCCTCATTACCGGCTAAACCATCAGGTTTGTTGCTGTATTCTTCGCGCAAAATACGGCTCACATAAAACTGGGTTTTATCCGGCGAGTCGGTAAAATTATATAAGTACGCCATGTGATGACTTGGTTCGTTGCCATGTGCGTATTGGCCTATCAATCCGCTTACATCGGGAATGTCACTGCCGCTAAGTTTTGATTGTGTGCTAAACAATTCATCGAGCTTATTTTCAAATGCCTGTTTGCCGCCCATTTTATCAATCAGGGTTTCTACATCGTGGGGTACCAGGAACGAATACTGCCAGGAGTTGCCCTCGGTATAATTGCCATTGATCTCTGCAGGATCGAAAGGCTCCAGCCAGCCGCCGTTTGCACGGGCCTGCATAAAGGTGTTCTGGTTATTGAAAACGTTTTTCCAGTATTGTGCCCGCTGAATATATTGGGTATAGTCGTCGGTTTTGTTGAGCATTTTTGCCATTTGGGCTATACACCAATCGTCATAAGCATACTCCAATGTTTTAGACACAGACGCATCTTCTTTATCTGATTGAACTGCGCCGTTTTGGCGATAATTATCCAGCCCAAACTGGTTACGGTTTACGGCGGCTTTCATGGCGGCAAAAGCTTTCTCGGCATCAAAATCGCGGATGCCCTTCGCGTAAGCATCCACAATAACCGGGATAGAATGATTGCCGATCATGCAATAAGTTTCGGTACTCGCAAGCGGCCATATCGGTAATAAGGCGCCCTGATCATACATCGCCATAAAACTCTTGATAAAATCGAGCGTGCGCTTGCGGTCTATCAGCGTAAGCAGCGGGTTCTCAGCCCGGTAGGTGTCCCATAAGGAAAAAACGGTGTAATAATCAAATCCCTGAGCTGTATGTACCTGTTGATCCATACCACGGTATTGCCCATCCACATCACTGTAAATATTGGGAGCAACCATGCTGTGGTATAAGGCGGTATAAAATATGGTTTGTTTGATTTTAGCATAGTCTGGCTGCACTACTTTTTTAGCAGGAGGAGCATAACTGTAGGGGCTGGTTCCGCCTACGGGTTGGGTTTGGGTTGCCGGGGCCGGTGCGCCGCCCTCTACCTGAATCTTATTCAATTCATGGTTCCAGGCTATTTTGGCATCTTTCTGAATTTTTTTAAAGTCGAAATCAGGTATTTCTGCATCCAGGTTTTTTAAAGCACCTTCGGTGCTTACCGACGAGATACCCACCTTGCTGATCACTTCGCCGGGATTATCAAACTGCAAAAACAACTTTACATTCTTGCCCTGTGCTTTGCTTTGGCCATTTTGTACCTGGTTATTTAAAGCAATACCGTAAGTTTTAAAAGGCTTTGAAAACTTAGCGTAAAAATATACCTGCTGTTTATCGGCCCAAGATTTCGACATACGGAAACCACGTAATTCATGATCATTTACCACTTCTATCCATGAATCCAAAACCTCATCGCGGTGTTGCAAATCGATAATGATATTTGCCTTATCGGTTGAAGGGTAAGTGTAGCGATGCATACCTACACGGGTAGTTGCAGTTAGCTCAACGCCAATATTATATTTATCGAGCAGTGTTTTATAATAACCTGGTGTGGCACTCTCATTCTTTTTGCTGAAGTGCGAGCGGTATTCGGTGTTTTTAAATTTAGGATCGCCGGTGGTTGGCATAAACAATACATCACAGTAATCAGGCACACCGGTACCGCTCAGGTGCGTGTGCGAGAAACCATATACCAGGCTATCGGTATAATGATAACCGGAACAGCCATCCCAACCCTCCAACCGGGTATCCGGACTAAGCTGTACCATGCCGAAAGGCCTCACCGCACCGGGATAAGTATGCCCATGTCCGCCAGTACCTATAAATGGATCAACCAGTTGGGCGTAGTCTTTTTCCTTCTCTTTTTTCTTTTGTGCCGATGATAAAAAAGGCAGAACAAGCAACAGGGCGACCGGCAAAGCAGAGCGGAATACAGGTTTGATCAATGACATATTATTAAAACCAATTATATGATTTGAGTGTGCACAAATTACACTAATTACCACGAATATTTGCTAACAGGAAAGTTCCCTATTGTATTATTAGTATTATAAATGGTCGCTAAAAATAAAAAGCGACAGGCATATCCCCATCGCTATTTGTTTTAGAATAACTAATTCGTGAAATTCGATTTAATTCGAAATAATTAGTGTTCAGTTTTATCCTTTTATCATACCTACTTTTTTCAGCAGTTTACGGTTTTCACGACGGTGTATTAAACGGTACACGATTGCGTAAATAATAGGTAATATCAATAAGGTTAGTATGGTGGAGGTCACAAGCCCACCTATAACTACTATAGCCAGCGGCTTCTGAGTTTCCGAACCAATACCGGTTGAAATAGCTGCGGGCATTAAACCAATGGCAGCCATCAGCGCGGTCATCACTACCGGGCGTACACGTGATATCACGCCTTGCATAATGGCCTCATCGAGGTGCATTTTTTCTTCAATGTTTTTCTTAAAAACCGAGATCAGGATCACACCGTTCTGGATACATACACCAAACAAGGCAATGAAACCAATACCTGCCGATATACTAAAGTTTGTGTTTGTAATATGTAATGCTAAAATGCCGCCTATCAGCGCAAATGGCACGTTTAAGATAACTAATACTGCGTCTTTAGCGTTACCGAAGGTGATGAACAGGATCAGGAATATCACCAGTAAACACACAGGCACTACGTGCGCTAATGTATTTGATGCCCTGATCTGGTTTTCAAACTCACCGTTCCAGGTAAATGAATATCCCTGGTCAAGTTTTACGGCGGCGCCTACTTTTTCCTGCGCTTCGGCTATGGTGCTACCTAAGTCGCGGCCACGCACCGAGAATTTCACAGCGATGTAACGCATGTTATTGTCCCGGTAAATAAATGCGGGGCCAGTTAGTGTGGTGATTTTAGAAATCTCTTTAATCGCAATTTTTGAACCGTTTAATGTAGGTACCATCAGGTTCTCAATTTTGCTTTGAGTATCCCTGAATTGTTTTTGGTAACGGATCCGGATATCAAATTTACGTTCGCCTTCATAAAGCTGTGAGGCCGCTTTACCGCCTATAGCCATCTCAATAACCGAGTTGGCATCGGCAGTAGACACTCCGTAAAGTGCCATCTTGCGCTGATCAAGCTCGATGCGGAACTCCGGCTGACCAAGGTTGCGCAAGATCCCGAGATCTTCAACACCGTGGATCTTCTTGAGCACAGCCATTACCGAATCGGCCTTCTGATCAAGCACCTGGAAATCGGGCCCGAATACTTTTACTGCCATAGATGCAGGTACACCTGCAACAGCCTCAGCTACGTTATCTATAATAGGCTGCGAATAGTTAAATACAATACCCGGAAACTGACTCAGCTTTTTATCCATTTCGGCTATCAGCTCTTCCTGGCTGATGCTTCGTTTCCATTCTTTTTTAGGCAGAAGGTCAACCTGGATCTGCACGTTAAAGAAACCTTTAGGGTCGGTACCGTCATTGGTACGGCCCACTTGCGACAGGGTTTGCTTCACCTCGGGGAAGGTTGACAGGATCTGCCTCATTTTATCAGTTACCTTAACCGAACTTTCCAGCGAGGTACTCATTGGCAGCTGCGCGGTTACCCACAGGGCGCCCTCGTTAAGCTGCGGAAGGAATTCCGAACCTAAAAATTTAGCCGAAAAGAATGTAACCGACATAAAGGCTATTGCTACAATGAGACTTAGTTTTTGGTTACGGTATGTGTAACTAAACATACGGCGGATACCGTTTTCAAAGAATATCACTACCGGGTTATGCTTCTCCCTTACATTTTTGTTAAGTAAGATACTTGACAAAGCTGGTACCAGGGTAAGGGTAAAGATCAACGCACCAAGCAAAGCAAAGCCCAAAGTGTAAGCCAGAGGTGAGAACATTTTACCTTCAACCTTTTGGAATGCGAAAATTGGTACCAAACAGGTAAGGATGATAAGCTTGGAGAAAAAGATAGCTTTACCCATCTCGGCGCCGACATTTTTGAATAGGCCAAGTTTAGCCAACCCGTTGAATTTTTGCATCCCCACTTCCTTAGCCCGGTGATCAAGCGCCACGAAGATTCCCTCAACCATCACCACCGCGCCATCTATAATAATACCAAAATCGACTGCACCCATAGAGAGCAGGTTGGCGCTCATTCCCTTTAACCGTAAACAGATGAATGCAAACAATAATGCCAGCGGTATAATGATAGCAACAATGAGCGTTGTGCGCCAATCGGCCATAAACAGGAATACGATGACGGTTACCAGGATGATACCTTCGCATAAATTGTGGATCACCGTTTCGGTACAAAAATCCATCAGGTTGGTACGATCATAAAAGGTGGAGATCTTTACATCGGCAGGTAACACGCTTTTGTTGAGGTCGACAACTTTCTGGTTAATGAGCTTTAATACCTCAGCAGGGTTTTCACCTTTACGCATTACCACAATACCTTCAATAACGTCGTTGTTTTTATCCCGGCCCACCTGACCTAAACGCGGTAAACCACCCTCTTTAATCTCGGCAATATCACGGGCCAGGATAGGAACGTTATTAACGTTTTTGATAATAATATTCTGAATTTCTTCGATATTATTAATTAAGCCAATACCACGCACTACATAAGCCTGGTCGTTTTTTTCGATGATATCACCACCTACGTTAATGTTACTACGATTAAGGGCCGTGTAAACATCAAGCGAAGTAAGACCGTATTTTTGTAACAGCGAAGGGTTTACACTCACTTCATAAGTTTTTTCCTCGCCACCAAAACTGTTCACATCAGCTACGCCGGGGATTGATTTAAACTGGCGGTCAAGCACCCAATCCTGTATAGCGGTAAGGTCATGCAAAGATTTGGTGTGGCTTTTTAGGGTGTAACGGAAAATTTCACCTGTTGGGCCGTATGGCGGTTCAACCTCGGGTTTAACACCATCAGGCAAATCAGCGTTGCCCAAGCGGCTTAATACCTGTTGGCGGGCAAACGCATCATCAACATCATCATCAAAAATAATACGGATGTATGATAAACCAAAAGATGATGTGGTACGAAGGTTAGCCTTTTTTTGTACCGAGTTTAAAACGGTTTCCATAGGGATGGTAACCATTTTTTCCATCTCTTCGGCACTGCGGCCCGGCCATTGGGCTATAATAATGATTTGTGTATTGGTAACGTCGGGAAAAGTCTCGATAGGGGTATTGGTATAGCTCCACACACCTAATGCTACCAATACCAGTGTCATAAAAAACACAAAGTAACGGTGCCTGAGCGAGAAGTATATGATATTTTTGATGAACTTGTTCATTGTAGTCTTTGTATTTTAAAAACGTAAATGCCCGGATTTAAAACCCGTCAATTTTGGTTTACCCACCTGTTAGTTGTTGCCGGCAATGGCATCATAAAAAAGCAGCTGGTTTTTTGAGATGATCTTATCACCGGCTTGCAAACCTGATGATATATAGGTGGTGTCTTCAACGGTTTTAATAACCGCTACCTGGCGCACCTTCAAATCGTCTTTACTGTTATAAACCACTACAAAGTTTTTACTATTGTCATAAACAACGGCTTTTGCTGGTATAGCAACCGACTGCGCTTTTTCACTGTTGGCTATTACCACACTGGTGAACATCTCCGGCTTAAGCAGCATGCCATCGTTGGGCAATACGATTTTAATCTTCAATACTTTGTTGTCCGGATCGAGCACAGAACTAACAGCGTCAACTTTGCCGGTAAAAACTTTATCGGGGTAGGCAATCGTAGTAACTTTGGCTGTATAACCTACTTTAACACGGCTAATGTCTGATTCAAACACGTTGGCCCAGATCCAAACATCTTTCATGTTGGATATAGTAAACATGCTGTTGTTATTATCCGGACGGATATAGCCGCCTGCTGTAATATTTTTTTCAACCACAAAACCGCTTTCAGGCGCTTTGATCACCAATGTACCGCCGGGGCTGGTATTACCGCCGCCGTTGATTGCAATTTGCTCTTTTACTTTGTTGTAGGCAGCTTCGGCTTTGTTGAAATTTTCTTTAGCCTCGGTATAATCGCGCTCGCTTGAGATGCCGTTTTTGTACAGATATTCAGCCTGTTCAAGCTGACGTTTGTAAATAGCAAGGTCGGATTTTGACGAGCTAAGGTCGGTATAATTACCTGCAACATCGGCACTGCGTACAATGGCGAGGGTTTGGCCTTTGCTCACTTTATCGCCCAGCGAAACTTTTACATCTAACACCTGCCCGCTTGAAAAAGGAAATACTTTAACAACGGTGTTGTCATCATATGATACCTCGCCCGAAAGTGTAAGCTCATTTTTTATGGTAGCGATCCTGGCAGTATCGATTGTGATAATTTTTGCCATCGAATCACTCACAGTTACCTGTTTGTTTTCAACAGCAGGAGGTGTCTTGCCTTTGCAAGCGGCAAGTAGTAGCAAAGCTGAGATGCCGGAAAACAGCGTTTCTCTTTTCATCATAGTAAGTCTTAAAAGTTTAGTCAGGATTTTATTACGGTAATGCCAACAGCAAAATTGAGGTCGGCAATTGCTTTTTGCAGGTTGAATTGCTGTTGCAATATTTTTAATTTGGTGTCCTTATAGGTGTCGAAAAAGTCTACAAACTCCACAAGGCTTATCTGGCGCTGCTGGAAACTCTTGAGCATTGCACCAAACAGTTTGTCGTACTGTTCATTAAAGGCGATTTGCTGGGTTGAGAACAACTGCACATTCAATTTATATTGATTAACAGCAGCAACTACATCGTTTTTAAGCTGGAATTCATTTTGTTTCAGAGTGCTCTCCTGGCTTTTGATATTGTATTGTGCCGACTTGATATTGCCCTGGTTGCGGTTAAACAACGGTATCGGAAAACCAACTTGTAAGCCATAGTAATGACGGGCATAACTGCTGTTTTGATCGTATGATGCACCTAAGGTAACGTCAGGCACGGCAAGGGCTTTTTGATAAGCAAGATTATGGGTGGCCGAATTTAATTGATACTGGTTCGATAAATAATCGGGCCTGTTGGTCATGGCCTGACTAATAAGCGACTGCACATCAAGATCTACGGTTTCTACCGGCTTATCATTTATAACAGGCTGTACAAATGTGGTTTCCTTTGTTTGCAGTAATGTTTTAAGCTCTGTTTGCAGATCGTTGATCTGGCGATTATTTTCAACCATATCATTTTGCAAACCGAACAAAAGGGCTTTCAAACGGATGAGGTCCTTCATTGAGGTATTACCTACATCAAATGATTTTTGAATTGCATTAACCAGTTCAGTGGCTGATTTAATTTCGTTTTGATAAACTAATTGTTGCGCATTCAAGGAGCCCAACTGGCTAAAATCAAGCTGCAGATTATAACGAAGGTTACGCATCAAGTCATTAAAGGCGGCTTCCTGAACTTTAGCATCGTCTTCGGCTACTTTTACCTGTTTGCCGCGTTTGCCGGCAGTGGCAAACACCTGGTTTAACTGGACAAATATTTGTCCGCCTCCGTTTGAGTGGTTGAAAAATTTATTGGTGCTACCGTCATGGATATTCTGGTCGGTGCTTAACACAGGGTTGTCCCATAATTTAGCTTGTTGAATGAGCGCCTTTGAGGCATCAACATTATACTTTTGGGCAAGCAGGCTTAGGTTGTTTTCAATGAACTGTTTTTCAGCATCAGGGAAAGTGATCTTTAACGTATCTGTTTGCGCTTCGGCCTTTTGTGTTAATAAACTAAAAAATAACGGTGATATAAATAGCAGGGATTTTATAGTACGCATGTTTCCTTCTTCAATTCTACAGTACAAAAATTCGAAACGGTTATGAATTTTGTATGAAGTGAAAGAAAACTAATGGTAGGAACGGGAACTGTCTGAACTCGAATTAAACGAATTGAAGAATTTATTGAATTCTATATTCTGGCAATTCAATATATTCTTCAAATTCCGGTTCAGACAAAATCAAGAAATCTTCAAATCCTATGAATCAGGGTTCTTTCAGATATTTATTTCAAAATTATCCGCATCTTTCAAAAAAGGTAGTGCACGGCGCACTTTTTCAACCTCATCACTTATGATACTGAAAGTGTAAAGGTCTTCTTCATCACGTTTATAGTAAACTACCTTACCGTTAGGATCGATACAGGTGGAATCGCCGCTATGGTAAATTTCGTTTCCATCGTGGCCTACGCGGTTAACTGCTATCACGTACGACTGGTTTTCAACCGCACGGGCAGGTATCAGGGTACGCCAGTGCGCAGCCCTGCGCTCGGGCCAGTTAGCAACCACAATGAGCAGATCGTAAGGATTAGCTTCTATATTACGCAGCCACACCGGGAAACGCAGGTCATAACAAATTACCGGGCAAATTTTCCAGCCGTTAAGTTCAACGAAAAGCTTTTTGGTGCCGGCGGTGTAGGTATTATGTTCCTGGCCAAGTGCAAAGAGGTGACGTTTGTCGTAATGTTCATGACTGCCGTCAGGGCGCATCCAGATTAACCGGTTGTAGTACTTGCCACCTTCTTTAATAATAATGGTCCCGGTTATCACACAATCATATTGTTTGGCTATTTTTTCCATCCATTGCATGGTTTTGCCATTCATAGGCTCAGCCAATTCGGCGGCGTTCATGGTAAAACCCGTACTGAACATCTCGGGCAGTATGATGAGATCTGTTTTTTCGCGGATCCCTCCCGATAACCTGAGGGTAATATTCTGAAGATTTTTATCGGTATTTTCCCAAAAAAGGTAGCCTTGAAAAACAGTAATTTTAAGATTCTCCATAATATTTGGTTCATAGTTGATGGATCATGGATCATGGCAAAAATGCATGATGGTTGGTTGATCCATACGGATAAAACTTATACAATTTGGCTATGATCCATGAATTATAGACCATGATCCAAAATCAAACTTATGATCTGGCTATGATCCATGATCTATGGACCATTAACCAAAAATTAAACTCGAATTAACCTATCAACGGCTTTATCTAAAGTTTCTTGCCTTTTGGCGAAACAAAACCTTAATACATGGTGATCAATCCCCTTGCTGTAAAAGGCCGAAACAGGTATGGACGCTACCCCAAATTCCTTCGCCACACGGATAGAAAAGTCGGCATCTTTTTCGTCGGTAATAGAGCGGTAACTTACTGACTGAAAGTATGATCCTGAACATGGCAAAAGCTTAAAACGGCTTTGTTCAAGGCCTTTTCTAAAATAGTCGCGTTTTTCCTTGAAAAATTCGGCCAGGCCGAGATAAGTTTCTTCGTTTTTTAAATGCTCGGCGATGGCATACTGAATAGGAGTGTTTACGGCGAATACCAAAAACTGGTGGATTTTCCTGAACTCATTCATCAAATAAGCAGGCGCCATGCAATAGCCCACCTTCCAGCCGGTAGCATGAAAAGGCTTGCCAAACGATGCTACGATGAAGCTGCGCTGCTGCAGATCAGGGTAGCGGGCCATGCTGTGGTGGGTTTCGCCATCATAGATCAGGTGTTCATATACCTCATCGCTAAGGATCAGGATATCCTGGTTTTTTACCAATGCGCTCAACTCGTCAATATCTTCCTTATGCAAAATAGTTGCCGTTGGGTTATGAGGCGAGTTAAGGATGATCATTTTTGTTTTTTGGTTGATCAACCGCTTAACCATGTCCCATGCAATGCGGTAATTAGGCGGCTCAAGGGCAAGCGATTTTACAACGCCGCCCATCAGTTTTATGGCAGGGGCATAGCAGTCAAAAGCCGGCTCGAATATGATCACCTCATCGTTGGGGTGAATTACAGCACTTATAGCTGTAAAAATGGCCTGTGTACCACCGGCAGTGATGGTAATCTCTGTTTCGGGGTTATAAACCGCGCCGTAAAGCTTTTCGGTTTTTTCGGCAATACGCTCTCTTAAAGCCATGACACCAGCCATGGGCGCGTATTGATTATGCCCTTCTTTCATGGCTTTATTTACAAGCTCAATCAGGTCGGGCGAACAGTCATAATCAGGAAAACCCTGCGACAGATTTATTGCACCCAGTTCGTTGGCCAGGGCCGACATAATGGTGAATATGGTAGTTCCGGTTTGGGGTAATTTTGAAACAACAGGTATCATCAATGGCTAAAGTAGGGAAAAATCATTATGAACGTATCCCCATAACCCGGTATTTTTTGTATTTGGAAATATTTTAATTTAAAGGTTTAAACATATTGCTGTGCCATGATTTTTAGGATTAGAAGATTATTCTGATACTATAGAGAGGAGATTATAGGTCTTTACCCTACATTACCTGGCGTCAGGGCAATCCTAAATCCTCTAAATCATGGTTCAAGCAATATACTATCCGTAATCTTTGCAATATCGTAGCTGATCTTATTGATAAAGCCTAATTGCTCTTTCAACAAAGCATCTTCGGCCTGGGCTACCGGCTTTAGAGCTTCCGGGTTAACAGGGGGGATTTTACCTATATTAAATTCAATATTTTGAGCATGCAGTTTTTGACCGGTATCGTTCAAAACGGTTATACTTTTTTTGATGAGCTTCATGGCTTCGGGGTGTGCAACCGGGATTTCCTTTTTGCTTTGTGCTGATGCAATGGTAGCGATGTATGATGAAAGGATATGGTTAAGCACCACAAATTTATGTACATCCTTTATTTTACGCTGTTTGCTTTTAGGTTCTGATGTCATGCGCTCAAATGCGGCCGAAAGGTTGGCCGATTTTACATAAACCTCTTTTCGCGCCAGTTTGTAACTGGTAATACTGATCATTTTACCCGAGATGCTTTCGGCAATGGTAACCAGGTAATTGATGTTGGCCACTAACACATCCCTAAGTGCTTCCTGGATCTGTTCAAATTCCCAGGTGGGGAATATCAGGTAACTGGCCACCAGCGCGATAGTTGAACCTATGACGGTATCCAAAATTCTTTCCTGGGCTACATTGAGCAATCCAACGCCCAGGAACTTGAACAATATAAGTACATAAGGCGTCATGAAAATTACGCTCACTACATAATTAAGGCGTTGAAAGCTGTAGGCACCCATCATAAAAATCACCAGGAAAATAAACTGCACGGTGACGTTAGGGATAAAGGTAAGTATGGCTATACCAATAACACCACCGCCAATAGTGCCTATTAAACGCTGGTAGTTACGCTGTTTTGAAAGACTGAACCCGGGCTTCAATATTACAATAATGGTAAGCAGCACCCAATAGCTATGATGGCCTAATGATACTAATTTAGCTGTGATAAAACCTACCAAACATACCAACGCTACACGCAGGGCATGTTTGAATGCGCCGGATGCCAGCGTAAAATTGTCGAAGAAAATATGCGGTGCAAAATCCTGGTGGGTAACAAAAGCCGAATACTCTACATCGCCTTTGGGCTCGTTTAATGATTCGGCTGCTTTTGAACTGTAGTACTTATAAATATTGTTGATACCCTCGCTAAGTGAACGCAGGTTTACCAATACCTTTTTTAGTACCAGATTGCTGGTTTCCTGGTTGCTTTTGCCGATGGAGTCAATTTTTATTTTTAGTTTTTCCAGCTCGATATTAAAATCAGTGAGATGGCGGCGACGGGTGTTTGATAATATAATGTAGGCTATATCATCAAGCTCATCGGCCATGTTATGGATAATACGGGCTATTTCGGTAAGTACACCAGTGTCTTTAAATTTTTCGCGAATGTGGTTGTAGTCATAGTGCGTGGCCATGATCTGCTCGTAAATATCAACCAGGTCTACAAAGGTAAGTACCAGGATCCTGCTTGGTGCCGTTGATTCGCGGGCCATGATGCGGCTTTTAAAAAGCAGTTCGCGCACAGCATCCTGGTGCTGGCTCACCTGGATTTGTTTGGAAACCAGCTTGCGGTAGTTTTCATCAATATCGGTATCCGACAAATAAAAATCGGCTTTGATGCGTAAAAAACGAGCTATATCGGTAACATTTTCGCCAAGGGCCTGCTGTGCCGCGCGGTAAGGGCGGATACCGAAAAACAACAAACTGAAGATCATATACCAAACGCCACCCGCTAAGATAGTTGCACTGTAACCCAATACCTCGGGAGCTGCCAATGCCTTATCCATCATAAAGATCATGATCAGTAACGATGAAGTGCCTACGGATGCTGCCCTGTTGCCATAAACTGTAAACATGGAAAACAAAAAAGCGAAGAAGGTGATCTCGAAACCAAGCGTAAATACATTGAGCCGGGCAAAACCGGTAATAGCAGCAACCAAAAACAAACACAGGTTACCGGCCGCCATAGCATTACGCTTGTGCGACACCGGGCCGGGAGTATCTATAACGCAGATACACAATGCACCCAGTGAAAGTGTAAGGCCCAGATCAAACTTATCAAACTGCATTAGCAGGAGGGAGGGCAGTAAAATGCCTATACAAATGCGGATCCCATCAGAAAAATATTGACTGTAAAAGAAACTTTTTATTTCCCTGGTGTTTATAGACATGGTAGCAGTAGCTTTGTAAATAACAGAACTATTATAAGCAATTTTGTTTGTTCGGCCTGTTTTTATTAAATATAATTTATTGGCCTAAAATGACGTTTCAAATTTACATAATTTTAATTTATGTATCTGTTTTTGATAAAAATGGCATTAATTGAAGATTTGCGTTAATAAATATTTACTTTTTGATGAAATTAAATTAAAGATCAGTAAATTCACCCCCCGGAAAAGGCCAAAAGCTAAACCAATCAATTTTACCTCAATTTAATTTTTTACTATGTCGCCAACGTTAAAACTCAGCCAAAGAGAAGCAGCCTTCAATAACGAGGTTGTTACCCGATTTGAGTTATATAACAGTTTGTTTCAAACACTTCCGTTTTACCAGGTAAAGGATACAGGGATCTTATTACCGTTTTTTAGTTCGCATTGTGAGAAAGGCGCTATTACCCATGATTCGCCGACAGATATTATCGAGTCGTTTTTTGAAAAGTATGTACCGGATATCGATCATCGCGAGCAGATTAACCGCATGTTTAGGTTTATTCAGTACATTGAACGGCAGGTGGTTTTATTTGACGCCATTGAAGATTCGTCATTTAATAAAATAGGTAAGTTTGATGACAGTGGTACCCTGCAAAGCCTGTTGCAGCATGCAGCCATCAGTGATGAAAGTCGGCAGGATATCAGTGAAAGATTAAAAGATTTTTCGTTACGCCTGGTGCTTACTGCTCACCCTACGCAGTTTTATCCAGGTACGGTGCTAGGCATCATGACGGATTTAATTGAAGCTGTAAAAACCAACGATATCAATAATATTGATGTATTGCTGCAGCAATTAGGTAAAACGCCATTTTTTAATAAAACATCGCCGACACCGGTTGATGAGGCTATCAGCCTTTCCTGGTTCCTGGAAAATATATTTTATCATGCCGTATCTGGGATCCAGTCAAAACTGGAAGAGGAGTTTGATATCGACGCTGCAAGCCGCCAGATATTGGAGCTTGGTTTTTGGCCAGGTGGCGACCGTGATGGTAATCCTAACGTAACAACCCAAACCACTAAAGAAGTTGCCAGCTTTTTAAGGCAGCGCCTGTTCAGATGTTATTACCGCGATTTCAGGGTACTTAAGCGCCGGATCACTTTCCGTGGTGTTGAGGAGGCCATGACTAAACTGGAAACGCTGTTTTACAAAAACGCTAACGAACAATTAACCCCGGTTGATCTTCAAGGCGAACTGTTGGAGCTGCTGCTTTCTATAAAAGAAGTTATCCTTCGGGATCACGATGGTTTGTTCGTGAATATTGTTGAGGATATGATCCAGAAGGTACGCCTTTTTGGATGTTATTTTGCAACACTTGATATCAGGCAGGACAGCCGTATTTTACGTAAGGTGTTTGAATACGGAACCAAAAATATTGACACAGGTGTAGCGGAAGGTTATTCGGAACTAAGCGAGGAAGATAAAATAAAGAGCATCACCTTTAAAGAGGCCGATTTTGTTTGCCCTAAAGAGGAAAAAGATGCTATGATCCACGATACACTGGATACCATTAGGTTGGTTAAGCAAATTCAACAGGGTAATGGTGAAAGGGCGTGCCAGCGCTTTATTATCAGTAACTGTCAGCGCGCTTCGGATATTTTGCAGTTGATTAACCTGTTTTTATGGAGCGGGTGGAAAAAAGACAGCTTAAGCATCGATTTTATGCCGCTGTTTGAAACCGTGAACGATCTGGAACATGCTGCAGGCATCATGGAACAGTTGTATACACATCCGTTTTATGCAGAACATTTAAAAAACAGGGGGAGCCAGCAAACTATTATGCTTGGCTTTTCGGATAGTACTAAGGATGGCGGTTACCTGATGGCTAACTGGTCAATATATAAAGCTAAAGTTGAGCTTACCGCGATGGCCCGTAAATACGGCATCCAGCTGGCGTTTTTTGATGGCAGGGGAGGGCCCCCGGCCCGCGGTGGTGGTAAAACACACCGTTTCTATGCGTCGATGGGTAAAGAGATTGCTAACGAGCATATCCAGTTAACTATACAGGGGCAAACCGTTAGTTCACAATACGGCTCTGTTGAAACTGCCCAATTTAATATGGAGCAACTGATCAACGCAGGTATTATTTCAGCATTGCATCCCAACCGTAACGATCTGCTGGATTACCGTCACAAGGAACTCATTCAGCAAATGGCCGATGTAAGCTATAAGCTGTTTATCGATCTGCGTGCACATCCGCTGTTTGTTGAATACCTCGAAAAATTCAGTCCGCTGAAATTATTATCAAGGATTAATATCAGCAGCCGCCCAACTAAACGTAATGCGGGAGCTCAATTGAAACTGGAAGACCTTAGGGCTATCAGCTTTGTAACTTCATGGAGCCAGTTAAAACAAAGTATCCCCGGTTTTTATGGTGTAGGTACAGCACTTAAACAAGTTAAAGAAACCGGCGGCTGGGACGAGATCAAAGAACTTTACCAAACATCAGGCTTTTTTAAAACTATGCTGGATAACTGTATGATGTCGATGTCGAAGTCGGACTTCAGGGTTACAGCGTACCTGGAACAGGATGAAAAATTTGGCGCCTTCTGGAAAATGCTTCGTGATGAGTTTATCCTCACCCGCGAAATGCTTCTTGAACTAACCGGTAGCACTGTACTGATGGAAGAATACCCGGTTGAACGGCGTTCTATCGCTATTCGCGAAAAAATAGTGTTACCGCTGGTGATCATTCAGCACTACGCCCTGCAATGTATCAATTATGAAAAGGATACTGAGCTTAATGATGTTTATAATAAATTGGTGATCCGTACGGTTTACGGTATTGTAAATGCCGGGCGCAATTTGGCTTAAGAGTTTATTGTTTTAATTTATATCCCCATCCACCTGTTAGCAATAGCAGGTGGATTTTTTTTGATTTAATTATATGATCATGATGGGCGGTGTTAAAAACTTTTTCAAAGGTTTTAACTTTTGATCTGAAAAGCCACTGTCCTCAACTTAAAGAAAAAACCGGGAGCCATTATAAAATTAAAAGCAGAATACGTAAAGCTTAAAACTAACAGGTTGGTTATCCGTGTTTGTTCAATTGCTTTATATGCAAAAAAAAAGACCGCATCATTTGTATTTGATGCAGCCTCATTTGTATTTAGGGAAAGGAATTTTATTTCAATTCGAGTGTTACGATTGATTTTGCAGGCAGACTTACTACCAGTTTGTCACCGTCTTTTTTAGCGCCGGTAAAAGCGTTAAGGTGAATTTTGTTGGCATCTTTAAATGTATTAATATCGGTTAATTTAGCCGAAGTTAATACCTGGCCGCTAACGGTTTGCCATTTTACATCGCTAAGGCCGGTTGTAATAGTAATGGTATTGTGCGGATCAAGGTTAACTAATGAGATGTGTACCTTGCCGGCCGCATCCTGCGAAGCAGATGCATTTACAGCTTCAATCTTTTTGCCGTCAACTTTGTAATCAGGTACGCTCAACTTAATGGGCAGATATTTGGCATCCTGGTGCACTTTATACATATCAAATACATGGTAGGTAGGCGTTAGCACCATTTTTTCTTTATCAGTTAATATCAACGCCTGCAGTACGTTGATGGCTTGTGCAAGTGCAGCCATTCTAACACGGTCGCTATGGTTATTGAATATATTAAGCGTTGTGCCTGCTATTAAAGCATCGCGCAAGCTATTTTGCTGATACAGAACACCCCAGTTGCCGGGTTCCGGGTCGGTCCAGATGCCCCATTCGTCAACAACGAGGGCCACTTTTTTATCCGGGTCATATTTATCCATAATGGCCGAATGTTTGGTAACCAGTTCCTCCATTTTAAGGCAGTTTACCATAGTGCTAAAGTATTCTTTCTCGTCAAAGTTAGTTGCCGAACCTTTTTTGCCCCAATTACCTGTTGGTATGGTATAATAATGCAACGATAAACCTGCCATCATCCCGCTCGAAATGTTTTTCATGCAAACCTCCGTCCAGCGGTAATCATCTGCATTCGGTCCGCTGGCTATTTTATTTAATTTGGCGCCGGGGTAATCTTTAGCGAATGAAGCGTATCGTTTAAAAAGGTCGGAGTAATATTCAGGTGTCATATTGCCGCCGCAACCCCAGCTTTCGTTACCTACGCCCCAAAATGTTACTTTATAAGGAGCCGGATGCCCATTCTTTTTGCGTTCCTGTACTACCGTACTGCTGCTGTTTGAGTTAAGATATTCTATCCATTTCGACATTTCGTCAACCGTGCCGCTGCCAACGTTACCGGCAATATAAGGCTCACAACCCAGTAAATCACAAAGTTCCAAAAACTCATGCGTGCCAAAGCTATTATCTTCGGTAACACCGCCCCAATTGGTATTTACCATGCGTGGGCGTGCGGTAGCCGGACCAATACCATCGCGCCAGTGATATTCGTCGGCAAAGCAGCCGCCGGGCCAGCGCAGGTTAGGAATCTTTATCTTTTTGAGGGCATCAACAATATCAAGCCTGATGCGGTCCTGTTTTTTTACAGGAAGATTTTTATCAACCCAAAAGCCTCCATAAATGCCACGGCCAAGGTGTTCGGCAAACTGGCCGTAAATGTGCTTGCTAATGGTTGTTTTTGAATCGGTACTGATATTAAGTGTACCTGTTTGCCCGAAGGATGCCGAGCTCAATAAGGACAAAGCGATAACGCCGAGGTGTAAAAACGGGTTCTTTTTCATTGAAACTTAGGATTTAACTAATTGTGCAGTAAAGAAAAGAAAAATTTTGAGAATAAGTGTTGAAATAACAATAAAAAAGAACCGTGATTAATAGGATTGGAGGATTTTCTTGAATTATAAGCAGGCTGGAAACGAAGCCAGCGGTTAACCTGCAAGATTCAGATTATCATGAAATCCTTTAATCAAGCTAATCAAGGTTCTTAATAAACTCTTCAAACTGTTCGCTGCTATAATCTGCCGCGCCGGCGTGTTTATAAATAAGCTTGCCCTCTTTATCAAATACGAGGGTAGCAGGGATAGTTCCATCTAACAAAGTGCCGGGTACATTGCTCTCTTGTATATATAAAGGTAAGTCGTACCTGTTTTTAAGCATAAAGGCTTTGGCTTTAGGCAGATCGTTATCTACATCAACCAAAAGAAAGGCAACTTTTGGATCGTTCCTGAATTTTTTGTAGAGTTCATTTACTTTAGGCATTTCTGCGATGCAGGGAGGGCACCAGGTAGCCCAATAGTTTATAAATACCAGTTTAGATTTTAAGGTGCTTAACGATATGTTATTACCGGTTGCATCTTTAAACTGGATATCCGGTACATTGGCAACATTTTCGTGATGCTTAGCGTACCCTCCGGGATCGGGCTGGAAAAAACCCAGCGACATCAATCCCCTGATCAGATAGCCTTTTGAATTTGGGTTAAAAATTATCAACAATGCCAATGCCATAATGAGGATGTTGAAAATATTTGAAACCGGGATCTTTTTTCGTTGGATCATGAATTGATATTAAGGGCTTGTAAATTCTTTGCTGCTTTGCGCCTTTGCATGAAATTAATTTAATGTGGTAATTTTTCTCTGAGCAGGCCATAAACCCAGGTCCCCAAAATAGCGCTTAAAAGCGTAACCGAAGTAACCAAAAAGCCGCTTCCGATCTGCGCAAACAGAGGACCGGGGCAGGCGCCTGTGACTGCCCAGCCTAAACCAAATATCAACCCGCCATATACATTGCCCCAATTAAATTTTTTGTTGGGGATAACGATGGCATCGCCGGTAAGGGTTTTGATCTTATAGCGTTTAATGATCATAACAGAGATCATTCCTACAATAATAGCACTGCCAATGATACCATACATATGAAACGATTGCAGCCTGAACATTTCCTGGATCCTGAACCACGATATCACTTCTGATTTCACCAGCACTATGCCAAAAAGGAGGCCTGCAAACAGGTATTTGATATTGTGCATATTATAAATGTAATAGGTAGGGTAAAATAAACCAAGTCATGATAAAGCCGCCTGCCATAAAACAGCATGTCGCCACAAGGGATGGCCACTGCAGGTTGGAAATGCCCATAATGGCATGGCCTGATGTACAGCCGCCGGCATATCTGGTGCCAAAGCCTACCAAAAAACCGCCGATCACCATAAAAATAAAACCTCTTAAGGTAAGGAGCTGATCGAAGCTAAAAACATCTTTTGGCAGTAATCCGTTAAAATCCTTAACGCCCTGTTGCTGCAACACAGCGTGGGTTTGCGGATTAATATCGACCGGGTGATTGGCTGATAAAAATTCCGCGGATATGAAGCCTCCTAAAACGATGCCGGCAACAAAAAACAGGTTCCAGCTTTCCTTTTTCCAATCATACTTAAAAAAGGAAATATTAGCCGGAATGCATGCCGCGCAGATATGCCTCAGTGATGATGAGATACCAAAAGTTTTATTCCCGATAATAAGCAGGGCAGGTACAACAAGGCCTATCAGCGGGCCGGCTACATACCAGGGCCAGGGTTGGGTTATCACATCCATAGTTTACAGGTTAATACCCGCAAATATATCTAATGTAAATTGGCAAAATACTAATTAGGCTGGCGTTTAACTGTGTTTGATACAATTTTACTTTTTATTTGTTTTAACAATATTGTTACATATATTTACTGGCAATTATATACCCTGACAAAATTTCTTTTGGTGAAGAAGCTTATAGCGATACTCTTATTAAATGTACATCTGTTCAATTTGGGCGGATATAGTTTAGTATTTGAGTATTTTATTCACCGGTCCGAAGTACAAATTGTTAAGCAGATCTATGAAAATAAGGTTGACGCTACCAAACTTGTAGAGATCAAGATTCCTGTACATCTTCCCAAAATTCACAGTTGGAGTGGCTATGTCCATGATCAGGGGCAACTGCAATTAAAAGGTGTTTACTACAATTACCTGCGTTATAAGGTTACGCAGGATACCATGTCATTTATTTGTATAGCCAATAGTGTTAAAACCCGTTTGGTTAATGCAAACCTCATTATTGCTAAAGAAATAAGCGATGTGCCTTTAAGTAAAAAGGGGCATGATTCATCGCAAAAAAAGATAAACGCCGGGGGCGAATACAGCTTCCAGGTTATGCATTATCAATTCTTATCTTACGGAAGGACATTAAAGGTAAAACCACGCCCTATAGCCTACCATGTAAATTCACCCTTCATCGAGTCGCCCGGCAAACCGCCAAACTCTGCCTGCTGATTATTGCCTGTAAATTATGAGTTAAATTGATTTTTGTGCCTGCTCTTAAGGACACAAAGCTTTTTTTATCATTTTGTTGTTTGAACCTGCACAACAACTGTGCTGTTAATTTTAGGTACAACAGTTTCGTTTACAGCTTTGATCATGCTTCTTAATGCTGATGTATTATCAACAAATCGGTGGTTAAGCGATTTCAGTTGATAATGTTGATCCGGCTTTTGTTTTACCATTTTTAGTTATACCCTTTATTTAAACGTAATGAAATTTATGTCGCTGTATTTTTACAGATGTTGTATTGTAGTTTCCTTTTTATTGGCTGTTGCGCAATGTGCCAAAGCCCAAACCGATGCTGATGCATTGATGATCCCTAAAAATTATTTTTGTGCTGCCGCAGTATATACCCATGGGAGTTGGGACCATTACTGGGAAGGTACTTTTAAACGGGACAATCCAAATTTGGGCACAGTGAGTACCAATGTTTACAGCCTGGGTGGTAATTATGGTCTTTCAAACCGGATCAACCTGCTATTCATGGTTCCTTATGTAACTACTAACGCTTCGGCCGGTACTTTAAGAGGCGAAAAGTCATTCCAGGATCTTATGGTTTCGTTTAAATGGATGGCCGTAAAAGAGGAGATAGGCAGTGGTTTGTTTAGCGTTCATGCTATAGCTACGGGTTCATTGCCTTTAGCCAATTATCAAGCCGATTTTTTACCCCTGTCTGTAGGTTTGCACAGCAAAAGCGTGGCCTTACGCGCCTTGCTTAACTATCAGACAGGCAGATTCTTTGTGGCTGGCTCAGGTCAGTACATTCGCCGCGATAATATTACTATCGACAGAAATTCGTACTACACTACCGAAATGCATTACACTAACGAGGTGCAGTTACCAAACGCTACCAACTTTATGTTTAGCAGCGGCTACCGCAGCCTTAAATTTAATGCCGAGGCCACTTTTACAAAAATTACAAGTACAAGCGGCTTTGATATCCGTAAAAACGATATGCCTTTTCCAAGTAACCGCATGAATAGCACCGCTGTTGGTTTAATATTGAAATACAGTTTCCAGTCTATCAGCGGGCTTGAGTTTACTGCAGGCGGTAACTATGTTTTAAACGGACGTAATGTAGGCCAAACCCGGTCGGGATTTGCAGGCGTGTATTATGTATTTAGCACCAAAAAAGAGAAGTAATTAGCGGTTGGACAATCAATGATCAATAAAATGAAAAAAACTATACTTAATATATTTACAATTACAACGTTGGCAGCGGCAACGTTTAGTTCGTGCAGGAAAGATATTTTAGACCGCACTGCGTTATACCCGGCGCTTAAACCCTCAAACCTGGATCTTACTGCCGATACCTGGAACCCCGTGCTGGTTAAAGATTTTAGTGTGTTGAACGTAGCCGCGCCTGATGCTGTTACATCACCGGCCTATGTAGCCGATCTGAACGAGATCAAAGGATTACAGAAAAACCTAACCAGCGATCAGCAGTCAAAGATCCAATATTGGAGCGCGGGCTCTGTATTAAGATGGAATGAGATTTTGCGCGAACTGGTGGCCAAACATAATATACCGCCGTACCAGAACCCTGATGGCACTTACCCGGCACCAAACTCGGCCAACCCTTTTAATTACCCGGAGTTTCCGTTTTCAAACCCGCCTTATGCTGCGCGTGCCTACGCTTATGTAAGTGCTGCACAATATGATGCGCTGATAGCTGCATGGCATTTCAAAAACGTTTATAAACGTACGGCACCATATAAAAACGACTCGGGTGTTAAAGCACTGATCCCGGCATCCGACCTGCCTTCGTACCCAAGCGAGGACGCGGTAGTATCTGGTGCGACATCTGAGATCATGAAATTATTATTCCCTGCGGATGTAGCCTATATACAACAAAAGGTTGATGAAGAAAGATTATACAGGATGGCATCAGGAGCTAATACCCGTGGCGAATTTGCTGCCGGCGAATCGTTAGGCAGGCAGGTAGCTGCCATATTTGCCACCCGCGCCCGTAACGACGGGGCAGGCAAAGCCGGCGGTTCTCCTGCTATATGGAAAAGCTTTGAAACCATCACCGCTGCCAAAGGCGAGCAATTTTGGGTAAGCCTGGAAACCCCCAAAAGGCCACCGATGCTGCCGTTGTTTTCAAAAGTTGCGCCTTTCTTGTTCGACTCGACTACTGTAGCTGCAATCAGACCTCCGGCTCCGTACGCAACAAATTCGGCCGAGTTTAAAAAAGAAACAGAAGAAGTATTGTCATTCAGTAAAGACCATAGCCGCGATCATGAAGAGCTGGTTGCTTTCTGGGCCGATGGTGCCGGTACTTATACGCCTACAGGTCACTGGAACGCTATTGCAGCTGATGAATTTGTAAAACAAAATTACAGCGAAGTACGCTGGGCACGTAACTTTGCATTATTGAATATGGCCGAAATGGACGCCGCTATTGTATGTTGGGATACTAAATATTTTTACTTTAACCAGCGCCCGTCGCAGGCTAACCCAAATATCAAAACATTAACCGGCGTACCAAATTTTCCGGCGTATACGTCAGGTCACTCTAACTTTAGCGGTGCGGCTGCTACTGTACTAACCTATTTGCTGCCTGATAGGGGGAGTAAATTTACCGATATGGCGCATGCGGCGGCTATGTCGAGGTTGTATGGGGCTATTCACTATCGTAGCGACTGCGAAGTTGGTTTGGTAACCGGAAATAAAGTTGGCCAGTACGCAGTTAACAGAGGGAAGGCTGATAGGGCAGACGCGAAATAACAGGATGTTGATTTGAGGACGAATAAACAATGCGCAGCTTAACAAAGGATCAAAAGATATATTTCACACTTCGCCTTGCGGTGATTATGTGTTTCATTGGGCATGGTGCTTTTGGAATTATCACCAAGCAGACCTGGTGTAACTACTTTGGTGTTTTTGGAATAGGTAAAGAAATGGCCTATACCCTGATGCCATATGTAGGTACCGTTGATATATTGATGGGGATTTCTATGCTGTTTTACCCAACCCGTGCCATAGCTGCATGGCTGGTGGTTTGGGGACTGGCTACTGCATCTATGCGCCCATTATCGGGCGAACCTTTTGCTGAGTTCATTGAACGGGCCGGCAATTACGGTGCACCGTTTACTTTACTGCTGGTACAGGGAGGGTTCCCCTTAGGTAAAAAACAATGGATTGCCCGTATGGATGATAATGTTAGTATAAATGCCGAAGCCCTGGCTAAAGTTATTACCTGGTTAAGGGTATTTGCATTTTTGCTGCTAATAGGCCATGGCTGGCTCAACCTTATCCAAAAGCAAGGTTTATTAAATCAATACCATACGCTTGGTTTTGCCGATCCGGCTAAAACGGCTCAGTTTGTTGGCTTGTTTGAGGTGCTGGCTGCGTTAACAGTGCTTATTCGTCCTTTTAAAAATATACTCCTCGTTTTTATTATATGGAAAATATCCAGCGAGCTCTTTTATCCCAAATACGAAATGTTTGAGTGGATAGAACGTGGCGGGAGCTATGGTATATTGCTGGCCTTATGGTTTGCACTTAAGAAAGCCCCTGCCGGATCTATACTTTGGCCTTTTAAACATACCTCACATTTAAGAGCAAGCTAAATCATCAAAACAAAAAAATATCTACTGAACAGGGTGAAAATTACCCTGCCCTATAAACTTACTAACCAAACAATTGCAAATGCAAACCAACACTTTTAATAACACTATGAAAAAACCGGTCCTGAAATTTATTGGCGTTATAACGATCATCATATTTACAACCTTTGCAAAAGTAAACGCACAAGGCTGTGTTGCCATCAGAAGTACGGGTGGCCTATGTACTATGGATGAACATCCCGATAGTATTACCAATAGCGGTAGCTGGCTGTTAAACAGTAATAACCGGTATTTTCGTTCTTATAAACATTTTGTGGGTACCAAAGAGCAAAAACAACGTATTGCGCAGGGAACTAATGTAATTAATCATTCATATACGCAGGATCTTACTTTAACCCGCATATTCAATAACCGTTGGTCGTTTGCTGTGGACTTGCCGATAGTTGACAACAGCCGTTCATCATTATATGAGCATGGCGGTAAAGAACGTTTGCAAACTCATTCATTTGGTTTGGGCGATGTACGTTTAACCGCTTATGCATGGCTGCTAAACCCGGCAAAGGCGCGTCGCGGAAATATCCAGGTTGGGTTGGGTATAAAATTGCCAACCGGAAACTATAATTACCAGGATTATTTTTACCATACAGCTGCCAATGATGGCAAAACCCTTGGTCCCGTTGATCAGTCTATCCAGTTAGGTGATGGCGGCACCGGTATCACTACCGAGATTAATACATATTATAATTTCACGCATCAGTTTGGCTTATACGGAGGCTTTTACTACCTCATTAGTCCAAGGGAGCAAAATGGTGTGTCATCGGCCCGTGGGGGTACGCCAAGTGCCAAGGCGGTTGCCAATGGAAGCGACGTAATGAGTGTGCCCGACCAGGTAATGATCCGCGGTGGTGCAAGTTATGGTGTCAGCAAGTTTGATTTTTCGGCCGGTGTTCGTTACGAATGCTTGCCCGTGCATGACCTGGTAGGTGGCAGTAATGGCTTCCGCAGGCCTGGATATATCATCTCTGCCGAGCCCGGCGTTACCTATCGTGTTAAATCATTTTCAATTTATGCTTTTGTTCCTGTAGCATTAAAACGCGACCGCACTCAAAGTGTACCGGATAAAATTACAACCCGCTTAACAGGAACTTATGCCCAGGGTGATGCTGCATTTGCAGATTATGCCATTAACGTAGGAGTAACTTTTAGAATTAAATAGAGAATTGGCTTGTCGATTAAAGCCGGGCGTGAATCCCCGGCTTTATTTAACCAATCATTTACAAAACGCCTTAACGTAAACATTATATTATGAAACATACTTTACAATTTCTTTTTTGTACAGCGATATGCCTGACGTTAACTTATACTGGTGTGCATGCCCAGGGCTGTGTTGCCATTAAGGCTGATGGCCCGTTCAGCAACATGGAGCATACTACTCAGGATACCTCATACAAAGGCTGGGAGCTTACCGCTTCGTGGCGCTATTTTAAATCGTTCCGTCATTTTAAAGGCAGCGATGAGCAAAAGCAGCGCCTGGTGATAGGTAACGAGGTGATTAACCATCAGCATACTTTTGATCTAAACCTTACCCGTAATTTTAATCAGTATTGGTCGGTATCTGTTGGTGTACCGTACCTTGTTAACACCCGTTCTTCATTATATGAGCATGGCGGTAAAGAGCGCCGTAAGTCATACTCCCAAGGTATTGGTGATGCCCGCATCGTTGTTAACAGGTGGTTGTTTGACAGCCGCAAAAGCAATGGTAATATCCAGGTTGGTTTAGGTATTAAGCTGCCTACCGGCGATTTTAATTATAAATCACATTTCTATAACGTGATCCCATCCGAACGCCCTGTTGATCAATCTATCCAGTTAGGCGATGGCGGCGTTGGCATCATTGCCGAAGCAAATGGCTACCTGGGTTTTGGCAGTGGGTTTAGCGGGTATAGTAACCTGTATTATATGAGCAACCCGCGCAATACCAACGGTACCCGTACTTATCGCGAAACATTGAGCGCTACGCTTGCAAACGAAGCTATTTCAAGCGTGCCTGATCAGTATCTTGCCCGTTTAGGTGTTAACTACACCATAGCGCATGTGTTCACTATATCAGCAGGCGGTCGTATTGAGGGGATCCCTGTTCATGACCTGATCGGTAAAAGCGATGCTTTCCGCCGTCCGGGTTATATTATTTCGGCCGAGCCATCCCTAAGCTACGCCTTTAAAAAGGTGAGCATTTTTGCCAGCGTGCCCATCGCCCTGAAACGCGACCGCACACAAAGTGTTACTGATAAAGAAAACTCGATAGCCACCGGTAAATACGTTATCGGCGACGCGGCATTTGCCGATTATGCTATCAATTTTGGAGTGTCGTTTAAATTTTGAGATTATATATACTACTTAGTTGATTTGGTGAAGCCGGGAGTGAGATCCCCGGCTTTTTTATTTAAAACTAATTTTTCGGAATTAAATTCTCTTCGGTGGGCAGCATTCGTGTAAAATTATTTTTTATGGATACTTTTTTACTTAAAAACAATAGTTTTACGTTCATGAACACTCCCGAAGAAAACTTTGCAGCGCTGGGTTTAAATCTGCCGCCTGCACCAAAACCACTTGGCGTTTATAAACCATGTTTAGTTGATGGCAAATATTTATACCTGTCGGGCCATGGTCCGGTACAGGATGATGCTTCGCTGATTATTGGCCGCATTGGTGATACCGTAAGCCAGGAAGCTGGCAAGCTCGCCGCACAACAGGTTGGTTTAACTATGCTTGCTACCATTAAAGCCAACATCGGCAGTTTCAATAAGATAAAACGTGTTATAAAAGTGTTGGGCATGGTTAACTGTACACCCGAATTTGAAAAGCACCCATTCATCATAAATGGCGCAAGTGAACTTTTTGCCAAAATTTGGGGCGAGGAGAATGGCATAGGCGTACGCAGCGCGGTAGGTATGGGCTCATTACCCGATAATATCCCCGTTGAAATTGAAGCGCTGTTTGAATTAGAATAAAATCTACAATTTCCATTCTGTAGAGACGCATAATTGCGTATCCCGCTTGCAGAGGTACCATAATGGCGGCTCTGTATATTCGAAGACGCAATTATGCGTCTCTACATGAAAAAATAATTAAACCATGACCGTTAACTGGTATAATATACAGGATATTGATGAGTTGGATACCCCGGCACTGGTGGTTTACCCCGACAGGGTTAAAACAAACATAGCCACGCTTACCGGCATGATTGATGATATTAAGCGTTTGCGCCCACATGTTAAAACCTATAAAAATGCCGAAGTTACCGCTTTACTGCTGGAGGCCGGCATCAGCAAGTTCAAATGCGCTACCATCGCCGAGGCCGAACTGCTGGCCATAAGCAAGGCCTCCGATGTTTTGCTGGCTTACCAACCCCAGGGGCCTAAACTGCACCGTTTCATCAGGCTGATCCATGCTTATCCGCATACGCGTTTTTCGTGTTTGGTTGATAACTCCACATCGGCAAAGGAGATTTCTGACGAAGCGGTAAGATTTAATGCTAATGTCGATGTTTATCTGGACTTGAACGTAGGTATGGACCGTACAGGTATAACGCCAGGTTTTGAAGCTTTGCAGCTTTATATGGATTGCGGTGTATTGCCGGGTATTAACCCGGTAGGCTTGCACGCTTATGACGGCCACATTCATGATGTCGATCTGCAAAAACGGGCCGAACGCTGTGAGTTTGCATTTGCCCCCGTACTTAAATTGCAGCAAACCATAAAAGGTAAGGGCTATCCCGAACCGGTTATCGTGGCTGGTGGTTCGCCAACTTTTTCCATTCACACTAAACGTAAATACGTTGAATGCAGCCCCGGTACGTTTGTTTACTGGGACAAAGGCTACCAGGTGGGTATGCCCGAGCAGGATTTTTTGCCTGCCGCACTGGTTATTACACGTGTAATCTCTCTGCCCGGCGCAACAAAGCTTTGTCTGGATGTTGGGCATAAGTCGGTTTCGGCAGAAAATGAATTAAGTAAACGCATTTACTTTTTAAATGCGCCCGAACTTTACCCGGTAAGCCAAAGTGAAGAACATTTGGTAGTTGAAGCGGGACCCAATCACCAATATAAGGTAGGCGATGTGCTTTATGGCATTCCGCACCATATTTGCCCTACTGTTGCGTTATACGAGCGCGTTTATACTATTGAGCACGAAAATATAAGCGGCGAGTGGCTCAACGAGGCCCGCGACCGCAAGATCACCATTTAATTTCCCCTAAGCAATGTTTGTTGTAGATGCCCATTTAGATTTAAGCATGAACGCACTGGAGTGGAACCGCGACCTCACGCGTCCGCTGGCTGAGGTAAACCAACGCGAGAGAGGTTTAACTGATAAACCCGATCGCGCCAAAGCGGTTGTTGCCCTGCCCGAATTACGTAAAGGCAACATTGGCCTGGTAGTAGCTACACAGATAGGTCGTTACGTAGCACCGGATAATCCCTTGCCCGGCTGGCACTCGCCTGAACAGGCATGGGCACAAACCCAGGGACAGGTAGCCTGGTATAAGGCCATGGAAGATGCCGGGGAAATGGTGCAGGTGAATGATTTGTCATCACTTGAAAAACATCTTGAACTCTGGAATGATGGCACACCGGCGGAAAAGAAGCCGGTGGGATATATTTTGAGTTTGGAAGGCGCTGACTCTATAGTAACTGTTAAATACCTGGAGCGGGCATATAATTATGGCCTAAGGGCGGTTGGGCCAGCGCATTATGGCCCCGGCAGGTATGCACAGGGTACCGATGCCACCGGTTACATGGGGCCAAAAGGTCATGAGTTGCTAAAAGAAATGGAGCGCCTGAATATCATTTTAGATGCAACTCATTTATGCGATGACAGCTTTTGGGAAGCGCTTGACCATTTTAACGGCCATGTTTGGGCCAGCCACACTAATTGCCGCGCGTTGGTGAACCATAACCGCCAGTACAGTGATGAAATGATCAAAGCCCTGATAGGCCGCGGCGCGGTGATCGGAGCAGCGCTTGATGCCTGGATGATGGTGCCGGGCTGGGTGAGGGGTGTATCCACACCAAAAGGAATGAACTGTGATATGGAAGTCATGGTTGATCACATCGATCATATTTGCCAGATAGCCGGTAATGCGCTGCATGTTGGCATGGGCACTGATCTTGACGGGGCCTTCGGCCGTGAGCAATGCCCTTATGATCTGGAAACAATTGCCGATTTGCAAAAAGTGCCTGACCTGTTAAGGAAACGCGGCTATACCGATGCGGATATCCAAAATATGATGCATGGCAACTGGCTTAGGTTTTTAAGGAAGGCCTGGGCTTGATCAGTTTGCAGTTTTTAGTTTGCTGTAGGCAGTTTAGACACTGGTCGAAGCGATAGCACTAAACGAATAACAACCTTCAAATTCTGCCTATTCTTCATAGTACGGTAAAACAAACCGTACCTTAACGTATTTTTACCTAATTAAATCTACTTTGCAAAACACTTACCTTAAATTGAGGATAGGGTAAATTTGCTACCTATACTATGAATGCAGAACAATCAAGGTTAAAGGATACAGGCTGGAAAAAGTGGGGACCTTATGTGAGCGACCGCCAATGGGGTACCGTTCGTGAGGATTACAGTGCCAACGGTGATGCCTGGAACTATATTACCCATGATATGGCCCGCAGCAAGGCTTACCGCTGGGGTGAGGAGGGCATAGCCGGTATTTGCGACAGGCAGCAATACCTTTGCTTTGCAATTGCGTTGTGGAACAAAAAAGACCCTATTATTAAAGAACGCTACTTTGGCCTGAGTAACCCCGAAGGTAACCATGGTGAAGACGTAAAAGAGATGTACTATTATTTAGATAGTACGCCTACGCACTCATACATGAAAACGCTATATAAATATCCGCAAAATGAGTTCCCTTATAAGTGGCTGGTTGATGAGAACAAACGCCGCGGCCGCCAGGATCCGGAGTTTGAACTGATGGACACGGGTATCTTTGATCATAACGAATACTTTGACGTATTTACCGAATATGCAAAAAACGCCCAGGAAGACATCCTGATAAAAATAACCGTTCATAACCGTAGTGATAAAGATGCACCGGTTAATGTAATGCCGACCTTATGGTTCCGCAATACCTGGGCTTGGGGGTATGATTCACGCAAGCCAGATCTTTGTGCGTCTTCGGATAAAGTGATTAGCATTTTTCATAAAGACCTTGGACAAATGTGGCTGCATACCGAAGGAGAGGCTCAACTCCTGTTCTGCGATAACGAAACCAACTCGCGCAAGCTTTATAATTATGACGATGGCAGGAAGTATTATAAAGACGGTATAAACGATTATATTGTACGTGGTGAGAATACCGTAACCCCTAAAAATATGGGTACCAAAGCAGCGGTAAACTACGATCTGAATATCCCGGCGGGGCAAAGTGTAGTCTTGCGTTTGCGCCTGTCTGAAGATGCCAATTATAGTTTCGAAGATTTTGACGAGGTTTTTGATATTCGTCAAACAGAAGCCGATCAATTTTATAATGATATCCATGGTGCTGCAATGAACCCCGATCGCCGTCTTATTCAGCGGCAGGCGTTTGCCGGTATGCTATGGAACAAGCAGTTTTACTATTCAGATATCCGCCATTGGCTGGGCGGAGACAAAGGGATGCCGCGGCCTCCCGCACAAAGAGAAAAGGCCCGTAACAGTAAATGGGCACATCTGAATACCCGCGATATTATTTCGATGCCCGATAAATGGGAGTATCCCTGGTTTGCAGCCTGGGACCTGGCTTTTCATTGCCTTCCGTTGGCAACTATTGATATGACTTTTGCCAAAAATCAACTGATCTTGCTTACCCGCGACTGGTATATG
Organism: Mucilaginibacter sp. 3215; assembly: GCF_050433785.1. Lineage (NCBI taxonomy): Bacteria > Pseudomonadati > Bacteroidota > Sphingobacteriia > Sphingobacteriales > Sphingobacteriaceae > Mucilaginibacter > Mucilaginibacter sp. 3215. Next base: position 439,006 of record NZ_JBNPWO010000001.1, read on the forward strand.
CACCCGAATGGGCAGTTGCCGGCCTATGAATGGGACTTTGGCGATGTAAACCCTCCGGTACATGCCATGGCTGTATGGAACGTATATAAAACCGATAAGGAAAATAACAATGGAAAAGGGGATACTTATTTCCTGGAGCGGGTTTTTCACAAACTGATGCTTAATTTTACCTGGTGGGTTAACCGTAAGGACCAATCGGGGAACAATATTTTTGAGGGTGGTTTCCTGGGCATGGATAATATTGGCGTTTTCGACCGTAACATGCATTTACCCTCCGGGCAGCATTTGGAACAGGCCGATGGTACCAGTTGGATGGCCATGTATTCGCTTAACCTGCTTCGCATTGCCACCGAGCTTACCGAAACCGACAAAGCTTACGCTGATATCGCTTCCAAGTTTTTTGAGCATTTCATTTATATTGTTGGGGCCATGTCAAACCTGGGCGAAAACAATGAAGGCCTTTGGGATGATGACGACGGTTTTTTTTATGATCAGATCCGTTTCCCTGATGATGGTTCTATTAAAATGCGGGTACGGAGTATAGTAGGGTTGATTCCACTGTTTGCTACCGAAGTATTGGACGAAAAAGATATCATGGAAAGTCCGGTATTTAAAGATCGTATGAAATGGTTCGCTGAAAACCGGCCCGATCTTGCATCGCTGGTTTCACGCTGGAACGAGAAGGGGAGTAACGGTAAGCACCTGATAAGTTTGCTGCGTGGTTACAGGATGAAGTCATTGCTCAAATACATGTTAGATGAAAATGAGTTTTTAAGCGACTATGGGATCCGTTCACTTTCAAAGTATCACCTTAAACATCCTTATCATGTTTCGGTAAATGGAGTTGAATTTGGCATATCCTATGTGCCGGGCGAAAGTGACAGCGGTTTATTTGGTGGTAACAGCAACTGGCGCGGCCCTATCTGGATGCCCATCAATTACCTGATTATTGATAGTTTGCACCGGTTCCATATGTTTTATGGCGATGAGTTTAAAATAGAATGCCCAACCGGCTCGGGAAATTTTATGAACCTGAAAGAGGTAGCTAACGAACTATATGCCCGGGTTTCCAAACTGTTTATGAAAAACGAAAATGCTGAGCGGCCGGTGTATGGTAAAAATCCCAAACTGCAAACCGATCCGCATTTTAAAGATCACATTTTGTTTTATGAGTTTTTTGATGGCGATACAGGTCTTGGTTTAGGTGCCGCACATCAAACCGGCTGGACAGGCCTGATTGCCAATTGTTTGTATCTGGAATAGGGTGTATGTATATAATAACCTGGCACGGTGCTATAAATCAACACTGTGCCATGGTTGGACTGCTGCAGATCATGTACACCCTTCCATCTGTCAATCGGCCTTCAGCGTTATGCTTTTAGTTTGATATAATTATTGTGTAAAAAAGACACAATAAGATTTCTTTGCTCATTATTAATTAATTAGCTTTACTGTACCAGTTAATTATTAACCATTATCGAAGCATGAATTACAGCAGAAGAAATTTTATTAAAGGCACCGGGGCATTGGTGCTTGGCGGCATGGCCTTATCGGGCAAAGCGGCAGGTTTTTTGACTAATATGGAGCATCATCCTGTTGGGTTACAGTTGTTTACTTTTTTTGGCGTTATTGACGAAGATGTTAAGGGTACGCTTAGCAAAATAGCCGCTATTGGCTACAAAGAAATAGAATCGGCTTTTAGTAAAAAAGGCGGATACTATGGTATGAAACCTAAAGAATTTAAAGCTATGGTGAATGACCTGGGCATGAGCTGGACTTCGCACCATGTTCTTGGCGCTCCGTTTAAACTGCCACCGGGAGCAAAAATGCCTGCAGGTGCAGATGGTAAGCCGATGGTATTGCCTCCTGTATTGAACCTGCGCGATAATATGCAGCAGGTGATTGACGAGGTTGCTGAAGGCGGCGTTCAATACCTGGTTTGTGCTAATTCGCCTACGGCTACACTTGAAGAAATAAAAGGCACCATTGAGGTATTAAACAAAACTGGGGAGGCTGCAAAAAAAGCGGGGATCCAGTTTGCTTATCATAACCATGATATGGAGTTCCATGCAGTTGATGGCAAAGTACCCTATGATCTGCTGCTAAGTGAAACCGATGCAAATAATGTAAAAATGGAGCTTGATTTGGCCTGGGCTGTTAAAGCAGGTAAAAATCCGGTGGAGATGTTTAAGGAGCACCCGGGGCGTTTCCCGCTTTGGCACGTGAAGGATCTGGACGCCGGCAGGGAAAATATACAGCCGGTAGGTGGCGGCACCATTGATTTTAAACCGATTTTTGCGGCGGCAAAATCAGCAGGGATGCAGCACTTTTTTGTCGAGCATGATATGCCTAAGGATGCCTTTGCAAGTATTACCGCAAGTATGGCTTATTTGAAAGATAAGTTAATGGTTTAAATAGGAAAAGTAGTTTGAATCACTAACTGTTGATTGTTTTTATAATAGAATGACAGCGGGTAAATTGAATTTTACCCGCTGTTTTTATTGTTAGTGGCTATGGGCAGCTTTGAGTTTTGTGTTGTTTTGGTTTGTAAGCTTTTTTATATAAGATGGTGCTGTAAATTGTTGTGTTTTTTGAAAAAGCAGGGCTTAACAATTCCATAATGTGCCGTAATTTTGATTTAACCTGCCTGTTGAGTAATTTAAGGCGATAAAATATTATTTATAACGGCGGCGCATGGCAGAAACATCTACAGAACATTTAAAACGGGTCCTAAAACCTATCCATCTATGGGCCATAGCCGTTGGTCTGGTTATTTCGGGCGAATATTTCGGATGGAATTTAGGCTGGGCTGTTTCAGGTACGATCGGGCTGCTGATAGCCACCCTGGTTATCACCTTAATGTACATTACATTTATTTTTAGTTATACCGAATTAACTGCCTCCATACCTCATGCGGGCGGCGCTTTTGCTTACGCATATCGAGCCATGGGGCCATTTGGCGGGCTGATAGCGGGTTATGCAACGCTTGTGGACTTCCTGGTCGCTACGCCTGCCGTGGCGGTTTCTTTGGGAAGTTACCTTCACTTTTTATATCCGGTAATTCCTATAACTGCGGCCGCCATGGGCTTTAATGTTCTTTTTATCTTGCTCAATATGTTGGGCGTAAAGGAGTCGGCAACCTTTTCGGTATTCATTACCATACTTGCTGTGGTTGAACTAATGCTTTACCTGGGCATTGTGTCGCCGCATTTTAAAATGGTAAACTATCTTACAAATCCTATGCCTTTTGGTTGGGCTGGCGTATTTGCAGCCTTGCCTTTTGCAGTTTGGTTTTACCTCGCTATTGAAGGGGTAGCCATGGTGGCCGAAGAAGTGGAGAACCCCAAAAGGAATATCCCCCGCGGCTATATTTCGGCCATCGTAACATTAGTTGTGCTGGCTTTAGGGGTAATGATCATAACCGGCGGGTTGACCGACTGGCACAAGCTAAGCCATTTGGATTATCCGCTGCCCGAGGCTATTGGGATAGTATTGGGTAAAGGTAATGGCTTAACCAAAGTATTTGCCAGTATAGGTTTGTTTGGTTTGATTGCCTCGCTGCACGGGATCATCCTTGCTTCGTCAAGGCAGGTATTTGCTATGGCGCGCAGTGGTTATTTACCCCGGATGCTATCTGATATTAACCACAGGTTCAAAACGCCGCATTGGGCCCTTGTGATAAGCGGTATAGTAAGTTCCATCTTCATTTATAAATTTAAAACAGATCAGATCATCATGCTCTCGGTACTGGGTGCAGTGGTTATGTATATCATGAGTATGCTGAGCCTGTTTATACTACGCAAAAAGGAGCCGCGCTTAAACCGGCCCTTCCTGGCCCCGGTATACCCGGTTTTCCCGGCAATAGCTTTGGTTATTTGTGTAGTATGCTTATTTGCTACTATATATTTTAACCCCGATATGAGCCTCATTTTTGCAGGAGGATTAGTAATTGTATTGCTGATTTTTATAGTGATGGGTAAACATAAAGTTGCATTAACAGAAGACATGATGAGCGCACCGATGGATGATGAGGTCATTAATCATTGAGTCATAAGTCATTTGTTTGTTCGCTTTTTGAATAATGACCCAATGACATAATGATTGAAAAAAATGACCCAATGATCAATGACATAATGATATAAATATGTACCGCCACAACATACATCACCGGGTTTATAAATTTCCCAACCTTAAAACGTTACTGGGGAAGGCTTCGCCTTATCGCTCGGGCGATGAACTGGCCGGGCTTTGTGCCGCCGGGTATGAGGAACGTGTGGCTGCACAAATTACCCTGGCCGATGTGCCGCTTAAAAATTTTTTAAACGAAGTGGTGATCCCTTATGAGGATGATGAAATTACCCGCCTTATTATTGATGATCATGATGAGACAGCCTTTAGCCACATCAGTCATTTAACGGTTGGTGAACTGCGCGATTGGTTATTAAGTGATGAAACTGACTGTGCTACTTTAACAACTATAGCTCCCGGCTTAACACCCGAAATGGTTGCTGCAGTATCTAAATTGATGCGTAACCAGGATCTGATTGCCACGGCCAATAAATGCCAGGTAGTTACCCGCTTTCGCAATACTATCGGTTTAAAAGGGCATTTCAGTACCCGTTTACAGCCCAACCACCCAACTGATGATCCGCGGGGAGTAGCGGCCAGCATTATCGACGGTTTATTATTTGGCAGCGGCGATGCTGTTATAGGCATCAACCCGGCAACTGATAGTCCAGCGGCGGTAAGCAGTTTATTAACTTTGATGGATGACTTACGGCACCGTTTCGACATTCCTACACAAACCTGCGTGCTAAGCCACATAACTACCACATTACAATTGGTTAACGAAGGTGCCCCTGTCGACCTATGTTTTCAATCTATTGCAGGCACGGAAAAAGCTAATGCCAGCTTCGGGGTTAATTTAAGCTTGATTGAGGAAGCTTACCAGGCCACACTATCGTTAAAGCGGGGTACTGTTGGCAATAATGTAATGTATTTTGAAACCGGACAGGGTAGCGCCCTATCGGCCAATGCCAATTTCGGGGTAGATCAGCAAACCTGCGAAGTGAGGGCCTATGCCGTCGCCCGTAAGTTTAATCCTTTGCTGGTGAATACTGTAGTTGGTTTTATTGGCCCCGAATATTTGTATGATGGCAAACAGATTATTCGTGCCGCGCTTGAAGATCATTTTTGTGGAAAACTGCTTGGCTTGCCCATGGGAGTTGATGTTTGCTATACCAATCATGCGGAAGCCGATCAGGACGATATGGATAACCTACTTACGTTGCTTGGTGTAGCGGGTTGCAACTTTGTGATGGGTATTCCGGGCTCGGATGATATTATGCTTAATTACCAGTCAACTTCGTTTCATGATGCCCTTTACCTGCGTAAAGTATTGGGGTTGAAACCCGCTCCCGAGTTTGAGGGTTGGTTGATAAAGCAGGGGATTGTTGATGATAAAGGTTATATGCTGCCTGTTACGGAACACGGGTTGTTGAGAGGTTTTTGATTGAAGGCGAAAGGGTAAAGGCGAAAGATAAAAGGTTTTTTGAACTGACGAAAAATAAAAAATACGGCGTCATCCTCTGCCGTCGCTCGGCTCCAGCCGAGTGTCGGCTATCTCACGGCCTCTGGCCGACGTAAGCTCTTATGGCACACAGGCCGGGGGCCTATGAATAATGGTCATTCAGCTGGAGCCGAGCGAAGGCAGAGTGACAGGTTGCTGCTATATCAAGGACATAAGTAAACCATTAAATGAAACGAAATATCCCACAGGAAATTGAGCCACTAAAAGCTTTGCAGGAATTTACTTCCGCGCGGATAGCTATTGGCCGGGTGGGAACGAGTATCCCCTTAAAACAGTCGCTTGAGTTTAAACTGGCACATGCGCATGCACGTGATGCTGTATACTCTGAATTAAATTCAGGCAAACTAACTAATTCCCTTAAACACTTTGAACAGCCTATCCTGCACCTGCATAGCCAGGTAACAGACCGGCGGCAATACCTGCAACGGCCCGATCTTGGGCGTAAACTTAATGAGGCCTCATTGAATGAGTTAAACGGCTACAGTATTGAAAGTGATGTGGCTATTATGATAGTTGATGGTCTCTCTGCGACAGCGGTAAATGAAAATACAATTGGTTTGCTCGATGCGCTAATTCCTTTGTTGGTTGCCGATGGTTTAAAGCTTGCGCCAATAAGTCTGGTTGAACAAGGCAGGGTAGCTATTGGCGATGATATTGGGTATGGCCTGAAGGCTAAACTGTCTTTGATCTTGATTGGTGAGCGCCCTGGTCTAAGTGCCGCGGATAGTCTTGGTGTATATCTTACCTATAACCCCAAACCGGGCTTAACCGACGAATCACGAAACTGCGTTTCTAATATCCGCCCCAAAGGTTTAACCTATAGAAAAGCAGCAAGGAAAATTTTCTATTTAATTAACGAAGCATTTAAACGGAAACTGTCGGGAGTGGAGCTGAAGGATAACGCGGGGCTTATAGCTGAAGGTTGATAAGCTGAACGCCGAAAGCAAAAGGCCCAAAGCTTTATGCTCCGGGCCAATTTTTACTGCTTTAAGCCTTGGGCTTTTAGCTTTTAAGCTTTACCTACTTACTTTTTCTCGCTTCCACATAACCATTAAATGATATTGGATCACGGTTACTGCTGATCACTTGCAGGGAGCCGTAGCCATCCTGCGAAATACTTAGATTAAACGTTTGTACATCGCGCCAGTCGGCTATGTTTTTTTCTTTGGGTTTAATAGTGATATTCCAGCTCTTGCCTTTTGGGGTCGATGAGTATGTAAACTTTGTAGTATTAACTTTGATTCCGCCATCTGTTGTTCCGGGAGGTGGAGCTACATAGGCCCGGCCAAAATAAGGTAAGAATGATACAATGGTGTCTTTACTTACTGTGAGATCGTAATCAGAGGTAAGCGGCCTTGTACCGCCACGCATCGGCAAAGCGTAGTTTGCTTTAAAAACAAAGTTTTGATCATCGATCATTTTTTTGATCTCAGCTTGCCTTGCCGCTTTTTTCTCGGCTTTGGTCTGGGCATAAGTCACGTTAAGCCCAATAAATATAAATGCAGCCACAATGGCTATCTTGTTTAAGATTTTCATGATATAAATGTTTAAATATTTAGACGGCAAAGAGTTATTTAGGTTTAAGTACACTCAAATTTAAGCAATCTTTTAAACAAAAAAGCCACCCGGTTTGGGTGGCTTTTGAAATAGAAAATATCAAAAAGGGCCAGCTTGTGCGATTCCCCTCTTGAGAGGGGTGGAGGGGTGTGTTTCTGCTTTGATAACTCTAACGCAGAAACACACCCCTGCTAACGCTCATTCCTCCGCGCCCCCTCTCAAGAGGGGATTTGAAATATTATATCAAACTAACGCTGCGTTTAACAAACTCGGTTAAATCTGCACCGGTTAATAAACCTTGTGATAACAGCGCCAGGTCAAAAGCCTGTTTTGAAAGCTGCGCCTGTACAGTTTCGTCTTCTTCCTGCAAAATGCGGCTTACCAGTTTGTGGTTGCCGTTTACAATTACCTTGTAATTATCAGGCATGTTGCCGTAAAAGCTCATTCCACCACCCATAGCTGCCATATCTTTCATGCGGCGCATAAACTCGTCCATAGTTACGGTAACCGGTAACTCGTCTGGGTTAAGGCTTTCTATTTGAACGTTGTAAGCTGGCTTGTTGATGGCTTTATCAAAAATGCTTTTTACCTGGGTGCTTTGTTCTTCGGTAAGTACCGTTTCAAGCGCGTCATCCTTTTTAATCAGTTTATCAGCAACATCAGCATCAACACGTTTTAATGATGTTTTCTCTAATTTTTGCTCCAACTGGCTGATGAAGTGATTGTCAATAGGAGAGTTCATCACCAATACATCATAGCCTTTTTTATTGGCAGACTGGATAAACGAATCCTGTTTCGCAGGGTCATTGGTGTAGATGTAAACCAATTGACCGTCTTTATCTGTTTGGTTAGCTTCAACTTTGTCTTTATACTCGGGCAGCGTAAAGTTTTGTTTTTCGGTGTTGGTAACCAAAACAAAGTCTTTGGCTTTGTCATAAAACTTGTCTTCGCTCACCATACCATACTTTACAAACAGGCCAATGTCGGTCCATTTTTCTTCGTAAGCTTTACGGTCTGCTTTGAACAGGTCTGACAATTTATCAGCTACCTTTTTGGTAATATAACTGTTGATCTTTTTAACATTGCTGTCCGCTTGCAAAAAGCTGCGTGATACGTTAAGCGGAATATCCGGTGAATCGATAACACCATGCAACAGCATTAAAAATTCAGGGACAATATCTTTTACTTCATCAGTAATAAATACCTGGCGGCTAAATAATTTGATCTTGTTTTTTTGGAACTCAAAATCATTTTTCAGCTTAGGGAAATATAGTACACCTGTTAAGTTGAAAGGATAATCAACATTCAGGTGGATCCAGAACAATGGATCTTCGCTGAATGGATAAAGCTGCTTGTAAAAGTCAAGATAATCTTCGTCCTTTAATTCAGATGGTGCTTTTGTCCAGATAGGGTTGGTGGTGTTGATGATATTATCAACTTCAACTGAAGTATATTTTGGTTTGCCTTCTTCGTCAACGCCATCTTCAACGGATTCTGTCTTAGTGCCGAATTTAATAGGCACAGGTAAAAATTTGCAATATTTATCCAGGATCTCCTGCAATTTGTACTGGCTTAAGAACTCAGCCGATTCATCATTGATATACAAAGTGATCTCAGTACCGCGCTCTTCTAAAATACCTTCGCCAATTTCAAATTCGGTGCTACCGTCGCATACCCAGAAAGCAGGCTCTGCGCCTTCCTGGTATGATAAGGTTTGGATCTCCACCTTATCAGCCACCATGAATGCTGAATAAAAACCTAAACCAAAGCGACCGATGATCTCGTTGGCATCTTTTGCTTCCTTGAATTTCTCCATGAATTCGGTGGCGCCTGAGAAAGCGATCTGGTTGATGTACTTTTTAATCTCTTCGGCGGTCATACCGATACCATTATCGCTAATGGTGATGGTCTTTTTGTCTGCATCAAAAGCAACCTCAACACGGAGGTCGCCAAGTTCGCCGGTGTACTGGCCTAATGAAGCTAAACGTTTAATTTTTTGGGTAGCATCTACCGCGTTTGATACCAGCTCGCGCAGAAATATCTCATTATCAGAGTATAAGAACTTCTTAATGATCGGGAAAATGTTCTCGGTGTGGATCGAAATGCTGCCTTTTTCTTGCATAACTATATTTTAATAGGATTGATTTAATGATTGTCGCCAATGCAACATCAATGTGTGTTCCAATTGTTATTATATTGTCAAAATGGCAGGATGAGGGGTTTTGGTCAGATAAGTCGTGGAGGTAAGGCTTATTCACCCGTCATTGCAAGATACGAAGCAATCCCCAACTTTACAGACGCTATGTAAGTGCCCCTGCAGAGTTCGCGATTGCTTCGTCGTTCCTCCTCGCAATGACGATTTTCCAAAAGCTATAGCAAAAAAATAAGGGATAAACATTTAAGCTTATCCCTTACCATATAATAAAGATTGCTTATATCGTTAATCGGCCATCATTTTGATAAACGAGGCTAATTTTTCTTTCATTTCTCTTCTGTCAACAATGAAATCAAGGAAGCCATGTTCCTGCACAAATTCGGCAGTCTGGAAACCCTTCGGTAGATCTTTTTTAATAGTTTCTTTAATTACCCTTGGCCCTGCAAAACCTATCAGCGCGCCAGGTTCGGCAATATTGATATCGCCTAACATAGCGTATGATGCTGTTACACCGCCTGTAGTAGGATCGGTAAGTAATGAGATATAAGGGATTTTTGCCTGTGCAAGTAAGGCAAGTTTGGCTGATGTTTTAGCCATCTGCATCAACGAAAACGCGGCTTCCATCATGCGCGCACCACCTGATTTTGAGATCATCAGGAACGGGACTTTATGTTGGATACAGTAATCAATAGAGCGGGCTATCTTTTCACCAACTACCGATCCCATTGATCCCCCAATAAAGTTAAAGTCCATACAGGCAATAACCAGGTCCTGACCGTCAATTTTACCGGCGCCTGCCCTTATTGCATCTTTTAAACCTGTTTTGTGCTGAGTTTCCTTAAGCCGGTCAGTGTATTTTTTGGTGTCTTCAAAATGAAGCGGATCACCCGAGGTAAGGTCAGAAAAAAGTTCTGTAAACTCGTTATTATCAAATAGTACCGAAAAATATTCTTTTGAACCTATGCGCAGGTGGAAGCCACAGTAATGGCACACATATTGATTTTCTACCTGCTCAGAATAGTGTAAAGGTTTTTTACAATTAGGGCATTTATTCCAGATGCCATCGGGGGCTTCCTTTTTTTCCTCAGTAGTCGTAATTATCCCTTTCAACTCTCGTTTAAACCATGCCATATCTGTGTCTAACTCTTTCAATTGGGTACAAAGAAACAAAAAATATTAAACATGTAGTGCCGGTATATAAAAAGTTATGGAGGGCAAATTGTTTGCTTGAAAGTTTAATTACTTATTTAATGCTATTTTTGTAATAAAAGGATCGGATTGTTAATTAATTATATCATATTTTTAAATTAACCCTATTTTTACTACCGTTTTAATATACTTTTAAGATTGCTTATCCGAATTCAATAAATTTTATAACTTCGAGCCCCAAATAAACGCTAATGGATTTAAAAAATTATAGAGGTGTTCTGCACGGCGATCAGGTGCAGGAACTATTTGAAGCAGCAAAAAAGCATCAGTTTGCTTTGCCGGCAGTAAACGTTATTGGTACTAACACTATCAATGCAGTTATGGAAACAGCTAAAGCTGTTAACTCTCCGGTTATTATTCAGCTGTCAAATGGCGGTGCACAGTTTTACGCCGGCAAATCATTGGATAATTCAAAACTTCAGGCTTGTATTTTAGGTGGTGTATCTGCTGCAAAGCACGTTCACCTGTTGGCTGAGCATTATGGCGTAGCAGTTATTCTGCATACGGACCATGCTGCCAAGAAATTATTACCCTGGATTGACGGCTTGTTAGATCATGGCGAGAAGTTTTTTGCTGAAACCGGCAAGCCTTTATTTTCATCGCACATGCTCGACCTTTCAGAAGAGCCTATTGAAGAGAATATTGAAATTTCGGCTAAATACCTTGAGCGTATGGCTAAAATGGGTATGACCCTTGAAATTGAATTGGGTGTAACCGGCGGTGAAGAAGATGGTGTTGACAATTCTGACGTTGACAGTTCACGTTTATATACCCAGCCAGAGGAGGTTTCTTATTCATATGAGCACCTTTTAAAAGTAAGCCCCCGTTTTACTGTAGCTGCTGCTTTTGGTAACGTTCATGGTGTGTACAAACCGGGTAATGTTAAGTTACAGCCGGTTATCCTGCATAACTCACAGGAATATGTTAAACAAAAATTTGGTTTAACTGCCGAAAAACCGATCAACTTTGTATTCCACGGTGGTTCTGGTTCAAGCCAGGAAGAGATCCGCGAAGCTATTTCATACGGTGCTATCAAAATGAATATTGATACCGATATGCAATGGGCTTACTGGGAAGGCATTAAAGATTACTATAAATCAAAAGAAGGATACCTGCAAAGCCAGATCGGCAGCCCGGATGGTGAGGATTCTCCCAACAAGAAATATTATGACCCGCGTGTTTGGTTACGTAAAGGTGAGGAAAACTTTGTAAAAAGGCTTTCTGTTGCCTTTGAAGACCTTAACTGTATCGACGTTTACAGCAAATTATAATATTCATCAGAAATTAACAAAGCGCTTGTACATTTGTTGTACAGGCGCTTTGTTGTTTACAGGCAGCAGGCGGCTCCATTAAAAAAAGATAAAGTCTGCTATATGGTTGAAATTAATAAAAAGAAAAAGAATTTATTTGAACGCTTTGCCAATTGGGCCACTATAGCCACGGGCAGTTCGGGCGCATTTATCACGGCTTTTGGTATTATCATTGTTTGGGGAATAACCGGACCGTTATTCCATTATTCAGATACCTGGCAACTGGTTATCAATACCGGTACCACTGTGGTTACTTTTCTGATGGTTTTTTTGATCCAGAAATCACAAAATAAAGATTCGAAGGCTATACATTTGAAACTGAATGAGCTGCTTGCCTCGCACCAGGGGGCAAGTAACCGGATGGTTGATATTGAAGATATTACCGAAAAGGAGCTCGATCAATTGCATAAATTTTATGTGGAACTGGCCGGCCTTGCCGAAGAGGAAGATGATATCACCTGTACGCACTCTATTGATGCCGCGAGGGAAAACCACACCACAAAACTCAATCATTTCAAAACAAAACCGCATTACATCAATGCCCGCAAAAACCATAGTAAAAAAAGTAACGGAGCAAGCTGATCTTGATATCGTGCATGCCATAAGGCGGGAAGTATTTGTAGTTGAACAAAATTGCCCTCCCGAGCTGGAATATGAACATGAAGATGTATCTCATCATTTTTTAGCTACCGTTGATGGAGAACCGGCCGGTGCCTGCCGCTGGCGTAAAACCGAAAATGGTTATAAGCTTGAGCGGTTTGCCGTATTGAAAACGTTCAGAGGATTTGGGATAGGAGGAGAGCTGGTGAAAGCGGTGTTAACTGATTTGCCAGCCGATGCGGATTATGTTTATCTTAATTCGCAAACCCACGCGGTACCTTTTTATGAAAAACTGGGTTTTGAAGCATCAGGGCCGGAGTTTGAAGAAGCCGGGATCAAACATTATAAAATGGTGAAGAAGTAAAACGTTGTCGTTTTGCAGCGACTATTTAAAAGTAAAGAAAGCGTTGTTGCTTCCTACCTGCCCATGACAAGTTAAAAAGGATGTCATGTTGAGGCTCTCGAAACATGGTGGGCGGGGCCTCTGCGCGCGAGTCTTCGATGGGCTTAGACTGACAGTTCAAAGTTTGTCATTACACCTTCAGAGGCCATCGGATTTAATCACTCAGACTGACTACTATGGTCGATAAACCAACGGTGAATAAATGAGGGTTATTTCTTTTTGGATTTCCTCTTTTTAGATGCTTCTGCCAGCGGATTAAATTCAAGGCACAAATTAATCCAGTAATTCAGCTGGTCGTTGGTTTGCAGGTTGAAGTCTTCAACATAAACATAGCCTTTCATTACTCTTTCGCCGCTTACCATTTGGTTACAGTTTCCTTTCTCAAGTTCAATAGCGGCTTGTTGTTCGCCAATGCGGCACAAAATGCTATTGTCGCGTACGCAAACACATAACTTATCATCTACCATAAAACAAACTCCCTGGAACATTTTCTTTTCTTCCACCACCGGAAGGTCCATTAATTCTTCGCGAATACGATCGGCCATTTGTTCGTTATATGCCATAAGGGTTTATATTTTTTCACGCAGAGGCGCCAAGACGGCAACGGAATCCGGCGTCTTAGCGCCTTAGTGAAATAAAATTACAATTAATTCTTATCAACAAATTTGTAATTAGCCTCATTATACCTGTCGCCGGTATCCGGGTATTTAGCTAAAACGGTTTCAATATCCTGTAAATCATTGGCTGTTAATTCCACATCAACCGAACCTGCATTGTCCAAAAGGTATTTTCTCCTCTTTGTTCCTGGAATAGGGATAATGTTATCGCCTTGTGCCAGCACCCAGGCAAGCGCCAACTGGGCAGGTGTGCAATTTTTTTGAGTGGCAAGCTTTGCAAACTCATGAGCCAGCCCCATGTTATTTTCGGCGTTGGCATCCTGATAACGGGGCAGGCTTTTCCTGAAATCGTTATCAGCCAGTTTGGTTACATCCAACGCGTTTGTTACCAAACCACGTACCAGTGGGCTGAATGGCACGAATGAAATCCCAAGCTCTTTGCACACGGGCAATACCTCAGCCTCTACATCGCGCGTTAATAAAGAATATTCACTTTGCAAGGCACTAATTGGATGCACCGCGTGTGCACGACGGACAGAGTTTGCCGAAGCTTCAGACAGCCCCAGGTATTTTACTTTACCTTCTTTTACCAGGTCGGCCATGGCGCCAACCATGTCCTCAACAGGCACATTTGGGTCGATCCGGTGGGCGTAGTACAAGTCAATCACATCCGTTTTTAAGCGTTTTAAGCTCTGCTCAACCGCGGTTTTAAGATAAGCCGGCGAGCCGTCAAATTCAGTCAGCTTGCCATCGGCACCGGCCCTGAAACCAAATTTGGTGGCGATGAAGATCTTATCACGATTGGGTACCAATACCTTTGATACTAATTCTTCATTGCGGCCATTGGCATAAACATCGGCCGTATCCCAAAAGTTAATACCTATTTCTATTGATTTTTCAAGGGTGGCTATTGATTCATCGTCATCCGGCTTGCCGTAAGCATGGTTCATGCCCATACATCCCAGTCCAATGGCCGAAAGTTCAACTCCGGTATTTCCTAATTTTCTGTATTTCATAATGTGGTAGTATTGTTGTACTATCAAAGTACGTGAAATAACAAAAGCACATCAACCTCAATTTATAAGTATTATGTAAGGTTATACATTGCAGATTAACTTTTTCTGGTTAATTTGAAAAAAAAATGAGTGGTTGTCCAATTCAGCCAACCCTGATCGTCTTTTGGTTTTTAACCATTAAATTCAAAAAACATGAACGAGTTCTTATTGATCTTCAGAAGAGACGCAGAAGCCACTGCAGCAACGCGGTCGCCCGAACAGATGCAAACCATGATGAATTACTGGCGCGAATGGATTGGCGGGATTGCCGCGCAAAACAAACTGGTTGCTGTAGGCAATAGGTTGGATACCGCTGGCAGCGTAGTAAAACCTGACAATGTAGTAACAGACGGCCCTTATGTTGAGGTTAAGGAAGCCATAGGGGGTTACAGTATTATCAAAGCGTCATCGCTGGAAGAAGCCACGGAGTTATCAAAGGGCTGCCCGATCCTGTCGGTAGGGGGCAGTGTTGAAGTTCGTCCTATCATCCCAATGGAAGTGTAATTGATTTGCAGCCTCCCATATACGGGAGGCTGCTGGTTTTATGCAGCAAGATCAGCTTCTACCACATCTGTTCCGCTCCGAGTATCAAAAGATAATCGCGGTATTATGCCATTATTTCGGCTTTGAACATATAGAAGCCGCCGAAGATATTGCCAGTGATACTTTCCTCACTGCTGCCGAAACATGGGGAATCAAGGGGTTGCCGGATAATCCTAAAGCATGGTTATATACCGTGGCCCGCAATAAAGCAACCGATTATGTAAGGCGTGGCTCCAGGTTTAAGCAAAAAATAGCCGAAGGGATTGTTGCAGAGGATAATTACGAGGCAGAGATCGATCTTTCTGACCAAAATATTAGCGACAGCCAGCTGCAAATGATGTTTGCTATTTGTCACCCGGTATTGCCGGCCGAGGCGCAGATTGGCCTTGCATTACGTATCCTTTGCGGTTTCGGAATTGATGAAATTGCCGAGGCTTTTTTATCGAATAAAGAAACCATTAATAAACGCCTGTTCAGGGCTAAGGAAAAGCTTCGGGAACAAAAAGTGAAGATCGTTTTCCCTGAACCGGCTGATATTATTAATCGGCTGGGCATCGTACTGAAAACTTTATACCTGCTGTTTAATGAGGGCTATTACTCCAGCTGCCAGAGCACTACATTGCGAAAAGATTTGTGTTTAGAAGCCATGCGGCTTAACTATCTCCTTATAGAAAACAAGCAAACCAACCTGCCCGAGGTGAATGCCTTGTTGTCATTGATGTGTTTTCATGCTTCAAGGTTTGATGCCCGGGTAGATGAACATGGCGAAATGATCCGCTATGATGACCAGGACAGAATGCTTTGGAATGATGATTTGATAGTAAAAGGACGATACTACCTAAACCTTGCCTCAAAAAAAGGAAACGACGCCGGTAAATATCATATTGAAGCTGCTATAGCTTATTGGCATACCGTTAAAACTGATACTACCGAAAAGTGGGAAAATATATTAATGCTCTACAATAGGTTACTTATCGCTGCTTATTCGCCCGCGGCTGCGTTGAACCGGGCTTATGCCCTGGCAAAGGTAAAAGGGAAGGAGAATGCCATTATTGAGGCCGAAAAGTTAAAATTGGATACTAATCATTTGTACCATGTGCTGCTTGGTTACTTGTATACAGGGGTAGATCGTAAAAAGGCAGTATCGCATTTGCAAACTGCCCTGAAACTGGCTAAGACCGCTACAGATAAAAGTAGAATTATGAAGGATTTAGAGGCTTTACTGTGAGTTAGTTATAAAAAAAACGTCATTGCGAGGAACGAAGCAATCCCCGATAAGCAGGTTCGCCTGTATAGCTTGGGATTGCTTCGTTCCACGCAATGACACCTTTAAGTATTACCAGACTTACGAAGTTTTTAAAACTTCGTAAGTCTTTATTAGTTTTTAATTAGATATCTTGAAATCAGCTACCAACTTTTCATCGGCCGAGCTGCTGCCCAGTACTAATTTGTAGCTGCCGGGATAAAGCTTCCATTTGTGTGTGGCAAGGTCCCATTTCTGTAAATCCTGAACAGGGATTTTCAAAGTAACGGTACCTTCTTTATCCTGCTCCAGGCTGATGCGTTTAAAGCTTTTCAATTCTTTAACCGGCATCCTGTCGATGTTGGGATATTTAATATACGCCTGCACTACTTCATCGCCATTAAATTTACCGGCGTTTTTAACGTTTACTGTTACTGCAAGGGTATCGGCTTTTTTATAGGTAGTTTTTAATTTACTGCCCAGGGTGTAGTTAAACGACGTATAGCTTAAACCAAAACCAAAAGGATATTGCACCGGGCCGGTATAGTAACGGTAGGTGCGGTTTTTCATATTGTAATCGCTGTAATCAGGCAGGTCGCTCATATCTTTATAAAAAGTAAGCGGCAGGTGACCAGATGGCGAAACTTCGCCAAAAATAATATCAGCTAAAGCGTTACCGCCCTGTTCGCCGGGGTACCAGGCAAATATAATGGCATCGGCATAAGGCTCAATAGCGGATATATCAACATCGCTGCCTGCGGTAATTACTGCTACAAGGGGCTTGTTTTTTACACTTTTGCGCAGTTCTTTCATAAAGGCAATTTCGCTGGCAGGCAGGCTCAGGTTTTTTTTATCGCCGCCGCTTTCAGATAGGAAAGCATCGCCTGCTTCGCCTTCCAAAACGGGGGAGAGGCCTATCACAGCAATGGTAGCATCAGCATTACCCGCAGCCCAGGTGCCGCCAAAATGGGTGGTATCTTTATAGTCGCACCCTAAATCATACTCAACACGGGTTGCCTTATCAACAGCGCCGGTAATGCCCTCAACAAAATTGATCACCTTGCTGCTGGTGCCGTGGTAATTAGCTATCATGGCGTCGAGCGAGGCCGCGTTTGGCCCAACCACCATAATGCTGGAGTAGCTGCTTTTTTTGAATGGCAAAACATTGTTGTTGTTCTTTAACAATACCATACTTTGCTGGGCCACTTTACGGGCCAAAGCCAAATGTTGTTCATTGTGAACACTGTCGGCCCCGTAACCATGATAAGGATTAGCGGCCGGATCGTCATAAAAACCCAGTTTAAATTCGGTGCGTAAGATAGCGCTCAAGGCCTGGTCAACATCTTTTTCGGTAAGTAAACCTTGTTTAATGGCCTTGATACCATCGTTCTGCAAAATGGATGAGCAATCCAGGTCAACACCAGCCTTGATGGCAGCAGCAGCTACTTCAACCGCAGTTGGTAGTGTTTTGTGGGTAAGGTACACATCATCCAGGGCACCACAGTCGGTTACTACATGGCCGTTAAAGCCCCATTCTTTCCGCAGAATGTCGGTAAGTAGCATTTTATTGATAGAGTTTGGTACACCGTTAACACGGTTGTAGGCGCTCATTACCGATTCAACGTGGTTTTTAACCAGTTCGTGAAAAGCATACAGGTAGGTTTCGCGAAGGTCTTTTTCATCAACCTTAGCGTCAAATTTATCGCGGGTGGCTTCGGGGCCGCTGTGTACGGCAAAGTGTTTGGCCGTGGCAGATGTTTTCAGGTATTTAGGATCATCGCCCTGCAAACCTTTAACAAAAGCTGAGCCCATACGGCCGGTCAGGAAAGGGTCTTCGCCATAAGTTTCCTGCCCGCGTCCCCAGCGCGGATCGCGGAAAATATTGATGTTGGGCGTCCAAAAGGTAAGTCCCATGTATTGCAGGTGCCTGTCTTGTGCAATGGCCAGGTTATATTTTGCACGGGCTTCAGTTGATATTGCCGTTGATACCTGTTTTAACAGATCTTCATTAAATGTAGCCGACATCCCGATAGCCTGTGGGAATATGGTAGCTTCACCGGCACGGGCTACGCCATGCAAAGCCTCGTTCCACCAGTTATAGGCAGGGATGCCTAAACGTGGCACGGCCTGGCTGCGGTAGCCTAATAAGGAGATTTTTTCTTCGATGGTTAATTTCGATAAAAGATCTTTTACGCGTGAATCAATCGATTGCGAACCGTCTTTATAAAAAGGAGCTTGTGCATTTGCGGTAGAAAATTTTAGTAATGCCGTAAGCATTACCAAACAACATAGGAGTTTGTGTTTTATGGTGGAAGCCATTTTTAGATGATTTATTTTTTGAGTTTAAAGTTAATATTTATTCCATAAGTATGGGTTGGCGGAAGGCTTGCTCCCTCGATTCCGGCATATTTTATATCCGGCGAAAATCCAGATTCCGGATCGATATTGGCCGAGCGCTTCATGATGGTCCAGAGGTTTCTGCCTACCAGTGAAAAGGTTATGCCTTCAAACGGTGTTTTATTAAGAAAGCCCTTTGAAAAAGTATAGCCAAAAGTAACCTGCCGTAATTTAATAAACCTGCCGTCAAGCACATTTAATGCAGATACATTTTGGGCCAGCGCTTGGTAGTAGTTTTGCGCAGGTACAGCAATGGTATTCCTTTCACCATTGGCGTTTACGCCATCGCCAACAACGCCGTTTTCCCTGCCTGCAAGGGTAAGCTGGTTAAAGCCCCTGTAAATGCTATTATAATTTGTAGCCGATAATATTTTGTTGCCAAAACGGTAATCGATCAAAAATGAGAGACTTAGTTTGCCAAATGCGAAATTGTTGTTTAATCCGCCGTATATATTAGGTACCGCGCTACCCATAGGTACACGGGGGCCGGCCATGGGTAAACCATTTTCGTCGAAAATGATCTGTCCTTTATCGTTTCTAAGGTAATCGTTGGCCATAATCTGGGGACCTGGCAAGCCTTTAACCAGTGCTGTAGCGGCATTTAGCGGGCGGTAAGTACCGAAGCTTATGTTAGCCGACTCGGGAGTACCGTCTGTTTGAAGGATCTTGTTTTGTACATAGGTAAAATTAAACGATGGCGACCAGTTAAAACTCGTTGTTTTAACAGGAGTGCCGCTTAGCTCAATTTCAATGCCGTTGTTTTGGGTTGAGCCCGTAGGGATAAACCGCCGTGCAAAACCGGTTGCCAGATCAAGGTCTCCTTTAATGATCTCATTTTTTGTTTTACGGTGAAAATAGGCTACATCAATTCCAAGCCTGCCATTTAAAAATTTAAGCTCGGTGCCGGCTTCCATTTCGGTAAGCGTGTAAGGCTTAAGGAATAAATTGGGCAGGCTGTCGCTGAAACTCCCGATGGCAACACCGTTTATTGAATAATTTGTTGTGTAGTATTGGGTTGTTACATATGCATCAGTTGGCTCGCCGCTCGTTTGCGCATACGATAACCTTAATTTTCCGAAGTCAAGGCTGGGGATATGAACGAGATCGGAAAATAAAAGACTTGCCGATACCGAAGGCGTAAAGATACTCCGGTTATCACTTGGCAACGTGGAGTAGGTATCGTAGCGGCCGGTAGTAGTTATTGTTAAATAGTCTCTTAATGAAAAATCAACAGCATAATAGCTTGAATGCGTTTCGGTACTATTATAGTTGTAATTGCTGTTTTTGATGTTCAAATTATTATAGCTATAAAAATATGGTATAATGAATGGGCCTCCAAAAAGCTTCGTGTATTCGTATGTGTTTTTACGTAGGTTAGTCCCTGCAGATATGTCAAAACTCAGCACTTTAGCAATAATGTCATGTTTGGCACCTATTAGCAGGTCACTGTTTAGTTCAGATCGTCGCGTGTTTGACTGTTCATCAAGTCCTCCCATTCCGCCGGCGTAATAAGCGGTTCCGGTTGGGGTAACCGTTTTTCGTTTATCGTAAAGGATGTCGTTACCTAACCTCAACTGTGCATACATCCAATTATTGAAATTGTATTTACCCGATAATGCGGCTATTAAGCGGTTACGGTTTACATCATTAATAAACCGATTAACGGTAAAATAAGGGTTTGTAGTAAAGGTGTCGCTATTCCATCTTATTTCACTGCCATCTGGGGCATAACCCGGCGCAAGGATAGCCTGATCTTCGTTGGCTGCCAGGTATTGAATGTTATTTACATTAAAAGGCCCATCGCTCAGGTTGGGTTTTAAATTAGAAGTTTCGTTGATAAAATTAGCTACAACATTAATATTCAGTTTTTTGGTAACATTTTGACTTGCCGATAAGTTGAACGTTTTGCGATTGAGATCACTGTTACGCACTATTGAGCCGTTGCTAAGGTTTGATAACGACAACCGGAAATTACCATTGTCGTTACCGCCGCTAAATGCAGCAGTGTTGGTAAAAGTATAACCTTGCCGGTAAAACTTACTGATATTATTTTTTACGGCGGAGTAGGGGTAATATTCGCCATCAAACTGAATTGTGGGTTTACCATCCAGTTTTTCACCCCAGCCATAGTTGCCTGAGGATATTGCATTGGTTACGGTAGTCGGCCTTATCCCATACAAACCCTGGCCGTATTGTGTTTGATAATCAAAGGTATTAATTGCTTTATCAGTTTGGTAATTGGTATTAAATTCAACACCAAATGGAGTGTTTTTTTTTCCTGTTTTGGTAGTTATTAAAATTACGCCATTGGCCGCGCGTGCTCCGTAAAGTGCCGATGCCGCCTGGCCCTTTAGTACGGTCATATTTTCAACATCGTCGGGATTTATATTGCTGATGCCATCGCCAAAGTCGGCCCCGCCCCATTCATTGGCCGATCCCCTTTGGGTATTATCCATGGGCACACCATTAATAATAAAGAGTGGCGCGCTTGCACCAAAACTTGTAACGCCTCTTAGTAAAATACGCGCAGAAGATCCTGGTCCGCCGTTTATGCCATTGATACTTAAACCTGCTACGCGCCCCTCCAACGAGTATGCTACATTTGATTCCTTGGCTTTATCAAGCACCTCACCACTAATAGTAGTTACTGAATAACCCACCTTTTTTTGTTCCTTGTTAATGCCAAGTGCCGTTACAACCACTTCGTTTAGCACGTTACTTACCGTAAGCGAAATAGTTACCGGTACAGCGCCAATAAGTTTTACCTCTTTTGTAACGTAGCCTACGAAACTCACTATCAATGTTGACCCGGAGGGTACTTCAAGCAAAAACGCCCCCTTCGCGTCGGTGAGTGAGCCCATGGTTGAACCTCTTACCCTAACTGTAGCGCCTGCAAGCGGCGCGCCATTCTCATCAACAACAACGCCCGTTACTTTAACTACATTAACTATTTCATCAATCGGGGCAATTACTATCAGGTGATTGGCAAGCTCGGTATAAGCGAAGCCCGAATTGGCCAAAATTTTATCTAAAATACTTTTAACATCTTCATTATCAGAATCTATGTCAACTTTGTTTAAAGCAGGGATTTTTCTTTCACTATAAACAAAATGATAAATGCTTTGATGTTCGATTGCTGAGATCACCTT
This sequence comes from Mucilaginibacter sp. 3215, assembly GCF_050433785.1. Taxonomy (NCBI): domain Bacteria; kingdom Pseudomonadati; phylum Bacteroidota; class Sphingobacteriia; order Sphingobacteriales; family Sphingobacteriaceae; genus Mucilaginibacter; species Mucilaginibacter sp. 3215. Next base: position 460,834 of record NZ_JBNPWO010000001.1, read on the forward strand.
TTTAAAATCGGCCGATTTTAAATTGATAGTGACGCGGGTTTGTGAATATACAGTTAATATAGCCAGTAAATTGAAGAATAATATTAACGTAAACCGTATTTTCATTTATACTGATAACCTAAACCTGTCGCCGACATCCATTGGGGATGCCTAAATTTACATAAATTTTATAATTAGCACAGGTAATAGTGTAAAATGACCGAATTGGTAGGTAACAATTACGAATATTGTAAAGCCACAGCCAAGCCAACTGATGGGAACAAATGTACTGATAACTAACTGTAGAATTATCAGTTAATAGATATAAATAGCGGCATTTTTAATTTTATAATGAAAATCTTCGGTAATGCGTAATGCGTCAAGAGCCTGAGTAATGGATTCTTTTTCATAAGTGCCGCTGAAACGGTACTTTTTCATTTCATCATTTTTAAATTTGATCTCAACACCATACCAGCGTTCCATGCGCATGGCGAGGTCGGCAAAGCTTTCATCCCTGAAAATGAGTTTATTCTGTGTCCACGAAGTCTCTAAAATGGCACTGTCGTCCTGGTGAAGACGGGTAAAGCTGGTTAAGACATATTGCGTACCGGCACTGCTGTCGGTAGCTGGTGAAAGCTTAGCCTGGTTTTTACGTACAGTAGTAAACGAGCCCTTTTTAACAATCAGTTTTTCGCTTGGTTTTAAAATAATCCTGTCCGATGGCCGGTCGTCAAGGGTAACTTCAATGGCGCCCCTGATCAGGGTTGTTTCACTTGACGGATCATCGGGGTATGATTTAACGTTAAAAGCGGTACCCAGCACCTTAATGTTCATTTTTTCGGTATGGATAATGAACGGATGTTCATGATCTTTATGTACATCAAAAAAGGCTTCGCCGCTTAAATAAACTTCGCGGGTTTTGCCTGTGAAGTTTGTTGGATATCTTAACGAACTTTGCGAATTAAGGGTGATACGCGTACCGTCGGTTAATACAATGGTTGATTTATCGCGGGCAGAAGTGTTTTTATTTTGCCAGGCGCCGGATGTTGCGCTTGCAATTCCGTGGCCCAAAGTAACTGTTTTTGAATAAAAAAGGTACGCGCAACCTGCTATTAGAACAACAGCGGCCGCAGCACGCCAAAGATAATGCATCGTGCCCTTTTTAACGGGGTTAATGGCCGTTGCAGGTTCAATAACTTCCTGTGCTTTAATTTTTGACTTTATTTTTTGAAAGGCGAGGGCATTGTCGGCATATTGGGCATCGCTATGTTTCCAGTAAGCAGAAAGGGCTTCGTATTGTTCACGAAGGGAAGCATCATTAGCTAAGCAACGCTGAAATTCATTATTTTCATCAGAGCTGATTTCATTCGACAGTTTTTTGCCCACCAGCTCTATAAATTTATCATTGCCCATCGTATAATTGCATCCTTATTTATGATAGGACAACTTATTTAGGTTAATTACTTACAAGGTTAAAAAAAATAATTGAAAATTACAATTGTGCTTCCTAAAATGTTGATTGTATTGGTTTTAATACAGCTTCGTGGTGCTTGTTATATTGTGTCAAAACGACACTAAGCTTCTTGATCGCTCTGAAAAGTTGCGTTTGTACTGTACGGGGCGAAATATTAAGAATTTCGGCCACTTCCTTATACTTCATACCATCCTCTTTTATCAGCCTGAAAACAATGCGGCATTGTTGCGGTAAACCGGCTATGGCCTGGTCCATCCTAAAAATAAGCTCTTTGTTTTCAATTTCTTTTTGGGGATTATAGGTATTTACAAATTCTACCGAATTGGTTTCTTCAATTTGTACAAGATGAATGGTTGAGTATTTTTTGATGTGGTTTAGCGACTGGTTTTTTACCGCTACAAACAGGTAGGTTTCGGGGTTTTGAATTTCGATGAGGTTTTTACGGTTAAGCCAACACTTTACAAACACATCTGACACTATCTCTTCGGCAATTTCCCGTTGATGTACGTATAACACACAAAATTTAATGAGCGAGTTGTTAAGGATATGGAAAAACAGCTCAAAAGCATTCTCATCATCATTATTACAAATGAGTTTCCATAATTTCAGCGTATCAACTTTTCTGTCTCTCAAACCGAAGGATTTTTAATTAATCAACTAAATTTAAAACTTAATAATGGTGTAACAATAATAACATATTAATACCAAAAAATAAAATTTTATGATGTAAGTTGCGATGTTTTTTAAAAAATTTTAAAAAGTGTGTAAGCAATACACCATATAAAATTGTCAGTAATTAATAAAATAATAGCTTGATGAAACGATTATTTACAGTATTTCTTTTGGTTTTGGGTGGCTTTGAAGTGTTTGGACAACAGCACAATATGTCAAAACAATATGTTCCTGCCGGCGACCCTGCAGTTGAGCAAAAAATTGCAAACTGGCAGGATCTCAAGTTCGGTTTATTTATGCATTGGGGTACGTACAGCCAGTGGGGTGTAGTTGAAAGCTGGAGTATTTGCCCCGAGGATGAAGGCTGGACACAACGCCGCGGTCCGTACGGCGCTACCTATAATGGTTATAAGGCGGCATACGAAAATCTCCAAACAACTTTTAACCCAACCAAATTCAATCCCGAAAAATGGGTAAAGGCGGCCAAAGATGCCGGAATGAAATATGTGATTTTCACTACCAAGCACCACGATGGCTTTTGCATGTTTGATACCAAAGAAACCGATTATAAGATCACCAGCAGCAAAACACCTTTTTCAAGCAATCCAAGGAGCAATGTAACTAAGGAGATCTTCAACGCTTTCCGTAAAGATAACTTTATGATTGGCGCTTACTTTTCAAAGCCCGACTGGCACACCGAAAATTACTGGTGGCCATACTTCCCGCCTAAAGATCGTAACGTAAATTACGATCCGAAAAAATATCCTGAACGCTGGCAAAAGTTTAAAGATTTTACCTATAACCAGATCAGCGAGCTCATGAGCGATTATGGCAAGGTTGATATTTTATGGCTTGATGGGGGATGGGTACGCCCGAAAAGCAGTGTTGATACTACCATAGAATGGCAGCGAGGAATTAAGTTTGACCAGGATATTGACATGCCAAGAATAGCCGCTATGGGCAGGCAAAAGCAACCAGGCTTGATTGTGGTTGATCGTACCGTTGCAGGCAAATATGAAAACTACACTACTCCCGAACAGGAAGTACCCGAAGTACCGCTTGATCATCCCTGGGAGAGCTGCATAACCATGGGTAATTCATGGAGCTATGTTCCCGGCGATCATTATAAATCGGTACAGCAAATAGTTCAGTTGTTGGTGAAGATCGTATCGCGCGGTGGTAACCTGCTCATGAATATTGGCCCCGGCCCTGATGGTGATTGGGATCCGGTTGCCTATGAACGCCTGCAAGGTATTAGCAATTGGATGAAAATCAACGGTGAAGGTATTTATGCCAGCCAGTCGGTTGCACCATATTCAACAGGTAATATATACTATACGAAAGCTAAAAACAGCAACACTATTTATGCCTTCGCTTTGAGTGATCAGGAAAAGGTGGTTTTACCTGCTACAGTATCTATAAAATTAAAGGATATAAAAAGGGTAAAGAAAGTGACCTTGCTTGGCAGCACTCAAAGCCTTAAATGGAAACGGGTGACTGATGGTATTGATATCAGTATTCCGGCAAAATTACAACAAGCGAGCGGGCTTAATGAAGCGGCCGGTTTTAAAATAGTTTATTAATATTTCATAACAACCAAATAACCACAATGTCATTTCGACGAATAGGGTAGGGCTAAGAAAGGCGAGGAGAAATCTTGTACAAGCGACGGGCAAATTTACAGGGTGTACAAGATTTCTCCTGATTACTACCACATACGCCTTGTATACTCGTCTAAATGACAATTATACCGACAAAATCCCATATTATATAGCCAAGTTTTTACAGCTAAAATGATTTTGCAGTTTTTAATTTTGATCATCCATCCAACCCAAATAAATGACAACAACCCGTTCGGCAGGCAGATCTGCATTGTTTAAATTTTCATTAGTGTTATCCGTCCTTGCTTCTGGCGTTTATCAAAACGCAGGGGCGCAAACCAGCTACGAGCTTAATAGCGGCTGGAAATGTACGTCAATGAATAGTGTTAAAGATAATGGCACTATTATATCTCAAGCCAATTATGATCTGGCTGCATGGAATCCTGCAGTTGTGCCTGGAACGGTGCTTACAACCCAGGTAGCCAACAAACAGGTACCTGATCCATTTTACGGGATGAATAATGAGAAGATCCCTGATATCTATAAGGTAGGCCGCGATTATTATACTTACTGGTTCGCCAAAGATTTTAAAGAGGCCGCGCCAACCGGCAGCAATCAAACTTACCTTAACCTCAGGGGTGTAAATTACAGTTGCGATGTTTTTCTTAACGGGCATAAGCTTAACAGCAAACTACATAAAGGTATGTTTTTGCGCCAGAGCTATAACATTACGAAATGGCTGAGTAAAAATGGTAATAACCGTTTAGCGGTGGTTGTCTATCCTCCGGATGTGGTTGGTAACCCCAATGGGGGCCAGGGTGGCGATGGCACTATTGCACGTGGCGTAGGTATTCAATATACCGCAGGCTGGGATTGGATCCAGCCTATTCGTGACCGTAACACAGGCATTTGGGATAAGGTAACTATTGAGCATACCGGCGCGGTAGTTATTAAAGATCCCCATGTAGTTACCCTTGTTCCGGGTGTTCGTCAGCCGGAAGGTGCGCAGCAGCCGGCTATTGTACAGGTGTCTGCCGAAGTTGAAAATACTACAGGTACTGCAGTAAGTGGTACTTTACAATATAATTTAGATGGCAAGCTGGTGTCACATCCGGTTACCCTGAAAGCCAATTCAAAACAGGAAGTTAAACTGGCGGATTACAGCCTTAAAAACCCTAAGCTTTGGTGGCCTAATGGCTATGGTCCGCAAAATTTGTATAAGCTTAATTTGCAGTTTGTAGCAGGTGGCAAGGTATCCGACCAAAAACGCATTGAAGTTGGCGTACGCCAGATCACTACCGAGTGGAACAATAAAACCGAAAGTCGCCAGGTTAATGTGAACGGCCAAAAGGTATTTATTAAAGGCGGTAACTGGATCATCTCTGATCAGATGTTACGTTTCAGCGATGCCCGTTATGATGCCGAAGTTCGTTTTCACCGTGATATGAACCTGAACCTGATCCGTGTTTGGGGTGGTGCGCTGATTGAACGCCCGGAGTTTTATGAGGCTTGCGATAAATACGGTATGCTGGTTTTTCAGGATATGTGGGGATCGGGCGATTGCAATGGTCGCTGGATAGATCCGATGAAGGCTGATGACCAATGGACCCGCCGCAAATACCCTGATGATCATGACCTGTATTTAAAATCGGTTGCCGATCAGGTTAAACTGGTGCGTAACTTCCCATCGCTTGCTATCTGGTGTGGTGGTAATGAGATCACTCCGCCCGAAGATATTTTTGCGGCCCTGCGTGATACCATTATGCCTAAGCTCGATAATACCCGTTGGTTTATCCCGTATTCAAACTCCGAAGAAATGTCGCGTAATGTACAGGGCGGCAATGGCGATGGTCCTTACGGGGTTCAAAGCCTCTCAACTTTCTGGGATTATAGAACCTATCCTTTCAATTCCGAAGTTGGTTCGGTTGGAGTAAGCGATTATGAATCATTAAAACGCTTTATTCCTGCCGAAAACATGGTGGTGCCCGAGTTTGATGCCTCAACCGGCAAAACCAAAACTGATCCGGTTTGGGAGTATCACAAGTATATTGGCTACGATGGTTTTATTGATAAATACGGAAAAGCTAAAAACGTTGAAGACTTCGCAACCAAAGCCCAGCTGGTAAACTATGATCAGTATCGTGCATTAATGGAAGGCTTTAGCTCGCACATGTGGGATTGGTATACAGGTACCATCATCTGGAAAACCCAAAACCCATGGACAGCCATGCGCGGCCAGATGTATGATTATTACCTTGATCCTAATGCTTGTCTTTATGGCTTGCATAACGGTAGTGAACCTTTACACATCATGTATAACCAAACGGATGGTATGGTGATGGTAGCCAATAATACTTTTAAAACGCATAGCAATATGCTGCTGGTAGCCAAAACCTATGATATGGATGGTAAGGAGAAAGTATTAACAAAGGTTTTTGCCGATGTAACACCGACTACTACCAAACGCTATTTATCACTGAAAAGAGAGATTGAGAAAGAAGCAAAAGACAATGGTGTTTTCCTTTGCCTGCAATTGCTTAAATCAGATAAAGAAGTAATTAGCGAGAATATTTACTGGTTACCTGATGCTAACGGAGATTTCTCGGGCTTACAAAAAATGCCTAAAGGTAATTTAGGTGCAACAGCTAAATATTTAAAGAACGGCAAGGTTGAGGTAACGCTGACCAACGAAGGTAATGGCGCGCTTGCATTTTTCAACCGCCTGTCTTTAGTTAATGCTGATACGAAACAACGCATTCTACCGGCCTTTTACAGCGATAACTATGTAACGGTGCTGCCGGGCCAAACTAAAAAAGTTGTTATCGACCATAATCCAGGTGCAGATAAAAACCTTGCAGTAAGCATCGGCGGCTGGAACGTAACTGAAAGAACCATATCTATCGACAAATAATAAACACAGACAATGAATACTATTTCAAAATATTTGTCAGCAGCGGCATTGGCCTTTATCTGTACAGGTGCTGTTAGTGCTCAGGAAACAGCGGCAAAATTTCCGTTGATCCCTTACCCGGCTCAATTAACAGCTGGTGAAGGTTCATTTACTATAACATCAAAAACCGGCATAGTAACTTCCAATGCTTTTAATACCGAGGCTTATGCCTTGAAAGATATGTTGCGTAAAGGTTTAGGTAAGCTTATTGAAATAAGCAAGGTAAAGAAAGTTCACGCTATTAACCTGGTTTATGACGCAAGTATAACTGCTCCTGAAGCGTATCGTATGAGCGTTACTAAGGAGCAGGTTGTTATCCGTGCAAAAGACCCGGCCGGTGTGTTTCACGCGGTAGAAACTATTCATCAGTTATTGCCTGTTGGTATTGAAGCCGGTGTTGTGCAAAAGCAATTGTCTTTACCGGTTGTAGCTATTGAAGATGCACCGGTTTACGGATGGCGCGGTATGCATTTGGATGTATCGAGGCATTTTTTCTCAGTGAGCTATCTGAAAAAGTTTATCGACCGGATGGCTTTGTACAAAATGAATAAGCTGCACCTGCACTTAACCGATGATCAGGGCTGGCGCATCGAAATAAAAAAATACCCGCTGCTTACTGAAGCCGGTGCATGGCGTACATTCAATAACCAGGATTCGGCCTGTATGAAAAAGGCTAAGGATAATCCTGATTTTGTGATCGATAAAGAGCACATCATCCAAAAAAATGGTAAAACATTATACGGCGGTTTTTATACCCAGGATGAAATGAAAGGCGTGGTAGCTTACGCAGCAGCAAGACATATCGATATTGTTCCGGAAATAGATATGCCGGGACATATGATGGCTGCCATTAATTCATATCCTTTTTTAACCTGCGATGGCGAAAATAAATGGGGCGAATTGTTCACCAAACCCATTTGTCCATGTAACGAAAGTACTTTTGAATTTGCCGAGAATGTATTTACCGAGATCATGCAGATCTTCCCTTCAAAATACATTCACATCGGCGGTGATGAGGTTGACCGCACAAACTGGGGCAAATCAGATGCCTGTAAAGCTTTAATGGCCAAAGAAGGTATCAAAGATCTGGCCGGATTGCATAGCTACTTCATCAACCGCATGGAGAAATTCTTCAACTCGAAAGGCCGCAAACTGATTGGTTGGGACGAGGTAATTGAAGGAGGCATTAGCCCAACAGCTATTATTATGTACTGGCGCACATGGGTTCCTGATGCACCGGTTAAAGCTGTGAAGAATGGCAATACTGTGATCATGACGCCCGGCGAACCGCTTTATTTTGATAACCAGCCAGATCAGTATTCTGTTAGCAAGGTATATCACTTTAACCCGGTACCAAAAGTGCTGAATGCCGAAGAAGCAAAATCAATCATTGGCGCACAGGCTAATCTCTGGTCAGAAATGATCCCGTCTGAAAAACGCGCGGATTATATGTATATGCCGCGCATGACCGCATTGTCTGAAATGCTGTGGACGCATAAGGAAAGTGAATACGATTCATACTTGCAGCGTTTAACAGAGCAATACAAACGTATGGACGCCATGAAGGTTAACTATCGTTTGCCTGATCTTCCAAATTTGCTTAATCAATATGTTTTCACAGACGAAGGTAAGTTGAGCATCGTGTCTCCATTGCCGGGCCTGACTATTCGTTACACTACGGATGGCACGCTGCCTGATGCCAAATCGCCGGTGTTGCCATCGCCATTAACTATCTCTAAATCACAATTGGTAAGGATTGCCGCTTTTACACCAACCGGTACCCGTGGTGACGTTTATAACCTGAACTACACACAACAGCAAATGCTTGGCCCGGTAAAAATCGCCCCGCCAAAACCCGGACTTACAGCTACTTATTACAAGGCTTTTTTCAAAAAGACTGCCTTAATGCAAGATGCGAAAGTTGACAGCACTTTCACTACCGATAAGATAGAAGTGCCTGCTACAGTTAAAGCACCATCGTTTGGTATCACCTACAAAGGTTACATTGATGTGCCAACTGACGGTATTTACAGCTTTTATTTAACCTGCGATGATGGCGGTGTACTGTACATTGGCGATAAAACTGTTGTGGATAACGATGGTAATCACTCGGCTCAGGAACGCAGCGGACAAGTCGCGCTAAAAATCGGTGCGCATCCGTTTAAGCTTGATTTTATTGAAGGTGGCGGCGGCTTTAAACTGTTGCTAAAATATAGTGTTAATGGCTCGGCCCCGCAGGATGTGCCGTCATCATGGCTTAAAAACTAATTATCTAATAACCAATTATGAAGAAGTTTACAGGCATTGCCTTATTGTTATTGACCGCCGGCTTAAATGGTTTTAGTCAAACGGCACCCAAACCTTATGGTGTGTTACCTACTCAAGGACAGCTTAATTGGCAGGAAACAGGTATGTATTGCATTATCCACTATGGGGTGGATACCTACACCAACAAGGAGTGGGGCTTTGGCGATGAAGATCCGAAGATTTTTAATCCGTCACAGTTTAGTGCTTTGCAAATTGTAGCCGCCGCAAAAGCAGGAGGCTTTAAGGGCGTAGTTGTGGTTGCAAAACACCACGATGGTTTTTGCATTTGGCCAACTAAAACTACGGAGCATAATATCACTAAAAGCCCCTATAAAAATGGCAAGGGGGATATGTTGAAAGAATACCGCGAAGCCTGCGATAAGCTGGGCATGAAACTGGGGGTATACTGCTCGCCGTGGGACAGAAACAATCCTAACTACGGTACTGCAGAATATGTGAAGACATATCGTGCGCAATTGAAAGAGTTGTATACCAATTACGGTCCGTTGTTTATTTCATGGCATGATGGTGCTAACGGCGGCGATGGCTATTATGGTGGCAAGCGCGAAGTAAGAAAAATAGATCGTTCAACTTATTATGGCTGGGATACTACCTGGGCCATTACACGTAAACTTCAACCGAATGCTGTTTTATTTGGCGATGTTGGTCCGGATGTGCGCTGGGTTGGCAACGAGGAAGGCCATGCAGGCGAAACCTGCTGGGCAACCTATACGCCACATGCTCCTGATGAGGGCAAAGCACCTGCCAATGGTTATGTGAAAGATTATGAAGGCAACGAAGGTACCCGTAACGGTAAGTACTGGATGCCTGCCGAATGCGACGTGTCGTTACGCCCGGGATGGTTTTATCATAAAACACAGGATGAAGGTGTAAAATCGCCTTATACCTTGCTTGATCTGTATTACAAAAGCGTAGGCCGTGGTGCAGCGCTTGATTTGGGCTTATCTCCCGACCAGCGTGGTATTATTAATGAGATCGACGTAAAATCATTAACCGAGTTCGGTAACCTTCTTAAACAAACCTTCGCGGTTAATTTGGCAAAAGGCGCAACGTTAACGGCAAGTAATGTGCGTGGCGGTAACAAAGCCAAGTTCGGTCCGCAGTTTTTAGTAGATGACAACCGTTACAGCTATTGGGCAACTGACGATAAGGTGACTACTCCTGAATTAACTATCGATCTGCATTCGCCAAAAACATTTAACGTGATCCGCCTGCGCGAAAATATTAAGCTTGGGCAGCGTATTGAAGCTGTTGCTGTAGATGCTTACTTAAATGGCAAGTGGGAACAAATAGGTGAAGCTACCAGCATTGGCGGTAACAGGCTGATCCGTTTAACGCAAAATATAACTGCAAGCAAGTTAAGGCTGAAGATTACTGCTTCGCCGGTGGCTATTACCTTGAGTGATTTCGGGATTTATAAAGAGCCGGTACATTTAACTGCGCCAAAGATATCCCGCAATAAAAAAGGCGAGATAAGCATTACTACCGAAGCGCCGGTAAGCGCTATCCGCTATACGCTTGACGGGCACGAGCCAACGCTAAATTCGCCGGTTTACAGTAAACCGTTTACGCTTAATGAAGGCGGAGTAGTCAAAGCCCGCAGCTTTGAAGGTAAGGAGCACCAAAGCGAAAGTACTTACGCGGAATTCGGCTTTGCTAAAACCGATTGGAAAGTACTGGATGCCACTGCGGCTAATGACCAATGGAACAAGGCCGAAAATGCCTTTGATGAAAATACCGGTAGTCTTTACAGCACACTAAAAAAAGAAAGCGCGCAATTCCCGCAGCAGATCAGCGTTGATTTAGGAAAAGAGCAGAAAATAAAAGCATTCGGCTATTTGCCAAGGCAGGATAAGCAAGCCGAGGGCATTGTTGATAGCTATGTGTTTTATATCAGCAACGATGGCAAAACCTGGGAAAAGGTGGCATCGGGCGAGTTCTCAAATATCAAATCGAATCCAATTGAGCAGCCTGTAGTATTAAAGCAGGAGGTTAGCGCACGTTATTTAAAATTTGAAGCCGCGCATGTAATTGCAGGCAATGGTATTGCCGTAGCCGAATTAAGCGTTTATTAATAATCTATTAAGTATTGAGGTTTAATTGGCAACAAAATAAGCCTCAATACCATCATTTAAATAAAGAATGAAAAAGCAATTCGTTTTGGCCGGTTTACTGGCCCTGGTTAATTTAAGCTCCCAGGCACAAAGGCATCAATCGCAGCCAATGAAAAAGGCCGGCGGTTTAACGCAATATGTCGATCCGTACATCGGCACCGGTTTCCACGGTCACGTTTTTGTGGGGGCAAGTGTCCCCTTTGGTGCGGTACAGTTAGGCCCAACCAATATTTCTGAGGGCTGGGACTGGTGTTCGGGCTATCACATTTCTGATTCTACCATCATCGGCTTCCAGCATACCCACCTGAGCGGTACGGGCATTGGTGATTTAGGCGATATATCCTTCATGCCGACAACCGGCGCTATTAACGTATACAAAGGCAGCAACAAGAATTTAAAAAGTGGTTATGTGTCGTTGTTCAGCCACAAGGATGAGGTCGTAAAACCAGGTTATTACAAGGTAAAACTTAAAAAATACGATATCGGTGTTGAGCTTACTGCCAGTACCCGCGTTGGGATGCATAAGTACACTTTCCCGGCAACAAAAGATGCGCACATCCTCATCGATCTGCAGGAAGGTATAGGCTGGGACAGGCCAATGGAAACCTATATTAAACAGGTTGATAAAAACACCATTTGCGGTTACCGTTTTTCAAAAGGCTGGGCAAATGATCAGCGTATTTACTTTACCGCTGTGTTTTCAAAGCCTATTAAAACTTTCGCTGTTTATGATAGTACAGCTAACGTAAAAGGTACCGAGCTTAAAGGGGTAAAAGTGAAAGGTGTTATCAGCTTTGCTACTGCCAAAGGCGAAGTTGTTTATGCCAAGGTGGGCATCTCACCGGTAAGTGCAGAGAATGCTATGCTAAACATTAAAGCCGAAATACCGGGCTGGGATTTCAATAAAGTAGTTACAGATGCCGATGCAGCCTGGAATAAGCAGTTTCAAAAAATTGTGATCAAAGCTGATTCATTATCGCAAATGAAGAAGTTTTATACAGCTTTTTATCACACCATGATAGCGCCGTCTATCTTTAACGATGTGAACGGCGAATACTGGGGAACCGATAAAAAGGTGCACAAAAACGAGGGCTTTAATAATGTAACTACGTTTTCATTATGGGATACTTACCGTTCAAATAACCCGCTGTCAACCATTATCCACCCGGAACATGTGAATGATATGATCAACTCTATGCTGGCCATTTATCAGCAACAGGGCAGCTTGCCGGTGTGGCATTTAATGGCTAACGAAACCAATTGTATGGTGGGCTACAGCGCAGTACCTGTTGTTGCCGATGCTTTGTTAAAAGGTTACAAAGGCTTTGATGCCAATTTAGCTTATGAAGCCATGAAAACCACCTCCATGGGTGATGACCGTGGTATCAAATACGTTAAAAAATATGGTTATATCCCGGCCGATAGCAGCCGCGAATCTGTTTCGATGGGTCTTGAATATGCTATTGACGACTGGAGCCTGGCACAGGTAGCTAAAAAGCTGGGCAAAACTGAAGACTATGCCTATTTCAGCAAACGCGGCGCCTACTATAAAAACTATTACGATGCCAAAGCAGGTTTTATGCGTGGCCGTTTGTCACAGGATGCATGGCGCACTCCTTACAGCCCGTTTATCTCCATCCATGAAACCGGCGACTTTACTGAAGGTAACGGCTGGCAATACACCTTCCTTGTTCCGCAGGATGTAGAAGGTTTGATTGATATGCTTGGTGGTGTCGATAAATTCAATACCAAACTCGACTCATTGTTTATTGCGCAAGGCGATATGGGCAAATTTAAATCGCCGGATGTATCTGGTTTGATAGGTCAGTATGCCCACGGTAACGAGCCAAGCCACCCGATGAGCTACTATTATGCTTACTCAGGCAAGCCATGGAAGACAGCCGAAAAGGTAAGGTTCATCCTTGATGATTTTTATACAGATAAACCAGATGGTATTATCGGTAACGAAGATGTTGGCCAGATGTCGGCCTGGTACGTGTTATCCGCAGTTGGTTTTTATCCGGTTAACCCGGCTAACGGCCTGTACGTATTTGGCAGCCCGGTGGTTAACGAGGCTACACTGCAATTGCAGGGAAACAAGAAATTCCATGTAGTAGTTAAAAATAATGGTCCTAAAAATAAGTATATCCAGGCCATGACGCTTAATGGAGCTAATTACACCAAAACTTATATCAAGCACACTGATGTGATGCAAGGCGGTGAACTGGTGATTACCATGGGCGATAAGCCCGGTACTGTTTGGGGCGTTGGGGAAGCTAACAAAGCGGTCTCGGTGTTGAAGTAGATCCTCTTGGAAGTAGATCATCTTGCTACGTCATTGCGAGCGTAGCGCGGCAATCGCACGGAAGCAGAGCCGCCATGTACAGCATGCAATTGCTTCGTACCTTACAGCAATGACATGAGTTTATTGAATTAAAAAGGGATGCCCGGCGGCATCCCTTTTTAATTTTTGCGCGTGGTCGGTGTTATCACTATGAGTGTTCGGAAGATTTCAAATTCCCCCCTTGGGAGGGGTGTGTTGGAAATGTGCGGTGGCAGGGAGGGGTTTATCCGCTATTTCAAACGAATAAGTACGTCAATGAAACACCTCCCTGCACCCTCCCAAAGGAGGGAGTCGCACAATCCCACGCTCTGTTATTTCTTCCGAACACTTATGGTATTATCACCGCACCAGCAGGCTGCTTACCTTTTCCAATGAAACAGAATTTATCAAATTATGCGATAGCATGATAACACAGGCAGCAGGAGGGGGTTAACAGGGTTAACATAATTTGAAAATTATTAAAATAAATTATTGATTGTCAATTGTTTAATAAGATGTTGGGGTTACGCGAAAGATTTGCAATAATTCAGCTTGTGGCCGGTGTTAGCACGCTTGAGCTTGCAGAAATATCTCCATAAGATAAATCCCTAATTAAAACTTAATCTTGCCTTGACATGTTATCTCAACATGAACCGTCTCCTTAAAAAGCTCGAAAAAATTGGCCGCGATCCCAAGATCACCGCAAAAGCAGTTGGCCTGCGTTATGTTTCTGACTCATCGCCGGGATATACCCGCAAAAAATCGGGAAAGGGCTGGAGTTATTATGATGCGGATGGTAACCTTATAAAGGACAAGGAGCTGATAGCAAGGTTTAACAAGCTGGTGATCCCCCCGGCTTATACCAACGTTTGGATCTCGCCTTATGAAAACGGTCACCTGCAATTTACCGGTACAGATGCCGCTGGGCGCAAACAATACCGTTACCACACCTATTGGAACCAGATCCGCAATCAATCCAAATATCATCGCATGCAGTCTTTCGCCGCGCACTTACCGGCAATTCGTGAGCAGGTAGATAAAGATCTGGCAAGACGTGATCTTGGTCATGAAAAGGTAGTGGCACTTGTGGTAAGGTTAATGGAATTGACAAGTATCAGGGTAGGGAATGAGTCGTACAAAAAGTTGTATGGATCATTTGGTTTAACAACTTTGCAAAACAGGCATGTAAAGGTTGAAGGTTCTAATTTACGATTTGAGTTTAAAGGCAAAAAAGGGGTGTTTCACAAAGTATCGCTCCAGAGCCGCAAGCTGGCCCGTTTAGTAAAGCAATGCAGGGATATCCCGGGAAAAGAGCTTTTTCAATACTATAATGAGGATGGAACCCGTTGCAGTGTTGGTTCAGGCGATATCAATAATTACCTGCACGAAATAACCGGCGAGGATTTTACAGCCAAGGATTTCCGTACCTGGGCCGGCAGTGTGAGTGCGCTATACGCCTTTAAAGAAGCCGGGGAGTTTAATAGTATAACCGAATGCAAAAAGAAGATTGTGAGCGTTTTGGATGAAGTTGCTATAAACCTTGGGAACACACGTACTGTGTGCAAAAAGTACTACGTGCACCCATCGGTTATTAAAAGTTATGAAGAAGGCACCATTTTTAAGTATATCAGCCAGCTTGATGAACGCGAAGAGGTAAAAGCCGCCGAACTTAATATTGCTGAGAAAGCCTTACTCAACCTACTGGAAACGGAAAAACTGGCCGAGGCCAGTTGAAGGTTGATTATGTTTAAAGTTGCTTAAGAGAGTGGTTATTTCTATTAAATATTAACTGATCTTATCTTATCGAAATAAAACTACTCACCTAATCCAACTTAATCAACCAATTACTTTACTTTTTACGGGTGGTAATCACTACTACACCGTCTTTGGCTTTATCGCCGTATTTTTTCGTACTGTCATCGCCTTTCAATATCGAAATGCTTTCTATTTTGTCGGGATTAAGTTTTTTAAAGGCTTCTGTGGAACTGGTTTTACCGTCTATTACAATTAATGGGTCTTTATCGCCATTAGTCATAATGCTCATTCCGTTTACGTTTAACGCCTTAACGTTTGCTTTTTTGCCGTAGCCGGTAACAACCACATCGCCTCCATTTGCCACTATCGCGTCATCATCGGATTTTATGCTGTATGAAAGGGCCGTTGGTTTAGCTTTTACGCCGTTTATGGTTATGCTGCTACTGCCAGTTCCGCTTGATGAGCTGGTAGTGTTTTTTGAAATGTAAGTTTTTACATTGCTGTAAGTTTTACCACCACTTTTACTAACCGGACCAACAGTTACTACGTTAATATTGTCATTGTCATTTAGCACAGTATAGCCGCTTAGGTTGGTGTTAACCTTTTTAAAAGTAATGTTGGGTACATCTTTTTCGAGCTCGTCCTTATTAGGAGCGTCTTTAGTAATTATGTAAGCAACTTTAACAGGTTTGTCATCATCAATTTTTACAAACTTCCGGGCGTTATCGCCGGTAAGTATATACATGTTCTCGATTTTTGTCGGATCGAGGGTTTTACTGGTAGATACCACGCCATTTATCACAAATACCAAAGAATCTTTTTTAATGAATGCAAAAGATATCTTTAGCTCTTTATTAGTATCCGGTTTGACGGCCATTGGCGCGATAGCTATTAATGGTGTAAGTGAGGGTTGAGGCACGGCCGCGGGTGTAACCATTGGTTTTGCAGCAGGTGTTTTGTGAATTGGTTTACCTGCTTTTACCGGTTTTGCAGATGGAATTTCCTCTGCATTGATGTTAATGATCCTGGCCAGTGGTTGTACCGCGGCGGCAAGGGTGATCCTCACCGGTTTGGCAAAGTCAGCTTTTGAAATGCTGAATACCAGCAACAGGGCCATAACGGCCGGCACTACAAAAGCGTAGCGGGTGAGGTTAAGTTTCGACGATCTTTTCGCGTTCATCATGATTATCCGTTTTTTTATAGTTGAAATATTGAAATGGTTTACAATGCTGGGCTGGCTATTATTAAAGCTCACATTAACCAAACTGTATTGGTACGTTTTACTGTCAATTCCGTTTTTAAGGATCTTCCTGTCGGTAATAAACTCGATGTTTTCCCTTACCGCCCGCTTAATAAGCCAGATGCCCGGGTTGAACCAATAAAAAATACTGCTGAGCTCAGCTAACAAAATGTCGGCAGTATGCCATTGGTTTACGTGTACCTGTTCATGCAGCAGGATTGATTTTAAATCGGAAGGCTCATGCTTTGCGGGGTTTACGTAAATGCTTCGCCAAAACGAAAATGGGGCTGCATCCTTATCCATTATCCTTACCAAATGTTCGCCTATGTATTGAGGTTTGGAGTTTTTATACAATCGTAAAAGAGATAAAAGCTGCATTGCCAACCGAATAAACAGCAAACCGGCACCTGTCCAGAATATAATGCTTAGCCAGTACCAATAATCAAAAGTTTGAACCGGCTGGCTTACCAGCTGAGCCGGCGACTGCCAGTTGATGGCTATTTGCTCCATAGGTTTGGCCAGTTCCTCGTGCCGCTGCACAAAGGCCGAAAAATTGATCTGCGGGTAAATGCTTGCAAACAGAATAGCCGTAAGCAAATAGATCCGGTTAAGTGTATAAAAGGTAAGGGGCCTTAGCACCAGGTAATAGCCCGCGCAAAACAATAGCAGGGCTATGTTCACTTTCAGTAAAAAAACAAATGTTGCCGGCATGGTTGTAAGGTTTATTGTTTTTCAATGAGTTTAATGATCTCTTTCAGGTCGGTAGCGCTGATCTTTTTTTCGTTGGCAAAAAACGTCACCAGGTCTTTATAGGAGTTTTGAAAATAGTCGCTTACAAAACCACTCATAAAGCGCTTTTTATATTCCTCTTCCTGTATCAT
Source organism: Mucilaginibacter sp. 3215 (assembly GCF_050433785.1). Taxonomy (NCBI): domain Bacteria; kingdom Pseudomonadati; phylum Bacteroidota; class Sphingobacteriia; order Sphingobacteriales; family Sphingobacteriaceae; genus Mucilaginibacter; species Mucilaginibacter sp. 3215. The sequence continues at coordinate 478,151 of NZ_JBNPWO010000001.1, forward strand.
TGGCAGGTAGCGGAATGAGTTGCCTAATTTTTCGCTTTTCAAAAATCCTTTACGTTCCAGGTTTTTTATGGTAGAGGCAAGGGTGGTGTAGGGGGGCTTAGGTTCGGCCAGCTGATCTAAAAAATCCTTGATAAATCCCGGGCCCGATTGCCACACTGCCTGCATTGCTTCTTCCTCTTGTTGCGATAGTTTTTCCATTGTATTTACGATTATTTCGTAAATCTACGAACTATTCGTAGTAATGCAAATTTATTTTAACTTTTTAACAGAATTTAACGTTTGGTTGGAGGGGGTAGTGGCTGGAGATCAGTGATTAGGAGGTTGTCTGAATCAGAATTAACAGGATTTTAGAATTTACAGAATCTTGTCTGAACTCGAATTAAACGAATTATTGGAATTGATTGATTTGCTTAGTATTCTGTTAATTCATTAAATTCTATAAATTCGAGTTCAGACTGAATTCGAGTTTAGATAAAACCACCAACCATATCTTAACATAAATCCCTCGGTCATCAAAACAACGCTGTTAATTTTATAAAAGCTGTAACAAAAGTTGATCTGCGCTTAACATAAACGCAAACAAAAAACTATATTTAGGCCTGAGTTGATTGTAAAACATAAATACGCGCTTATTGAAAACTATTACCCGCAGGGACTTTTTAAGCAAAGGTGCCATGCTGGCTGGCGGAGCATATCCCGCCATGCTTGCCCTTGGCCTGTTAAAACCATCACCCGCACATGCTTTCAACCTTGAGGGCAGCGGCAAAGGCAAACACATTATTATTTTAGGCGCGGGTTTAGCCGGCATGACCTGTGCCTACGAGCTTGGTAAGCTCGGCTATCAATGTACTATTTTGGAGGCCCGGCAGCGTACCGGCGGTCGCTGTTTCAGTATCCGCAATGGTAGCACCAATACCGAAATTGATAAACCCACCGCTACAGCCCGTTTTGATGCAGGTCAATATTTTAATGCAGGTCCATCGCGCATTCCGCATAATCATGAGCTAACGTTGCATTACTGTAAAGAACTGGGTATACCTATTCAGGTTTATAATAACGTAAATGAAGGCGCTTATTATTTTGCTGAAGGCAAAGGTCCTTTATCCAATAAAAAAATAAAGGTACGGGAGGTGCATAACGACATCCGTGGTTATATGACCGAAATGCTGGCCAAAAGTATTGACCACGGTAGTCTCGACAGCAGTTTTACCAAAGAGGATGGCGAAAAGATCATTGAATACCTGCAGGCCGAAGGCGGATTGGATATCGATAAACTGTACAAAGCTTCCGCGCGCCGGGGATATGCGGAATCGCCCGGTGCAGGTAATATGCCCGGCAAAGTTGCTGATCCGCATAAACTGGCCGATCTGTTGCATTCAGGTTTGATGGATCCTGATTTTTATAATGTGGCCGAATATACCTATGAACTGCAGATGACCATGTTCCAGGCCGTGGGCGGTATGGATCAGATAGCTAAAGCATTGGAAAAGAAAGTGGCGCAATCAGTTAAAATGGGAGCGGAGGTTACCGCTATTAATAATGTGCCTGATGGCGTTAAGATAACTTATAAAGACGCTACAGGGGAGCATACCTTAAATGGCGACCTGTGTATCTGCACCATTCCGCTGCCTGTGCTAAGCAATATCAGCAATAATTTTAGCGGCGATGTTAGCCGTGCTATTGATTATATCAGCTATAATCAAACGGGCAAAATAGGCCTGCAGTTTAAACGCAGGTTTTGGGAGGAGGATGAGCATATTTATGGTGGTATAACGCACACTAACAATGATTTAACGCAAATATTTTACCCGAGTTATGATTATTTGGGAAAAAAGGGTATCTTGATTGGATATTATAACTTTAACGAAAAAGCGCAAAAGATCGGCGCTTTAGGCTATGCCGAAAGGGAGAAGTTCGCGCTGGAAAAAGGCAGGCTGATTCACCCGCAATATGACAAGGAGTTTGAAAGCTCGTTTTCGGTAAGCTGGCATAAAACAAAATATAATTTAGGCGGATGGGCGGTTTATACCACAGAAACTCGCAAAACACAATACCCGGTACTGTTAAAGCCCGATAAGCAGGTATATTTTGCAGGTGAGCATTTGACATACCTGAATGCCTGGATGGCCGGTGCTTTTGAATCGGCCAGGAGCACAGTTGCCGCTGTACATGCAAGGGCTACAGGTCAGCGTACCCAATATCCGGCTCAAAAATAAAACGACGTTAAAAAACATTAAATACCACCACCATGTCAAGTACAATTAACCGCAGAAACTGGATTAAATCCAGCGCATTTATGGCCGGGGGACTGGCCCTTTTTTCAGGAACAATTGGTAAGCTGGCAGCCATGCCGGCCCGTGTATTTAAGCCATTAACCCGCGGCCTAACCGATCAGGAAGCTATTACCAATGCAGGCTTTGAATTAAAAGCAAGGCTCCTTGCTAACGAGAATCCGTTTGGTCCATCGGCTACGGTTAAAAAAGCCATTCAGGATGCTATTGATAAAAGTTATCAGTACCCTTTTATGCAGCTGTCCCAGATTTATGGGAAAATTGCTGCATACGAAGGCGTAAACTCAAATAATATACTGATGGATGCAGGTTCAACCCCGCTTTTACTTGCGGCTGCCATGCATTTTACCAAAGGTGGTAAAAGCGTAATCACCGGCGACCCTTCATATGATGACCTGCCGGGCAGGGCACAGGCGCTTGAGGGAAAGTGGGTAAAAGTGCCCCTGACCGCCGATTATAAACTCGACCTGGACGCCATGGAAGCAAAGGTTGATGACAATACCGGTTTGGTTTATATATGCAATCCCAACAACCCAACCGCTACCGTGGTTGACACCGAAAAGTTAAAGGCCTTTTGCGAGCGGGTATCAAAAAAAACAACCGTTTTTGTCGATGAGGCTTATATAGATTACCTGCCTGATCCGAAGGCTGTAAGTATGATAAGTTCTGTCAAATCGGGTAATAATGTGATAGTTGCACGTACCTTTTCAAAACTTTATGGCTTTGCCGGCTTAAGGCTCGGGTATATTATATCGCAGCCGGATACCATCAAAACATTTGAAAAATATACTACCCAGGCCTGGAGTATTAGCGCAACTACACTCGCCGCCGCCATAGCGGGTTATCGCGAAGAAGCATTTCTGAAAGAAACCCTGGAAAAAACAAATGCTTCTAAGGAATATCTGTACTCGGTGCTTAAAAAAGAAGGATATGAATACATCCCCTCATCGGCGAACTTTGTGATGTTCCCGCTTAAAATGGACGGCAAAAAATTTGTCGGCGAAATGATGAAGCGCGGCGTAGGTATTCGTAACTGGCAATTTAACGGCAAAGACTGGTGCCGCGTAAGTATTGGCCGCATGGACGAAATGGAAGCCTTTGCCGATGCGTTTAAACAGTTATCTTAAGTGATTGGAGGTTAGAGATTGGAGGTTAGGTTTCAATAGTTTTATACAAATAACCCTAACTTTCAATTTCTGACCATTCCCTAATCACTAATCTCCAACCTCTAATCTCTAAAACAAAGTGCGTAAATTAACATTAACAATACTACTAAGTTCATCACTTTACTTTGCCCAGGCGCAAACTGTAAACCCTCGTCCGCTTACTATGGATGAGTATAAAAAGGCGCAATCATTCACGATTGCTAATTTGGATAATGACACCTACGTTAAATTTGAAAATACCTACGTACTTGACCGTTATGAAAACCGTAAGCCTTATTTTATAACCGGGGCCGACGGCTTGAAAAAACGTATCGACCTGTATAAACTGGTTGCCAAAGAAGGTATGCAGGAAATAGGCCTCATGGTGTTTTATACCAACGAAAAAGGCAAGCTTTACAAAGCCCTCGTGCCCGATTTTACTGCCGATGCTAAAGTTTGGGAGCAGTATTTTCAGGATATTGATAATATCAACAAAGTGGAGCAGAACTTTATCCTGAAGCTGTCGTACGTGCTGTCAAAGGAAGTTAGCTTTCAACAATATAAGGCACTTAACGCGGGTAAGGATCTGAAGGAAGAGGCAGCTACCTATGGCAATGACATCTGTTTCCCGGGTGAAGAACTGGTTACCATGGCTAATGGTGATAAAAAGATGCTTAAAGCCGTGAAAAGTGGCGATGAGGTAATAACGGTTGATCCGTTAACTAAAAAAAGTGCCGCTGTAAAAGTAAAAAAGCTTACCGTACATGAGGCCAAAAACTATGCTTTAACGCAACTGGTACTGGTATCGGCCCAAACAAAAAACACGGCCGAAGGCAGGCAGGTAAAACTGAATAGCAAAGTGTTACAGGCAACTCCTAATCACCCTATGTTAACCAAACAAGGTAACATTAAAATAGGAGAGGTAGCAACCGGCCAGGAAGTACTTTGCCTGAACGAGCAAACCGGCAAATATGAAACTTTCACCGTCCTGCAAAAATCAGAACACGCGGGCGGTGTACAAAGAGTATATAACATTGTTGCCGATGGCGGCAGCACCCTGCTCATGAACGGTGTAATGGTGATGCAGAAGTAATTTAATGTTCCCTTTCTCTGCTTTAATCAATTTCTACAAACCTGTTCCCCCTCTGGGGGATTTTACAATTTAATAAACATGTATTAATTGCCCAAGGACAGATGCACCAGAGGTGCAAAAGGTTTGTAGCTCGTAAAGTTATAGAACACCCTTTGCCCCAGAGGGGCAAAACACGACGACTTGTTGTTTAAACGACAAGCAATTTTGTGAGCAAACTTAAACTCGTGGAGGAACCTTCAGTTATTCCTAAAATACTTAGTTTCTTAACAATGTCGGCAGCAATGCGTAGTCCGGCCGGGATAACTATCGCGAAACATGCTTCTGTAATAATGAAGTTACCGTGAATAATTCAATCATTTGCTTAAAAATGTTGCAACATTAAAACCAATGATTTAATTTAGATGACTTAAACATGACAATTATGCCTGTTAACAAAAAATTATTAGTTACACTCGGTCTGCTATCCATAGTAGTGTTTGGCGCAATGACCAACATTAAACCACAGGACGAAGGTTTTAAAAATCTTAAGGTTTTGCCAAAAAACATTTCGGGCGAGAACCTGCACAAGGTTATGGAAGATTGGGAGCATTCATTAGGTGTACATTGCAACTTTTGCCATGCCCGTAATGAAGAAACTAAAAAGATGGATTGGGCAAGCGATGCCAAGCCTGAAAAAGCAATGGCGCGCGATATGTATAAAATGATGAACAAAATTAACCAGAAGTATTTTCATGCCAAAAAGGATTCTTTAGGCATGATTATGCAAAGTGGTGTTAACTGCAATACCTGTCACCGTGGTACAGCTCATCCTGAGGTTATGGTACCTGACGGAAAAGGTCCGGGTGGTCAGCCTGGTCCGCCGCCTGCTGGTCCTGCTCCGGGCAGCCCTGCGCCAACTAAGCCATAATTAACAAGTGTATTAGTATAATTAAAATGCCTTTGGTAATCCCAGGGGCATTTTTGTTTTATAGCGTTATTATCAGCTGTGTTTACCTGCAAAGTAAAAATTAGGTTAAGGATTTTGTATTTAACTGTTGAATATTTATCCTTTTTGACAGATAGCTTCAAACTGTATTCATGAAAAATTCATGCTTGGTAACGATCTTTATACACGATAAAGATTCGTTGGTTTTATTTAGGAATTGCTGGTTGATCTATGATCAAATTTGCGATGTTTGATTTATGAAACCGGGGACTAATTATTGTAACCTTTAATATTATCATAATTAATAAATGACTGCTGAGTTTCGGATTAAGCCACAGGAGCAAGCTAATATCTCAACAAATTCCAGCGATTTATTTTGCCGGAATTGCAAAAACCGGTTGAGCCGTATCAAACGGAGCAGCCTTGCCAAATTTTTATTGTTGGGTTTACCCTTTAAAAAATATATCTGTTATAAGTGCTCCCGTAAAACCTACAGGTGGGCACCCAAATAATATTTCAATCGTTTTATAAGCATTGGGTATATAGTATCTTTTTGTGTAAATCAATTACATTTGTTTTATGCAGAAAATACTGGTTGCCAACCGTGGAGAAATAGCTTTACGAATTATGCGCTCGGCGCGCGAAATGGGTATTAAAACCGTTGCGGTTTACTCACATGCTGATCGGGATGCCCTGCACGTGCGCTATGCCGATGAGGCTGTAAATATCGGGGAAGCTCCATCCAGTCAATCCTATCTTGTTGGGGAAAAGATCATAGCTGCATGTAAGCAAACCGGGGCCGAAGGTATCCACCCGGGATATGGGTTTTTGAGCGAAAATGCCGGTTTTGCCAGGCTGGTTAAGGATTCGGGACTTATTCTTATTGGCCCTTCTCCCGAGGCCATGGAAGTAATGGGTAACAAGTTAGCGGCCAAAGCTGCGGCACTCAGGTATAATATACCGATGGTGCCCGGAACGGAGGAAGCTATTACTGATGTTAACGAAGCTAAAAAACGGGCTATTGAGGTAGGTTTTCCAATATTGATCAAAGCGGCTGCGGGGGGCGGGGGTAAAGGGATGCGCATTGTTGAAAGCCCGGCAGACTTTGAAGAGCAGATGCAGTTAGCGGTATCTGAAGCTACCTCAGCCTTTGGCGACGGCTCTGTTTTCATTGAGCGCTATGTATCGTCACCCAAACACATCGAGATCCAGGTACTTGGCGATACGCATGGTAATATCGTGCACCTGTTTGAGCGCGACTGCTCGGTACAGCGCCGCCATCAAAAAGTAGTTGAAGAGGCTCCATCGGCAATATTAACGCCTGAAATCAGGGAAAAGATGGGGCGTTGTGCGGTTGATGTAGCCCGGTCTGTAAATTATACAGGAGCGGGTACGGTTGAGTTTATCATGGATGAAGGGTTAAATTTTTATTTCCTGGAAATGAATACCCGTTTACAGGTTGAGCACCCTGTTACGGAACTGATAACCGGTATTGACCTGGTAAAGGAGCAAATTAAAATTGCAAGGGGCGGGGCTATTAGTTTTAAACAGGAAGATCTGAAGATTCATGGTCATGCCATCGAACTGCGTGTTTATGCCGAAGATCCGGTCAATAATTTCCTGCCAGATATTGGTACGCTGCAAACTTATATAACGCCCAAAGGGCCCGGCGTGCGGGTAGACGATGGGTTTGAGCAAGGCATGGAGATTCCCATTTATTACGACCCGATGATAGCCAAGCTGATAACCTTTGCGGATACCCGTGCTGAAGCTATTGAGCGGATGATAAGGGCTATAGATGAATATCAAATCACCGGTATTACTACCACCCTCGGTTTCGGCCGTTTTGTAATGCAGCACGAAGCTTTTACCTCTGGCAATTTTGATACCCATTTTGTAAAAAAATATTTTTCGCCCGAGGTGCTGCGCGAAAGTCGCGAGGATGAAGCTATAGTAGCAGCAATGGTAATGGAACAGCTCTTGAGCAAAAAAAAGGTTTCAATTGCAGCTCCGGTGGAGGTAGCTAACTCAAGCAACTGGATCAAGAACAGGAAGCAGATTTAATAATTGTTGATCGCGGCCAGTTCATCTATCAAAGCTGCCTGAGCAGGGTTGATCTTTATTTTTGCTGTAGCCATATCAAACCATTCGCCACGATCAATTTCATCAAAAGTTTGTTTTTTTCCTGAACGCGGCGGCCATTCTATTTCAAATGTATTGCTTTTGATATTTCCCGGATCAATACAGCCTTCAACAGCCCAGGCCAGTACCGTTTTACCCCCCTTTTGTTTGATAGCGTTCAACGCAATAAAATCCCCGGTTATTTCATGCCCGGTTTCTTCCTGAAATTCACGCTTTGCCGCCATCAGGGGATCTTCATCGGGAAGATATTCACCTTTGGGTACCGACCACGAGCCTTCATCTTTGTTTTTAAAGAACGGCCCGCCCGGATGTACAAGAAATACCTGCAAACCATGAGCTGCTTTACGGTATAATAAGATCCCTGCGCTTTGCTTTGGCATGTTTAAGATTTAAAGGCAAGTTAATGAAAGGCTTAATTATAATTGTTATTTTTGATACAAACGCCCCAAACCGATATACAATTATTATGGCAGACAACAGATGGAGCAAATTTAAAGTAACTGCTGATGTTGATACGGACGTACGCAGTATGTATGAAGCCTGGGCTACTCCCGAAGGCCTGGAAACCTGGTTTTTGCGTAAGGCTGATTTTTTTGCCATAGCAGGCCGTCAGCGCGAACCGCAGGAGTTTATAAAAAAAGAGGATACTTATACCTGGCATTGGCATGGGTTTGATGATACCATTTCTGAAAACGGACAGGTGCTGGAAGCCAACGGCGCCGATTTTATAAAATTTACTTTTACAGGCGGCAGTATAGTGAGTGTATCTATCACTGCTAAACTGGGCGTTGTTATTGTTGAACTGGTGCAGGAAAACATCCCCGAAGAAGCAGACCCCGAAAAAAACCTTTATGTGCAATGCCAACTTGGCTGGACATTTTATCTGGCCAACCTGAAATCGGTGCTGGAGGGTGGCAAAGATCTTCGTAATAAGCGTAAAGACCTGTTCTCAAGTTTCAAATAATTTCATTTACTGCTGACAAACCATAGTGCAAAATATTTTAGCTTTGAACCAATCAAAATAGCCCCGTTCAACGGGCCGGGAAGCATATGTTTACAGGAATTATAGAAACTTTAGGGAAGATCACCGATCTGCAGCAGGAAAAAGGCAACCTTAATATTACAGTAGAATCGGCTATATCGCACGAGCTTAAAATCGATCAATCGGTAGCGCACAATGGTGTATGCCTTACCGTGGTAGCTTTAGCCGATGGTTTGCACGTGGTAACCGCGATTGAGGAAACCTTAAATAAAACCAATCTTTCCCAGCTCAAAGTTGGCGACCCAATAAACCTGGAACGCTGCATGCAAATGAATGCCCGGCTCGATGGCCACATTGTTCAGGGCCATGTTGACCAGGTGGCTGTTTGTACCGCATTTAAAGAACTTGACGGCAGTTGGGAATATACCTTTGAATATGATGCAGCAAGCGGCAATGTAACCGTAGAAAAAGGATCTATCTGTGTAAATGGTATCAGCCTAACCGTGGTTAATTCGCATGCCAATAGTTTTTCTGTAGCTATTATTCCGTATACATTTGAGCATACCAACCTGCACAATGTGCAAGTTGGCAGCCAGGTTAACCTTGAGTTCGATATCATAGGCAAATACGTTGCCCGCTTGATGCAACGCTAAATCCCTAATGATTTAATGCGCTGTTTGGAGTAAGCGATATAAGTTTTTTGTGACTCTTTTGGTTTGCTTGCCAGGTACTTTTTATAGTACTTAATAGCTGTTGCCTTATTCTTCAGTTCGGTATCATACAGGGTTGCAAGGGCATAATAGGTAATAGGGTCCGGTTTATAAAGCAAGCTTTTCTGGTAAGCTTGAACTGCATTTTTAAGCTGGTGCAGCCTGTCGTGCGAATCACCTTTTTCACTGTAATAAGAGCTCACCCCCGTAGATATGGCCTCTTCAATGGCCTTATCCAGGTAAGTTATCGCTTTTGAGTTATTGTGCAGGGCTTTGTAGCTCATGGCTGTATAATAGTATGAAGCTTCGGTGCCGGTATTGCCGTCCTCCAATGTTTTGAAAGTTTTAATACAATCCGGATAGTTGCCGGTCATGAAATAAGAAGTGGCCAGCATGGATACAATACTGCCGGCCTGCTCACCTGCATCCATCAGTTTTTTAGTAATAGCAATAGTTACCGGATATCTTTTTAATGCGTACGAGGCCTGGGCCTTGCCTTTCAGGAGCAGCAAATTGGCAGTATCGGCAACAAGTGCTTTGTCGATAATATTTTCAGCATTGCCATATAGTTTAAGGTTGATGAAGAAGGACGACAGGTCATACGCCACATCAGGGTTAAGCGGATTGATCTTATTGGCTTTTTGCAGATATACGATGCTCCCCTCTATATCGCCTAAATTTTGCGACAGGTCTGCCAGTTGCTTATACACATCAAAGTTGGTGGTATCTTTCAACAGGATCTTCTTTACAAACACGATCGCTTTTTTATTATTACCGCGCCTTTTAATGATCTCACTCATGTTATACAAGTTAGTTAGGCTGGTGGTATCAGTAGCGTAAATACGTTGATAATAGTTTTCAGCATCGGGCAGGCGGGAGGCCATTTTGGAAGTATAGGCGAGTTTAGCCAATACTTTTATGTCGGTAACAGGCTCGGGATATATTTTTTTGAGGTAATCTGCTGCGTCGGCAAAACGCTGGTTTTGATAATAATCAAGCAGGAGCGAATCATTAGCGGTTTGCTGAGCGCATAATTGCGATGCTGATAGGATAAGGATTAGGGTTATAAATAGGTTTTTCATAACTAAATATTTAGTTAAACTAAGTTATTAGTTATAGGTGTTAATTCCAAATCTGAAACAATTTTTTATTGGTGTGGTTAAAATGTAAAGTAATACTTAAAACCACACATTATGGATAAGTTAAAGAAATTTGGACTGATGGAAAAAATTGTCCATGAACTGGAAGACTTGAAAAATAGCCAGCAGGCTATTATTGCTAAGTTAACTAAAATAGAAGTTGATAATATCGAACTTGGTGATAAACGCCTTGAAAAAGATCTGCCCGATATGCACCAGCGCGTATCCGAAAACCTGGATACTATTGCAGCCATCCTTGAGGATTTTGCTAATCAGACTGAAAACTTTAGCAATAGCAATAATATAGCCGCCCTGAAAGAGCAGGAAGCATTAGGAAAATAAGTTAAAAAGAAAATCCCCGGGAAACCGGGGACTTTCTTTTTATAAGTTATCTTGTAAATGGCCTCCTGCTTGTGTGCCGAATCCGCAAAATCCTTATTTCTTTTGGTAATTTACGAAAGGAGATTCTGTAATGGTCAATCTCAAATGCATAAAAGCTACCGTCGTTATTTCTCTTAAGTCTATCCAACTGATAGAAAGCGAAATTTTTGGATAAAGATTTTATTTTGGATATAATATCTTTTTCCACCCTTTCGGCATAATCTGAAAACTCGTTTTCTTCTAAATATTGAATAGCGTCCACTAACTGCTTAACAGCTAATTTATTCCACTTGATTTCCATTAAAGCGCTTTTCTTCTTTTTTGAAAAAAATGCTCAACATCATCGTGCTTAATGTAGTTGCCAGCTTCAATTTCGGCGTCTGCCTGTTCTATTTCTTTGTTATAATTATCGATGAACGCGGCCGTTGCTTCCTCTGCTTTATCGTCAATTCCTGATTGATAACTATAATGCAGACTGTCTAAAAATGCTAATAGCACTTTTTCCTGCTGTTCATTTTGTGTGTTTACCAATACGCTCATAAACAAATTTAAGAAATTTACATGAAAGTCTGATAGTGTGTTTTATTGGCAGAGGTAGCTTATATTACTGGTACTGAATATAAATAGGGGCAGGCTTCAGACTTAACACTTCCTTAGGTGTAAGCATCCTGTGAGGTACGTTTTTAATATCGTTTTTATAGAATAGCTTAAACCCTGTAAACTGTACAGGCTCTTCTGAAATAAAATATTTGTAAGTGCTTTTTTTAAGTTCCGGGCCACCCCAACCATCCATATCCATCACTACCTGTACTTCGGGACGTAATTTAATATCCTTATAGTTGGTTACCATGCGTTTGGTAAAGCGGTGTACAACAAATATTTTAGGTGGGAGATCATTCTTTTTTGCCAGTTTGGCCAGGTAGCCGGTTACGTAGTTAATATCATCGGCATCAAAGGTACCTATGCGTTTGCCGGGCACACTGCCTTCCTTCATAGAAAATTCCGGGTCGATGCCTAAATGAACGTTTGGCATCTTCATGTATTTCTCTAATAAAGGCAATTCGGTTTGTACTGTGCTGAAGCCAACCTGGATATCTAAAAACACAAGTGCGTTGATGCTTTTTGCCCAGCTAATCACGGTATCTATCTGGCTAAAAGGCATCCGCAGATTATGCAGGCCATTACGACCGGCATCGGCCTGGGCCGTTACGCAGATATAATGTAAGGCCGGTACCACGTTAGTAGCTGTATCAGCCTTTTCCCAGTTCTTTACCTCTTCCTTTAATTTATTGAGCATGGTTTTGCGTGGGTATTGGCCCAGCACGCCCATGTTTTTTGAATAGAGGTTACCATAAAACGCTACAATGCGGTTAAATGGTAAAATAGCTCCGGGAAGCGGATATTCTTTGGTTTTTACCGGCCAGCGACCACTTTTATCACCGTTGGCCAGTTTTTTCATCAGCGAATCGTACTTTAAAGTATCCAGCATGAATGACCTTGCCGACGTATCGCGGAAATGTTTGCGGGTTGTAGAACAGGCCGTATTAGCAACGGCAATAAAAATAAACAGGGCTAAAGCAGAAATTGTCCTTTTCAAATTTTAAGATTTTTGACTTAATGAGCAATATCTGTGCCTATTCTATACTTTTGCCCTTCATAGCTGTACTTATTGCCTGATCCATCAAGCGTTCGGCAAACGGACGGGTGAACTCGTTAACCTCATCAATCGTTTTTAAAATCAGGTCTTTATCGCCGCTGGTGAGGGCCTCTTTCAGTTTCTGAACAAGTTTGGTGGTATCCGCAATTTCGGTAACGGAAACGTAGTCGGCATTTTTTTGAAGGAAGCGTTCAACGGTATATACCATTTGTTCGCCTTCAGTGCGCGCCTCAATAAGCATCCGCTGATTTACATCATCTTTGGCGTGGGTAATGCTGTCCATCAGCATTTGTTCCACCTGTTCGTCGGTAATGCCATAGGTTGGTTTTACTTCAACCTCCTGCTTTACGCCCGAACGTAGTTCGATGGCCTGTATGGTTAGGATGCCGTCGGCATTTAATAAAAAGTTAATATCAACTTTAGGGAAACCTGCAGGCATGGAAGGGATGCCTTTTAAATCAAACTCGGCGAGTTTACGGTTTTCTTTGATCAGATCGCGCTCACCCTGGTAAACGGCAATTTTCATGTTTACCTGTCCGTCTATTGATGTCGTATATTGCCTGCCGCCTTTGGTTGGCACTTTAGAATTTCGGGGGATGATCACATCCATCAGGCCGCCCATAGTTTCAATGCCCAGGGATAGGGGAGTAACATCAAGTAATAAGATATCCTTGCGGTTACCGGCTAAAATATCGGCCTGTATAGCTGCGCCCAAAGCAACCACCTCATCCGGGTTGACATCATCATGCACCGGGCGACCGAAAAACTCAGCAACCATCCGTTTAACTAAAGCAGTACGTGTTGAGCCGCCTACCATAACTACTTTATCAATCTGGTCGATGGTTAGTTTAGCATCCTTGAGCGCGTTTTGGCAACTGGTGATGGTTTGCTGTACTTTAGGTAATATCAGTTCTTCAAAAGTAGTGCGGTCAAGCGTACACCAGATATCGCCTATTTTATCATTAACCAGGCTTTGATGTGCGAAGGCTTTTTTTGCTTCTTCAGCTTTTAAGCGTAATTGCTGCGCCAGTTCGGTATTGGCAAGTACTTCGGCTTTATTAAGCTGGTTTTTCTCAATCCAGTAATCAACAATAATGCGGTCGAAATCGTCACCGCCTAAAAAAGTATCGCCATTGGTAGATAGTACCTCAAAAATGCCGTTTTGTATTTGCAATATGGATACATCAAAGGTGCCGCCGCCAAGGTCATAAACAGCTATGGTTTTTGTTTCTTCGGGGTTGAGGCCTATGCCATAAGCTAAACTTGCCGCAGTGGGTTCGTTAACTATCCGCAACACGTCAAGCCCTGCAAGTTTGCCAGCATCACGGGTGGCCTGGCGCTGCGAATCATTAAAGTATGCCGGAACAGTGATCACCGCACGGTTAACCGGGGTTTTAAGGGCATGTTCGGCGCGTGCCTTAAGTTCTTTCAATATCTGGGCCGATAGCTCGATAGGGGTGTAAAATTTATCACCTACCTTGATCTTTACCAGGCTTTCGGTATCATCATCAATTACTTTATAGCTAAAAAAGTCTTTGTAGTTTTCAATATCGTGGTAACTGCGGCCCAGCAAACGTTTAACCGAAAAAATGGTGTTTTGAGGATCGGTTATCAGGAATTCTTTTGCCTCATTACCTACCAGCACATCGCCGGCATCGCCAAAATGAACTACAGATGGAACCAATACACCTTTACCGGCATCATTAATTACCTGCGGATTTTTATCAGGATTAATGAATGCTACCAGCGAGTTGGTGGTACCCAGATCGATGCCTACAATGATCTCTTCTTTTTGTAATGAGCCTGTTGCCAGGTTGATAGAAACTTTAGCCATTATATTAAGTTAACAAAGGGCAAATGTACTTAGTTTTAAGCGATGCATTGTCGTTTTTAATTCAGTTTTATTACAAATAAGCGCCAGGTTATTTCATATAGCTGACAAACAAATACAGCTTAATTCATCTTTTTATAAAAAATAATCACATATGGAAAAGCGTGAATTGGGCAAATCTGAACTATATACAGCGCCATTGGTTTTTGGCGGCAATGTGTTTGGGTGGACTGTTAAAGGTAAAGATACAGCCCTTTTATTGGATGCATTTGTAGATGCCGGGTTTAATACTATCGATACCGCTGATGTTTACTCGCGCTGGGTTGAGGGCAATAAAGGCGGCGAGTCGGAAACCGAAATTGGTAACTGGCTTAGGCAAAGCGGCAAACGCGATAAAGTAGTTATAGCCACTAAAGTAGGGGCCGAAATGGATTCGGGTAGCAAAGGGCTTAAAAAGGATTACATTATTAAATCGGCCGAGGCTTCATTAAAGCGCTTGCAAACCGATTACATTGATTTGTATCAAACCCATTACGACGATCCCTCAACCCCGGTTGAAGAAACCCTGCGTGCTTATGATCAACTGGTGCAGGATGGTAAGGTGAGGGCTATAGGTACTTCCAATATGTCTGTCGAACGTTTGCATGAGTCGCTCAAAACGAGTATTGAAGAAGGCCTGATAGCTTATCAAACGCTTCAGCCCGAATATAACCTGTTCGACAGGGAAAAATATGAAACCACTTACGAGCCCTTTATTAAAGAGCAAAACCTTGGGGTGATCAGTTATTTTTCGTTGGCCAGCGGTTTTTTAAGCGGCAAATACCGTTCGGAAGCCGACCTGAAGGGAAGCAGCCGCGCGGGGATGGTTAAGAAATATCTTAACCAAAGAGGCTACAGGATATTAAAAGCCCTGGACGACCTTGCCGGGCAGTATCAAACCAGTCAGTCGGCAATTGCACTGGCGTGGTTAATTGCGAGGCCCGGTATTACAGCACCTATTGTTAGTGCCACCAGTTTGGAGCAGCTTAATGATCTTGTGGAATCAGCTGCTTTGAAATTAAATAATGAAGCTATTGAAATGCTGAATATCGCCAGTGTTTATTAAATATTAATTTATATTTCACTATATATAACAGCGCGCTTTTTAAATGAAAGCTGCGCTGTTTGCTTTTAGTTGCCTGATTAGCATTCCAATCACTTACTTTGGATTACTTAATAATTACATTGATTTTTTAAATTAATTATTAAACAATAATATCCTGTTTTTTACTTTTTTAAACACTAAAGTTTTAAATATTTCCTAAAAAATAGTTTATTTACTAAACCGAACTCCCTGTTTTTGAGTATAAAGAGTTCTCTCTAATTAATTTTTTATTTTAAATGGAAAAGCTGAAGCGGATTATTGGCTACGGGATGCCTGATTTGTCGCTGGAGAATAAGCTGTTTAATGCGCTCTCATTATTCATTTGTGTCAGCAGCGTTTTTTCGCTAATCTGCAATTTGTTTTTAGGCTTAAGTTATAAGCTTGAGCTTGTGGAGCTTTTTGTGATACTGATGTCGGGCTGGGCTTTTTACAGGAGCAGGTTCGTAAAGTACAAAGAGGATGCAACCCTCATTTACATTTGCTTAGGGTTGGCCGCAATTATTCCGGGCTGGTTTTACAATGGCGGTATCACGGGATCAACAACGCTTTCGGGAGTTTTTTTTATTGTACTTATAACCCTGCTTGTAAAAAAGCGATACCATTATATTTTTATTGGCGCGTTAATAGCTATATTTTTAGGGTGCTACTCTATTGAAAAACGTTTTCCGGGTTTAGTACAGGCTTATGATAGTACCGCGTCAAAGGAATCTGACCTCATCACTTCGGCTGTAGTAAACATATTGACTGTTGGGCTGCTTGTAGGTTTTATTAAAAAAAGTCACGAAACCGATAAGTGTGACCTGGTTCGTAAAAGTGAAGAGTTACAAGCTTCACAAATTGAGCTTTCGGCCTCACGTGACCAGGCTGAGGCGGCTACGTTTGCCAAATCGAACTTTCTGGCCAATATGAGCCACGAAATTCGCACACCTCTTAACGGTATCATCGGTACCGCCCAATTGCTATCACGTACTAATTTACAGCCCGAGCAGCAGGAACTGCTTCAAACTTTGCAATCGAGCAGTAATTTATTGATCAACATCATTAGTGATATTCTTGATATTTCAAAGATCGAAGCCGATAAACTGGTCCTTCACCCGGTTTCAACGCATTTGCGTAACTGCATAAAAACAGTTATTGAAATTACCGAACCGGCCATTACTTCCCTTCACAAAGCCCTAAGCTTAACCTATGATGTTGATGCTAATGTGGCAAATTATGTAATTGCAGATGAGGGCAGGCTTCAGCAAATCCTGGTTAATTTGATCGGAAATGCCATTAAGTTTACCGACGAAGGTTCGGTAAGTTTACGCGTCACGGCATCTGAGATCAGGAGCAACGTCCAGGACATAACCTTTAGTATCAAAGATGATGGTATTGGGATAAGTGAAGAGGCATTAGCACAGTTATTTAAACCATTTACGCAGGTAAATACTACAGCTTTGCGCAAATACGGCGGCACGGGGCTGGGCTTATCCATCTGCAAAAAACTTGTAGAGATGATGCACGGCAGGATCTGGGTAGAAAGTAAGGAAGCCCAGGGTTCATTATTTAGCTTTACCTTGCCCTTACATGTTACGCATGGCATTACCGAACCGGAGATGCAGCAAGATGAAAAGGAAGCTTTTCAATACCGTCCGTTACGCATTTTATTAGCGGAGGATAATAAAATGAACCAGTTGATAGCCAGTAAGATTTTTAAAAAGGTTGGTTATAATATTGATATTGCCGAAAACGGATTGGCCGCTGTAAATATGGTTGAGCAGTGTAACTACGATTTGATATTTATGGACATTCAAATGCCCGAAATGGATGGTTTACAGGCTACCCGCCATATATTAACCAAGCACGGTGAAGGCGCTCCGCCTATTATTGCCATGACAGCCAATGTGCTTAGCGAAAATGAGCGTGAATGCACCCAAGCCGGTATGAAAGATTTTGTAAGTAAACCTTTTACTTTTGAGCGTTTGGAAGATATCATCCAAAAATGGACTTGATTTATCAAAAATTTGTCAATCGTTGATTAGTACCATACAAAATAAAAATAGTACCATTAAGGAAGATAGTATTGTGTGTAGTTTTGTAATATGTTACAAAGCATTCCAACAATTGATATTTGCACACTTGCCGATGATATAAAGCAGGATGAGGTCCTGATCAGCAGGTTTGCGCCTTACCTGGATGCCCACAAAAACCTTTTCTTTCCGCACCGCCACTCGTTTTACCACCTGGTATTGTTTACTGATGGTGGTGGTTCGCATACCATAGATTTTGAAAGCTTTGAGGTAAAACCGGGTCAGATTTACTTTATGATTCCTGGTCAGGTGCATTCATGGGATTTTGAAGGTTTTATCGATGGTTATATTATTAACTTTTCAAGCTCCTTTATCCAATCGTTTTTATTGCGGTCGGGGTATTTTGACAATTTTTTCTTTTTGAACGGTAACCCGAAGGATGAAGTGATTGATTTACCAGCGGATCAGTTATCGGTGATAATTTCCCTTTTTGAGAAAATATTAGCCGAGGTTGAAAAACCGGCCGCTTTAGGCAGCGATATGGTTAAACTACTTATGCTGCAGATATTTATCCTCATAAGCCGTTGCGGGGGAAAGGCTGATAACTTCGGGAAACAGGGTTATAATCAAACCCTGATCCGCAACTTTCAAAAACTGATTGAGCAGCATTATATCGATGTGAAGCTCCCTAAAGATTATGCAGAACTGCTTTATATCACCCCCAATCATTTAAACGCGGTATGTAAAGATGTACTTGGCCTGTCGGCAGGAGAGGTGATCCGTAACCGTACTTTGCTTGAAGCAAAAAGACTATTAACTAATCCGAAGCTTAATATCAGCGAGATTGCTTTTAACCTTAATTTTAGCGATAACTCCTATTTTACCAAGTTCTTTAAAAAAATTGAGGGCATTACCCCCGAAGAGTTCAGAAAAAAAACCTTAAACAATAAATCATAACATTATGGAAACCCCTAAATATAAATTATCCGCCTGGTCTGCCTTTGTAAACGCCAAATGTCCGCGTTGCAGGCGCGGCGACCTGTTTGCTACCGGCATGTATGAATTTAAAGGACAGGAGATGCATAAAACGTGTTCACACTGCGGCCTGGTGTATGAGCGTGAACCAGGCTATTTTTATGTGGCGATGTTTGCCAGCTACGCGCTTAACGTTGCCGAGATGGTTACACTGGCAGTTGCTATCAGCGTTTTAACAGGTAGCAGTAACCCCTGGTTGTATGTAACTATTATTTTAGGTGTAGCGGTAGTTTTAGCGCCATTTAATTTCAGGTATTCAAGAGTGATGCTTTTGCACTGGCTTACACCGGGCTTACATTATCATCCGGAGATGAGCGAGGATAAAACGAAATAATTTAATTGACTGAGATACATACAGATGCCCTTGATTGAAAAATTAAGGGCATTTTCATTTAAACCAAAACCTGCAGCTACAGTCATAATAATAACAAGCTTGATTTATATAAATTAAATAAGTATTTGAAATTAAGCTATTTATAATCACTTAAAATCTATTATCATGAAAGCGAAACTTAAATCACTGAAAGCCGATCTATATAATGTATTTGTAGTAGGGAATGCCGATGACAAGCAATTGGCAAAAGCATACTTTTTGCTGGCTATTCCTTTATTCGCGATATTTTTTGGCCTGGGCTCATTTCCCAAATTCTGATCATAAAAAAAACAGTCGGAGCGTTTTGCGGCGACTGTTTACAACTGTTTCTAACTAATTAACTAACTATTAAACTAAATTACTTTTCGATTGGGTTAAGGCCCAGGTAATTTGCAGCAAAAAATAAATTGTTATTGATTTTGTGCCAGGCCTGGTGGCTGCCGATCGCATATCGGTTTAAAACATCATAGTAATAAGAATCCGAGAATGTGAGCCGGGTGTTTATTTCTGAATTATACAATGAATCTTTGCCTAAGTAGATGCCGCTGCGTTGCGCAGGTTTGTCGAATTTTTTTTCGGGTGTTGAGGCAAACATATTGGCACAAGCTACCAAAATTAGAGATGCTGCAACCAAAACAAGAAAATGGTAAAATAATTTCATAAGCAAGGTATAAGTTTTAAAAGATGCCTCCGGATGTTCAGAAACATATTATGCTCCAAAAATAACCAACGCTATATAAAAAGTAATCAGGGATTTCACCGTTTTGCGTACGTAGTTTTACGCAATTTTTAATAGACACAGGTGAATAGTTAAATGTAGAAAGAAAATTTGATATAACGTTGATATTTCTTTAAAAAAAATTAAAACCTTTTACCTTGTGGTCGCTTCATAACGGGTGTTGATGCATTCGATAATGTTTCGGCAATTGCAGGTACGGTCTTTTCGGGACCTGGCAGATGGAAAGAGTTCCAAAGCAAGCTTTTCGGTTCCTTACGGGCTGGCTGTTGACGCAGGAAAAGTTTATATTGCCGATACTTTCAATAATTTGAAAATGGTAATTGCTGCGCAATGACCATTTTCCTTTATAAATTAACATCAATGTGATAGCCGGCAGGGGTAAAAAAACTTATTTTTGCCGGCGATATGAATAACTCGCTTAAAAACAAATACGACAGCATAATTTTTGATCTTGATGGTACCCTTTGGGATAGTACCGCTAATGTGGCCCTTGCATGGCAGGCGGCTATCAGTAAGGTAGAATATATTAAAGAGGAAATGACGCAGGAACGTGTGCGTTCGATCACAGGGATGACCTATGACGCCATTTTTGATAAATTATTCCCTGAGCTTAATGCAGAGCAACGTAAAGAAGTACAATCACTTTGTGCTGTAAGTGAGCTGGAAATATTACATACCAAAGGAGGGGAGCTGTACCCCGGGTTAGAAGAAACGCTTAAATATCTTGCCGCAAACTATAAGCTTTATATTGTAAGCAATTGCCAAAATGGTTACATCGAACTGTTTTTGGATCTGAACCAATTGCATGGTCATTTTCTTGGACACCAGTGCTTTGGCACAAAAGGAAACCCTAAGGCCGATAATATCAAAGATGTGGTTAACGATCACCAATTGAAAGCCCCGGTTTACGTAGGTGATACCATGGGTGATTATAATGCCGCCAAGCAAGCCGGTGTACCTTTTATTTTTGCAAATTATGGTTTTGGCGTTGTACCCGATGGCATGGTAGCAACCATCAGTAACTTTGCCGAGCTTAAAGAGCTGCTTTAAACTTATGTGTTTTTATCACATTGGGTTTGAATAGTTGTTAGGCCAATTGCCTGGAAAGGTAATGCAGTCAATAATATACATGCTATCAAGTATTATATATAATTAAACGACTTGGTAATCGGATCGTTGGCTTTTGGCTTTGTGCGTTCCGCTGTAAGCTTTCGTATAATGATAATCCTATTGTAAAACAATTTTCGGCTTTTGCCTTTGTACTTTCAGCTTTACTGCTAAAAAGTTAATTTAGTAAAATGAAGTTTATCAAATATCTGCCGGTAGCCATATTACTTGTTTTTTTTGTATCCTGTAAACCCAAAACCAAATCAATGCAGGTGCCTGTAGTTGGTTTTGTTGATGCTTTTGAAGATGCCACCATATCTCAGGCCCGTAAAGGTTTTACAGATGCCCTGAGCAAAAATGGTTTCAGCGAAGAAAAGAAAACCGTGCAGATTGAGTACAGCAATGCCCAGGGCGATATCCCAACGCTTACACAGATAGTTAACCACTTTGTTACTGATAGTGTTAACCTGCTGGCAACGTGTACAACGCTGTCAACCGTAACGGCGCTTCAAAAAACAAAATATATCCCGGTTTTTGCTATGGTATCGCCAACTGCCGAACGTATGAAGGTTGTTGATGCCAACGGTAAAGCTCCTGCCAACCTTTTTGGCGCGGTAGAGGATCTTAATTATATTGATACTTCGTTCAGTATCATCCCCAAGCTGCTTAAGCCCAAAGGCGCGAAGCTGGTTATCGGGATGATCTATAACCAGTCGGAACCGCAATCGGCAGATGCCTTAACCCGTATTAAAACATTGGCCGCGGGCTTGAATGTTGATATTGTAGCGCTTCCGTTAAATACATCTGCCGATGCGCAGTTGGTTACGCAGTCGCTGCTAAGTAAAAACATCGACGCCTTTTTTGCTAATCCGGATAATACCGTTTTTGCATCTTTTGAAACCATCCTGAAAAACTGTAATCAAAAAAACATCCCGATTTTTACAAGCGAAGCAGGCTTAGTGCAACGAGGCGCCGTAGCTGCTTTTGGGGCTGATATTTATCAATGGGGATACCAGGCAGGGGAGCAGGCAGCCCAATTTCTTAAAACCCATAAAACCGATGGCCTGCAGCCTGAAATGGTAAAGATCAGAAAGAGGGTATATAACCCGGCTGCTGCTAAAAAATACAATATTACCATTCCGCCAAATTTTGAGCCTGTAAAATAAATGGATTTTTACCTTACCGCTTTACTGCAAGGCCTATGCTTTTCGGCCATAGCGCTGGGGATCTATATATCCATGAAGATCTTTAATATTCCGGATATCACTACCGATGGCACTTATACGCTTGGTGGTGTGGTAACTGCTGTATTGTTGACCAATCATCAGCCCACCTATGTTATTTTACCTGCCGTTATTTTGGCAGGAGGAACAGCGGGCGCGCTTACCGGTATTATCCATACCAAATTAAAGATTAATGCACTGCTGGCCGGCATCCTGGTCATGACAGCACTTTACTCGGTTAACCTTACTGTTTTAGGCCGGTCGAATTTACCGCTTATCAATTTGCCTTCGTTATTTACTATAGTAAATATTGTGGGCGATCCCAATCAAAATACATTCTGGATCCTGGCCATTTTTGTTATCGTGATCACTTTTTTGATCGGCTACCTGCTCAAAACGGATTTTGGTATAGCCATGCGGGCTACAGGTAACAGTGAATCAATGATTCGTTCGTTAGGTGTAAATACCGACAGGATGAAAATCACCGGGCTGGCTTTGGCCAACGCGCTCACGGCTTTGAGCGGTTACCTGGTAGCCCAGTTCCAGGGTTTTGCAGATATCAGCATGGGCATTGGAATTGTAATAGTAGGGTTAGGATCGGTGATCATAGCCGAAACATTGATCAATTGGTTTAAACTTACCTCGGTATGGTTAAGCCTGGTATTGGTATTAGCAGGGGCGGTGATATTTCAGCTGGTATTGGCGGTTACCCTTTCGGTAGGTGTCGATCCTAAATTACTTAAAATAGTAACTGCCGGTTTTGTGCTGGTAATTGTAAGCCTGCCGCGTTTATCTTTATTAAGATCATCATGATAACGATAACCGACATACATAAGATATTTAATAAAGGTAAGGCTAACCAGGTAAACGCGGTTAATGGCGTTACGCTGGAGATACAAAGCGGTGAATTTTTGGTGATCGTTGGTTCGAATGGCTCAGGCAAAACCACCTTGCTTAATTTAATTGCCGGCAGTGTATTGCCTGATAAGGGTGCAATAAGCATTGATGGCGTCGATGTAACCAAACTGCCTGATTATAAACGCAGTCAATGGATCGCGAGGGTATTCCAAAACCCTTTGAGTGGTACTGCGCCAGATCTTAGTATTTTAGATAATTTTCGGTTGGCATCGATCCGCACAAAAAGAAAAGGTTTATCCGTTGGGGTAAACGATTTTTTTAAAAAACAGGTGCAGGAAAAAGTAGCCGGCCTTAGTATGGGCTTGCAGGATAAGATAGACCAGCCGATGGGCACCTTATCCGGAGGACAACGGCAGGCGCTTACCCTGTTGATGAGCGTAATGGACAGTTGCAAGGTTTTACTGCTCGATGAACCCACGGCAGCCCTCGACCCACGTTCGGCCGATGTAGTAATGCGGACGGCTGATACACTGATCCGTGATTTTAACCTGACGGCTGTATTCATCACGCATAATTTAAGGGACGCTTTTAATTATGGCACACGAATAATACAAATGGGCGAGGGGTTGATTATTAACGACTTATCTGACGCGAGCAAAGCTTCTTTAAAACAAAGCGACTTGTTCGACTGGTTTGCATAAAAATTGGCAAAGTAATTGTATAGCTACCCGTACTATGAAAAATAATAATTTTGAAACCATATCCGACGCTTACCAGTTAGTAAGCGGTGCGAAAATAAAAGGCAAAAAGCACGACGAAATATTTGAACTTGGCGCATATGATGCCCTTAAACGCGGCTATGTACTTTACCCGCTTGAACACGGCGTTAAGTTTGATGATTTCAGCGTCATGATCTCTGAAAAAGAATTAAAAAACAACTTCCTGATTGAGGCAGTTAAACAAAACGCAATAGCAGCTTGATTTTAGGCTGCTATTTTTTCACATTGCTTTTTCAAGTCATATAAAGTCAATAAACCTCATGCACAGGGTATTGGGCTGTGCATGAACACTTCCTCTCTTGCTTTTCTCGTTCAATAATTGTAAGTTTGTATTCATAAAGTACAAACCGATGCTGTTTAATAAATCAATCTGCTCAACAATAATGTGGCCCATGGTGTCACAGCAGAAGGGTTTTGTGTCGATAATTCTCTTCTCTACTCCGGTGTAGTGCTTTTGAAGCACCCGAACCGATCCTGCATTTACCACATTAGTATAACATTAAGCCTTACATAAACGTAAGCTTAACTGAATTTGAAATTTTATATGGACAATTATTATTCAATAGAAGAAAAGTACCTCCAGGCTGTTGATGAACTATCGTTCGGAGAGACACCTAAGGGCTTAAACATATTAAACCAGATCATTACAGATGAGCCATTTTTTGCAAGGGCACATTACCAGTTGGGGATGATCTACTATTACAAGATCCAGGATTACCAAACCGCAGGTTATCATTTTAAAACCTGTATGGAGCTGGAGCCATCTTTTCCGGATAATTATACCCATTATCTTGACCTGGTAGTATTCCTGGGAATGGATAAGCTGGTTTCAACAATTTCGGCCCAGGCTTTAACCACACCGGGAGTGAACAAGGCCCGCACCTTTGAGCTGCTTGGTTTATTTTATGAAAAGCAAAAGGACTGGAATAAATCCTTAGGTTATTACCAGGAAGCCTTTATGGAAGTGACCGAAAAAGACGAGCGTAAAGACATTGAAGATAGTTTTAAACGCGTACGCTCAAAAATGAAGCAAAAACAGGCTTACCTCTATTTCATTACAGAATAAACTTAAATAGCTGTTTAATTGGATACTTAACGAACAAGCCCCTAATAAAGGGGCTTGTTCGTTAGAAAAAAATCATAATTAATAACGTATGTTTAAAGATAAGCTATTGTCGTAAGTTGCTGTTATACAATAAAGACACAATTTTTGTGAAAAATGTGCAGAGGCTATAAATTGCGTTGTATTAATTAAATTGTCCTCTTTACATCTTAATCGTGATTTAGCCATGCCTAAATATTTAGTGAAGCAATTGTTATTACTCGCAGTTGTAGCTGTGATTGTTTTCCTCTTCAAGTATCTGATAGCGTTGTACGCTGTTAATAGATGAATTTAAATAGCCGGTAAATGCACCTCAGCCATCATGCACCTCGCGCTGCCGCCGCCATTAGTTTCAATGGTATTGATATCAGTATAAACCAGCTCTCCATACTGTTGTAAAGCGGAACGCTGCGCTTCAGTCAAAACGCTGAAAGCATTTTGCGACATCACGATCAAAGTATCACCGGCTTTGTTCTTCACCTCCAGCATATTGCCCGCAAACTGGTTCATCTGCTCAAAAGTGATTTCAATAATTTCTTTGTGCGATGATTTTAACGATTCGATAACCGTTATCCTTTCGTGCGGGTTAGGGATACTATCCAAACAGATTACCGCGAACCGGCTGCCGATGCACATCAGCACATTGGTGTGATATATAGCTTTGCCTTTTTCATCTACAGCTTCAAAACTAATGGGCTGATAACCCGATTGCTCACAGAAGTAATTAAGGACTTCTTTATCGGTACGAGGAGACAAACAGGCGTATGCTATCTTATTGTCCCTGTCAAGCACCATGCTGCCGGTACCTTCCAAAAAGCGGTGGTCATGCTCAAAACGGCTTAGGTCAATTACATGGGCTACTTTAAATTTATCCTCCAGGTCAGTTATGATATCTTCCCTGCGTTCAAGCCGGCGGTTTTCGGCCTGCATGGGGTAAAGGAAAACGCCGCCATCATTGTGAAAAGATACCCAGTTGTTAGGAAATATCGAATCGGGCGTATAGGGCTGTGGGGTGTCATCTACAACGGTAACATCTACACCATTATGGCGCAAAATGCTAACCATACTATTAAACTCACTCAAGGCTTTTTCCTGTACGCCATTTTTTTCGGCATCAGGGTTTTGGAAAGCATTGCTTGCAGCGGTTTCCTCGTTAAACCCGAAATTAACCGGGCGGATCATTAATATATGTGATGTTGATTGACTCATGGTTTTTGTCATTATTTCATTAGGTCATTGAGTCATTTTTTTTAAATCATGCGAAGCAATGACTTAATGCCCCAATGACTCAATGATAAATTAAATTACAGCGTCCCTGAATACCGGCATGCTCATGCAATGGAAACCACCGCGGGCACGGGAAAGCTCGGCTGAAGGCATTAATATCAGCGTATCGGTTAAACTTTGCGGGTCAAGTTCATTATTCTCAAATTTTTGAAGCAATTCGGCTACCCGGATCACATTAAAGCCACCTTCTTTAAAAGCCTCTACAGTTTTATCATTCCGATCATATCCAACAACAACGCCTTCTTTTAGTGCAAGCAGGTTGCAGGAGTCTGTCCATTGTTCACGGGCATCAAAGGGAAAGGTGTTGTTGCCCGAGTAAATAAACTTTGTTTTTACACCGCTTTTGAGATCGTTCTCGCTGATGTCGGAAAGCAGGTCCTCAATACAACCAAATAGCCTTGGTTTTTCATCTTTTTCAAACTGTACAATTTCCGCCCGTTCTTTTTGTTTTTTATCGGCAAACCATGATATCGGCTCCCGTTCCTCAATCGGGGCTTCGGCCACCGCAAGCGAGCGGAGCAACACCCAGGTATCGCGCTTTACCTGTGTGAATACAGTATCGATATGCATATAATCACGCTTGTTTGGGATTTTTACGATGGTTACCTTCTTCACTACATCATGTTCAAACAACAGCCTGATAGCTTCATTAGCCCCGCTGACAGATGTCCGCTCGCTGCAGCCAATCACTAAATGATCAGGACTTACCATCATCACATCGCCGCCCTCTAAAGTTGTGCGGCCTTCCGCGTCTTCGCCCGGGCGTAAAAAATGCTGCGCGGTTTCAGGGATCTCCAAAATATTATCGCGATAAGCTTCAAACAGCGGATGATTGAAAAATATGTAACGCATCAGCAAAGTTTCGCGGAAACGGGCTTTCTTTGCCGGCTTGTTGAGCAGCATATGATTATTAACCGCTATACCCAAATCCCTCGAAAAAATAAGATTGGGGATAGGGGCAAAGATCATTTCTTCGGTTGTTAACGAGCCCGAAATAAAGATCTTGGCCAGCTCAACTGGGTCTGTATCGGTAAGTTGCTGTTGTAAACGGTAATTGCAGCTTTCAACCGCGCATACAGCAGCTACCAGTTTTTTACGTATATCCGGTTGTTGTAAAATATCGGCTAACAGGGTTTGGATCTCGATAACCTTATCTGATGAATGGAAGCCAGCATTATCAGGTTTAAAAAATGAACGGCGGGTAGCTTCATCATCAATTTGATGCAGCTTGCCTTTTATTTTACCCGGATCAAGAAAATAGAGCAACAGCTTTACGTAGTAATCATATTCATTCCTGCGTACCGTATCCAGGTGGATTATATCCTCAAAAAGCCAGTCCTGCGCCTTTGAAGGCACAACCTTGCCCAGGCCGCTATCCGGGCTGTGAATAAGCAATGTGCGGAGTGTGCCAATTTCGGAGGTTACATCTATTTTAAAATCGGAGTTGGTTATTGTCATAAAACACTATAATCGTAACACAAATCTATCAGAAATTAAATTACAAAACGGGCTTACCCGGCAAAATTAGGCCGGTTAATATTTGCCTGTTCTTTTAATTCAATATAAAACGTTTTATGTGTCGATTATATGTTGCTGCTTTCTAATCGGCAATCTCCCGGTAAGTGTTCCTTTCCATGCTTACGTTTAGCCTTTGCAACATAGCCTTCATATCAAAGCCCTGTTGCTGATACAGCTGCTGCACTGCCTCTTTAGCTTTTTGTAAAACATCTTCGTTTTGCCAAATGGCGGTTGTAATGCAAATGAGGTTGCCTTGGTCATCATGGCGCTCAAAGGCACGGTCTTCAATAAATCCCTCAAGTTTTTTAATAAAGTCCCTGTTGATTTTCATTCGTTCTTTAAATTCCTGTTGAGCTGTTGCGGGAACAATAAATTGATCTATAAATATCTGTTTCATGATAATCCTTGTTTTTCTTCAAAAATCGGAATAATGGAAGCTCAATACTTGTAAAAAATCATTGATTTACCAGGCTTGCGGTATCTTAAAGAAATCGGTGGGATTTAATCCTGTAAACAGTTTAAATTCTTTATTGAAATGCGGCTGGTCAAAGTACCCCGCTTCTAAAGCTACCTGGCTGAGCGAACCGTTTTTAGGTTTACTATTAAGTATCGACCTGATCTTGATAATATTGGAAAACTGCTTTGGCGAAGTACCAACCACTCGCCTGAAGCGTTTTTCAAGCGCATCCTGGCTTATATAATGAGTATCGGCAAGGTCCTTAATTTTGATCATGCCTTTTGATAAGCGGATCTTTTGCAGGGCAGATATGATCAGCTGGTCCTGTTTGTGGTTCTCAATATGTTTAAGCAGGAATTGTTCGGTGATGATTACCCTTTGCTGATTATTGGGTGCTTCTGCCAGTTGTTCTTCAATTAACGCTAATTCATCCGGTGCAATAAAATTATCAAGCGGAACACTTGCCTCAAACAATTCATGAAGTGGATTTTTGAAAAACGCTGCCGCTCCGGCTGCTTTAAATAATACCAGCATATTGCCTGTGCCTGGTGCGTAATTAATTAGCCTCGGCGATTTTTTTAAGCCGGTGATCAAAGAGGAGGGAAGTTTACTGCTATGTGCCTGGGTAATATCGCTGATCTTGCCACCGTACCTGAACGCCATTACCAGCGATGTATCGGGCAAAATACGATTAACCAGATCATTTGCAGTCTCGATAAAAACGTATTGCCGTATAAAAGGCTTTAGTATTTCGCCGGGCGTAAAGCGTTCAATATGCATTTAACTAAGATACAGAATTTGTTAATCAGAAAATTCCCGCCCGGCGCGACTCAAGATTGTATTAATACGGATCAACATCGGGCTGTACAATACTGCCCGTGCTAAGTTTGGTTGTATAATACTGAGTGATCACGTCCCTTAAAACAGTTTTTGCCTTTATAATAGAGATCCCATCCTTCTCAAATTTGAGCATAATGCTTTTAATGTAATAATTGCGGATCCTGCTGATGAGCGGCTGCTCCGGGCCAATCACCCGCTCGCCGAAATGCTCCCGGAGACGCGCGCCGAGATATTCGGCCTGGTTATGGAGCACATCGGGATTTTTATGCTTGATATCGAGGTTGATGATCCGGTAGAAGGGAGGGTATTTAAAGCTTTTCCGCTCTTCCATCTCGGTAAAATAAAGATCGGCGTAGTTGTTATCAATCACCTGCTTTAACACCCGGTGATAAATATCATAGGTTTGCACAATTACTTTGCCCTGCTTGCCCCGGCGGCCGGCCCTGCCGCTTACCTGTGCAAGCAATTGAAACCCACGCTCATTTGCCCTATAGTCAGGGAATTTCAGCAGGCTATCAGCATTAATAATACCAATCAGTGTCACATCTGAAAAATCAAGCCCTTTGGCTACCATCTGGGTACCAACCAGGATATCTATCCTTTTTTCTTCCAGATCGTTGAGGATAGTTTGCAGGGAATTTCGTGACCGTGTAGTATCCAGGTCCATCCGGGCAATCCGGGCTTCGGGCAATAAAACGCTCAGTTCATCTTCAATTTTTTCGGTACCGAAGCCTTTATATTCTAAATGGGTAGATCCGCAGGCGGGGCAAATGGATGGTGTATCTTCCTTATAACCGCAGTAGTGGCAATGCAGTTTGCCGCTACTTTTATGATAAGTAAGGCTTACATCACAGTTGATACATTTTGGGGTATAAGCACATACTTTGCACATCAGGATGGGAGCATATCCACGGCGGTTTTGGAATAAAATTACCTGCTCTTTATTTTCAAGCGCCTGCTTAATGCCCTCCATCAGCACGCTGGTAAAGTGCGACTGGATAGTTTTTTGTTTGGTTTCATGAGCGATGCTCACCACCTGTACATCGGGCAGCTCAACGCCGCCAAAGCGTTCGGTAAGCTCTGCAAAGCCGTATTTATGAGTGCGGGCGTTATAGTAGCTTTCAAAAGATGGCGTGGCCGAACCCAAAAGCACTTTACCCTGGTGCATGTTAGCCAAAAAAATCGAGGCGTCGCGTGCGTTGTAACGCGGCGCCGGATCAAATTGCTTGTATGATGTTTCGTGTTCCTCATCAACAATGATCAATCCCAGATCGGCAAAAGGTAAAAACACGGATGACCGCGCGCCGAGCACAATCTTATACTCTCCGCTTAAAACTTTCTGCCAAACCTCTACCCGCTCATTGTCATTAAAGCGCGAATGATAAACGCCGATATCAGCACCAAAATACATCCGTAGCCTTTCAATAATATGTGTTGTAAGTGCAATTTCGGGCAGCAGGTAAAGTACCTGCCTTCCGCTACGAACTATCTCTTCTATCAGCCTTACATATAATTGTGTTTTGCCTGATGAGGTTACGCCATGCAACAGCGTTACATCTTTTTCTTTAAACTGCCCGCGGATACTTTGAAGTACCTCCGTTTGTTGTTCGCTTAATTCAAAGTTATTGCCTTCTTCTCCTTCTTCCTCAAAATGCAGACGGCTAACGCTCCTGTCCTCCGAAAAGAAGATCTCTTTTTCAATGAGCGATTTAATGCTTGATTCACCTGCACCGCTTTCTTCAATAAGTTCGTTTTTGGTGATGTTTTTTTGATGACGGGAAAGCTTGATGTAAGCTAATAGGGCATCGGCCTGTTTAGGCGCGCGCTTTTCCAATATCGGGAATAACTCCCTCAGATTATCCTGGTTGTTATAAACCGGGTTAAGCGTAATAAAAGTGCGTTTGCGGGGCTTATAACGTTCGTTTACCTCTTCGGATATGTTGATGATGTTTTTTTCAAACATCAGCTTCAATATCGGCATTACAGTTTTCTGCCCCAAAAGCTTGGTAATATCGCTTATAGTAAGCTCCGGCTGAATTTCGAGGGCTTCAACAATTAAAAACTCTTTATCGTGAAGCGTGGTTTTATCTATCTCGTATTCCCGGTTAAGCATGATGCGGGTTTCGCTGGCCAGCTTCAGTGCCGATGGCAGCGCGGCGTTCATAACTTCGCCTATGTTGCACATATAGTAATCTGCCAGCCACTGCCAAAATTCGAGCTGTTTAAGGGTTACAACCGGGCGGTCATCCAGGATTTCGATGATATATTTGGCTTCGTACTTTTCGGGCGCCAGTTTACCTATTTCTTTAACAATAGCTGTATAAAGCTTGCTTTTGCCGAACTGCACCACCACTCTTTTGCCAATGGCAATAGCATCGTTTTGATCATAAGGAACCCGGTAGGTGTAATTTTTTGAAATAGCCAATGGCAAAATCACTTCGGCAAAAAGTGTTTCACGATCGGTATGTTCAATTTCGGCAAACTCTAACATCGTTTATTATTTGTTGCGGATAGCAGCTAATGCCAGCATCAACCAGCCCAAAATAAACAATAAACCACCAATGGGTGTAATTGGCCCCATGGCTATAAGCCAGTTCCAGCCAAGCAGATCGCGACATGACAACAGGTACAGCGAACCTGAAAAGAATATAATGCCGAAAGTGAACAGGTAGTAAGCTGCTGATATTAAGCCCCCGCTCTTTTCGCGCGCAAAAACCGCTAAAAAAAGCAGGGCAAATACATGATAAAAGTTGTATTGTACAGCAGTATGCCAAACCTCAAGCTGGGCCGGAGCAAGCAATGCTTTTAAACCGTGGGCTCCAAAAGCGCCGGTTATAACGGCCAGCATACCTAAAAACGAAGCGGTAATAATTATTTGTTTGTTCATGCGATATAAAAAGCTAAGTTAACCAATTGAAAGTATTACTTTAACGCCGTGGGGTAAAATTCTATATTTGCTGCACGCCCCCTGCTATGAAACGACTGATAGTAACCACTATATTTTTGATTATAGCTACCGTGCTGATAACGGTGTTATATTTTAAAAATTTAAGTCCCCCGGGAGTGCGTACCGGGCAGGTTATGCTTGCTATTCCTGATAATGCGGTGGCAGTATTTGAGTTTGGTAATGAAAAGGGATTTTATGATATTTTTGCCGGCAACCAGCTCTTAAGCACTTTTGTTGGCCCCGCCAAATTACATGAACTTGATACCTTACGCAAGTTGCTCATTGCCTCTCCGCAGCTTGATCAGTTTTTTGCAGGCCAAAACATTTTCGTTTCCCTTCATCCTACAAATAATGATAATATAGATTTGCTTGTAACTACTTCGGCATC
The DNA here is from genome assembly GCF_050433785.1 of Mucilaginibacter sp. 3215. NCBI lineage: Bacteria > Pseudomonadati > Bacteroidota > Sphingobacteriia > Sphingobacteriales > Sphingobacteriaceae > Mucilaginibacter > Mucilaginibacter sp. 3215. Next base: position 510,256 of record NZ_JBNPWO010000001.1, read on the forward strand.
AAAAGCTTTTTCAGCAACTATGTTTAATCATTTAACAGGCAGTGCCAAAAACGCTTTACAAATAGCGCCTATGCAGATAGCGGCAAGCCAGGGTTATAATATATATGTCAAGCCGCTCGACAAACATTTTTACCTCATTAAAACCGGCGACAATATATTTTCGGGCAGTTTTTCAAAAGATTTGGTTGATCATAGCGCCATCTACCAGCAGGATAAAGGCCATAATGGCTTTGTACCGTTGCCTGAGCAGCAAAATGCCAATTCACTTGCCAATCTTTATATTAATTACAACCAGCTTAATCCGTTTTTTGATCAACTGTTCCTTAATAAAACTACCGATCTTTTTAAGAGCTTTAGAATGCTGCCGGCCTATGCGGCATTGAACTTGAATTATAAAAGCGATGCTTTGATGTTTAACGGGTTTACCACTAAACGAAATAATGCAACCAGTTATTTAAACATTTTTTCGGCCCAGCAACCTGTCGAGAATCATTTAAAAGATATCTTCCCGGCTACAACTGCCTACAGCACAAGTTTCGCCGTTTCAGATCCTAAAAAGTTTGAGGCCGACCTTTCACAATGGCACGATAAAGCGGGAGTGGGCAGGGAAAAGAATGAACTTTTGAACAAGGTAAAATCAGAAGCAGGGCTGTTTGTAAAACCTGAGTTTGAAAAGCTGCTTGGTAACGAGTTCGCGATTGTAACAACGCGATACTTTGAAAAATTTGCCATCATTTCTGTTAAAGATGGCTCAAAGCTTTTTCCGGTGATGATGAACATCAGTAATATGGTTACTGATAAAGTTGGCCAGTTTAATTATGAAAAACTGCCGTTCTTTTTATTGGGCGATGCTTTCAGCATTTTCCGAAAACCTTACTTTATGATCATTGATAATTATCTCATACTTGCCACGTCGATATCCGAGTTGGAAAGCTATAACGACACTTACTTCAATCGCAAATTCATAGGCAAAACCGATCAGTATACCCAGTTTGATAATTTGCTGGCCGAAAGGAGCAATGTGGCCTTCTTTATTAACTTTAAAAACATGCAGCCTGTATTAAAACGCGATTTAAAAAGGTCTTTTTACGATGCTTTTGAAAACAGCGACCCCGGTTGGAAAAATTACTATGGTGCAGCCTTCCAGCTCACCGCATCCGACAAAAACTTTTATACCAATTTTTGCATGCGCCTGAATGTGCCGGATACAAGTGCAGTAAAAAAATAAATTTGTTTACGTTTACACAACAATACCCGCCCAATTTCGTAAAACATTACAAAAAGCAATTTGTAAAAAATTTACAGACAATCAGCCTTGAGTTCTTTTCTTTAAGAAAATTCGAGGCAAGATATGTGAGCCAATTATGAATAAGATCTTCTTTACTATTCTTTTCTTTATCTTTTATTCTTTATCCGTATCGGCTCAACAGTTTTCGCAGTATAATACTGGCACGCTTTACGATTCATTTGAAAATCCTTCACAAAGAGCCTTTATCCCTGATTCGAGCCGGGGGGTAGCATTCAATTTTTTTATCCCTAATTTCGATGCTAATTTTTATATAACGGGGGACGTACAACGGCCGCTAAAAAGCCGTGCATTTGCAAGCCCTTCGTATTATAATACCTCATCACTGCGGATTGGCCAAAATGCTTTAAATCATTTTAATGCAAATGCCAATGCCTATGCGGTAATGCTCAAGTTTTTCACCAGCTTAAACGGTAATGTTGAAATGGGCTTTTCGGCCCAAACTAAAGTAGAAAGTAAAGGCCTGGTCACCGATGAATCGATAGCTTTTCTTGATGGACCGTCAAATTTTGCGCGTGATAATTATGATAATATATTCAACAATCATTATAGAGTGCAGATGTACGACCAGTTAAGTTATATTTACCGGGAGCAGGTTAATAAGCAACTGTCGTTAGGTTTTAAACTGAGCTACCTGTCTGGTGTTCAGTATAACAAAATAGATGTGGAGGAATCGAGCCTGCAAATTAACCGGGACGCGGCAAATCCTGACAATGACAATGCAGATGTTTATATGAGGGGACGGTATTACAGGAGCTATGTGCCGGGCAGACTGGACGGGCGTGACTTTTTACCAACGTTTCGTAACCCCGGCGCATCGATATCAATGGGGGCAACTTACCGAACAGAGGATGGGATCCTGATACAAGGAAATATAAAAGACCTTGGCTTTATTCACTGGAACAAGCGCTCAACCATTACTGATTTTAATAACACAATAAATATAACAGATATTACATCTCAGCATCGTGATGAGAATATATATAATGCTGTATATGACTTGTTCAGAGCCAACGGAGTAGTTACCTCATTTAATACAAAAACCAATGCCAAAGCCGAATTGAGCGTATCCAAAAGCTATTGGCTTGATGATGAAAAAACATTTAGGTACTTTCCCACGGTTGTAGCCCAAAAAGAAATGTTCTTTTCCGGTTTTACCGGTGCAATGGTTAACTCGGTACAAAAAAACAACCTGATAGCTACCTTAACGGCCACTTATGACGATTATAAATTATTTAATCTGGGCGCACAAATTATGGTAAAATCCCCTAATGTCGAATTTTTTATAGGCTCCGAACGCTTACTAAACACAGGCCGCCTTACCTTCGCCGCTTTAAATAATACCAATCAAATAAATAGAGTGGGCAACTATAGCGGGGCGGATATCTTCTTGGGCTTTTCACTTAAATTTGGACGGGTAATTGAACACCCCATGAACTCCAGCTATATCCCAATGGGCGAAAAAGGATTTTTGGGCCGTTTGTTTGGCCGCATTTTTAAAACTAATAATTAAAGCGCTTTTTTTCCGGCTATAAAATCTTTAAGGTAGTAAGGCTCGTAATAAGCTACATCTTCAAATGCGCCATCAGCAAATTTTTGAGCTGCTTTTTGGGTAAGATATGTTGCTGAGTTTACAAAATCATCCAAAAACAAGGCATTGGGGCTTTCACTTAAAACACCTTTGCATTTTTCGGCACCATCACCAAAAAACAGGATCTGATGGTCTTTCAAATAGTTGGCAAAGCTGTTTCCTTCTATAATATCAGCCGCTGTTTCACGCACTCTGTTGCCGGCTGCATCAAATAATGCGGTGTAAACCTCCATTCGGCGGGCATCTATCATAGGGCATAACAGCATATTACCATCAGCAGCAAACCCCGGGCTGTTAATAACGCCATGAGCCATAGCCTCAAGTGTTTCAATTGCTATGAGAGGCTTATCAAGGGCGAAGCACAATCCTTTGGCGGTAGATACGCCTATCCGTAAACCGGTGTATGACCCCGGACCGCTGCTCACAGCAATAGCGTCAAGCTCGTTATAACTTACTCCCAAATTATTCAGTAATTCATTGATATATAAAGTAATAACTTCAGCATGGATATTACGGGCGTTTATTTGCTTAAAGTCCAAAACCTTGCCATCTCGGGCAAGTGCTACCGAGCAGGATGTTGTTGCTGTTTCTATTTGAAGTATAAGACTCATATTATAAATTTATGGTACCGGATCATGCCCATGACCACCCCAGGGATTACAACTGGCAATGCGCTTTATGGTTAACCAACCACCTTTAAAAGCACCATGCTTCCTGATGGCTTCAACACCGTACTGTGAGCAGGTGGGTGTATACCGGCATGATGCAGCCGAAAGCGGCGATATAAAATATTGGTAAAATTTGATCAGGATGATGAAAACTCCCCCAACTATTGCCTTTAAAAACCTGGCGATTGTATCCATAAGCCCATTCATGTTAATTAGCCGTGACTGGTATTGCAGCAGTTAACTCACCGGAAAGTTGGGCAAGCATCCTCAGCATTTTTTTTTCGATGAAAGGGTATGGCTCAATTTCTTTGCCTACATAGCCTACCGAAACAATTATCTTTTTATCCGCTTGCTGCAGAATATGATAAAGATGCTGCTGTTTGTGGAGCCTGTACGCTTCGCGCATCAGGCGTTTTACCAAATTACGGTCGACGGCGTGCTTATAACGCTTTTTGGGAACGGAAAAAAGAATTTGCACAGGATGGGGCTGCGGCTCGGGATTGACAAGCCAGGATACCCGGAAGGGATAACATAAAAAAGAAGAACCGTTATGAAAAAGCTTGTCAATAAGCCTCTTGTTACATAACCGTTCTTCTTTTTTAAAAGTATACATAGTTGCCATTTTTGAACCGAAGGATAAAGCAGATAAGCGGTTCCAGACCCTTGTAAATAGGGTAGGGCAACCTCAATTATGCTTTGTGCCTGCCTTCGTCAGAAACAGTTAACCTTTTTCTGCCTTTAGCTCTTCTGGCTGCTAATATTCTCCTACCGTTAGCAGTTGACATGCGTTCACGGAAACCGTGTTTATTTCTTCTTTTTCTTTGAGAAGGCTGAAACGTTCTTTTCATGGCTATATTTTATTCTATTCGTCTTTTTAAAACAAGAGCGCAAATGTAGTTATTTTATTTAATAATTCAAACACTATTTTTCTTATTTATAATAACATGTGTGCTGCCGCCCGGTAGCCACGAATCAGCGGCTCTTTTTTTGAAAAACTAATTGCATGCGCAATAATTAAATTCAAAATCCTGTTCATTATCTGAACTAAATAATAGCGCTAAGCTGTCATTCCAAATCATATTAAAAAGTTAAATTTAAACATTAATTATTTGTTACAGATTCAGATTTTGCAACAATGTGCACTCGCGAACTACGGCATTTGTTAAAAAACGCTGAATAAGCAGGGCTGAGTCATTAACAAAGTGTAAATTCAACAGCAAATGAAAGTAATCCTTTCCGCAATATTCATATTTCTATCGGCTGTTACCATAGCGCAGGAGCTACCTGCAACACATTATAAAATTTACAGCACATCGGCACAAAAGATCATCACGCCCGACGATATTGTTAATGACATGGCCAATGCTGATGTGCTTTTCTTTGGCGAAGAGCATAATGATTCAACGGCGCACTATCTGGAGTTTAGCTTGTTCAAAAAGCTTTCGGAAAAATATCCGCAGAAAACAGCGCTTTCCATGGAGATGTTTCAAACTGACTGTCAACTGGTGCTGAATGAATATCTCGCGGGGCTTATTCGCGAAAAAAATCTGGTAACAGATGCGCGTACCTGGCCTAACTATAAGGATTACAAACCGCTTGTTGAACTTGCCAAATCCAATCATCTGCCGGTAATAGCAGCCAACGCCCCAACCCGCTATACCAACATGGTTACACGCGGCGGACTTGACGCTTTAAAGCAGCTTGATGCCCAGGCTAAAAGCTATCTTGCGCCGCTGCCTATCGATACCGCTACCGGAGCTTATTATGATAAATTTGCTAAAATAATGGGAGGTCATGCCTCAATGCCGGGCATGCAGATTTACCAATCGCAAAACCTTTGGGATGCTACGATGGGCTGGTCGATAGCGAAATTCCTGAAAAACCATTCCGGCTTTAAAGTATTGCAGCTTAACGGCGGCTTTCACAGTGAAGAAAAACTGGGCGCGGTAGCCCAACTTAAAAAATACGCACCCAAATTACGCGTGCTTAACATAGCAACCTACATGGATGATAGTTTTGACAAGCCCGACTGGAGCAAATTAGCCGGCATGGCCGACTATATTATTTTAACTGATCCTAAGTTGCCAAAAACTTTTTGACAGTTCATTGTTGACAGTTCATAGATCATAGCTATTATGGAAAAAAACCATGATCCGTGAACTATGATCCATTAAGCTTTCTTAGCCAGTAAATCGCGGATTTCGGTAAGTAAAACTTCTTCTTTAGTTGGTTCAGGTGGTGCTGCCGGGGCGGCCTCTTCTTTCTTTTTAAGGGCATTAATGCCTTTAACAATTATAAATATACTAAAGGCAACAATTAAAAATTCGATTACGATATTGATGAAGTTACCTATATTGATATCGACAGCCGGGGTTTTAGCAACGGCATCCGCGGCTTTCAGGTGTATCTTTAAATCTTTAAAATCAATCCCACCGGTAATTAACCCTATTGGCGGCATTACAATATCCGTAACCAGGGACGTAACAATTTTACCGAAGGCAGCACCGATGATAACACCTACAGCAAGGTCAACCACGTTGCCCCGCATTGCAAATTCTTTGAACTCTTTTACTATTGCCATAAATTAAAGTTTGGTTACTTAAAGTTAATAATATTACTCAAACTATCTATTTATATAGATTTTTTGTTCGCCCTAAAACAATTGGCATGCTTAAAACATTTAACAACTTTAAAAGCAGATACCTCAAGTAATTTTTAGTTGATATTAATTTGATGTATTTTTGGCTACATCTTAATTATGCTTAAACAGAACCTTCAACAAAAACTTTTACAAAAACTTTCGCCCCAGCAAATACAATTTATAAAATTGCTGCAGGTGCCTACTGTTTCGCTTGATACCCGGATAAAAGAAGAACTGGAAGAAAACCCCGCACTTGAAGATCTGAGCCTTACCAACCTAAACGAGCCCGAAGAACAATATCCCGACCGCGACCCCGACGAAGATAATTATAACAACGATGAGGAAAAGGGCGAGATGGATGAATTTAATATTGACGACTACCTGCAGGAAGACAACGTAAATGATTACGGATCACGCTATGATCAAAATGGTGATGACGAGGATGAGCGTAAAGAGATCCCTATTGCCGTGCAAAGTTCGTTTTTTGAAAGTCTGCAAGCACAGTTAGACTTGCTTCCCCTGAGTGATAAAGATTTCATGATCGGCAAGCAGATCATAGGCAGCCTGGATGACGACGGCTATCTGCGCCGTCCCATTATGTCGCTAACTGACGACCTTGCATTTTCACAAAATGTATTGGCTGAGGATGACGAAGTAGAAGAGATGCTCAAGGTGATCCAGGGCTTTGACCCCCCTGGGGTAGGCGCGCGCAGCTTACAGGAATGCCTGCTGATCCAGCTTAGAAAAAAAGACGCAAGCGACCCGATCGTAAAAAAAGCCATACAAGTTGTTGAACATTATTTGGATGAGTTTACCCGCAAACATTACGATAAGCTTGAAAAATCATTGAGTATGAACTCGGCTGAGTTACGTGCCGTTGTTAATGAGATCTTAAAACTCAATCCCAAACCCGGCGATTCAAACGAGATCAACACCAAGCAAATGCAGGTGATCCCAGATTTTCATATCACTAACAACGATGGCACGCTCATCCTCACTCTCAACTCCAAAAACGCGCCCGAACTTAGGGTAAGCCGCTCATACCAGGAAATGTTTCAGCATTATGACAAGGCTTCCCAAAAAGATAAAAAACTGAAGGAAGCAGTGCAATTTGTAAAGCAAAAGCTTGATTCGGCCAAGTGGTTTATTGATGCTATTAAACAGCGCCAGCAAACGCTGCTTAAAACCATGAATGCCATTATGCAGTATCAGTATGAGTTTTTCCTTACCGGTGATGATAAAAACCTGAAGCCAATGATCCTGAAGGACATTGCCGACCGTATTGGTATGGATATTTCAACAGTGTCGCGCGTAGCCAACTCTAAATATGTACAAACGGAATTTGGTACCTTCCTGTTAAAATCCTTCTTCTCCGAAGCCATCCAAACTGAAAGCGGTGAGGAAGTATCCAATAAAGAGGTTAAAAAGATTTTGGAAGAACATATTGGCAAAGAAGATAAACGTCATCCGCTTGCTGATGAAAAATTGACCGAAATACTCAAAGATGCAGGCTACAACATAGCCCGCCGTACCGTAGCCAAATACCGCGAACAAATGAACATCCCGGTAGCAAGGTTGAGGAAGGAGTTGTAGCTTTTTAGAGATTCTTCAAAAGACATCTGTTACTCGCAATGATGTGTGAAAATTATATTTGATAATCAACACCTTGTAATCACGACATTATAAGGCACGTAGTAATCCCCGACTTACAAAAAAACTATCAAAGCCATTCTCCACCACGTCATTGCGAGGCACGAAGCAATCCCCAATTGGCAGAGAAATCATACTTTTTTCGCGTTAGCAAAATATTAAAGAATATATTTATTAAATGGTTATGCAACGCGGCGGATGTACTTACATCGTCACAAATAAAACGCATTCAGTGTTATATACGGGGGTTACATCAGATATTATCGGCAGGATCTGGGATCACAAGAACAAAACTTATCCCCAAAGCTTTACTGCTAAATACAACTGTAATAAATTGGTGTATTATATTTTCTATTCCCATATCGAAGAGGCTATTGCTGCTGAAAAGGCCCTAAAAGGTGGAAATAGACAGATGAAAGTTGATCTTATCAATCAATTGAATCCTGAATGGAAAGATCTGTATGAAGATTTAACAAAAGAATAACTAACTGATTTTCGAAGCGACTCTGTACGGTTGGGGATTGCTTCGTACCTCGCAATGACGTCTTTTAATAAAAACGCCTTAAGAACCGAGTCCTTAAGGCGTTTTTATTATATGTACTTTCAACTTATACATTCACAGCACAAAGCTCGCGAACTTTAGCTACTACAAAATCAACTTCCTCTTTTGTATTATACTTTGAGAACGAGAACCTAACCGATGGCCTTGAAGAACTGGCCCCGATAGCAGTTAACACGTGCGAACCAATATCGCTGCCTGAGCTGCAGGCGCTTCCACCCGAAGCAGAAATACCGGCAATATCAAGATTAAACAGCAGCATATCGCTCATTTCCATCTCGGGGAAAGCCACGTTCAATACTGTATACAAACTTTTTTCGGGGTCGGTTTCGCCGTTAAAGCTTACACCGGGTACGTTAGCAACCAGTTGCTCCATCATGTATGATTTTAAGCCCTGAATGTAGTTTTGGTGCTGTTCCATTTCGCCGTAAGCAAGTTCAAGCGCTTTGGCCAAACCAACTATACCATAAATATTTTCGGTACCGCCGCGCATGTTGCGTTCCTGGGCGCCACCGTAAATAAATGGTTTTATTTTGATTTTATGATTGATATGCAGGAACCCTACACCCTTGGGCCCGTGCAATTTATGACCGGCACATACCACAAAGTGAGCTTTAAGCTTGCTCAGGTCATGCTGGTAGTGGCCCATGGTTTGCACAGTATCGCAATGATAAATGGCATTGTATGTTTCGCACAGGTCACCAATGCGTTCCATGTCAGATAGGGTGCCTATTTCGTTATTGGCATGCATTAATGAAACAAAACTGCGTTCATTTTCTTTCAATAATGTTTCCAGGTGATCATAATCAATAACACCCTTGCTGTCTATATTTACCAGGCTCAATTTAATAATGCCCGATTTTTCCATTGCTTCCAGCGTGTGGAGCACTGCGTGATGCTCGGTGGGGCTGGTGATAGCATGGGTGATTTTGTGATCAATGATCCCGCACCTGATAGCCGTATTATCGGCCTCCGTACCGCTTGACGTAAAAAAGATTTCGGCGGGCGAGGTGTGCAGTAAACCGGCAATCGTTTTCCGCGAACGCTCAATTAAAGTACGGGCTTCCCTGCCGTGGGCATGTATTGACGACGGATTACCAAACTGGCTTTCCATCACCTTATACATCTCCTTCATCACATCAGGATCAAGCGGTGTAGTGGCGGCATTATCAAAATAAACGCGCATTTTTTTAAAAATTATAAATTAATGGATCAGTAACTTCAAAAACACATGCCCGGTAATGTATATATAAGCAAGCAACCAACGGTATTTACCGCCGGTTGCCTGCTATTTTTAATACCAGTAAAATTAACCTTTCAGCTGTAAGATCTCCTTAATATCGATGATGATCTTATTGGCCAAACCGTTTGCCACGGTTTCAGAATTGCCTTCAGAGTAAATCCTGATAATGGGCTCGGTGTTTGACCTCCGCAAATGTACCCATTCTTTATCAAATTCTATTTTCAGGCCATCAATTGTTGAGTGGGGCTGCTTGATGTATTTTTCTTCAACTTTCGCCAAAAGGGCGTCTATGTCCATTTCAGGTGTTAAAGTGATCTTGTTTTTTGAAATAAAATAACCCGGATATGACGCACGCAAACTTGAAACTGATTTACCATATTTAGCCAGATGAGTTAAAAACAACGCGATACCAACTAAGGCGTCACGACCGTAATGTAACTCAGGGTAAATAACCCCGCCATTACCTTCGCCGCCAATAACAGCGTTTACTTCTTTCATTTTGTTAACCACGTTAACCTCCCCAACCGCAGCCGCATGGTATTCGCCGCCTGCTTTTTCAGTAACGTCGCGCAACGCACGGGTTGATGACAGGTTAGATACCGTGTTGCCCACATTGTTTTTCAAAACATAGTCGGCTACGGCAACCAGCGTATATTCTTCGCCAAACATGTTACCATCTTCGCAAACAAAGCAAAGGCGGTCTACATCCGGATCAACAGCAATACCCAAATCGGCACGTTTACCCACAACCTCTTTTGATAAAGCTATCAGGTTTTCGGGAAGCGGCTCGGGATTATGCGGGAAATTGCCATCCGGCTCACAATACAGTTCGTGAACGGTTTCAACGCCCAAAGCTTTCAGCAAGGCCGGTACAAAAATACCGCCTGTTGAGTTAACACAATCTATTACTACTTTAAAGTTGGCTTTCTTTATAGCCTCAACATCAACCAGCGGCAAGGCCAGTACAAGGTCGATGTGTTTTTGAAGCCAGGTATCATCATGAGTAACTTTACCCAGATCGTTTACATCGGCATAATTAAAGTCGCTGTATTCGGCAATTGTTAGCACTTCCTTGCCATCGGCATCACTGATAAACTCGCCGTTTGCATTGAGCAGTTTAAGGGCGTTCCATTGTTTTGGGTTGTGGCTCGCGGTTAGGATGATACCACCCGCTGCCTGCTCACCGGTAACGGCAACCTCAACTGTCGGCGTAGTTGATAACCCGAGGTCAATAACATCAATCCCCAAACCCTGTAGCGTGCCAATAACAAGATTGTTCACCATAGCACCCGATAAACGGGCATCACGGCCTACTACAATCTTTTTAATCCCCGATTTTTTCACAGCCCATGATCCGTAGGCCGAAGTGAATTTTACAATATCAAGCGGTGTTAAACCATCGCCAACAGCACCGCCTATGGTGCCGCGTATTCCTGAAATAGATTTTATTAATGTCAAAATGCGAAGTTTTTGGTGTGGTAAAAGTAAAAAATATAAGCTACAAATGATATTGTTTTAAGGATTTACGCAAACGCTTGCATATAAGGTTACGGTTAATTTGTTGTTTTTTAATACGGTGCAGGGTGGTTTCAATTGTCATCCCTGCGCATTATTTTATGCTTAACGGGATAATGCTGCTGCTAAGTATTAAAATTTGAAGGATTTTTTAAGCTATTTGATAACTTTGGAAATTACAGCAAACAAACACCTATAGTAAAAAACAATGCCCGACTATCTTTTAAACCTCGACCGGCATTTATTTTATTTCATTAATCATGACCTGTCCAATTCATTTTTCGACTGGATCATGCCCTTGTTGCGTAACCCCAAATTCTGGATCCCGCTGTACATTTTCATCATTATTTTTTGTTTATGGCGATATAAAAAAACAGGTGCTGTCATTATAGTGCTGCTGGCGGCATCGGCAGGCGTTGCTGATTTCACCAGTGGAGTTATTATCAAGCACAATATTCAGCGGCTTCGCCCTTGCCGTGATCCGGTTGTATCTGCAACCGATATCAGCCGTGTGCCCTGTGGTAGCGGGTATAGTTTTCCATCAACCCACGCCACCGATCATTTTGCCATGGCGATATTCCTTGGCTTTGTGTTTTTCAGAAAATGGAGGTGGATATGGCTTTGGGCGATACTTTGGGCAGGCAGTATTTGCTTTGCACAAGTATATGTGGGGGTGCATTTCCCGGTAGATGTATTGTGCGGCGCTTTATACGGGGCCTTTGTTGGATGGCTGTTTTCATTATTATTTAAAAAATTACAACCTGCCTTTTAATGGGATATTGGAAAATTCTGCTGCTTTTTTTTGCTGCCTTTTTTGGCGGTACTTCTGTGTTTTTATTTAAGGGCGATAACCACAAAACGCTGAAACTGGTACTGTCGTTCAGCGGAGCTTACCTGTTTGGTATTACCGTTTTGCACCTGATTCCTGATGCCTATCATGGTAATGATAACTATGTAGGCGTATTCATATTGGTCGGCTTCCTGTTTCAGATTGTGCTTGAACAATTTTCGGACGGAATTGAGCACGGCCACATGCACAAACACCCGCATGATCTGGCAGTTTTCCCAATTGGTATCATGGCAAGCCTTTGCCTGCATGCTTTTTTGGAGGGAATGCCGCTTGCCCAGGGCAACCAGGACCAATTAGTTTACGGCATTGCCTTACACCATATCCCGGCGGCCTTCGCACTGGCTACAGTGTTGCTCACTAACAAACAAGGTAAAAACAAAACCATACTTTTTGTGGCGGTATTCGCGGTGATGGCGCCGGCAGGTTATTTTTTCAGCGATGCATTAAGCAGCGGAAACATAGGTAACCTGCAGCATTATTTTAACAGGATCATGGGCGTTGTTATCGGCATCTTCCTGCATATCTCCACCACTATCCTCTTTGAATCGAGTGCTGATCACCGTTTCAATATGCGTAAAATGATGGCGGTATTGGCCGGTGTGGCCATTGCGCTGCTGGGCTTTTTGAAAGAGCTATAGATTATTAATGCTATTACTTTGTGTGAAATTAATTTCTATATAAACTTTTATTTTTCCAGCTCCAGGCCCCAGTCTTTCCCTTTATCAACTGCAGGTACTCCCTTATCCATCCAAACCGGCATTGGCGCGCCTTTTAAAAAGTGATCGAAAAATTGCTGCTCACGTATAGTAATGTCTTTGCGGTTTTGGCGCTGTACCAGGTTATGAGCCTCGCCATTGTATTGCAGTAACCAAACAGGTTTACCTAAACGGCGTAAAGCTGTAAACATTTCAATCCCCTGGTACCAGGGCACAGCGCCGTCGGCGTCATTGCTCATGATCATCACCGGTGTTTTTACTTTGGGCAACTGGAACAAGGGCGAGTTTTCGATATACAGCTCAGGCTTTTCCCAAAGCGTGGCGCCAATGCGGCTTTGTGATTTTTCGTACTGAAATTGCCTGTTCAGTCCCGATTCCCAACGGATCCCTCCATAGGCCGAAGTCATGTTAGCTACCGGCGCGCCTGCCCAGGCTGCGGCATACATATTGGTTTGGGTAATGAGGTAAGCCACCTGGTAACCACCCCAGCTCTGGCCCTGTAAGCCAATATGTGCAGCATCAACCCATGTGTTTTTCTTTAAAGCCTCAACACCTGAATTTACAAACTCGACCGCAGATGCCCCCGGATGGCCGGTTTGATAGCTGATATCAGGTGCGAACACAAGATAACCGTTGCTCACAAAAAATGAGATAGGCAGGCGGGAAGGGGTAGGAGCAGGTGCTATATAGTTAAAAAGCCCGTCAGAAAGTCTCTCATAAAAATAAACTATCATCGGGTACTTTTTGGCCGGGTCAAAGTCTTCAGGCTTATACAGGATCCCTTGCGACTGATAGCCTTTAGGTGTCATCCACCTCACAAGTTCGGCAGTGCCCCAGTTATATTCACTTTGCTGCGGGTTGATATTGCTTAGCTTAAGCTCTTTTTTCAGATCAGATGAAAAGTACAAATCAGGCGTCTGTTTATAGCTTGCCTTGGTGTAGATGTAAGCATCGGCATTTTTAGCTTTCAGCAGGTTATCATAACTCATTGGGGCCATGGTCACTTTTTCGGGCAGATTGTTAGTCTCAGGAAACTTCCTGAAATATCCCCATTGCCTGGTTTCTTCGTTTTGAGTTAACAGCCACATCGGCTCTTTCAGGGGGATGAATTTTTGCTCCGTATCGGTTTGATCATACCTCATGATCAGTTTGTTTTTGCGCCCGATGCCTTTGGTGAAGTTAAACGCGTCGCCTGTTGCCGGGTCAAAACGCCAGATGTCGTACCGGTCATAAATAAATACGGCCTTATCGCCCGCCGCCCAGCCTGCCACACCGTAAGCTGAAGGATAGCCGGGCACATCGTTCAGCTCGTCGCCCATTTTGGTGCCCGTTGCTTTGCTCAGGTTTATTTTTTGCCCTGTTGCAATGGTATAACAGTACCATGCCTGATCTTTGAGATCAAACCACAGCACATAATTGCCCTGTGGCGAGATATAATAACGGCCCAAAGAGGCATTAATAAACCTGTGATTGCCGCTCCGGGTATCAATTAAAATGGCTTGTTGCCTGGTACTGCCTTCCCACTGGGCTGATATGCGGGCGCCGGTATCTGTAAGCCCTAAAACATAGCGGGCATCTTTATTTTCGGCAGTTAACATTTCGGGAATGGCCTTGCTACCTAATTGAATAATTTTGGCATTCGTTTCTTCAGGTTTTATCACTGCAAGATAGCTACGCTTCAACTCGGTTTGCAGGTTTTTGAGCTGCTGGGGCTGCAGGTAATCATCTTTGTAGTTCCAGATATCCAGCTTGGCTACCTCAAAATCAGCAAGGGTGGTATCGGCAGGCTTGGGGATAGGTGCAGTGCCAAAGAAAAGGCTATTGCCGCTTTTGCTAAAGCTTACTTTGCCATCGCCGCTTACCGCCCAGTTATTGGGTATGCCTGCAGATCCGACAGCGGCAATAACTTCCGCGCTATCTTTTGCAGTGTTGTAGTAATAAAGCTTAAATGGTTTTACCAATGCCTTTTCCGGATTTTTCTCGGCAGTAAAAGCTACCTGGCGCCCGGCATCATCAATACTGATGTTATGGTAATTGCCTCTGCCGGTGCTTAGCCGTTTGACCGAGTTTTTTTCCAAATCAAATAGATACAGACCGGATACAGTCTCTTTTTGTTTTATCGGGGCTGTAACAGCAAACGTTACCCATTTGCCGTTTTTGCTGACCTGGTATTCGGTCACATATTTAAAAGTTCGTGCGATGCCGGTTTTTAATTTTTTAACAGTTAGGTCTGCACCTTCAAGCGTAGGCGGGGCAACAGTTGCAGCCACAGCTTTTTTTGAGGTATCGCCTGGTGCTGGTTTTTTAAGCGTATCGGCCGTTGCCAGGTAGGCTATAACAGCTGCATCTTCGGCTATTTTAAATGAACGGATGGCCGGGACTTTCCTTACGGATGATGATCCTAAAGCAATTATGCCTAAAGTATCTTTAGGGAAATCGTCCTGCTTTTTCTTTTTTATTTTGGCCTGCCTGGTATCCTTATAAAACGGCCGGATAAGGCATACAGCAAATTTTGAATCCCCGGTTATTTTAACTGTATCTGCACGGGGGATTTTAATTGAGCTGGTGTTTTTTGAATCTTTTATAATCAGTTCGGCATCGCCCTGTTGCGGCTTTATGACGTAGCCTATCCATTTACCATCATTGCTGATGCGTTGGCCTGTTATACTTTGCCATCCGTCAAACACAGTTTGATCTAAAGGTTTTTTAGCTGTTTTTTGAGCAGATACATGAAACCCAATAGCTAATAACAGGCAGGCTGATAGGAAAAGTTTACGCATACAGGAAAGATGTCAAACCTAAATATGCTGAAAACTTATGGCATACAGAAATTAGTTACTGTAAAGTTACAATTGATGTGAAAGGTGAAAGGCATTAGGTTAAGTAGAAAACAAAAAACCTTTATCCTTTTACCTTTCGCCTCCCTTAGCACATTGCTTTATTCAAAGCGCGGATCGCCTCATCGAAATCTTCGCGGGCTATCAAAAACTGGATATTGACCATTCTTAGTGCAAAGCCACAGCTTTTGATATTGATCCCTTTTTGGGCCAGTGCTGTTGCGGATTTGGCAAGTAAGCCCGGCTGATCCATGTTGGAACCTATCAGGCAAACCATCGCCATTTTTTCAACAGCAACTTTTTCGTAATTGTCTTCCAGTTCGCCAATCAGTTTTTTATTGTAGTCCTTCTCCCATATCACTATAGAAATGCTGTTAGCGCTGGTGGCCTTGAAGCTATAGCTAACGCCAAACTTGTAAAACAACTGCATGATATGAAAATCGGTACCTACATTACCAACCATTGATGGGTCATAAATATCGATCATGATCACCTTATCGGTGCCGGTGATAACCTCAACACGCTTTTTATCGCAAATATATTCGCGGGTGATCAGTGTACCCGGGTGTTCCGGTTGAAAGGTGTTTTTGATCCGCAGGTCGATATCATTTATTTCCAACGGTTTTGACGCTTTTGGGTGGATAGCTTCCATGCCCACATCGGCCAGCTGATCGGCAACATCATAGTTGGTATTACCCACCGGGAAACAATTTTCAACGCCAACCAATTGAGGGTCGGCAGTGCAAAGGTGGTATTCTTTATGGATAATGGCCTCCTGTGGCTGTACAGCAACGGCAATTTTACTGAAGGTAACTTCCGAATAGCCGCGGTCGAACTCGCGCATAATACCTTCCGTGCCTTTGGCGTAGCCGGTAACAACGGTAATGGTTTTTGAAAAATCAATATGGGCAAGGTCTTTCTTAATGCGTTGATCAATGGTTAATGCACGGTGGTCATGAAAACCGCTCAGGTCCACCAAAGTAGCATTGATACCCATATTTTGCAGGATATTGGTAAAGTTAAAAGCCGAGTGGCTTTCACCTATTGAGGCCAGGATCTCTCTCGCGGCCTGTAAAATGCCTTCTTTACCTACATACCCTGATGCCAGAATATTAGCCAGGTTCTCCAGATAGGTTTGAGCATCGTTGATCCTTGTTTCAATGTACCTATCGGCTTCGGCTATGTTCAAACCAAGGCCTTCATAAGTTTTATTGATCTGCTTTAAACGCGTAATTAATTGTTTTAATGGCGTATGAAAATCCTTGTAATTGGCAAGCTTGTGATATACACCCGGCGCGCCTGTCTTTTTGTTTTCGAGCAGGAGGTTGGTTACTCCTGAAAATGCCGATACTACAAATATGCGGTTGTAAAGTTGTTCCCCGCTGCGTTCAAACAGGATAATGTTTTTAATAACATCACCCAAAGCGGTCATGGATGTACCGCCAATTTTTTCTACTGTTAACATTTTATATTGAAAGATCGACAGTCAAATACCATAACCATACCAATTGTTGTAGCTATTTATTAATTGGTTGAATGTAAATAGCTTGTATCTGAACTGCTTTTTTAAAAATAACTCATTTTGATATACGCTATCAAAACGATTGAAATATAATGATTAAAAGCTTTGAGCCTTCGGCCTTAAGCTTTTCGCTTAATTAACTATCCTTTTTATACAAATCACCTGCTTTTTCGGCAGATAAACGAATGCCCTTGATCATGGCTGAGCTGAAACCGTGGTGCTCCATTTCATTTAAGCCGGCAATGGTACAGCCGCTTGGCGAAGTTACCTTATCTATTTCCTGTTCAGGGTGCGATGCCAGTTGTAATAGCAGGTCGGCCGCACCTTTAGCGGTTTGGGCTGCCATCTTTAAAGCGTCATGCGCGTGAAAACCAATCTCCGTTCCGCCTTGTGAAGCAGCGCGGATCGACCTTAAAAAGAAAGCGATACCACAGGCACAAAGCGCTGTGGCTGAGGTCATCAATTCTTCATTGATCTGGATAGTTACACCAACCGTATCAAACAATGATTTGGTCATGTTGATATTCTTATTAGTGCCGTTATCTGTAGCGATACAGGTCATGGAGTGGCCTATCGCAATCGCGGTGTTCGGCATTGCCCTGATCACCTGTACATTGAGGTCAAGGTGCTGGCGGATATCGGCACAGCTAACGCCCGAGATAACTGAGATCAATAATTGCTTATCCGGCTTTAACGAAGGTTTGATCTCGTCTAACAGTTTATTGAGTTGTTGCGGCAGTACGGCCAGCACAATAATATCGGCTTTGCGCACGGCACGCAGGTTATTGTCTGACACATGGTACCCCTGCTCGGCATATTGGGCCAGCGCAGCTACATTACGACGGGTTAATGATATTTGCTGGGGTTTGCAAATACCCTTTTTAACTAAACCTTTGGCTAATGACAGCCCTATGTTACCGGAGCCTAATATTGAAATGTGCTGTTGTGCGTTCATGCGCTTTTTGTTAAACGTGTTCCAAATGGTTTGTTATCTTTCAATTGGCCCAAATCATCTGATTTGCCAATAATTACTGCCTTTACACCACAAGCAATTGCGGTAAAAGCGTTGTCAAGTTTAGGTAGCATACCACTGTGTATTATCCTTTCCACTTTTAGTTCCTCGTAGTGCTGCGGGTTAATTTCCCTAATCAGCGATTCTTCGTCATTAATATCCTTTAGCACGCCCTTTTTTTCAAAGCAATATATGAGGGTGGTTTCATATAATCCCGATAACGATACCGCCAGTGCCGAAGCAATGGTATCTGCATTGGTATTTAGCAGCTGCCCTTCGCCATCATGCGTTATCGCACAGAAAACGGGGGTAAAGCCTGCTTCCATCAACCGGCTTATATTTTCGGGGTTGATAGAGTCTTCAACAATATCGCCCACAAAACCATAGTCAATAGTTTTTACCGGCCGTTTAACCGCTTTAATAAAGTTGCCATCGGCACCGGTGAGGCCTATGGCGTTGTTGCCAAAACGCTGCAACTGGGCTACAATATTTTTATTGATGAGGCCTCCGTAAACCATGGTGACCACTCTCAGCGTTTCAATATCAGTGATGCGCCTGCCATCAACCATTTTTGATTCAATACCTAAATCTTCGGCCATTTGTGTGGCCACTTTTCCACCTCCGTGTACCAGGATCTTCAGCCCATCCAGTGCTTCAAAATCCTTTAAAAAATGATATAGGTTTTCAGAGTTATCAATAACGTTTCCACCTATTTTGATTATATAAAGGCTCTTATTTGATGGTAATTTATCCGTTTTGATATGATCTGTATCAATTTTATTCATTCCAGCTGTTAATATAACTCTTTTAGTGCCAAATTTCCACTTTTTTAAACGGAAAGCTGTTAAAATTACGAAAATATAGTATGTTTTTTCAAAAATTGATTAAAAAATGAATAATTGGATCTGCAGTTTAAGTTTACAATTTGATTATGAAAGAATTAGTAATATTGGAAAACTTTAAGGCATTATCCTTGCTTATATCTATCTATGGAGCAAAAAAAGAATATCAGGCCGCGGGTGGCAATAATAGGAGGAGGATTTGGCGGGATCCATTTAGCTAAAAAACTAAAAGATGCGCCCGTTGATGTATTGATGATTGATAAGCATAATTATCACACGTTTCAGCCTTTGTTGTACCAGGTGGCAGGGGGCTCCATAGCTGCCGATTCAATTGGCTTTCCATTGCGACGGATCTTTACCAGGCAAAAGAATTTTCGCTTCGCGCTTGCTGAGGTAAAAAAGATCAATGCTGAAAACAATACGCTCGATACTGATATCGGTACCATCTATTACGATTACCTTGCTATAGCTACCGGCTCCAATACCAACTTTTTTGGTAATAAAGAGATAGAGCATTTTGCTATGCCGATGAAGAATATCCCGGAGGCCTTAAACTTAAGGAGCCTGATCCTCCAAAACCTCGAAATGTCGCTCGTATCTAAAGACCCGGAAGAAAAAGCGGCGCTAATGACCTTTGTGGTTGTAGGAGGAGGGCCAACCGGTGTGGAACTATCCGGTGCACTTGCCGAAATGCGCGAGCTGATATTAATGAAGGATTATCATGGTTTGCGTAAACACAGCATGAGTGTTTACCTTGTTGAGGGTAAAGCGGAGCTGCTGGCCGCGTTTTCGTCGGGGGCGAGGGCCAAGGCCAAAAAGTTTTTGCAGGATATGGACGTAACCATTTATAACAGCGCACACGTGGAAAGCTATAATGGCTATGAACTGAAGATAGATAATGGCACATCGCTGTTAACCCGTAATGTACTTTGGGCGGCAGGAGTAAAGGGGGAATTTCCTGAAGGTATTTCTGCCGATAATATAGCCCGGGGTAACCGCATCCTGGTTGATGAATTTAACAAGGTAAAGGGCTACGAAAATATTTATGCTATAGGTGATGTTGCCGCTATGATCACCGATGAATATCCAAACGGGCATCCGGGTGTTGCACCGGTAGCTATCCAGCAGGGACAAAATTTGGGTGAGAACGTTTACCGAATGTTCGACCGTAAACCGTTGGTGCCCTTCAAATACAGGGATAAAGGTTCGCTTGCAACCATAGGCCGAAATAAAGCGGTGGCCGACTTGGGGAAAATTCATTTTCAGGGATTTTTTGCCTGGCTGGTATGGGGATTTGTACACATCATGTCGCTTGCAGGCTTTACCAATAAGGGCATCATATTTTTTAGCTGGGCCATCAACTATTTCACCAAAAACAGCGACAACCGACTCATCGTACGCTATTTTGATACCGAAACCCGAATGACGAATCCCGAATCGAGATAAAAACAAACAATAATCCTTTTAAATCCTTACTTGTAAGTATTTATGGATCTGTTTGTTGTAATAGCTTTGCTGGTTATTGTCAGCGCGATATTTTCGTACCTTAACGCCCGCTTTATTAAGCTGCCGGGCACTATTGGCATTGTGCTGCTGGCAACCATTACTTCTATCACCATACTTATTGTAGATAAGATTGATTCGTCGATAGCGGATTACCTGGGTACACTTGCCAAAAATATCAACTTTTCAAAAGCGGTATTGAATGTGCTGCTTGGTTTCTTGCTTTTTTCAAGCTCATTTAACTTAGATGGCCGGAAGCTGAAGAGAGAAATGCGCCCCGTATTTGTACTAAGCACATTGGGGGTTGTTATTTCGACTGCGGTGTTTGGATGCCTGTTGTTTTATGTAGCCCCGTTTTTTCATATCCATATGCCGCTGATCTATTGCCTGTTGTTCGGCGCTTTGATTTCACCCACCGATCCGGTAGCGGTTGCAGCCATTATCCGCAATTCGAAATTGCCTGCAAATCTTGAAACCATTATTTCGGGTGAGTCGCTGTTTAATGATGGGATAGGTCTTATTCTGTTTGTGATTATTTTAGAAATAGCCCGGGTAGGCGAAGAGAAAATTGAACTTGCGAAAGTGGTGATGCTCATCATCAAGGAGATTATCGGCGGGATGGCGGCCGGTGCTGTTTTGGGTTACATAGCCCACAGGTTGATGCATTCAGTTAAAGATTTTCAGACCATTGTGCTGATCTCTCTGGCCCTGGTGATGGGCTTATCAGTTTTGGCCGTATTACTTGGTTTCTCCCTTCCGTTATCGGTTGTCATTGCCGGCTTATTTGCAGGGGGACAATCCATCAACCAGGATAACAAAGAAAAATCGCATGAGGCACTGGAAAAGTTTTGGAAGCTGGTTGATGAGATCCTGAATACGATTTTGTTTGTGATGATAGGCCTGCAGCTGGTCAATCTGCCCTTTGTAAATAACTACTGGGTAACAGGAAGCCTTTCTATAGTTACAGTTTTAATAGCCCGTTGGCTGAGTATTATGCTGCCGCTAACGTTTTTAAGGCATACTCTTAAAGTGAACTATAGCAATATCAACATTATGACCTGGGCAGGTCTGCGCGGGGCTATATCTATAGCCCTTGCGTTGTCTTTACCCAATACGCCATACCGGCACCTGATTTTGTCCGGCAGTTATTTTATTGTGATATTTTCGGTAATAGTTCAGGGATTGACGTTGAACAGAATGATAAACAGCGCTTCCAAAAAGATAGAAGAATAAACCATGCTGCGCGGGTTTGGTGCAGCGTAACCCGGTAGGATATTATTTAAGAAGCGACATGTATTTGCCAATCTCCGCTTCAGTAGTGTCCGTACTTTTGCCTAATGCATTGATGATGTTTTCCCGTTCCGTTTCGCTACGGTTTTGACTAAGTTTTTGTTTGCCTTGCAGATCATCAACGATGATCTCAAAAGCTACAATCCCTTTCATCATTCGTTGTTTATATTCATCTGGCAGGTTATTCCATTGGGTTAGATAATCAGCCTCGTAATTACTGATCATTTGCGCTAACAAACCGGCAGTTTGTTCACCCTCTGATAAAATGGTTGCTTTGCCATAAGCGTGTACAGCGATATAATTCCAGGTAGGTACGTTGGTTTCCTTTTCGTAATGTTTAGGTGAGATATAGGCGTGAGGCTCTGTAAAGATCACCAATCCATCTTTCCCAATGATCTCCGTAGCCTGTGGATTTGCTTTGGCGAAATGAGATGACAAAACAATTTTGTCATCGCGTTTGCTTACCAGGAAGGGAAGATGGGTAGCAAACGGAACGTTATCAGTAGCTGTTATAATCGTTGCAAAGCTATAGCGCTGCATAAAGCTGATTGCTTCCTGCTCATCGCTTAACTGAAAATGTTTGGGAGTATACATAGGAGGAAAGATTTAAGACGAGAAGAAGCAAGAACCAAGACAGATTTGCTTTGATTCTTGCTCTTATATGAATAACAATTATCTACAAACTTTCCAGCATCTGTTTGAGCACAGCTTGCGCAGCCCAAACACGGTTGCCGGCTTCATGTACCACAATTGAGTTTGGCCCGTCTAATATTTCGTCAGAAAGTTCCAGGTTGCGGCGTACCGGTAAGCAATGCATTACTTTGGCGTTGTTGGTTTGCTCTAACTTTTTATTAGTCAGCATCCATTCTTCATGTTTGCCTAATATGTTACCGTAAGGCTCGTAAGCCGACCAGTTTTTTACGTAGATAAAATCTGCATCGGCCAAAGCTTCATCCTGATTATAGCTGATGTTTGCACCCTGGGTAAAATCGGTACAAAGCTCATATCCTTTAGGCTGCACGATAGCGAAGTCGACATCCGCCTTGCACATCCACTCCGAGAATGAGTTAGGAACAGCCTGCGGCAAAGGTTTGATATGCGGCGCCCAGGTTAAAACCACTTTAGGACGCGCTGTTGTTTTCAGCTCTTCAATAGTGATCAAGTCGGCCAAACTTTGCAGCGGGTGGCGGGTTGCTGATTCCAGACTAACAACCGGCACTTTGCAAAACTCAACAAACTTGTTAAAAATCATCTCACTATAATCTTCCTCGCGGTTCCTTAAGCCGGGGAACGAACGCACACCGATAATATCAGCGTATTGTCCCATAACGCCTGCAGCTTCACGGATATGCTCAACAGTAGTGCCGTCCATGATCACGCCGTCGCGCAGCTCCAATGCCCAGCCTTCTTTATCGATGTTGAGCACCATTACATTCATGCCCAGATTGATAGCAGCTTTCTGCGTACTCATACGGGTACGCAAACTTGGGTTTAAAAACACCAGGGCAAGTGTTTTATTTTTACCAAGTTGCTGATGGGCAAAGGGATCCTGCTTAAGCGCCAATGCCTCTTTTACAAGTGCGTTAACATCAGCAACATCATTAACAGAAGAGAATAGTTTCATGAACTTTACAATTATTGGTGAGTTGTTCTGCTATTTATTTTTTTAAGTCTCCCCCTGAAGGGGGAGACTTAGAGGGGGCGTCTTATTGATTCAATACATTTACAAAAGCTTCCAGGAACCTATCAGCATGGGCCTTGGTTAGATTTAAAGCGGGTAACAGCCTGATCACGTTTGGTTTAGCTTCGCCGGTAAATATATGGTGCTTGTTCAGCAGTTCTTTACGCGCATGGGCCAATTCATCAGGCAATTCAATGCCGATCATTAAACCACGACCACGAACTTTCTTAACCTGCTCCAGCTTGTTAAGCTCCTTTATTAAGTAGCCGCCAACCTCGGCGGCATTTTGTAACAGGTTATCCTGTTCCATAGTTTCAAGAACGGCTAAACCTGCTGCGCAAGCCAAATGGTTCCCACCAAAAGTAGTACCTAACATGCCATATGCCGGCTGTATTTTTGGCGATATGATAATGCCTCCAACAGGAAAACCATTACCCATGCCTTTAGCCATGCTGTAAATATCGGCATTAACACCGGCAAAATCATGCGAGAAGAATTTACCCGTACGGCCGTAACCGCACTGCACGGAATCGGCAATGAAAACGGCATTATACTGGTTGCACAGCGAGCGGATTTTTTGCAGGAAGCCCTCAGGTGCAACCTGGATACCACCTACACCCTGGATGCCTTCAATAATTACCGAAGAAATTTCGTTGTTTTTGAACGCTTCTTCCAGCGCGGCTTCATCGGCCCATGGCAAAAAGATAACGTTATCAGTTTCATTGATAGGCGCAACGATCTTAGGATTATCCGTAACGGCAACAGCCAAAGAAGTACGGCCATGAAACGCTTTGCGGAACGCGATAACCTTCTTTTTACCATTGTAAAAAGAAGCCAGTTTCAGAGCATTCTCATTGGCCTCAGCACCAGAGTTACACAGAAATAACTGGTAATCTTCCTTGCCTGAAACTTTTCCCAACTTTTGAGCTAACTCTTTTTGAATAGGAATCTCGATAGAATTAGAATAAAAGCCAAGTTTATGCAATTGATCTTCTAAACGTTTTACGTAGTGTGGATGGGTGTGACCAATAGAAATAACGGCGTGGCCACCATACATGTCAAGGTATTCAGTATCGTGGTTATCGTACACTAAACTTCCTTGTCCTCTTACTATGTTGATCGGATTAATAGGATATACGTCGAACAGATTCATATTATTGAAGCCTCAAAGGCAATTAAAATTAATATTAAACAATTACTCCCCCTTTAGGGGGCAGGGGGGTTAAAACGCTATTCCCTTAAGTCGTAAGCCTGCGCGCTCGTCCAGCCCGAACAATAAGTTCATGTTCTGTACTGCCTGACCGGAAGCGCCCTTAAGTAAGTTGTCCATTATGCTGATAATGAATATTTTGTTGTCGTGTTTTTTTACCTGGATAAAGCATTTATTGGTGTTTACAATTTGCTTTAAATCAATATTGCGATTGGTGACATGCGTAAAAGGATGCCCATCGTAGTAGCTTTGGTAAAGTGCTAATGCTTCTTCCTCGCTCAAATCGCTCTCAGTATAAATTGAAGCAATAATGCCTCGGGTAAAGTCGCCACGGTAAGGGATAAAGTTGATAGCCTTATCAAAACCGGCTTGCAACTGCCTTAACGACTGACCGATCTCATTTAAATGCTGATGGCTAAACGCTTTGTAAACCGATAGGTTGTCATTACGCCAGGTAAAGTGCGAAGTTGGTGATAAGCTTTGTCCCGCACCGGTAGAGCCAGTTGTAGCAGTAACGTGTACTTCGTTGTTTAGCAAACCTTTTGAAGCCAAGGGAAGCAGGCCCAATTGCAAACACGTAGCAAAACAACCAGGGTTAGCAATATTGGCAGCTGTTTTAATGGCTTCGCGATTTAATTCTGGCAGGCCATAAACAAAGCTTTTACCGTTTAAAGTTGAGTTTTGACTAAGCCTGAAATCCTGGCTTAAATCAATGATCTTAACCGAATCAGGAATAGTGTTTGCTTCCAGGAACTTTTTGGCATCACCGTGACCAACGCAAAGGAATAACACATCAATATCTGTAGATAATTCGGCCGCAAATTTCAGATCGGTATCACCAAACAGGTCGGTATGTGCCTGGTAAACATAGTTACCCGCGTTGCTGTTGCTATGAACAAAAGCAATCTCCACGTTAGGATGGTTGATCAGGATCCGGAGCATTTCGCCACCGGTGTACCCTGCTCCGCCAATTATACCTGCACGTATCGCCCCCCGGCCCCCTGAAGGGGGAGCAAGAGTAGCGTCATTATTATCTTTAAATTCAGTCATAATTTTAACAATTATTCCCCCCTTTAGGGGGTTAGGGGGCTAAATTTATCCGATCATTATTTGTAGATGGATATGAATATAAAATAAACTCGAGGTCGCTCCGGTCGTTATTGCTGATGAAATGCTTCTGACCCGGATGGATCTCGATACCCTGTTCGGGCTTCAATGTGATAACCTCGCCGTCTATCGAAAATGTAGCACGTCCCTTTAAAATAAAAAATACCTGCGTGGCTTTCTCGTGGTAATGCAATTGTTCGGCAGTCTCCGGTGGCATTAACTCCTGTTTAACAGATAACGCTTCTGTATCAATGAAAGTCCAGCCATGGCAATCATCGCCCCAGTTATAGTGCTTTAAGCAGTCACCTTTTGAAAACGCCGTATTAATCATTTTGGCTGTTTACTTTATGATAGATCATTACCTGGTTGCCAAATATTTTGGAGAACCCTTTAACGTCTTCGCCGCTCCAGGCGTTGTTCATTTCGCCGTAGCTGCCAAACTTGTTCGACATCAGATCATAAGGTGATTCGATGCCTACTACTTGGAAACGATACGGGTGCAACTGAACAAATACTTTACCGGTAACGTTTTTCTGGGTATCCGTTAAGAATGCTTCGATATTACGCATGATCGGGTCATGGAACTGGCCTTCATGTAGCCAGTTGCCATAGAAAGATGATAACTGATCTTTCCATGAAAGCTGCCATTTGGTTAATACGTGTTTCTCTAATGTATGGTGAGCTTTAATGATAACCATTGGAGCGGCGGCCTCAAAACCAACGCGACCTTTAATACCGATAATAGTATCACCAACGTGAATATCCCTGCCAATGCCATAAGGCTGAGCAATAGCCTGTAAAGCCTGGATAGCCTTGGTTGGGTGATCATATTTTTCATCACCGATGGCTACTAACTCGCCTTTTTCAAAAGTAAGCACAAGATCTTTTACTTCAGATGCGGTTACTTGTGTAGGCCATGCTTCTTCTGGCAGGCCAAGGTTTGAGGTCAAAGTTTCTTTACCACCTACTGATGTACCCCAGATCCCTTTGTTGATAGAGTATTTGGCTTTTTCGAAGTTCATATCAACACCATGTTTTTTCAGGTATTCGATCTCTTCTTCGCGGCTTAGTTTCAGGTCGCGGATAGGGGTGATGATCTTCACTTCAGGTACAAGGATGTTAAAGATCATATCAAAACGCACCTGGTCGTTACCGGCGCCGGTGCTGCCGTGGGCAACAAATTCGGCACCAATTTCTTTAGCGTAGTTAGCAATAGCAGTTGCCTGGCTTACGCGTTCGGCACTTACAGATAGCGGGTACGTGTTGTTTTTTAATACGTTGCCGTAAATTAAAAAGCGTACGCAGGTGTTGTAAAAGTTTTCGGTTTCATCAACCACATGATGTGAAGTAACGCCCATTTTATAAGCGCGTTCTTCAACGCCTTTTAACTCTTCTTCGCTAAAACCGCCGGTATTTACAATAACCGAGTGAACCTCATAACCAAGATCCTGTGTTAAATAAATACAGCAAAATGAGGTATCCAAACCTCCGCTATAAGCTAATACTACTTTTTTCTTCATGTTTTTGGTGAGCTTAAAGCTAAAGGCACAAGGCTTAAAGCTTTACTTATCAATTATGGTGATCTGTTTTATTAATTTATGGGTGTTAACCTTTAACCTAATCCTTAAACATCGTGTTTTATACGTTTCTTTATGGCGTTCTCAATACGCTCAAGCAAGGTCGCTTTATGCGTGATACGTTGCATCTTTTCTTCGTACTCTTTTTGTTTTTCGGCAGGATCGAACAGCATGGCTGTGCACATGCAATTCTTACGGCCTTTGCTTGTCAGAATGTCAAAGTTTACGCAGCTTTTGCAGCCGGCCCAAAAGTTCTCGTCCTGGGTAAGTTCTGAGTAGGTAACCGGCTCGTAGCCAAGCTCCGAGTTGATCTTCATTACCGCTAAGCCTGTTGTAAGGCCAAATATTTTTGCATCGGGGTATTTGGTACGCGATAACTGGAAAATACGATGTTTGATGGCTTTTGCCAATCCCGCCTTACGGAACTGCGGATTAACAATAAGGCCCGAATTGGCAACAAAGTCGCCGTGGCTCCAGGTTTCAATATAGCAGAAACCGGCCCAGGTACCGTCTTTATGCAGGGCTATAACAGCCTTGCCTTCCAGCATTTTATTAGCAACATATTCGGGCGAGCGTGTAGCTATACCAGTTCCGCGCGCCTTGGCCGATTCGGCCATCTCATCGCAAATCATAGTGGCATAATCTACATGCTGTGCAGTAGCAACCTGAATATCAAAATCTTGTATTGTCATTTAAATAGATAATTACCGTGAAATTAATTGGCTTTACAAGCCTTAAATAATTAGATGGTTTTTTTAAAAAGACGTTTAAAAAACTCTTTTTGTGTGGACAGGAGAAAAATTAATTCAAACCCGTGGCATGTAGGTCCTTCGTCGGAGAGGGCAGTTTAAAAAAACAGTTGAACCCAAGGCAGCAGCAACCGGAGCAAAACTTGCTCTTGTAGCGGGCTTATTTAAGCTTGGTGTATTCATTTTTTTGTTGAATTACTGTGTTTTTAATTTGCTGCAAATTAGGCTATAAAATTTTATTTATACAAGAAAAAAATGCGATTATTTTGGGGTTGGTGAATAGTTGATTGGGTTGATTAGGTGAGTGGTTTTGTTTTCGTTGTAACACCTTGAACTATAAGTATAACTATTCACCTAATCAACCCAAGCAACCACTCACTTTTTCGCCATAATATCCGTGATGATCATATCAGCATGAATGCGCGAGTTTTCGATGAACCAAAGATGGGTATCAAGGCCGCCGCAAACCACGCCTGCAAGGTATAAACCTGACATGTTTGTTTCCATGGTTTCGGGGTTGTATTGGGGGATGAATTTATCTTCAGAAAGTATAATACCAAGCTTTTTCAGGAACTCAAAATTGGGTTTATAGCCTGTCATCGCCATTACAAAATCATTAGGGATAGTGATTAATCCTTCCGGTGTTTTGATATCGACTTCATTTTCACGGATAGCCTCAAGATTAGAATTGAAGTAAGCTTTAATACTGCCTTCTTTAATTCGGTTAATAATATCGGGCCGTACCCAGTATTTAACCCGGTTGCTCACTTCGCTGCCGCGGATCACCAGTGTTACCTCGGCCCCTTTACGGTAGGTTTCCAGGGCCACATCAATAGCCGAATTGCTTGAGCCAACTACCACCACTTTTTGCAGGGTATAATAATGAGGGTCCTGGTAGTAGTGTTTCACTTTAGGCAGGTTTTCGCCGGGGATATTGAGGTTAACGGCAATATCATAAAACCCGGTTGAAAGGATCACCTTTTTAGCCTGGTAGGTTGCTTTTTTTGTGGTGATGGTGTAAAAGCCATCTTCCGGCTTTACTTCGGTAACTTCTTCAAAAAGATGAATGGGTAAGTTATTTGAAAGTGCTACGCGGCGATAATATTCCAAAGCATCATTGCGGGTAGGCTTGTTATGTACAGTAACAAAGGGAACGCCGCCGATCTCCAATTTCTCAGATGTGGAGAAAAACGTCATGGTAGCAGGGTAGTTGTATAATGAGTTTACAAGTGTGCCTTTTTCAACAATTACAAAACTTAAACCGGCTTTTTGAGCAGCGAGTCCGCAAGTTAAACCTATCGGGCCACCGCCAATAATGAATATATCGAGCATTTGTGTACAGTTAAGAAATTAAAGAAATCATGAACCTGTGCAGGTTCAGGGCATGTTTGCCGGTGCGGCAAAAATAAGAAAATAAAAAAGGGTAAGCTACTTTTATCGCGCCGCTCAACTCTCTACCCTTGCTGTGTTCCCACCCTGGGGGAGTTCAAGAGGAGCTGGCCGTAAAAGACTTACCCCGGCGCAAATATAGAAAAAGGTAGCGTTTATGGTTAAGAAAATGTTAAAAAAGGCTTATCTGTTGATTTATAGATGGATAATTTTTAATTTGCTTTGCTATTGCCAGGTTATCGTACTTTATTAAGGTGTTTTCATCTCCCCGAAATTCAAATTCCCGATAAGTTTTGGCATGTTGGTCGAGATCAAGCAACAAATTTTTTAAAATAGTAAGCCGGTTCACAACAAATTTTGCCTTCATTTCCCTTTTTTGAAAATAGGGCCAAAGCAGGTTAAATTGTTCGGGTGTTATGGCCCTTGCTATGGTAATATGAGGTATGGTACTGCTATCGCCAACAATACCCTTCAATAGTTTAATCCAATATTTATTTTGTTCGGTGAGCTTAAGCCTGGCAAAAATGGTTTTGTTATAGTCATTACTCTCATTAAAGCAATCAAATCCATCTGTTTCAAAAACAACGGGAGGCAGCAAACTAAGTTTACGGCTCAAAAACGAGAAGCCCTGAACGTCTACATCAAGCGGTTTGCGCGGATAATTGTTTATGGTGATATGCGACCGGGCATGCATGCTGGGATAATTACCGATAACACGTTTTGCTTCGCTTTTTAATTTCCGGATCATAACATCTACATGATCAGGTATCGGGAGGATAAAATGATAAAATGCGTAGTCCATGATTGTTAAATTTTAAATGAATAAATTAATCTGATCAGGGTCGCCGGCTTTAAGCAGTTCCAGTTCATGGCGGGTATAACCAGGGCCGGTCATGTTTTTAAATTCAAAAGTTTTAAACTTATCCCATTTGGCAAAGGCGTCAAGTGTATCGCGTTTCAATATGATAAGTTCTTTGATCCAAAAAGGCTCTACCAATTTTTTATGCTTAAAATGCGGCCAAAGTGTGTCGAAATCTTTTTCGGCAATATCACGCACAACCGTTATATGTGGGATAAGAGTCTTTTTAATGCGCAGCTTCTTTTTTAAGGTGTTAAACCATTCGTCGGTAGCGGGTGTTGCCCGGATGTTGGCATAAATGGTCATGCGGCTATGCAAATGGGTGAAATGATAAAAACCATCCATATGCAGCAATACCGGTGGCATGGTATTCAGGGCCTGTTCCATCAATTCCAGGTTTTTATCGGCCATAAAGGGCTTTTGCCTTTCCAGGTGTTGTATAGAGATATGAGCAGGCGAATCCATACTTTTATAATTGCCGATGAGCCTTGCCGATGCTTTTTTATAGCGTGAAATCTCATGCCTCACCGTTTCGGGAGGGGATAATAACAGCAGGTAATCTTCGTATATACTCATTTGCTTCACAATTTCTATACGTCAAATATGCTAATAAAATTAGCAAGATACAAAAAATATTAGCATTTTTGTTATGTGGAAGCTAAACGTTATATTGTTCATATCGATCTTGATTCGTTCTTCGTTTCAGTAGAGCGGAAGTTTCATCCTGAACTGATCGGTAAGCCGGTGATCATAGGTGGTTCGGCCGAAAGGGGAGTTGTGGCTTCCTGCAGTTATGAAGCGAGGGCATTTGGTGTGCATTCGGCAATGCCTACCAAGCAGGCGCTTAAGCTTTGTCCGCATGCAATCCTTATCCGCGGTTCGCATGGGCGCTATGGCGAAGCCTCACGCGAGGTAACACAGATTATTCATGACACGGTTCCTCTATACCAAAAAACATCGGTTGATGAGTTTTATATAGATTATACCGGTATGGACCGTTTTTTTGACTGCTATCAGGAGGCCACAAAATTAAGACAGAAGATAATTAAAGAAACGGGCCTGCCTATATCCTTCGGTATGGCATCAGGCAAAACCATAGCTAAAATGGCTACCAACCAGGCTAAGCCCAACGGACAAATGTTTGTAAAACATGGCGATGAACTGAAGTTCCTGGCCCCGCTTAACATCGGTAAAATACCCGGCCTGGGCGAAAGTACCCGCAATAAGTTATATCAATACGGCATCGAAAAAATTGGTGATCTGCAGCGCACCAATATCCGTTTCCTCGAAACCGTTTTTGGTAAATACGGGCATTCGCTTTGGGAAAAAGCCAATGGTATCGATCATAGCGAAATCGTTCCGCATTCCGACAGAAAATCCATCAGCACCGAACATACTTTCCATACTAATGTGTCTGATCACCGCACACTTGAAACTATTTTAGTATCCATGACGGAAGAACTATCGTCCAAATTACGACGGGAAAACAAGCTTTCATCATGCCTGGCTATTAAGTTGCGATATGGTAATTTTGAAACCCATACCCAACAGCAAAAGATAGCACTTACGGCAGCAGAACATATCCTGATTCCAGGTGTAAAAAACCTGCTTAAAATGGCCTGGGACCGGCACCGGCCTATCAGGCTGATAGGCGTACGGCTAAGCGATCTTTGCACAGGCAGCTACCAGATCAACCTGTTTGAAGATAATGAAGAGCGCATTAAACTTTACCAGGCTATGGATCAGATCAATTTCAAGTTTGGTGATAAAACCATCTGCCGGGCGGCAGGGATGGAAATTGGTACAAGGAATTTTAATCCGTTTATGCGCGGCTGACCGTTGATTGTTTTGTGACGAGTTAATTGTTTAAAAAAGGCGCAGGATTGTGCGATTCCCTCCCCTGGGAGGGTGTAGGGAGGGGTTTCATCGTTTTGCCTATTCCTTTGAAATGGCGGATAAACCCCTCCCTGCCACTACACATTCCAGCCACACCCCTCCCAAGGGAGGGAATTAAAGAATCTTCCAAACGCCTTGCGTTCCAGCCGGGTGGCAACTATCAAGAAGCCTCTGGCCGCCGTAGCAAATGTTCTTGTTTTCTACCAATGGTCAAAGGTTTTTTACCATTGGTCAAAGTAATTTTATGGGGCGATGGGTTGTGACTTCTTTTGATAAAAAAAGAAATCATGGAAACCACACAACGTCAAACCTACCTCGATTGGCTGAGGATCTTATCCATATTGGGGGTGTTATTTTTTCATTCGGCAATGCCTTTTGTTGCCGAGGATGGATGGCACATCAAAAACCACGAAACCAGCAACCTGATGATGGAATCGAATCATTTTTTGCACCTTTTTCGCATGCCGCTGCTCTTTTTTATTTCAGGTACCGTGAGTTACTACATGATGCAGCGGCGTTCTACACTCAGTTTCATCGGTTTGCGTTTCCGCCGTCTTTTTATTCCGCTGTTGGTGGGCATGTTCATCATAGTGCCGCCGCAGATCTACATGGAACGATTGGCCAATGGTTACAAAGGCTCATTCCTGGATTTTTATCCCAGTACATTTAACTTTCAGCCATATCCCAAAGGCAATTTCAGCTGGCACCATCTTTGGTTTATTGCCTATCTGTTTCTTTATGACCTCATCTTCGCGCCTTTATTTGCCTGGATGATCTCGCCCAAAAGCAATGGTTTTAAACAAAAGCTTGCCATTTTGGCCCGGGGGAAATGGGTTTATTTATTGATGCTTCCCGGAATCCTGTGGTTTACCTTCACCAGCTGGGACCTCCCCGAAACCAACGACCTGATCCATGATGGCAGTTACTTTGTTTACTGGCTATTGTTCCTCCTGGCGGGTTTTATCTGTATCCTTCAACCTAAACTGATGGATAGCCTTGAGCGCAATCGCCGTTTTGCCTTAACCATCGGTTTTTTAAGCCTGATGACATGGGAAGTCATGCGCTGGAACGGTATCGAACCATTGCATCCCCACTGGCCTTTTCAAAATATCGCATTCTCCTATGCTTTTACCGCATTGCGCCCAATCATTGCCTGGGGATGGGTGTTGGCGCTGGTTGGCTATGGCAAACATTATTTAAATAAGCCTCATAACGCGCTCAATTATTTAAACCAGGCGGTATATCCGTTTTACATATTGCACCAAACCGTTATTGTATTAATTGCCTATTATATTGTGCAAACGCAAAATGAAAGCATCCTATCAAAATATATTTATACGGTGGGTATTACCTTTTTTGTAACGATGCTTACCTATCATTTGTTAGTACGCCCTTACGCTTTAACCCGGTTTTTATTCGGTATGAAACCAAAGGAAAAACTCAAAACTGTGCCGATCCCGGAGATAGTAGAGACAAAACCCAAACCTGTCCTTTCTCCGTTAAATTTGTAATTTGCTGATATGAAGTTTTTCAGGAAGTACATTTTTCCGGCATTGTATGGCTTATTGGTATATTTTACCATAAGGCTGTTACATGATACTGACATTGGTCAGCATTTTTGGGAAAGAGATTTTTATGTTAATGGCATTGAAATGGCCTGTTCAATATTGGTTGGCTATTTGGCGATCTATATTTTTGAACGGCTTTTTAAGTACTATGACAGGCACCGGACGGTACAGCTATCCTACCGGGCCGTAGTGCGCGAGTTGGCCATATTGGTGGGAGCAAATTTGATATTAGTGAACGTCGTATTTGTTCCGATGGTCATGGCCCTGCACGTAAGCCAGGGCATAGATGAGCTGATGCCCTGGGCGGATGTGGCCGATATTAATATGATCCCCACTTTGTACGCTATTGTTTATTATGGGATTGCACGTAGCAGCACCTGGCTAAAGGCTTATGTAAATAATAAGATGCAACTGGAAAAGCTCACCAACGATCAGCTGGAAACCGAATTGAAGTTTCTAAAAGCCCAATACCATCCGCATTTTTTATTTAATGCCCTGAATACTATTTATTTCCAGATGGATGATGATGTTCCGGGTGCTAAAAAAAGTACCGAGTTGCTATCAAGTTTACTACGTTATCAACTTTATGATCAGCATCAACAAGTGCCGGTAAAACAGGAGTTGGAATATCTTGAAAATTATATCCGGCTGCAGCAGATCAGGGCGAGCAGCAAAATGCAGCTCAATGTTAATTTTGAAGGATGTTTAACGGATCAGCTCATCTATCCCCTGCTTTTATTGCCCCTGGTTGAAAACGCTTTTAAATATATAGGCGGTGAATATAAAATATCCATTGAAGCGTACATTATTGACGATAGATTAGTTTTTAAAGTTTATAATGATGTGCCTGCCAATATGAAAGCTCCCGATAATTACAGCGGTATTGGTTTGGAAAACTTAAGCCGCAGATTGCAATTGCTTTATCCGGATAAACATAAACTAACTGCAGGCCGCGAAGAAGATCATTACACAGCAGTACTTGAATTGAATATATAAAAGATGGCATTAATTAGCTGCATTATTACCGACGATGAACCCTTTGCCCGTAAGGGCCTGGAAGGCTATGTTAAAAAAGCCGGTTTTTTTGACCTGAAAGTACAATGTGAAGATGCAATGGAATTGGGTGCGTTGCTGGCCCGGCAACAGGTAGACCTGCTGTTCCTGGATATCCAGATGCCGCATTTAACCGGCGTTGAATTTATTCGTTCGCTGCCCAACCCGCCAAAAGTGATCTTTACTACCGCGTTTAAAGAATACGCTACTGATGGTTTTGACCTGGATGTGCTCGACTATCTCCTTAAACCTATCCCGTTTGAGCGTTTTATGAAGGCAGCTTTTAAGGCTAAGGATTACTTTGATTTAAGGAACAATACAAATAGTGTAGATTATCTGTTTGTTAAAAGCAATGGAAAGCTCGAGAAGATAATTTTTGACGAAGTGTTGTTCATTAAAGGCATGGAAAACTATGTAGAGGTTTATACCCCGGCGCGTAAGATCATAACCCACAGTACCCTGCGGGCCTTTGCCGAAAAGCTACCTCCGCGTAAATTCATGCAAACGCATAAATCTTACATAGTTGCAAATAATAAGATCACATCGATAGAAGGAAATATGTTGCATATAGGCACATTTGAGGTGCCGATCAGCAGGCAGCTTAAAGACCAGGTAATGCACGCGTTGATTAATCAGGGCAGATAGTAATCAAGTTTTAATAGTAGGATCAGAAATTTCTACGCGATTGCTTTTCATACCGGTCCCAATTAATCGAATCACACGAATTTTTCAATAGCGTAAATTTAAATTGATGTTATTAGGTTAATTCGGAAAAATAGTGCGGGAGTTTTTATTTGTTCGATTCTTCTTAGAAACTATCAAAGCTTGAAGAATATCGTTTACAGGTAGATAAAACTTCATTGCCGTTGGTTTTAACCAACGGAATAATGAGCAGCAATATGAGGGCTTCAGCCCAAATTCGCTTGCATAATTAGGCTAAAGCCAAGACTTTTTAGCTTTTTATTCCGTTGGTTAAAACCAATGGCAATGAATATTCTGTTTTTTAAACAGCTGCTCACCATGCTTTTTAAAGTAATTTCCCTGTGTATAATTAAAACTATTTTGTAATATGCATTATTCTACTGACGCATTACTTACAAAACCTCATGAGCGGTAAAAACCTGTTCAACGCTTTATCTCTTGTTTTAACGGCTGGCATTTGTTTAGCCGGCAATATTTCATATGCTCAAACCCGTGTCGATAGTGTTAAACTGGCTATTGAGCCCTCATACAATAATGCAAGTAGTACACATCAGTTTTTTTTAGGCGATAATTACCGCAAGCTTTGGGCTGCACCTGTCACCTTGCCGGTATTTCATCTTGCCACCGAAAAAGGGGGCCTTAAAATATTGAAAAGAGGTGGGGGCAAGCAGACCAAATCATTGCGCCTGCAGGATCCTACGGGTCAGCAGTGGGTATTGCGCACCATCCAAAAATATCCTGAAAAAGGCCTGCCTGTTGATTTAAGACCTACAGTGGCTAAAGATATCCTGCAAGACCAGGTTTCGGCCGCGCATCCCTTTTCGGCACTAACGGTACCACCGCTTGCCGAAGCGCTGAGTGTGCCGCACTCCAATCCTAAAATTGTATATGTACCCGATGATCCCGCTTTTGGCGAGTATCAAAAGGACTTTGCTAACCAGGTATTTTTGTTTGAAGAGCGGGAACCGCTTGATGCCGAAAAAACGGATAATACCGAAAAGGTACAACGCAAACTGCAGGATGACAATGATAACCGGGTTGACCAAAAGATTGTGCTGCGCGCCCGCTTGCTTGATATGCTTTTGGGCGATTGGGACAGGCATGAAGACCAGTGGCGCTGGGAAAAAATAGATGGTAAGCATGAAACCGTTTACGAACCCGTTCCGCGCGACCGCGACCAGGTGTATTATAAAACTTCGGGCGTATTGCCCTGGATAGTAGCGCACCAATGGCTTAAATCAAAATTTCAGGGTTATAGTGACGAGATCAGGGATATCAATGGATGGAATTTCAATGCCCGCTATTTCGACCGCTATTTCCTGAACCAGTTGAGTGAAGACGACTGGAAAGAACAGATAGCCTATGTACAAAGCAAACTGACCGATGCCCTGATCAAAAAAGCGGTGCATTTAATGCCCGATACCATCTACAAACTTTCGGGGCCTGAGATCATCAGCAAAATGATAGCGAGGCGTAACATCCTGCAAAAGCAGGCACTTGAGTATTATAAATTTCTGTCCATATACGTAGATGTTCCTGCAAGTGACAAAACGGATAAGTTTACCATAGCCCATGAAAGTAATGGCGGTATCACCCTTACTGTAAATAAGATAAAGAAAGATGGTAGCGTTGAAAAAGTTACGTATCGACGAACTTTTAAACCAGATGTTACCAAAGAGATAAGAATGTATGGTTTTGATGGTGATGACTTTTTTGCTGTAACAGGTTCAACGCCATCGCCCATAACTGTGCGGATGATAGGTGGGGAGGGGATGGACACCTTTGCAGTTGACAGCAGTTTAAATAATAAAGGCAAAACCTATATTTATGACCGTGCGGATCAAAAAAATGTACTGCCTTCCTCATCCCTTGCCAAAAACCGTACGTCAACAGACACCGCGGTAAATAGTTATGATAAAACCGCCTTTAAGTTCGACAGGTTTGAGCCAATCATCCTGGCCAATTACAGCAATGACATTGGTATTTTGCTGATTGGTGGTTTCTCGTACGAGCGGCACGGCTTCCGTAAGGAACCGTATGCTTTTCGCGAAGAGTTTTTGACCAATTATTCACTGGGGCGTAAATCATTTTTGTTTACTTACACTGCCGACTGGAAAAAAGCCATAGGTGAAAACGACCTGAAGATCAACCTGCTGTCGCGAGGGCCAAGCAACCTGAGCAATTTTTTCGGAATTGGGAATAACACCGTTTTTGAAAATAAGGACGACAGGAAGATCTCGTACTATCGTAATCGCTATGACTATGTTACCGGCGACGTTTCCCTGCACCGCAGTTTTGGAAACCTACACGTGAGCGCTGGTGTTGCAGGTCAGTTCTACAATAGCAAGGCATCAAATAATACCGAAAGGTTTTTGAATGGTTACAATGCAGCTTTCCCTAATGAAGAAGTTTTTGGCACCAAGGTTTACGGAGGTTTAACGGCCAATGCAACCATTGATACCCGGAATAAACTTATCATCCCAACGCGAGGCATTTTGTGGACAACCACTGCAAGCGGCTTTAGTGGAGGCGGTTCGGGCAGCCATAATACGTACGGACAACTATTATCTGAGTTTAGTTTTTATTTAAATCCCGACAGGGATTCGGTATTGGTTATAGCCAACCGCACCGGCCTGGGTACTACGGTAGGGAACGCAGCATATTTTCAGCAGATGAAATTAGGCGGCTCGCAAAATTTCAGGGGATTTCATACCAATAGGTTTACCGGTAAAACAATCGCTTATAATAACCTCGAGTTACGATTAAAGGTTATGGATTTCACCTCGTACCTGCTTCCGGGCTCATTTGGTCTGATTGGCTTTAATGACGTGGGTAGGGTATGGGTTCCCGGCGAATCATCCGACAGGTGGCACGATGGATATGGCGGCGGTTTGTATATTATTCCAGCGCAATTGGTGCTGATTGAAGCTGTAATGGGCTTTTCAAAAGAAGGATCCTTACCTTATATATCTATTGGGTTTAGATTTTAAGAATAACTGTCGCGGGTTTAGCGTAGCGTAACCCGTGGTTGGGCACGTTAAAAGCTTTCAGCTTTAACTAAATTAACCGCATTTTTGGTGGCTCTGTTCTGTCAGTACCTTCCTGTCAATTTTAGGTTTGAGCGAAAAATTCAAAAAAACAACCAAAAAATCACCCAAAAACAAGGGTAAATAAAGTGCTTTTTGAAACGCATATTTTTTATTCTTAAAAGTTTTATTCATTGATTATCAGTTATTAGTGTTGTTTCGGGCGATATATTAAATCATTGATTTTCAGTTTGTTTCATTTTTAAGGCGTTTCGTGTTTTTACACTCAAAAAATGGAAAAGTTAAAAAACGGTGTCTGCATGATTTCATTTTTTTATGGAGAATGGCGATTTTGGGACAGGCTCTTTTTTACAATTCTCCCATAAAAATAATTACACTATCAGTCCCATAGATTAGCTGCTTTTATATATTTGCATATGAATCACCTCATAGCACCATCTATCTTAGCGGCCGATTTTGCCAACCTGCAACGCGATATCGAAATGATCAATAACAGCGAAGCCGACTGGATCCACGTTGATATTATGGATGGCATGTTTGTTCCCAATATCTCTTTTGGCTTTCCCGTTGTAAGTGCTGTAAAAAAACACGCCACCAAGCCGCTTGACGTACACCTGATGATAGTCGACCCGGATCGTTACCTGAAAGCGTTTAAAGACGCGGGTGCTGATAGCATTACCGTGCACCAGGAAGCTTGTCCGCATTTGCACCGTACTGTTCAGGTAATTAAACAATTGGGTTGCAAAGCCGCAGTTGCTATTAACCCGGCAACGCCTGTTTTTTTATTGGAGGATATTGTTGCTGACCTGGATATGGTTTTGATCATGTCGGTTAACCCCGGTTTTGGCGGACAGCATTTTATTGAAAACACCTATAAAAAGATCAAAGAACTCAGGACACTAAGTGCCGAAAAAAATCCCGGTCTGTTAATTGAGATTGACGGTGGGGTAGATGCTAACAATATCGCAAAACTGATAGAAGCCGGAGCAAATGTGTTTGTTGCGGGCACTTCAGTGTTCTCGTCGGCCAACCAGGCGGCCGCAATTTCAAAACTCAAACATCCCTAAAAGTTATTATAATGATAATAATTAAACCAGCCCTGTAGGGTTAGTTTAATTATTTGCAATCAAAGGCCAGTTTGTTGATTAATTGTATATTTTTTCAAAAAATGTAAATAATGTCTATATATTTTGTCAAATTAATTAACTTCGGCCCAACAAAATACAAACTTCCTAATAGTGTATTTAGAACCTACAATTCGTTAATATTATGAAACATAATTTTGGTGCCGGACCTGGCATTCTACCACACGAAGTTTTAAAGCAAGCTTCAGAAGCAGTTATTGATTTTAATGGTACTGGACTCTCTTTGCTTGAAATTTCGCACCGATCAAAAGAGTTTGAAGCCGTTTTAGACGAAGCTGTAAGCCTGGTAAAAGAATTGTTTAACGTTCCTGAAGGTTATTCGGTATTGTTTCTGCAAGGCGGCGCCAGCACTCAGTTTGCTTTAGCTCCTTACAACCTGTTACCAGAAGGCGGCAAAGCTGCTTATGTGGAAACCGGTGTTTGGGCTAACAAAGCTTTAAAAGAAGCCAAATATTTTGGCGAAGTACAAATTGTAGCTTCATCAAAAGAGGCCAACTTTACTTACATCCCTAAGGATTTTGAAATCCCGGCTGATGCTGCTTATATTCACATTACTTCTAACAATACCATTTACGGTACGCAGTTACAGGAGTTCTTTAAATCGCCAATTCCGGTGGTTTGCGATATGTCGTCAGATATTTTCAGCCGCGTGGTTAATGTTGCCGATTTTGGTTTGATCTATGCCGGTGCTCAGAAAAATATGGGCCCTGCAGGTGTTACTTTGGTTATTGTTAAGGACGATTTGCTGGGTAAAACCGGTCGTAAGATCCCTGCGATGTTCAACTACCAAACTCAAATTGAAGGTGGTTCAATGTACAATACCCCGCCAGTATTTGCTATCTACGTATCAATGCTTACCCTTAAATGGTTAAAAGCAAAAGGCGGTGTACCGGCAATTGAGCAGGAAAATATTACCAAAGCACGTGTGCTTTACGAAGAAATTGACCGCAACCCGTTGTTTAAAGCAGTGGCAGCTGTTGAGGACCGTTCAAAAATGAACGTTTGCTTCGTAATGGAAAATCCTGAATTGGAAAAACCATTCCTGAAACTTGCCGAAGAACGCGGTATAGTAGGTATTAAAGGCCATAGGAGCGTAGGTGGTTTCCGCGCCTCTATTTACAACGCATTGCCAATAAGCAGCATCTACGTGCTGATTGACGTAATGCAGGAATTTGCTGAAAAGAATAAATAATTTATTTCATTAAGTCATTGAGTCATTTTTATGGCAATGACTCAATGACCTGATGACTCAATGACCAAATAAGATGATCAAAATATTAGCTAACGATGGTATCGATCCGATAGGTAAAAAAATGCTGGAAGATGCCGGCTTTTTTGTAGATACCAACAATATTCCGCAGGACGAGCTTCCTGAAAAATTGAAAAACTATGATGCTATTACCG
Organism: Mucilaginibacter sp. 3215; assembly: GCF_050433785.1. NCBI lineage: Bacteria > Pseudomonadati > Bacteroidota > Sphingobacteriia > Sphingobacteriales > Sphingobacteriaceae > Mucilaginibacter > Mucilaginibacter sp. 3215. Next base: position 551,388 of record NZ_JBNPWO010000001.1, read on the forward strand.
TACGTAGTGCTACTAAAGTACGTAAGGCATTAATCGACGCTACGCCTAACCTGAAACTGATTGGTCGCGGTGGTGTTGGTGTTGATAATATAGATGTTGATTATGCCAAAGAAAAAGGTATTGGTGTTTATAACACTCCGGCTTCATCTTCATTATCAGTAGCTGAGCTTGTATTCGCCAGCTTATTTGGCGCTGTACGCTTTTTGCCTGACAGCAACCGTAAAATGCCTGTTGATGGCGGTACCAAATTTAACGACCTGAAAAAAGCTTATGCTAAAGGTGTTGAGCTTCGTGGTAAAACTTTAGGTATCGTAGGTTTTGGTCGTATCGGCAGGGAAGTAGCTAAAATAGCTATCGGTGTTGGTATGGACGTTTTGGCTTATGACCTTTTTGATTTTAACCCCGAGCTGGATCTTGTTTTAGGCGGTGGTATCACCGTTAAAGCATCTGTTAAAAAATCTACACTTGACGAGATCATCACCACTGCTGATTTCATTACCCTGCATACTCCATTTATCGACAAAGCCCTTTTTGGTGCCGAAGAACTGGCTAAAACTAAGAAAGGTGTTGGCCTGGTAAACATCTCACGCGGTGGTTTAATTGATGAGCTTGCTTTGGTTGACGCACTAAACAGCGGCCAGGTTTCATTTGCTGCACTTGACGTGTTTGACAATGAGCCAACCCCACGTGCCGAGATCTTGACCCATCCAAAAATCTCTCTGACCCCACACATTGGTGCTGCTACCAATGAGGCCCAGGAAAGGATTGGTGTTGAACTTGCGAGCTTGATTATTGAGCATTTTAAAAACGCTTAACACTGATTTGCTCTAATTAGGGCGAATTACGCGAGTATAAATCATATTATTATAAAAGGCACTAATCGGTAAGATTAGTGCCTCTTGTTGTATACAAGCGAATTTGTGTAATTAGACTTAATTCGAGAATATTCGTGTTAGATTATATACGAAACACCCTTCTCCGGCAAAGTTACACCATAACCTTCTTTCTCAAGATCATCGGCTAATAGTTGCATGCTTTCACCTTCGCCATGTACCAGGAATACGTGTTTTAATTTTTCCTTATCAATAGCTTTTACCGTATTCATAAGGTCGTCATGATCACCGTGGGCACTGAGTACATCGGTTTGTTTGATAGTCGCATAAACGGCCAGTTCACGGTCCTTGATGTGGACGATGGAATCTCCCCGTAATAAACGGTGTCCCAATGTGCCTTTGGCGCAGTAGCCTATGAAAAGAATAGTGGCGTAATAGTTTTGAATATTATAGAAAAGATGGTCTTGGATGCGGCCGCCTTCAAGCATCCCGGCTGATGAGATGATGATGCACGGCTCCCAATAATTGGAGATCTGCCTGCTATCCTTCAGCGTTTCTACATAGGTAAGGTTATCAAACTCAAATTCATCGCCGCGTTTTTGGTAAAATTCCTGGGCTTCCTGGTTAACGTGGTTATGGTATTTCCGAAATACCTCGGTAGCCTGCGTAGCCATCGGGCTGTCAACAAAAACCTTAACAGGCGGTAGTAAGCCGGTGCTGAAGATCTTGTTTAATGTATATACCAGTGATTGTGTGCGCCCTATACTGAACGCAGGGATGATCAAACGGCCTTGCTCTTTGATACAGGCCTTTTCAATAACCTCTATCAGGGTTTGTTCAACTGTTTTGTCCTTACTATGATAGCGGCCGCCATAAGTTGCTTCCGAAACCAGGAAATCAACAGGAGGGAGGGGCTGCGGATCATTCAAAACAGGGTAATTCTTCCTGCCGATATCGCCGGTAAAAGCTATTGATTTTTCTTCGCCTTTATCATTTATTTTAAATACAGCTGCGGCCGCACCTAAAAGGTGACCAACAGGTACGAAAGTTAGCTCGATATCGCCGGTGATCCTAAACGGTTTGTTGAATCCTATTGTAACGAAGCGCTCTACTGTGTCCATAACATGCTTTTGCATGTATAGGGGCTGTGCGTGGGTGTTAAATTTGCCTCTGCCGCGTTTATGGTGACCGCCCTTGCTTGCCGCTTTGCGCATGAATATGTTTACAGAATCGAGCAGCAATAATTCAGTCAGGTCTGCCGTGGGAGGGGTGCATAAGATCTGTCCCTCAAAACCTAAGCGGATCAGGGTAGGCAGGTTGCCCGAATGGTCGATGTGAGCGTGGGTAAGTACTACCACGTCAATGTCTTCGGGCCGAAAAGGAAAGTTTTCGTTAGATATGATACTGCGGTCCTTTTCATAATCAAGTCCGCAATCCACTAAAATTTTATATTGTCCAACCTCGAGCAAATGCATGCTCCCGGTTACCTGCCGGGCCGCGCCGTGTATCGTTAGTTTCATTGTTTAAAGGCTATAGTCCATAGACGATGGACCATAGTGCTCTTATTCCTTATATGATTTTGTTAAATATCGATTATTTATTTTAAAATGCAGCTATGCACTATCGACTATTGTCTGTTAGCTGTTTTGACTTTCAAACTGAAGCTGGCTTAAGTATTTATAAAGGCCTTGTTCGTTGCCAATAAGTTCCATATGGCTGCCGCTTTCTACTATATGGCCTTTTTCAAGTACGATGATCTTATCTGCTTCGCGAATAGTTGACAGACGGTGAGCTATGATGATCGACGTACGATCTTTCATTAATTCCTCAAGCGCCTCCTGTACAAGGCGTTCCGACTCAGAGTCTAACGATGATGTGGCTTCGTCAAGTATCAATATCGAAGGGTTTTTTAGCAATGCCCTCGCAATGGCAATCCGTTGCCTTTGTCCGCCTGAAAGTTTAACACCACGCTCACCAACAACGGTTTCATAGCCTTCTGGGAAGGAAGATATAAATTGATGGGCGTTAGCGCGTTTGGCAGCCTGGATGATATCTTCTTTTGAGGCATTTAAACGACCATAGGCTATGTTTTCCATAATGGTGCCCCCAAACAACAATACATCCTGCGGAACAATGGCCACCTGGTTACGGATATCGGTAAGAGAATAGTTATCTGCTGGCTTGCCATCAAATAAAATGTTGCCGTTTTGAGGGTGATAAAACTGCAGGATTAATGAAGCCATGGTTGATTTTCCCGAACCGCTTGGCCCAACAATAGCAACACGCTGCCCTGCATCAGCATTAAAAGAAATGCCTTTTAATACAGTAATTTCCTGGCGCGATGGATATGCGAATACTACATTATTAAAAGCAAGATCGCCTTTAATGGGTTGTTTGATGCCATTGTCGCTTTCTATAATCGAAATATCTTCGCCCTGCTCAGCAAGGATCTCCAGCACACGTTCGCTTGCACCAACTGCCTTTTGCAGGTTAGCATAAAGATCTGGAAAGCTACCCATAGCGGCGCCTACAAATATCGAGTACATGATAAAAGTAGTAAGGTCGCCAACATATATTTCATGATTGGCCACCAATACCGAGCCGTACCAGATTACACCAACAAAGGTGCCGAACAAGCAGAATACGATGAATGAGGCAAAGGTACCCCTGAATTTTGCACCCCTAACAGCGATGTTAACCACCTTGCGCAAAATTTTATCGTAACGATTAGCCTCGTAAGCTTCGTTAACAAAAGCTTTTACGTTGGCAATGCCTTGCAGTGTTTCCTCAACTATGGTATTTGATTCGGCTAATTTGTCCTGCGCCTCACGTGATAGCTTACGGATAAATCGCCCAAAGAATACAGCGAATGCAACGAGGAACGGCAATATAGCTAATAGCGCAAGTGTAAGTTTGATAGACACGATGGCCAGTAAGGTAGTGCTGCCTATCATGATCACCAGCTGGCGGATCATTTCGGCAAAAGTGGTGGTCAACGTATCCTGGATCTGGGAAAGATCGGCAGAAATACGGCTGTTCAATTCACCAACCCTGCGGTTGGCAAAAAAGTTCATGGGCAGGGTGATGAGCTTAAAATAGGTATCACGCCTGATATCGGCTAAAGATTTTTCGGCAACCTGTACAAACCAAACCACCCTGAAAAACGACACAAAAGCCTGGGCAAATAATATAATAAAACCCATGATGGCAATGGCATTTAAGCCATGCGGCAAGTACTTGTATTTATAAATGCCCTGTGCTGCATCAATCAATGCACCCAAAATAGCTGGGAATGCCAGACCTACAAGGCTTGACAGAAACAGGAAAACTAATCCGGCTATGAATTTAACCTTGTAAGGTTTTAAGTAAGTGAGCAGTTTTGCTACGTTGCGCAGGCTGCTCCGGTTTATTTTTGCTTTAGGTAATTCTGCTTCGGCCTTGCTGCCACTGTTCAGTCGTCCTCTTGCCATGTATGCGTTTGAATGTTATAAGCCGCGAATTTACGCTTTAACACGGTTCTTTTTAACAAGTAGGAACAAAATTGACGCAATCATGAAAAGTATCACTACTACCAATATGTTTTGCCGGGTTTTGAAGTGCTCTTCTGAATTGTTTAACTGTTGTTTAAGATGGACATTTTGCTGCCTTAACCTGTTAATTACCTGTATATAACCGGCAGCTGTAGTTTCTGCCTCTTTGCTGTGGCTCTGGATCTGTCTTTGCTGAAAATCACGGTATTCAAGCAGAATCTTGAGTTCTTTAAAAATAGCATCGTCTGTTTTAGCGATATCCATCAGAATGCCGGCCGAACGTCGGACATCACCTTTGGTTTGAAAGCCGAAAATGCCGGTATGCTGACCCAGGCTTTGTTCATATTGCCCGAATTTTTGTTTACGGGCCGCCAGCATATTATTTATTTTTTTACGCTGAAGCTGGTATGCTACAGAATCGGAGTTAACAGTGCTTTGGGCCGATGCCCAAACGGTTGTTATCAAACAAAATAAAAAAAGCAGAGCAGTTTTTTTCATTTATATAAATACCTTATTGAAATTCAATGATCACCTTGTCATTCAGGTTCAGGCCCAAAAGACCACTTGCATTACCTTTATTTATAGCAATTTCCAAATGATCGCTAATACCAAATAAACAAAGTTTTTCGCCAACGGGTACTTCATTATAATGCCAGCTTAAATGGTTTATGGTTTCGTTGCGCTTAAAATTGAGCACAAAACGCCTGCCTTGCTGCACGCTGTTAAAAAACTCCTTGGTTATATTGGTTATCACATTCTGAAATGAATCGATATAGATCACAACGCCTTTGATCATGTTTTTTTCAATAACAGGCTGCAAATTCATTTTGTTTTCGATATCGCTCACCGGCAGACCTATTTCATCCAGTTTGCCGCCTTTGGCTAAATGGCAGGCCGTTTTTACAAAGATATCGGCCAGGGGGAAGTGAAGGAATTTAAGGTCCTGCATAATGTTGATCTCAACTATCTCTTCAGGCTCCTGGTCAAACATCAGCGAAAAAATGCCGTTATCAGCCCCTACAAAGTAGTGCTTTTTGTAGCGGATAGCAAGGTATTTGGTATGATCATTATAAACGGTGTCAATACCGATAAGGTGTACCGTATCTTCCGGAAAATAATGAAAACTGTTTTTAAGTATAAAAGCAGCCTGCTGTACATTAAAGGCCGCAACACTGTTGGTAATATCAACAATATTTACTGTAGGCAACAATTTGTAGATACTGCCTTTTAACGCAGCCTGGTAAATATCTTTATCGCCTAAATCAGTAGTTAATGTTATAATTGCCATTAATTTTATAAATATTTATTGCTAATCTTGTAGTAGCATTTGAAGCTACAAATATTCAATTTTTAATTCATATAAATCCGTAACTAAAAAATCAAATTAGTATTGAACGAACTTAAGCTATCAATTGAAAACGTAAACCCTGCGGTACTGTGGGGGCCAAATAATGATCATTTTGAGATCATTAAGAAACAATACCCCAAGCTTAAAATAGTTGCGCGCGGCAGTGAAGTGAAGGTTTTGGGTGATGATAATGAACTGAATGTTTTCCAGGAAAAATTTACTCACCTGATAAATCATGTTGAGAAATTTGAAAACCTCAACATAACTGATCTCGAGCGGATCCTTGGTTCAAGAAACAACAATAGTACAACTACTGCCGAACCTGCTACTGCAGACAAGTTTGCAAGCGGCGAGGTGATTGTATTTGGGCCTAACGGTATAATGGTTAGGGCCCGTACCACTAATCAGCGCCGCATGGTTGATAGCCTCAACAAAAGCGATATCTTGTTTGCCATTGGGCCTGCCGGTACCGGTAAAACTTACACCGCTGTGGCCTTAGCGGTAAGGGCGCTTAAAAACAAAGAAATTAAGCGTATCATATTAACCCGCCCGGCTGTTGAGGCAGGGGAGAACCTCGGTTTTTTACCGGGCGACCTTAAAGAAAAGATCGACCCATACCTGAGGCCTTTATATGATGCGCTTGATGATATGATCCCGGCCGAAAAACTGAAGGTTTACCTGGAGAACCGTACCATTGAAATTGCACCGCTGGCCTTTATGCGCGGCCGTACCCTTGATAACTGTTTTGTGATTTTGGACGAGGCCCAGAATGCCACCGATATGCAGCTAAAAATGTTCCTGACCCGTATGGGGCCATCAGCTAAATTCATTGTAACCGGCGACGTAACACAGATTGATTTGCCGAAAAAACAACAATCCGGCCTGCACACTGCTTTAAGGATACTGACCGATATCAAAGGTATCGAGATAGTATACCTGAGCGGCGAAGACGTAGTAAGGCACAAATTAGTACGTAAGATATTAGAAGCTTACGGGGATATACAGTAATTTAAGTTTAGTTCATAGTTCATAGTTGATGGTTCATGGTAATAATGCAAATCGGCTATGAACTATGAACTATCAACCATGAACTAAAAAAATGAACTCAATAAAAGAAACACATTTCAGCTTTCCGGGGCAGACGGCATTTTACAAGGGGAAAGTACGCGATGTTTATACGATAGATAATAAATTCCTGGCTATGGTTGTTACCGACCGCATTTCGGCCTTTGATGTTGTACTACCAGAAGCTATTCCTTTTAAAGGACAGGTGCTTAACCAGATTGCCGCCCGGTTTTTAGAGGCAACAGCGGATATCGTTCCGAACTGGGTTATTTCTGTTCCGGACCCAAGTGTTACTATTGGCCGCATTTGCGAGCCATTTAAGGTAGAGATGGTGATCCGTGGCTACCTGGCCGGTCATGCCGCCCGCGAATATAGTGCAGGCGGGCGTCAGGTATGCGGCGTTGCTTTGCCCGAAGGTTTAAAAGAAAATGATATCCTGCCTCAACCTATCATTACGCCTACCACTAAAGCATCAGTAGGGCATGACGAGGATATTTCACGCGAGGAGATCCTGGCGAGGGGTATCGTATCCGAAGAAGATTATGTGAAATTGGAGGCTTATACCCAGGCACTTTTTAAACGCGGTACCGAAATTGCAGCCAAACAGGGTTTGATACTCGTAGATACCAAATACGAATTTGGTAAGGCTGACGGCCAAATCTACCTGATCGACGAGATCCACACGCCCGATTCTTCGAGGTATTTTTATAAAGAAGGATATGAGGAACGCCAGCAAAAAGGTGAGCCACAGAAACAGCTTTCAAAAGAGTTTGTACGCAAATGGCTTATCGAAAATGGCTTCCAGGGTAAAGAGGGGCAAGTAGTGCCGGTTATGACCCAAGAGATTGTTAATTCGATATCTGAGCGTTATATAGAGCTTTACGAACAGATTATAGGTGAGCCATTTGTTAATCCTGCCCAAGGGGATGTATTAGCACGTGTTGAAACGGCAATTAATAACGCGTTGAGCGTTATGTAATTTTAAAATATCCATAAAATATTTATCTTAGCTTATTAAAATTTAATAAGAATGAAATTTACTGTAGATAAACATGAGAAATATATATTATTGAAACTTAATGAATCAAAATTAAATTCAATAGTAACGCCTCAGTTGAAATCTGAATTGATATTGATCAATACAGAGGGTCAGCGCAACATCATTCTCGACTTGTCGCAGGTGAAATATGCCGATTCATCAGGCTTAAGCAGTTTGCTGGTTGGTCACCGCTTGTGTAAAAATGCTACGGGTTCATTTATTTTGGCGGGTTTAAATGACGCAGTTGCGCGTTTAATAACCATATCACAACTGGATAATGTATTAACCATTGTTCCAACTGCCGAAGAAGGTGTCGATCTTATTTTTATGGAAGAGATTGAAAAAGAGTTAAAAAAGGAAGCAAGATAAACCATTTGATTGTTTACCTATTATGAAATTTGAGGTAACAATACTTGGCAGCAGCTCCGCAACCCCGATCTTCAACAGAAATCCTACGTCACAGGTGCTCAATATCAATGAGCGCCTGTATTTAATAGACTGCGGCGAAGGCACGCAGCAACAAATGCTCCGTTTTGATATCAAAGCCAGTCGCATTGATCATATTTTTATAAGCCATCTTCACGGCGATCATTATTTAGGTTTGGTTGGTTTATTATCATCCATGCACCTTAACGGGCGTAAAAAGGCGCTTAAACTGGTATGCCCTGTGCAGTTGAAAGAAATAATTGATCTGCAATTAAGATATTCAGATACCGAACTGCAATTCCCTGTTGAATATATATTTACCAATGCCCAACAAAGTGAAGTGGTGATCAATAATAGTGATGTTGTAGTTGAAACGATACCGCTTGATCACCGCATTGCCTGTACCGGCTTTTTGTTTAAGGAAAAGAAAAGACTTCGTAAACTTGTTAAGGAGAAAATAGAAAGTCTCGATATCCCGGTTGCCTATTATTCGGTATTGAAAAAAGGGGGGGATTATACTGATGAAAAAGGCAAAGTTTACAAAAATGAAGAGCTAACTATCGATTCGGCCGAGCCTAAAACCTACGCCTACTGCTCCGATACGATGTATAATGAAAACTATTTCGGCCAAATCGCCAACGCCACGTTGCTTTATCACGAGGCTACTTTTTTAAATGATATGCTTGACCGGGCAGTTATAACCCATCACACCACAGCATTACAAGCCGGAGAGATAGCCCTGAAAACCAACGCAAAAAAACTACTAATAGGCCATTTTTCGGCCCGTTATAAAACCCTGAACGAGTTACTGGATGAGGCTAAAATAAATTTCCCCTCAACTGAACTTGCAATTGAGGGGAAAACCTTTTTTATAGAATAGTTTTTAGAGTTGAAAGCTTAAGGCAAAATGCTGAAAGCTCAGAACTTTTAAAGCTTTAGGCTTTTTGCCTTAAGCTAAAATTAATCCTTTTTACCGCCAAATACCGAGAAGCTCACATAACGTTTTGGATGTGCCTTCAGATCAATAAACAGGTTATTGAGGTTGTTTGATGCATCTGTAAGGTTTTTGTACATTTTATCGTCATTAAGCAAAAGGCCCAAAGAACCCTGACCGGAGTTGATTTTGGCAATAGTTGCCTGCAAATCGGCCATAGCTTTATTTGCATTATCAAGTGTTTGTTTCAGGTTAGCAGCAGCAACGTCATTACTTACTTTTTCAAAGTTCGCTGTCATCCCGTTTAGGTGGGCTGTGCTTGTCTTTAAGCTGCCTGATACTTCCTCGGCATTGGTAAGTATGGCGTCGATATGTCCGGTTTGCGAGCCTACCAGGTGGTCTATTTTTTTGGTAGTACCTTCAAGTGTTTGCAATGAGTTGGCAATGCTCATGAAGCTGCGGTCAATGTTTTTCTGAAAGTTAGGATTCAGGATCTTGTTAACAGCGCTCAGTGACGAATCGAGTTTAGACATCAGCATCTCTGCTTTTTTTTGTATGGGCTGCAGGCTTTCCGCAAGGCTGCCCTGAATGTCGGCTTTAAGTGTATCCTGATCTTCGGCGGGTACATTGCTGTTACCTAACTCAAAAACAATGGCTTTACTGCCTAGCAGATCCGTACTTTCAAGCTTGGCGAGGGTGTTTTTAGGCACAACCACATCTGGCTCAATTTTAAATTCAACCACGGTACGCCCGTCTGGCTGAAGTTTCATTTTAGAGATGCGGCCTATCTGGTAACCGTTTACCAATACAGGTTTTGAAACGGTTAAACCTTCAACGCTGTTATAAATAGCGTAGTATTTATTTGATCCTGAAAAAACGTCATTACCGCGTAAATAACTGTAACCTAATATGAGTATGGTAATTGCTATTGCCGTAAGTGCACCAATTTTGGTTTCGTTAGAGATTTTCATTAAGTAGAGTTTATGCGTTAATTGTGTTTAAGGCTATAAACCTGCAACCAGGCTTATATGTTTTATGATGTACGTTTTATTTGCAAGGAAGGTAACAGTTTGGCTTCTACAATTATTGCGAAATCTGTTCCATCTCTTTTTTATAGGTTGTTAATGCACGGATAATTGAAGCTACAATCTCATTTTGTCCCTCTTCTGAATTAAGGTACTTCTCATCGTCGGGGTTATTGATATAGCCGGTTTCAACCAATACCGATGGCATTGCGCTGTGGCAAAGAACGTAAATGCCCTGCTCCCTGATCCCTTCGCTACGCCTTCCATCGGTATCAACAAACTCGCCGTTAATTAAAGTAGCCAGCTTGATACTTTGCTGCCTGAACTTTCTCTTATACTCGTTTGTTAAAATAATGGTCATGGGGTCGTTCGGATCCAGTGCTCCGCCGTCGAGTTCGGTCTCTTCACCAACCTGGTTTTTTTGAATAGCGTTTTCCTCTTCGCGGGTGCGGTGTAAACCATAAACCAAAATCAATACGCCTTTTCCCGATCTGTCCGGGACCCGAACGGTACGGTATACTGCTTTACGACGTTTGGTACCAACCTTTTCACGAATTGTTCTGTCAGATAGCGAATTGCAATGCAGAGAAATGAAGAGCTGCCCTTTGTTTTCATTGGCTATCTCAGCCCTGCGTTCAAACGAAACATCATCTTCGGTAGTACGGGTCATTACAGCTTTCACGCCGCTTAATTCTTTTTCTATAGCGGCTTGCAATTTAAAGCCAATAGCCAGCGTTACATTCCTTTCTGACGAATAAGAGCCCGATGCACCGTGTGAATAATGACCTGTAGAGGCTGATGGTTTACCACCATGCCCGGGGTCGATAATAATGGTTTTGATCTTAAAACCGGTACTGTTTACAACAGTGTCGGTTTGACGGGGAAGACTATTGGTTAAAACAGAACTGTATGATTTAAAAGGAAAAAATGAAAGGAGAACCAGCAACACCCACAAACTATAAATCAATCTTTTCAATGCCTTATTTTTCATTATTTTTGAACGCTGTTAACTATATCTGCAAAAATACTATTCATAATCAATTTTGAAATTCATAACCTTTTTTTTTCTGCTTGCAATTATATTAATAGTAAACGGACTTGCTGCTAATGCCGGCGCTGTTTTAAATAACAGCCATGGCAGGAGGCCTTTAACGGATACTATTATCAAACTTGATTCGCTCCGTGATAAGAAACTTCTTAAAGGTAAACAATCCGGCTCAATAACGCCGCTACGAAACGGTAAGCCTGTAAATTCTTTACCGGCAAATGATACCACTAAAAAGAATAAAGGCGGCCTGCAATCAGAAGTAAAGGCAACAGCCGAGGACTCGACCCACTCAGACCGGGAACACCAAGTTACCTATTTTTACGGGAAAGCGCGTGTAACCTATGAAGATTTTGAGCTTGATGCAGACTATATCAGGGTTGATGATAAAAACCACCTCATATTTGCACGGGGAAGCATTGACCCGCGTACGCACCAATATGTCCGCAGGCCTATCATGAAGCAAAAAACGGATAAGCCGGTAGCATCTGATTCGCTGATTTTTGATTACAAAACAAAGAAAGTAGTTATATATAACCCGGCATCTGAACAGGAGGGTAACTTCATTTCGGGCGGAAAGGCAAAAAAGCTCAATGATGATGAGGTTGCATACCGTAACGTTATTTTTAGTACCTGCGATTTGCCTTATCCCGATACCCACTTCGGTATAGTGATTACCCGTGGCATCGGCGAAAAGAAACGTATTATATCCGGGCCCGCTTACCTGGAGATTGAAGGGGTCCCCTTACCGCTCGCCATTCCTTTCGGTTTTTTCCCTAAGCCGGATACCAGGACATCAGGTGTTATTTTGCCAACTTTTGGTGAGGACAACACTCTGGGTTTCTATTTAAAAGGACTTGGATACTATATTGGTATAAATGATTATGTTGATTTGACTACCACCGGATCTATCTACTCAAAAGGCTCGTATGAGCTAAGCAGCACGGCACGATATCTTAAACGTTATAAATATACGGGCAACGTTACGCTCAGTTTTGGTTCGCATAACTATGGCCTTGAGGGCGACCCGGCCACTAAAGACGCGCATATTTACTGGTCGCATGTGCAGGATGCCAACGCTAACCCCGGCTCAACTTTCAGTGCTTCAGTTGATGCAGGTACTTCCGGTTTCTTCAGGAATACGCCGTCAGCAAGTAACTATAATGTTAACTCCATTGCTCAAAGTAGTTTGCGCTCGAGTATCGCTTATGGTAAAACATGGGCAGGTACACCTTTTAACCTAAGTGTAGGTATCTCGCATAGCCAGGATATAGCCCGTAAAACGGTGAATATCGAGTTGCCCACCATTGCCTTCGGTATGTCGTCAATAAACCCCTTCGATTCTAAAGACAGGGTTGGCGAGCAAAAATGGTATCAAAAAATTACGGTGAGCTATAATTTAGTAGGTACTAACAAACTTAACGATATACCCGAGTCCCAGTTATTTAAAGGCGAAACTTTATCAAAACGGTTACAAAATGGTTTTCAGCATACCATCCCGGTTAGCCTGGGCTTAAACCTGTTAAAGTACTTTCAGTTTAATAACAGCATCAACTATACCGAACGCTGGTATTTTCAAAGTATTAATGAAAGATTTGAAAGGGGAAGCATTGCCGGTTCAAATCAGTTAATTATTGATACTATACCTGGTTTTAAGCGTGCCGGCGAGTATAGTATCAGTACAGGTATATCAACCAAATTGTACGGTACCATAAACTTTAAACATGGTAACCTGAGAGCAATCAGGCACGTGGCTACACCGTCAATAAGTTTTAGCTATCGTCCCGACTTCAGCGACCCAAGCTTTGGCTATTACAAAACAGCTGTTAGTACAGCCACGGTGCCTTATCCGTATACCTATCAAAAATATTCTATTTTCCAGAACGGAGTTTATGGCGGCCCCTCAGCGGGTAAGCAGGCGGGGTTAAACTTTTCGGTAGATAATACTATAGAGGCGAAAGTAAAAGCGAAAAGCACGGATACATCAGGCACCGACCGAAAAATCATGATTTTACAAGGTTTGTCGTTCTCCACCTTTTATAATTTCGCGGCCGACTCAATGAAACTTTCTGATATTTCATTTTCGGGGCATACCGCTATTTTCAATCAAAAATTAAGTATCAGTTTTTCGGGAGTGTTTAGCCCATACGTAACCAAGGTAAGCGATTCAATCTCCAATAATCAGATTGTAAGAACAAGCCGTTATATAAACAGGTATGCCTGGCAGGACGGCAAATTCCCAACTTTATCAGGTTTAAACATCTCTATGGGTGGGAGTTTGAATTCAACTAAAGCAACTCCGGGAAATGCCGCCCTGAATACTATCGCAACCATGAATCCCACCCAAGCTCAGAGACTCGCCCTGGTAAACAGCGATCCGAATGCATACGTTGACTTTAACGTGCCGTGGAATATCTCGCTTAACTACAGTTTTAGCTATCAAAACTACTTGAACAACAAAACAACCAGTAATACGCTCCAGATTTCGGGCGATGTGAACCTCACGCAAAAGTGGAAGATCCAATACTCTACTACGTATGATATCAAGGCAGCTAAATTTGCAAGCGCTACCTCGTTTTCAATATACCGCGATCTGCATTGCTGGGATCTGGCCTTTCAATGGATCCCCTTCGGTGTATATAAAATGTATAACGTAACTTTAAAAGTGAAGGCTTCTATTTTACAGGATTTGAAACTAAGTAAGAAAAGCGATTACAATCCACAATCATCTTTTTATTAATATAATAATGCTGGCAGAAATAATTACCATCGGCGACGAGATACTTATCGGACAAATTGTTGATACCAATTCGGCCTGGATGGCTACCGAACTTAACAAAATAGGGATAAGGGTAAAGCAGATCTCATCAATAAGCGACGATAAAGAACATATCCTGAAGGCATTAGCCGAAGCAGCAAGCCGGGCCAAGATCATTTTTATAACCGGTGGACTTGGCCCTACAAAAGATGATATCACCAAAAAAACATTAGCCGAATACTTTGGTGTTGAGCTTGTTGAAAACGAGGATGCATTTGCTAATGTAGAACGCATTTTTGCCAAATATAACCGCCCGTTATTGGAGATCAACAAACAGCAGGCACTTGTTCCGGCTAATTGCGAGGTTGTATTGAATGAAAATGGCACTGCCCCGGGTATGTGGTTTAACCACAACGGTGTCATCTATATGTCGATGCCGGGTGTGCCGTTTGAGATGATGTACATGATGGAAGGGCAGGTATTGCCTAAAATTAAGGCTACCTTAAAGCTTCCCGTGATCATTCATAAAACGCTGTTAACCGTTGGTGAGGGTGAATCATTTTTGGCCGAACGCATTGCGGATATCGAAGATGATTTGCCATCACATATTAAACTGGCCTATCTGCCCAAGTTAGGCCAGGTGCGTTTACGCTTAAGCGCTTTTGGCAATGATGAAACTGCTTTGCAAAAAGAGGTGGATGCATTTGCCTCCCGTTTAATTGAACGCATAGGTTCACCGTTTGTTATTGATCAGGATATCCCGCTTGAAAAGGCCATACTTGACAGGATGGAAGCAAACGGCCTTACTTTATCAGTAGCCGAGAGCTGTACCGGAGGCTATCTGTCCCATTTGTTTACCCAGCATCCTGGTTCATCACAGGTGTTTTTAGGAGGCGCTGTATCCTATTCATATGAGTTAAAGGAGAGTATTTTAGGAGTAAAGAACGAAACTTTGTGGCAACATGGAGCCGTTAGTGAAGAAACGGTAACGGAAATGGTAGAAGGCGCACTGTTAAATTTCAAGTCGGATTTGGCTGTCGCTATTACCGGTGTAGCTGGTCCGGGTGGGGGCACAGAGGATAAACCCGTTGGTACTGTGTGGATTGCAGTTGCCGCAAAGGAGAAATCAATCATAAAGAAATATACATTTGGCAGTAAACGCAGGCAAAATATTGAGCGAAGTGCTGTGATGGCGCTGTCAATGTTGAATACTTTGCTTACTGAAATTAAAAAGTAAAGATTTAAATACATAATTTTGAGGTTAAACTATATTCTACTGTATGGCCAGATACCAGCTGTTATTGCCAAAAATGGGGGAGAGCGTTGCTGAGGCAACCGTTATCAAATGGGTTAAAAATCCGGGTGATAAGGTAAATGCCGATGACGCGGTAATGGAAATCGCTACCGATAAAGTCGATTCTGATGTACCTTCGCCTGTAGCAGGTAAGTTAGTTGAACAACTGTATAAAGAAAATGATGTTGTACAGGTAGGCGCGGTTATAGCTATAATTGAAACTGATGAGCCTGAAACTGCACCGATAGTTGCCCAGTCGGAAGAGGTTGCGCCACACCCTCCCGAAGAACCGAAAATAGCAGACTCAACTTATCACGAAACCGTTCCGTTTACCGAAACTGTAAAAGCTCCTGAACCGGAACTGAGCGAAATTCAGCCGGAAAATTTATCCGGCATTCCTGGTATTGATCAGCTTGAGCAAAAAAGTTCGCCTGCTGCTCCGGTATTTAAATCCGAAGGGCGTTTTTATTCGCCTCTCGTGAGAAATATTGCCGCACAGGAAGGCATCAGTATTGAGGAGTTGGACAGCATCCCCGGAACAGGTTCGGATGGTCGTTTAACCAAAGATGACCTGCTGAACTATCTGCAGGCAAAAACTTCATCTGTTCAAAATACGCGTTCGTCAACTCAGGTTGAGTCGTTTACTACTCAAACTGCCGGGCAGCCTGTAAAAACAGTTGAGCCTGCTAAGGAAGCACGACCGGCTGCTGAACCTGCGCCG
Source organism: Mucilaginibacter sp. 3215 (assembly GCF_050433785.1). Taxonomy (NCBI): domain Bacteria; kingdom Pseudomonadati; phylum Bacteroidota; class Sphingobacteriia; order Sphingobacteriales; family Sphingobacteriaceae; genus Mucilaginibacter; species Mucilaginibacter sp. 3215. The sequence goes on from NZ_JBNPWO010000001.1 coordinate 567,406, forward strand.
CAACCGGTAATCGCTGCGATTCCGGAACCTGCAAAAACCGAAACGCCAAAAGGTGCCCCTGTTGAGCAGCAGCCTGCCCCGGCCGTTTCTGTGTCCGGCAGTGATGAAATCATAGAAATGGACAGGATGCGCCGTTTGATTGCCGACCACATGGTGATGAGCAAACAAACATCGCCTCATGTTACCTCGTTTGTTGAGGCTGATGTAACCAACCTGGTATTATGGCGTGAAAAAGTAAAAAATAACTTTGAAAAGCGCGAAGGCGAAAAAATAACCTTTACACCTATATTTATTGAAGCGGTGGCGAAAGCCATTAAGGATTTCCCGATGATCAATGTATCGGTTAACGGCACACAGATCATAAAAAAAGCCGCGATCAACATCAGTATGGCTACGGCTTTGCCAAACGGTAATCTGATAGTGCCTGTAATTAAAAAGGCTGATGAGCTAAACCTTGTTGGTTTAACTAAGGCCGTTAATGACCTGGCAAACCGTGCGCGTAACGGCAAGTTACTGCCCGATGACGTAAAGGAGGGTACATTTACTATCACCAATGTTGGCTCATTTGGCAACGTAATGGGTACCCCAATAATTAATCAGCCGCAGGTAGCTATTTTGGCTGTTGGAGCTATTAAGAAAAAGCCGGCTGTAATTGAAACAAAAGAAGGCGATATGATTGCCATACGCCACATGATGTTCCTTTCATTATCTTATGATCACCGTGTAGTAGATGGTGCCTTGGGCGGCTCGTTTGTACGGCGTGTGGCTGACTATTTGGAAAAGTGGGATAATAGCAGAGAGGTATAATTCTTTACTATATAAAACAAGGAAGACCGGGTTAATTAACCCGGTCTTCCTTGTTTTAGGATCATGCTGCTTAAAAAATAAATTTTAAATTTTTATGAATGAAGCACATAAACAGCTCCAGGCATTAAAACCCGCTTAAATCATATATAAGCCCCAAATGCTGTGAAAATTCGTATTAACTTTGCCTTTGAAAATGGCTTACAAGTATATTGATAATTACCGCGAACAGGGCGCCCGTAAAAGATTGGTTGATGTTTTAAGAAAAAAGGGAATTAGCGACGAACACGTTTTAGAGGCTATTGGTAAGGTAAAACGTCATTGCTTTTTTGATGAAACTTTCTGGAACCAGGCTTACAGGGATATTGCGTTCCCGATAGGCGAGGGGCAAACCATCTCACAGCCATATACTGTGGCCTATCAAACCGAATTGCTGCATATCCGGAAGGGAGATAAAGTTCTTGAAATAGGCACAGGTTCGGGCTATCAAACCTGCATACTGCTTGAGCTTGGGGCTACCGTTTATACTATCGAGCGGCAGGAAAAGCTCTACCACCGCACTAAATATGTATTGCCTAATGAAATGGGGTATAACGCTCATTTTTTTCTTGGGGATGGCTCTATCGGTATTTCCGAATATGCACCCTATGATAAGATCATTGTAACTGCCGGAGCGCCTACTGTACCTGAAGTGTTGTTAAAGCAATTAAAAATAGGCGGCATCCTGGTGATCCCGGTTGGTGACGAGGAAACCCAAAAAATGGTTACTATACTAAAAGTTGGAGATAACGACTACGAAAAAATAGTACTGGACACTTTCAGGTTTGTGCCGTTGGTAGGGGATAAAGCTTGGTAGGGGATTTTGGATTTCGAATTTTCGATTTCGGAATTAAGAATTATCATAATTTCATTTAAATAAATCCGAAATCGAAATTCCGAATTCCGAAATCAATTTATCTTTTCATCACCCTGTCCAGTTCAATCTTAGTGTCGCGCTCCTTCATGGTTTCGCGTTTATCATAGGTCTTTTTACCTTGTGCAAGTCCAATCTCCAGTTTGGCAAAGCCGCGCTCGCTGATAAATAATGCCAGCGGAACGATGGTTAAACCTCTTTCTTCGCCTCGGGTCTGGAGTTTTTTGAGCTCTTTTTTATTTAACAACAAGATACGGTCGCGCTTGGCTTCGTGGTTGTAAAACGAGCCAAATGAGTATTCAGAAATATGCAGGTTGCGTACGTACAACTGGTTGTTGATGAACGTGCAAAATGCATCATTGATATTTGCCTTCCCTTGTCTTATCGATTTGATCTCGGTACCCAGCAGTTGTATACCTGCCACGTATTTATCAAGTATATGATATTCAAAGTAAGCTTTTTTATTTTTTATATAGATGTTATCCTGGCTCATAATTATCAAACCGCAAACTTACAAAATTAGTTTGACTGTGGCTTTACCACCAGTACCGGCACGTTAACCATATGCCTTACCGAGTTTACGGTGGTGCCAAATATAAGGTCTTTCAATGCCTTGTGACCATGCGATCCCATTACAATAAAGTCAACCTTCTCGTCTTTTACGATTTTGGCAATAGCGCTGGCAGGGTTGCCGTATCCAATTTGGCCTTGCGCACTATAGCCAAGGTTTTTTAGGGTGCAAACATATTTATCAAGATTGTTAAAATCAATCTGGGTTTCATTGTCCATAACCTCACCGCCATAGTAGCGGGCACCCGCGGTTTCAACAACGTGTATCAATGTATAATCTGCTTTTTTACCACCTTGCATAATGGCATGGCGCAGGCAATCGGTGTCGTTCTTTGAAAAGTCTATCGTTATGGCAATGTGATTGTAAATTATCGCGTCAAGCTCGGTAATAGCATTGGCTATGCCATGTGGCACAATAGCAGGCCTGTCATGATGTTTAAATAATAATGGCCGTATGAAAACGTAGATAAGCAAAACAGCTACAGCAATAACAATGGGGACTACTACAGCATAAATCCATACCGGTGACGGGCTGCCATTTACCCAATCACCAATTTGTTCGTATACCAGCTTGGCATTTAAGGCAACGATTAACAAGGCACTTCCCCATGCTAACGCCCTTGTTTGGAAATTGATAGCAAGCTTGCCCATCCTTTTCCTGTCAGATGTAAAGTGTATGAGGGGGATTACCGCAAAACCCAATTGAAGGCTTAAAACAACCTGGCTTAAGATCAGCAGTTTTCCTAAACCTTCCTCACCATAATAAAGTATGGTAAATACCGCAGGTACAATAGCCAATACACGGGTAAGCAGGCGGCGTAACCAGGGCTCTATCCGAAGGTTAATGTGGCCTTCCATTATGATCTGCCCGGCGAGCGTACCTGTAATAGTTGAGCTTTGGCCTGAAGCTATTAAGGCTATGGCAAATAATGTAGGCGCTATTGCCCCGAAAATATGCTCCAGCAGTTTAAACGCGTCCTGAATTTCGGCTACTTCAAAATATCCGTTTCTGAAAAAAGCGCTTGCCGCTAATATTAGTATGGCAGCGTTTACAAAAAATGCCAGGTTAAGGGCTATAACGGTGTCAAACAGGTTAAACTTAATAGCCGACCTGAAGCCTTCCTCGGTACGGGTTATCTGCCGGGTTTGCACCAGCGATGAGTGCAGGTATAAGTTATGTGGCATAACCGTAGCACCAATAATGCCTATAGCTATATAAAGCATTTGCTGGCTTATTTTATCACCTTTAAACAAATTACCCGGGATAAACCCTTTGGCTATCTCTATAACATCCGGCTTAACGATAAACATTTCAACCAAAAAAGAGAGCCCTACTATAAAGATCATCGAAATGATAAAACCCTCCAGTTTTCGCATGCCCTTATTCATGAGGTAAAGCATCAGCACGGTATCGGTAATAGTTAATGATACGCCCCAGATCAAGGGCAGGTGAAACAGGAGCTTTAAGCCAATAGCCATACCTATGATTTCGGCGAGGTCGCAGGCTATGATAGCTATCTGGGCCAATATATACAACCAAAAATTCACAAAACGTGGATAGGCGTTTTTAGAAGCCTGGGCAAGGTCGAGCCCACGCACTATTCCTAACCGGGCTGCCAGCGATTGCAACAAGAGCGCTATCATATTTGATACAAACAACACCCAGATGAGTTTATACCCAAAGGCACTGCCGCCGGCAATGTCCGTTGCCCAGTTTCCCGGGTCCATATAGCCTACGCTCACCAGGTAAGCCGGGCCCAAAAAAGCCGCCAGCTTGCGCCACCCTGTTTTATTTTCGGTGGTTACAGATCCGTGTACGTTGCCTAAAGATTGGTTAGTTGTATTGTTCATAGGGCTATAAGTAGGTTATTAGCTACCTCACGGCTAATGTGCACTTCTTTATTGCCGGTTTGTACCACTACCGAATGGTCATATTCAATAATATCAGTGATCATTATTTTGCAGCCTATAGTAAGCTGCTTTTTATCGAGGTATTGTAAAAAAGATGAACTATGGTCACGAACGCCTGAGATTATACCGCATTGGTTTACTGTTACGGCCGAAACCGGTTTTAACTCGTGTGTGTCAAAACGCCCATTACAATCCGGTATCGGGTCGCCGTGCGGGTCATGTTTGGGATAACCCATAAACTGGTCAAGGCGGTCAATAAGTTCCTGGGATGAAATATGTTCCATCTCCTCGGCAAGGTCGTGTACCTGGTCCCATTTAAAATTAAGCTTCTCAACCAAAAAATACTCCCACAGCCGGTGTTTGCGAATAATGCCTATGGCTATTTTTTCGCCGGAGGGGGTGAGGCTTACGCCCTGGTAAGGGACGTAGTTGATGAGCGCTTTTTCGGCAAGCTTTTTTAGCATGTCGGTAACTGAAGATGCTTTGGTATTTAGCGAGGATGCGATTTGATTTGTACTCGCATTTCCATCATTTACAGAGAGATGATAGATGGATTTTAAGTAGTTTTCCTCGGCTAAAGTATTCATTTAAACAAATCTAATAAAAAATTTAGACTAATCTAAAAAAATAAACGTTAGGAAATATGTTTTCGTTGAAGTACTTTAACGAAAAATTAAATTTTGCGAAGCGAGGAAAATACTATATTTGCATACAACTATGGCCGCCGAATTAGATAAAATAGACCTACAGATACTCAAGATTTTACAGGAAAACGGAAGGATAACCAACCTCCAGCTGTCTAACGAGATAGGGCTTTCGCCAGCACCTACTCTTGAACGCGTGCGTAAACTTGAGAACGCCGAATACATAAAAAGCTATCATGCACTGGTAGATGAAGAGAAATTAGGATTAGGTATCAAAACCTTTATCCAGATCTCCCTTGATTTTCATCAGAAAAATACCATTCAAACTTTTTTAGATGAGATCAAGAACATTAAAGAGGTAACCGAGTGCCATCACGTAACCGGCCAGTGTGATTTTTTGCTGAAGGTATACGTTCGTGATATCAAATCATATGAGCAACTCATTATGGAAAAGATCAGCCGCATTACCGTGGTGAAAACGTTCCAAACAATGATGATCATGTCTACCAGTAAAAAAGAGCCTATAGTGCCGCTGGAGTATTAGACATAAGAAGCAAGACTATAAGAATCAAGAGTCAAGAAGAAGGGTTGAATATCTTTCATTTCTTGACTCTTTTTATTTTCAGACTTTTTTAAATCTTGTTTCTTGACTCTTGGCGTTTTGTCTCTCGCTCAATGTATTTGCCAGTCAATCTCTTTTTTACCTTCTTTTTTCAATATCTCGTTAGTTTTTGAAAACGGTTTGCTGCCGAAAAAACCGCGGTCAGCGGAGAATGGTGAAGGGTGTGGGGAGCGGATAATAAAATGTTTCTTTTCGTCTATCAAAACTGCTTTTGATTGGGCGAAGGCTCCCCATAGTATAAACACGATGCCTTCTTTTTTATCCGAGATGGTTTTGATCACTTCGTCTGTAAATTCTTCCCAGCCTCTTTTCTGGTGCGAGCCTGCGTTACCGGCCCTTACTGTAAGGGTGGCATTAAGCAGCAATACACCCTGTTGGGCCCACTCTTCAAGATTGCCATGTGCGGGGATTTTAAATCCGGGAATATCGTTTTGCAGCTCTTTGTAAATGTTTATCAATGATCGGGGAATAGCAATGCCCTTTTGTACTGAAAAGGAAAGACCATGGGCCTGGTGAGCGCCATGATAAGGGTCCTGCCCTAATATAACTACTTTGACATCCTCAAAAGGCGTGGTATTGAAAGCGTTGAAGATTTCGCCGTTTTTAGGATAAACAACTTGCCCTGATTGCTGCTCTTCTTTTAAAAATTGTTTAAGTTTTATCATGTAAGGTTTGTCAAATTCCTGCTGTAGAACCTCAAGCCATGATGGTGGTAATGCAATCGCCATAAATATTTATATAGAAGTTGGTTTAGCGTACAAATAAACAGATATTTGCGCTAATATTAGTATCACAAATTATGTCAAATATTGTTCGGTTAGTTATTGCTTGCGTGGTGATGGGTGCGGCGGTTGCGCTTTGTGCATTCGGTTTTTGGGGATGGGGTATTTTTGTTTTGTTAATGGGCGGTATTATATTGCTTAGCTTCTTCTTTAACGAGAACATGATCATCGCCCAGTATTTTTTACGCAAGGAAAATTCTGAAAAATCAGAAGCGTGGTTAATGAAAATTACCGATTACGAAAAACAGCTGCATAAAAATCAGCACGGTTATTACAATCTGTTGATCGGTTTGATCGAATCGCGTAAGGCGCCAATGAAATCAGAGAAGTATTTCAAGAAAGCTTTATCGCTTGGTATGAAAATGTCGCACAACACGGCCTTAGCCAAATTGAGCCTGGCTGGTATTTCCATGGCGAAGCGTAACAAGCGCGAAGCACAAATGTATTTATCGGAAGCTTCAAAGGATGATAAAAACAAATTGCTTACCGAGCAGATCAAAATGATGAAAGGCCAGTTGGCGCAAATGGATAAGCAGGTAGTAAGGGGCGGGTATCGTCAGTTTTAAAGAAAACAGAAAAACAAATAGAAAAAGGAATAAAAAATAAAAGGGACGCGAAAACCGCGTCCCTTTTATTTTTCTTCAATGGCACTGAAATAATCAGGCGTAGCTGAATGGTTTTGATAAGGCTGAACGTAGCTGTCTGTGTATGATGAATATTCAGTTTCTTCAGACGGGTTGGCCACTTCAACAAGCTTCAATAAACTCCTGATGAACGACAGGTTGAAATTGCTCCTGTTAAGTTTAATCAGGTATTCGTTTTCGGTGATCTCCAATATTGAGTTGGTCATGATATTTTGTAATATATGTTTATTACAATAGTAGCTAACTCTTTTTAAATGAAAGTATTATTTTTTTTAAGCTTTTGTTAAGAAATTATAACCGCTGATTGGATAGATTACGCTGATTGCGTTGATTTTTATGTGGAGAACCTTGATTACCCTGATTAAAAGATTTTATGATTGATCATAAACTAAAATGGCCTGCACAAAGCAGGCCATTATTAAATATCGGGGTAATCCTAAAATCCTACAAATCAAGGTTCATTATTCAAACCAAGCCATCACCTCTTCTTTGGTCGGCATGGTAATATCGAGTTTTAGTTTTTTACGCATCCCGCCAAGATCATTAAATACCTTGTTGGGGTTAGCTGCTTTTAATTCTTCGACGGTATTAAAGCCCATTTTATTCAATACCGGAACCCATTCAGCAGATATACCTATGTTTATAAAGTCCTCCGCAGTGGCGACCTTGGCTTTTTTCTCAGGACGCATTTGTGGGAAAAACAATACTTCCTGGATAGTGCTTTGATTGGTCATCAGCATTACCAGCCTGTCGATACCGATACCTAAACCAGATGTTGGCGGCATACCGTATTCAAGTGCACGTAAAAAATCGTCATCCATGGCCATTGCTTCGTCATCACCACGACCGGCCAGGATCAGCTGCTCTTCCAAACGCTCGCGCTGGTCGATAGGGTCATTCAGCTCCGAGTAAGCATTTGCTATCTCTTTACCATTCACGAATAATTCGAAACGCTCAACCAAGCCCTCTTTAGTGCGGTGCTTTTTGGCAAGCGGTGTCATTTCGATAGGGTAGTCGGTAATGTAAGTAGGCTGGATCAGGTGATGCTCAACTTTAGCGCTGAAGATCTCATCGATCAATTTGCCTTTACCCATGCTTGGGTTTATTTCTATTTTCAATTCATTACAAACTTCGCGCAAGCCTGCTTCGTCCATTGCCGATACATCAATACCGGTATATTTCAGGATCGAATCATACATCGATAGTTTTTCGTACGGACCTGCAAAGTTGATCTCATTGCTGCCAACTTGTACAACCGGGATTCCGTGAACTGCTTTGGCAACAGTTTCCAGGCACTCCTCAACCATAGCCATCATCCATATATAGTCTTTATAGGCTACATAAATTTCCATGGCAGTAAACTCCGGGTTGTGAGTGCGGTCCATGCCTTCATTGCGGAACATTTTACCAAACTCATAAACACCGTCAAAGCCGGCAACGATAAGCCTTTTTAAGTAAAGCTCGTTGGCGATACGTAAAAACAAGGGCATATCCAGCGTGTTATGGTGCGTTGCAAACGGACGGGCCGCCGCACCGCCATGAACAGGCTGCAGAATAGGGGTTTCCACTTCCATCCATCCCTGGGTGTTAAAGTAACTGCGCATAGCGCTGATCACTTTTGAGCGGTTAATGAAAATCTGCTTGTAATCGGGGTTAACCGTTAAATCCACATAACGCTGACGATAACGCAGTTCAGGGTCGGTAAAACCATCATGGATAGTTCCGTCTTCTTCGCGTTTCACAACCGGTAACGGTTTCAGAGATTTTGAAAGTACAACCAGCTCACGTACGTGAACCGAGATCTCGCCTGTTTGAGTAAGGAACACATAACCTTTTACGCCAATGTAGTCGCCAATGTCCAGTAGTTTTTTGAATACGGTATTATATAAAGTTTTATCCTCGTCAGGGCAAATATCATCGCGTTTCAGGTAGATCTGCACACGGCCGGTCGAATCCTGTAATTCGGCAAACGAAGCGCTGCCCATGATACGGCGGGTCATGATCCTGCCTGCAATTACAACATCCTGGTAGGCCTCGGGTTTATCCTTAAAATTATCGGCTATATCCTGTGCCCAGGCGTTAACATTAAAAGCTTCGGCAGGGTAAGGGTTAATTCCCAGTGCACGTAGCTCCTGTAAAGATTTGCGGCGAATGATTTCCTGTTCGGATAATGCAATACTCATGTGATGTACGGTATTTTAATAAAGGTGCAAAAGTAAGGTTTTTTAAGTTATCACGCTATCACACCGATCAAAAATGTGTTTGGTAAGCGCAGTCAGGTGGGTTTATCTTCAATCCTACAAAACCACCACTTGTATCAAATATTTTACCCCTTTAAAATAATCGGTCTCAAAAACATATTACTTTAGCAAAACCATTATAACATTCCGTAAACCATGAAAAAAGTCTCTGCCCTCATTTTATTGATATCGGCGTTCTCTGTTAAAGTGTTTGCACAAACCGATGCCAATTTGTACGACCCCAATACCAAACCCCAACTGGTTGCCAAACAATTCTCCTTTACCGAAGGACCCGCTGTTGATAAAAAAGGCAATGTGTTTTTCACCGATCAGCCCAACAATAAAATCTGGAAATATGATACCGATGGCAAGCTTTCTGTTTTTCTGGATAGCGCGGGCCGCTCAAACGGGATGTATTTTGATAAAAAAGGCAATCTCATTAGCTGTGCCGATGCTGATGATCAGCTGTGGGCCATCAGCCCTAAAGGAAAGGTGACCGTTTTGCTGAAAGACTATGAAGGGCATAAGTTTAACGGCCCTAATGATGTTTGGGTGCGCCCGGACGGGGGCATCTACATAACGGATCCCTACTATCAACGTGACTACTGGGCCCGCAAGCAACCTGATCTTGACGGCCAAAAATTATACTTCCTGGCCAATGGAAAAGCACCGGCTGTTATGGTTGATGATAAGTTTGTACGTCCTAACGGCATCATCGGAACTCCGGATGGTAAGACTTTGTATGTAGCCGATATCGGCGATAACAAAACCTATCGTTACGATATCAATAAAGATGGTACATTATCTAACCGAACCCTGTTTATAGCTATGGGCTGCGATGGCATGACGATAGACGAGCATGGTAATATTTATATGTGCGGCAAAGGCGTTACCATAGTTAACCCCAAAGGCGAAAAGATTGGCCACATAGATATCGATGAACCGTGGACTGCCAACATCTGTTTTGGCGGCAAAAACAAAGATGTATTATTTATAACCGCATCAAAGGCAGTTTACACTTTTAAAATGAATGTAAAAGGAGTGGATTAATCCTGTTTCCTAATAGCTTCAGAATTAGCAAAACTTACACAAATGGCAGGTGTTCAATTTTTAAAAGTGTGAACACTTGTTGTTTTTGTCTAAATTTTATCCATTGATAATCAATTTGTTATAAATATCAAGAAATCCTCAATAGCATAAATTGAACACCTTGATATTGATAATCAGTTAGTTGTGAAAATTGATTGCAAAAGGTTGAACACCCCTTTTTTCAAAAATTGAACACCCGCGAAAAAGCCAACAAAAAGGCCGGGAATATTTATACTCCCGGCTTTCCTTTTTCAATTACCAATTTCTTATGTTCCCGAAGCTCCGGTATCTACCTTAACTTCAAGCGCTATCCTAACCGCAGTTGGCAGGCTTGAGAGCAGGGTATAACCTGTTGCTGTTTCAATATCTTTGATAGTTGTTATGTACTTGGTCCAGTCGGAGTTGATGGTGTTAACATTAGGGGTGTTTACCGCGATAACCCTGGTTGAAGCGGTAACCCTCGCAACGTCGCCGTCACCTTTCGGGATGATCAGGGCGACTTTCCAAACGTTGCTGGGTACATTTACGTGGCCATTATTGATGGTACTGGCAGCGCCGTTTGAACCTGTTCCCCCTGTACCATAGCTGCCCATAATTATGTAAACCTCATTGCCGGCCGCCACTTGTTCGCGCAGGTAATTTTCAAGATTGGCCCAGGTTTGCTGGTTATTTTGAGGCGCCTGCGGTATCATATTGGTCATCAGGAAGGTTGATGAGTTAGCGTCGGTCGAGCTGGTACGATCGGCCGAGGGACAGTTATGCCCCCTGTCGAACCCGCTGCCCGAATAGCTGTTGCTCTCCACCTGGTACCAGCCGGCAGGGATCCCGCTCCAGCCGGCAAAATTATCCAAGCGACCAGTCGCATTAGTGGTATTGGTCGCATCAAGGTGCCAGCTTACCCAGTTTGGTTCGCCTTTAGTAGCGTTGTATGATTCTACATAATACTTCTGGTCTATAAGGTAGTTATCCTTAGATGCCAGTGTTGAAAGGGCGTTTGAAGGGTTGCCAAAAAGCAGGTTGCTGTTATCGCCGCTTACAGGAGGCGCGTCGGCTCCGGCGGTAACGTCCCTTGGTGTTGCTGAGTTTGATGTGCCGGTAGTATCGCTGCCGCCCGTATCAGGTATGCCAACGGTGATGCCCGGATCGCCGGTACCCTTAAAGGTAATATCATCAATATTGATGCGGGTTGTGCCTGCTTTTTTGATCTCAAACCTAACTTTACCCGTAACGCTCACTTTAAATGAGTCGGTTACCAGGGTGGTATTGGTTTCAGTAATATCGGTACCTACCTGCGTGTAATTCGCCCCGCCGTCGGTCGACATCAGCAACTGCCAGGTCGATGTGGCATCGCTGCCATATTTACCATGTTTAATGTATAAAGTAGTAAGGCCTTTGATATCAAAATTCATCGCGATATCCCCGGTACGCAGCCTTACAGATTTACTGCCATCTTTAAGGTCGGCAGCGAGATTGCCTATCAGGGCATCGCTAAAATTCCAGCTTCCGGTGCTTAGGGTTACATCGGCTGCTGCGTAGGCGGTTTTACTGCCCTGTTCAAAACCTTCGGTAATGGAATAAGGAACCGGGGCAGGAGGACTTGCTGTAGTATCGCCGGTTTTTGGTGGAGTAGGCGAGTTTTTAAGGTCTTTGGAACATCCGGCAAAGGTTAAAGCTAAGCCCAGGCCGATAAGTAAGTTGTTAATTTTCATAGTGTGTTTTTTATGATAGATAAATACAATGCATAGCAAAAGCGTTTACGCTGTGCAAATTTTTAAACCGGAAAGATTTAGGGGAACTAAAAGAAACAGGAATACGCATTCACATGCTCCTGTTGGGATATTATTGTGCCATTACAAGGCCGGTGCAGTGCTTGCACGCTAACAGTTAAAACTTAAATATTACCATTACCGGCTTTGGCAGTTGTCATAAGCACTATATCAACCTTTCAAAATTGAACTTTGTGTATTCAATTTAGGTTAAATCAATGTTAGTAAATAGGTTTTGAATGGTAACTTTTCAGTTGCAAAGCGGCGGTATAAATAACACCTGCAGGGTTGGTGCTTGACTTTAAAGGATTGGTTTTTTAAGTAAAAATCCCTTATACCGGTTAGGGTATAAGGGATTTATCCGCCTGTTGTTAGGTTAATTTATTGCTTTGGCTTGCCATCGGCATCAAGCTCAATAATCGGGTAGCCCAGTTTTTGCAGGCCCGGATAGATCCTTGCCTTATCGCCGACAACCAAAATGATCATGTTGTTGGGATTGAGGTATTTTGAAGCAAGCTCATTGATCTCGGCGGGAGTAATGGTCGATAGTATCTTACTTTGCTCGTCAACAAAAGTAGGTTTAAGGCCGTACTCCTGGATGCGCGATAAAAACGCCGCTTTTTGCGCGTTGGTTTCATAACGGCGGGCATCACTCTGGCCGATAGAAGTTTGGGTGAACTTCAATTCTTCGGGTGTAATCCCTGTTTTTTGGTAGTTGGTGATCTCCTTCATAAACTCAACCACCGAGCTATCGGTAGCCGTAGCCAATACGCCGGCCGCGGCGGTGAAGTCGCCGCCATATCTACCCGAACTGAAAGATGAACGGGCACCATATGTCCAGCCTTTTTTCTCACGCAGGTTAAGATTGATGTGACTGTTGAATGCGCCCCCTAAAATGTAGTTGGCTATGTTCAGCTTATAATAATCGCCTGTTGCATCATAGTTTAGTTTATCCAGATACCCGATACGGATTTCAGATTGTGCCGCGCCCGGGATATCAACCAGGTATAGCGTGGTTTTATCAAATGTTTTACCCTCAGCAGGAGCAGGGATGTTCACCTTTTTATCCTTCCATGTATTGAGGAAAGCGAGTGCGCTTTTTGCAGATGCCTCGCTAACATCGCCTACCACAACAATTTTGGTCAGCGATGGCGAAAAGTTTTTATCGTAATAGTCCTGAACATCCTGCAACGTTATACCTGCAACAGTTTCTTCATTACCGCCCGCAGCGTAAGTGCGTACGTTATCGGTACCATAAAGGATTTTGCTGTAAACTGTGCTTGCTACGCCTGCAGGTTGGGTTTTAGCTTGTTTAAAGCCTTCCAAAGTTTGCTTCTTGATCCTGTCGAGCGCGTCCTGGGTGAATTTAGGGTGATATAACCTTTCTTCGAGCAGGGACATTGTCTTGCCCAGGTTTTTGGTGAGCGACGATACCTCAGCATCAATCTGATCTAAACTGGCATAAAAAGTGATACTGCTACCCAGTTTATCCAGTTCGGAGTTGAAATCTTCGGCAGTGTATTTCTGCGTTTCTTCATTCATCATGCGGCCAACAATACCTGCCAGGCCTGCTTTTGATGGATCATTGATGGCAAACAAGCCTCCGCCTTTAATAGAGATTGACATAGATACCGATGGGATCTCGTTATTTTGCGTACCGATGATATTGATACCATTTGATGTATTGGCCGACCATATAGCCGGAACTTTAATGGCCGGGTTAGGGCCAACGCCAGGTTTTGCAGTACGATCAAAACTATCTTTAGGCTTATGATAGGTTAAACCATTATAACCATAATCCGGTGCTTTGTAACCTGTGGTATCAACAGTAAAATTATCGGGTGCTACAGGCTGCATATTGCCGCCTTTAGGCAATACGCTCAGTATTACCGCCGGTTTTCCTTTAATATACTGGTTGTAAACGCGCATCACATCCTCTTTGGTAACCGCGCGGATAGCAGCAAGTTCGCGGCCAATTTGGTTGGGGTTACCGGTAAAGGTTTGTGCCTGCGCCAGTTCAGATACTTTACCGCTTACGCTCGATAAACTGTTGATATAATCGGCTTCGGCGGTGGCTTTAAAGCGGGCCAGGTCATCGTCACTTACACCTTTTTTCTCAAACTCGCCTAATGACTCGTCTACCAGTTTCTTGGTGTCAGCCAAAGTTTGACCAGGGAAAGGTATAACCCGCATGCTGATCTCACCGGCCAGTTCGGTATTGGATGAACTCATGGTGGCCTGTGCCGCCTTACGGGTTTTTACAAAGTTTTTGTAAAAGATAGAGTTACGGCCCTGCCCGATGATGGCCGACAAAGCATCAAGAGGCGACATGTCTTTATCATAGATCTTTACGCCCGGATAGCTTACAGATAACAAGGGGAACTTGGCGTAATTATCCGTGTAGGATACATACCTGTCGGCCTTTAACACAGGTGCAGGTAAATACATATTCTTTACCACAGGACCTCTTGGGATCCCGCCAAAATATTTGCTCACCCAGGCAAGGGTTTGTTTTGGGTTAAGATCGCCGCCAATGGTTAGCGTGGCATTATTAGGGCCGTACCATCTCAGGAAAAAGTTTTTAAGATCGTTTACGCCTACTTTATTCAGCTCCTCAATATAGCCAATGGTAAGCCATGAATAGGGGTGGCCGTATGGATAAAGTGTTTTTGATGCATACTGGCTAACTAAACCATATGGGCGGTTATCGTAGTTTTGCCCGCGTTCGTTTTTTACGGTTGCACGCTGCACCTCAAATTTTTGTTGGGTGACAGCATCGAGCAGGAAGCCCATCCTGTCCGACTCCAGCCAAAGCATTTTTTCCAGCTGATTGGCGGGTACGGTTTCATAATAGTTGGTACGGTCGCGGTTAGTTGAACCGTTTAGGGTACCGCCTGCTTCGGTGATGATCTTAAAATGATCGCCATTGGCTACATGATCTGATCCCTGGAACATCATATGCTCAAAAAAGTGGGCGAAGCCCGATTTGCCGATCTCCTCACGGGCCGAACCTACGTGATAGGTGATATCCACATGGACCAGCGGATCGGAGTGGTCTTCGGCCAAAATAACCGTGAGGCCATTGGGTAATACATATTTTTCATAGGGGATCACCAGCTCGGTTCCCTTGCGGGTAACCTTTTCAATAAGCTTTGGTTGCGTGGCGGTTTGAGCAACCGCGTTAAGCGCCAGTACAGCAATTGATGGAGTGATCAATGCATGCTTTAAAAGTTTGATCATTTGTGTTAATTGTTTAAGTATTAGTCAGTCAACCGGCGTTTCGTTTGGTAAACACCGGAACCACTATATTAAGCAATTTATACTACTGGTTAATATTGTTGCGATGTAATTTGATTTGTGTAACGGATTTGTGACGCGTGTGGTATTTATGGAACGATACCGTATAAAAAACGTCATTGCGAGGTACGAAGCAATCCCCGATTTGCAGAGCCGCCTGTATAGTTTGGGATTGCTTCGTACCTCGCAATGACGTTTTCTTTTATTAGTCGGGTGAAAAATCTATTTACCTCCAACCACCACCAACAGCCTGGTATAAATTAACCGAGCTCAGGAAGATATCCCGCTTAATACCAGCCAGCTCAAGTTCGGCATCAAGTACGCTGCGTTGCGCGGTGATAATTTCAAGGTAATTGGCCCGGCCAACAAGGTATAAATCGTTGGCTACGGACAAGGCATTGTTTAGCGATTGCAGCTCCTGTTGTTTAAATTCAAAAGCGCGGTTAAAATTCTCTATCCCGCTCAAATTATTTTTCACTTCCTGGAAACCGGAAAGGATACTTTTTTGATAATTGTACACCGCTATTTTCTGCTCGGCTATAGTCCGCTCATATTCTGCTTTGATAGCCTTGCGGTTAAAAATAGGGGCGGTGATACCTCCTAAAATACCATAAGTAAATGAAGCGGGATCGAATAACAGGTTTGCTCTAAAGCTATTATAGCCAACATACGGAGTTAAAGTTAAAGTGGGGAAAAAGTTTGCCCTTGCCGCTTTGATATCCGCGTTCATGGCGGTAAGCTCCAGTTCGGCAGAGCGGATATCCGGCCTGTTTAACAGCATTTGCGATGGAACTCCTGTACCAACAACCACTGGTAGTTTCGTTTTCATGATAGAAGTATCCCGTGTTACCGTTCCGGTATAACTTCCGGTTAAAAAGCGGAGCTGATTTTCGGTTTCGGTGATCTGCTGGCGGGTGGTAAACTCCAAACCTTTGGTACGGGCCAACTGCGCCTCAAATTGCTGCACAGCCAATTCCGTAGCGCGGCCACCCAGTTTTTGGATTTTAACGATCTCCAGCGCGTGTTCCTGCAGCCTGATATTTTTTTTGATGATGCCTAATTCGGTATCGTAAGCCAGTAACTGATAATAAAGCCCGGCAATTTGGGCAGTGAGGGCTGTTGTTACCAGGCGATATCCGCTTTGACTGGCCAGGAAACGGGCAAAAGCGGCCTTTTTTTGGTTGTTTAACTTACCCCAAAGGTCAACCTCCCATGAGCTTTGAAAACCCATGAAATAGTTAGGTACAGGATTGGGGATATGCTGATCGCTATTGATGTTATTTGAAAAATTGGTATCGTAATTACCTACGCCGTTTTGGGTATAATCACCATATTTTTCAACCCCTGCGTTGGCGGCCAGGTTTATGGTAGGTAAAAGCTTTGAGGCGTTGAACCGTAGATTGGCCCGCGCGGCTTCAACCCTTTGCAGGGCGCTTAACAAATCAGGGTTTGCTTTAAGGGCTGTGTCAATCAGGCTCACGAGCCTCTGATCGGCAAAAAACTGGCCTATTGGAAAGGCTGCAATGGTTGCCGTATCAGTACTGTTATTGAATGACGACGGCAGATTAGCGGCCACTTCCTGCCCCGTGACCGGTTTATAGCTTTTACAGCCGGCCATGATTACCATCAAAAGTGCCGTATAGAGTATATAGAAAATTGCTTTTTTTAGCATTGCAGATCTTGATTAATTATTAACGATATCGAGCTCATGGTGAGTTACTTCTGTGCTCGATTTCTTCTTTTTATTTCGTTCGGCCAAACCGGCGAAGATGACATACAAACCCGGAATAAGGATCAATCCGAAAATAGTTCCCATCAGCATACCTCCGGCAGCAGCGGTACCGATAGAGCGGTTACCCATAGCGCCCGCACCGCTGGCCACGCATAACGGTATCAAACCGGCTATGAACGCCAACGAGGTCATGAGGATTGGCCGTAAACGGGATACTGCACCTTCAATAGCGGCTTTTAGCACGCTCAATCCTTCTTTTTGCCGCTGGATAGCGAACTCAACAATAAGGATGGCATTTTTACCTAACAAGCCGATAAGCATTACCAGCGCCACTTGGGCATAAATGTTGTTTTCGAGCCCGGTGATCTTCAGGAAGAAGAACGCGCCGAAAATACCGGTAGGCAATGAAAGGATAACCGGAAGCGGCAGTAAAAAGCTTTCATACTGGGCAGCCAGCAACAGGTAAACGAATATCAAACAGATCACAAAGATGTAAATAGCCTGATTACCTGAAAGGATTTGCTCACGCGTCATGCCCGACCATTCAAAGGCATAGCCTTTCGGCAGTTTTTCGGCAGCAATACGTTCAATGGCTTTAATAGCATCGCCGCTGCTGAAGCCTTTGTCTGCATCGCCGGTAACCATGGCCGATGTGTACATATTATAGCGGGTGAGCTGCTCGGGGCCGAAAACCTTCTCCATTTTAATGAACGTGGAGAACGGTACCATTTCGCCTTTATCGTTCTTAACCTGCAGGTTTAAAACATCCTCGGGGCGCGACCTATATTCGGGCGAGGCCTGTACCATCACTTTATACATTTGCCCGAAACGGATGAAATTGGAAGCATAGAAACTCCCCATCAATGTTTGCAGGGTCGACATGGCTTTATCAATCGTAATGCCCTTTTGGGCCGCTGTTTGCTGATCGACAGAGATCATATACTGCGGGAAGTTGGGGTCAAAGCTGGTGAATGCCCCGGCAATTTCCGGTGAGGCGTTAAGCGCATTTACAAAGTTTTTGGTTACATCGGCAGCTTTTTGCAAATCGCCCTGGCCGCTTTTATCAAGTACCCTTATCTCGAAACCGCTGGCGTTACCAAAGCCCGGTACGGTAGGCGGGGGGAAGAACTGAATGGATGCATCGCCGATATTCTTCGTTTTAGCGGTTAGTTCGGCAATAATATCATCCAATGATTCACTGCGCTCATCCCATGGTTTTAGGTTGATCATGGCCATGCCGTACGAGGCACCGGCAATTTCATTCACCAAACTGTAACCCGAAAGGGTTGAAACCGATTCTATAGATTTCATCGATTTGGTTTTGGCTTCGATCTCTTTCAGCACCTGTTCGGTACGCTCAACTGTAGCACCTGCCGGGGTGGTTACGTTCACGTAAAGCATACCCTGGTCTTCAGTTGGGATAAAGCCCGTTGGCAAAATAGCGCTGGTTCCCCAGGTGAGGATAAAGAAGCCCGCCAGCAATATCAAAGTAATACCCTTGCGCGGCGACAGATAGGTCATGAAGGTTGAATACCTGTTCTGCAACCCATCATACCGTTTATTGAAACCGCCAAAAAAGCGCTGCATCAAACTTTTCTTTTTTGAAGCAGGGCTATGTTTCAGCATGATAGCACAAAGGGCAGGGGTGAGCGTCAACGCATTGACGCCCGATATTACAATGGAGATTGCCAGCGTAAGCGAAAACTGTCGGTAAAACACCCCAACCGGTCCCGACATAAAGGCCACCGGCACAAACACCGCCGACATGACCAGCGTAATAGCCACAATAGCACCGCTGATCTCGCGCATGGCGCTTACAGTGGCATCCATGGCGTTCATGTGGTTTTCGGTCATTTTTACGTGTACGGCTTCCACTACTACAATCGCGTTATCTACCACAATACCGATGGCTAACACCAAGGCGAAGAGCGTGAGCAGGTTGATAGAGAACCCCAGCATCTGCATAAAAAACAGTGAACCGATGAGAGCTACAGGTACAGCCAGGGCGGGAATTAATGTAGACCGGAAATCCTGCAGGAAAATGAATACTACAATGAAAACCAGGATAAAAGCCTCAACCAGCGTACGTAATACTTCATGTATTGATGCATCCAAAAAGCGCGATACATCATAGTTTACGTTAAAGGTCATCCCGGCCGGAAATGAGCTTTCCTTAAGCTCGGCCATGCGGGTTTTAATGTTATTGATCACCTCGCGGGCATTAGAACCGGGGCGTTGTTTTATCATGATTGATGCCGAAGGCTTGCCGTCAGTATTGGAAACCATACTGTAGGTTAGGGAACCGAATTCAACATCAGCAATTTCTTTCAATCTTAATACCGAACCGTCTTCCTCGGCGCGGATCACAATATTTTCATATTGTTTAGGCTCAAAAAATTTGCCCGGGTAGCGCAATACATATTGCAGCATTTGCGGGGTTTTATCCGAGCTTTGGCCGGTTTTGCCCGGCGCGGCCTCTACGTTCTGGGCACGGATGGCATCTATCACCTCATCGGTTGATACCTTGTAGGCCATCATTCTGTCGGGTTTAAGCCATACGCGCATAGAGTATTCTTTAGCGCCCATGATCTCGGCACGGCCTACACCGTCAATTCGTTTAAGTTCCTGTAAAACGTTGATATCGGTGAAGTTATAAATAAACTTTTCGTCCATGCTGGTGTCCTGGCTCATGATGTTCAGGTACATCAGCATACTGTTTACTTCTTTTTCTGTAGTAACACCGGCTTTGATCACTTCTTCCGGCATTTCGTCAATAATGGTGGCTACGCGGTTTTGCACGTTCACCGCGGCCTGGTCGGGGTCAACCCCAACGTTAAAGTAGATCTGGATCACCGTTAAGCCATCGTTACTGCAAACGGTCGACATGTAGGTCATCCCCGGCACACCGTTAATGGCACGCTCCAACGGGGTAGCCACGGCCTTGGCACATACCTCGGCATTGGCACCGGTATAGTTGGCCGTTACAGTTACCGATGGCGGCACAATATCCGGGAACTGGGTAACTGGAAGCGTTATCAACGCCAGCACACCCAGCATGGTAATTATCAATGAGATAACAAGCGACAGCACCGGCCGCTTTATGAAAGTTTCGAACATAGTTTGTTAGGGTAAGTGTACAATAAACCCGCGCCGCGCGTTTTACGCGGCCGGAAAAAGGAAACCTTGGCGATAATTATTTCATTGCCAGCAATGAATCTTTTGCCATTTTCCTTGGTTTAATGATCATGCCGTCACGTACGTTCTGCGCTCCCTGGTACAAGATCCTGTCGCCTGCTTTCAGGCCGTCTTTCACAATATAATAGGTAGAAAAACGGGTTTGCGGCGAAAAGGCCTGCATGTGCAGTTTATTATCCTTATCAACTATGTATACGTAACTTTTATCCTGGATATCAAATACCGACTGCTGCGGCACCATGACTACGTTATTGGCTTTAGTAGAGATAAAAAGTTTACCGGTAGCGCCATGCCTTAACAGCTTGTTAGGGTTAGGAAACTTCGCCCTGAAGTTGATAGAACCTGTTTTTTGTTCAATTTCTGCTTCTACAGTTTCTATTTCGCCCTGGTAGGGGAAGTCCAGCCCATCGGCTAATACCAGTTTAACCTTATCACTTGTTTGGCCCGGTGCCGATTCTTTTTTGCGGATGTATTGCAGGTATTCATTTTCAGGGAAGCTAAAATAAGCGTACATGGAGCTGATATCAGACAGGCTGGTAAGCAATGTGCCTTCGTCAATCAAACTACCCGACTTAAGCGGGATCCTGTCGATGATGCCATCAAACGGCGCATGGATGTAGGTATAAGCCAGTTGGTCTTCGGCGCTTTGTACCATAGAGCGTGCTTCTTCAATGGTTGCCCGATCGGCACTCATCTTTGATTCGGCAACTTCCAGTTCAGACTTAGATATTACTTTCTTGTCAACCAGTAGTTTAACCCTTGCTACCTCAAGTTCGGTTGCTTTGGCTGCGGCCACGGCATTACTTAACGCGGCTTTAGCTTTTGACAGGTTTACTTTAAATTCCTGGTCGTTAAGCTTAAATAAAAGCTGGCCTTTTTTAACCTGCTTTCCTTCATCGATGTATATTTTTTCGAGGAAGCCGCGAACACGCGAACGGATCTCGATGTTTTTTTGTGCCTGGATATCGGCAACGTATGATTTTTGAAGAACGGTATCCTGCGTATTTAACGTAAGTACAGGCAGCTGAAGCGTATCGGAAGCGGCAGCTTCGTTATTGGTTTTGGCTTTGGTTGAGCAACCCGTGACAAATATGCCGGCGGCCATGGCCAGCAGGGGTATATAAATGATGATCCTTTTCATTTTTTTCCGGATAGATTATAGGCATAGCAGTGCTAATCACGTACTGTTAGCCAATGTTAAAATTTGATTTATAAAAACATGGATTTGCCGCAAAGGGCATCTGAAACGGAAAAAGGATCAGAACGGGCTGAGCCTGAAAAGGAAATTGTAATACGCAGGCAAAAAGCCTTTGATGGATTTATTCTGGTTTTGTCGTTTTTCGACTAATGATATAACATCTGCAAGTGAGGCCTGCTGACCAGGCATTAGTGCCGACGAATAATTTACCCGGCTGGGTAAAAAGCGTATGATGGTACGGTTATGATGAGCTTCGTTAGTATCTGAATCAGGTGAATCATCCTGAACCTCCTGCTGCTGAATTTGACCGATGATCCTTTGATGGGTACGGGAAATTAAATCGGCAGCCTGGCCGGATTTTTTGTAATGGGTTAAAATTGATTCGGCGTTAGCAGGGGCTACAGCTATTGCAAGCTGGAAAAAAAATAATGCGAAGAATATTTTTTTTATCGTCGGCGCCATGATTGCGAAAATACTAAAATATTTGAAGCTATCGAAATAGGTTTGTATTTTTTTTGATATAAAATGACTTTATTTTTATTTTTTGTTGCTGTTTTTTAGGATTTTATCTTTTTATAACTCAATTTTTACTTCGGTAGTTTTTATTTAATGCTTTCATAACAGCAAAAACGGTTATTTGTTCATGCTTCCTTAATACTGCCTAATAATATAGTTTGCAAGCTTTACTCAACGAATAATTGTATTTTAGCTACATGCTGCATCACGTTATTATTCAATGTGCCTGCCTGTTAACAGTTATCCTTTTTGTGGTAATGCTTGGGCAAAAAATCAAAATAGCTTATCCCATATTATTGGTTTTGGTTGGTTTGCCACTTGGTTTTGTTCCTTTTTTAAAGGGCATCGAAATTCAACCCGATCTGATCTTTGTTATTTTTCTGCCGCCTTTGCTTTATGAATCGGCCTGGAACACATCCTGGAAAGATTTCTGGAAATGGCGCAGGGTGATCTCCAGCTTCGCGTTTCTGATCGTTATTTTAACATCGTGCTTAATCGCGGTAGTGTCAAATAGCCTGATAGCAGGTTTTACCCTGCCCCTGGGTTTTTTGCTCGGGGGGATAATTTCTCCGCCAGATGCCGTATCAGCAAGCAATATCCTTAAAAATATCAAAATACCTAAACGCTTTATCTCCATTGTTGAGGGCGAAAGTTTGATGAACGATGCATCGAGCCTGGTGATATTCAGGTTTGCGCTTGCCGCTGTAGTTACCGGTAAATTTGCATTAGGACAAGCCACGCTAAGTTTTGTACTGGTAATTGTAATGGGTATCGTTATTGGATTGGCCGTAGGTTTGATTTTTTATGCCATCCACCGCTGGCTACCAACAACAGCTAATATTGATATTATCCTTACGTTTGTTACTCCTTATGCCATGTACATGGTAGCCGAAGAGTTCCATTTTTCGGGCGTGCTGGCCGTTGTGAGCGGCGGATTGTTCCTGTCGTCCCAAAGGCATGTGATATTAAGTTACCGCAGCCGGTTGCAGGGGGTTAACGTTTGGGAAACAGTTGCCTTTGTTTTAAACGGTTTCGTGTTTATACTGATAGGGTTAGAATTTCCGGTGATCATCAAGGCGCTTGGCCCCGAAGGGCTGCGACCGGCTATAAACTATAGCCTTATCATAACAGGCGTGTTAATAGTAGCCCGTTTAGCCAGCACTTTTGGTGCCTCTGTATTTACCGTATTCATTAGCCGTTACATCACTACAGCCGATCCGAGCCCGGGCTGGAAGGGGCCATTATTGTTAGGCTGGGCAGGTATGCGCGGTGTGGTTTCACTTGCCGCAGCCTTGAGTATTCCCGAACTTTTACCATCCGGTGCAGCCTTTCCTCAACGCAACCTTATTTTGTTTATCACATTCGTGGTGATCATGTTTACACTGGTTGTTCAGGGCCTTACGTTGCCCTTATTGGTGAAGTTTGTAAATATGCCCGATCGCGACTATACCGTTTCGCCGGAGCAGCAAAAACAGTTGGTCAGGAAAAAGTTATCGAAGTTAGCTTTACAAATACTTGAAGATAAATATGCCGACAGGTTAGAAGGTAACGATATGATCAAGGCATTTAGGTTAAGATTGAGTGCCGATATGGAACTGCTGAAAGACTGGGAAAAAGATGGCAGTGAACAACGCGCCGATAATTTTTATCATGATTACCGCATAATTTTAAATGATGTAATGGCACAGCAGCGGGCCTTGTTACTTACGCTAAATAAAAAAGAAAACATCAGCGATGATATTGTAAAGCAGCAATTAGATCTGCTTGATTTGGAAGAAGAAAAATTGAGGCAGCATTTTGAGGTGGTGTAGCTTATTATTTCTTTCATGCATAATAGCTACTTTTGCCGCTCTATATACATCAAACTATAATGAACTGGGATCAACTGTTATCGGCAAAGCGCTGGGGGTACGAGGATAAATATATTGCAAACCATATCGATGCGCGGTCAGAATTTCAGCGGGACTACGACCGGATAATTTTTTCATCCCCATTCAGGAGGTTACAGAACAAAACCCAGGTATTCCCTCTACCCGGAAGTATTTTTGTACATAACCGGCTTACCCATAGTTTGGAGGTAGCCAGTGTGGGCCGTTCATTAGGGCGGATGCATTTCAACCGGATGCTTAAAGAAGATCCGGATGTAGAAAAGAAATATCCGCTGATCAGTGAGATCGGCAATATGGTGGCTGCCGCCTGCTTAGCCCATGATTTGGGTAATCCCGCTTTTGGCCATTCGGGCGAATCAGCCATTTCACATTATTTTGCGGAGGGAGCAGGTAAGGATTACAAAGACGCCGTTACCGCTCAGCAATGGGAAGATCTGACCCATTTTGAAGGTAACGCCAATGCCCTGAGATTATTGACGCATCCGTTTGCAGGTAAAGGCCGGGGCAGTTTGGCGTTAACCTATTCCACCATAGCTTCTATTGCAAAATATCCGTGCTCATCTGTAGCCGGGCATAAAAAAGGTATTATCTACCGCAAAAAATATGGGTTCTTTGCTTCAGAACAGCAAGATTTTGAAAAGATAGCCAATGATTTGAGTTTGATAAGGGTAGAGGACGATGAGCTTATTTACAAAAGGCATCCATTAGTATACCTTGTTGAGGCGGCTGACGATATTTGCTACAATGTCGTTGATCTGGAAGATGCCCATCGCCTTAAAATACTCTCCTACGAGGAAGTGAAAGCGTTGCTAATACCGTTGTGTACTATTCCCCGGATGGAAGAGCGACTGGAAGAGTTTGATGATACAGATGCCAAAGTTGGCTATTTGAGGGCAATAGCAATAAATACCCTGGTAAATCAATGTTCAAATCTGTTTTATGACAAACAAGAAGAGATCATGAATGGTGATTTTAATTCGGCACTGATGGATGCAATTGAAGAACCACTCCGGTCTGCCATGAAAGCGATCGAAAAGGTTTCTGTAAAAAAGATCTACAACTATAGCTCGGTAGTGCAGAAGGAAGTTGCCGGTTATAAGGTAATGGGTGGTTTATTGGAAGAGTTTGTCCCTGCTTATTTAAAAAATAATTCAAAATACCATGAGAAACTGATCGAACTGATCCCTAAACAGTTTTTAACCAAAGCCAACGACGATTATTCAAAGATCCAGACCGTTCTTGACTTTGTTTCGGGCATGACCGATCTGTATGCGGTTGAGTTGTTCAGAAAAATTAAGGGGATTTCGTTCCCGTCAATGAGCTGATAGGCGGTAATAATCGGATACAAAGTACAAGCGTCATTGCGAGATACGAAGCAATCCCAAACTATACAGATCGGCCCTGCTTATAGGGGATTGCTTCGTATCTTACAGCAATGACGCTTTTTTATTTCAGTTCATCTGCCGAAAATGAACGTAATTCGTTCAATTCGTAATAATTCGTGCAAATAATAGTTATTATTGCTTACTATGCCGAAAGATATCCTGCCTGTACAGATGCATACCATGGAGCAATTGCTTGCCCCGCTTGGTATTACCAATCAGTATAAAGGCCTGCATATTATGTCGTTTAATCCGGGGGATATTGAGGTGCCTATTTTGCACCCCTTCCGGTCAGATCATTTTTTTTTAACGCTTGTTCATGAAGGTGAGTTATCAATTAATGCCAACCTTTTGGAGTATAAATTAAAAAAGAACAATATCCTGATGGTAGCTCCCAATACCGTTCGCCAGTTTCTGAATGTTTCGCCAGATTGCAGGCTTACCTCGATCATATTTACCTCGGCTTATCTATCTGCTACCAGTATCCACACAAAAAATGTAGAAGCGTTTGATTTTTTATCATCGCAGGTAAATCCGTTACTGGTTATTGATCAGGATTCGGCCGATAATCTTATATCAATTATGAAAATCCTTGAAAGTAAAATGGATAATCGTAATGATCTGGCATTCCAGGATGAAGTTGTGCTAAGCATTTTTACCGGTTTTGTTTATGAGATAGGCGCGTTATATCAAAAGCAACAAAAAATAGCGGAAGTAAAAGGCACGCGTAAGGAGGAACTGACTTTTCGGTTTCTAAAAATCCTTCCGCAGCATTTTAAGGAAGAAAGAAGCGTACAGGCTTATGCTGCCATGCTGAATATTACCCCTAAATACCTTTCGCAAACTGTAAAGGAAATTACCGGCAAAACCGCGGGCGACTTCATTGACGAGATTGTGATCCTGGAAGCTAAAGTCGCCCTTAACGACCCCTCGCTAACCATAGCCCAGATTGCTACCTATCTCAACTTTGCCGATCAGTTCTTTTTTAGCAAGTTTTTCAAAAAACAATGCGGTACCAGTCCCAGTAAATACCGTCAAACGCCTTTATAAGCCTATAGCCCTCCCTGGAAAAATTCTTCTCAGCCCGATCTCATTGGTACACAGTTACTACACTATCCGTTATAATTTTAATTGCAAATGATAAGTATCGTTGCAACGCTGTAACTATTATTACCATTCCATTACAATGTTTTTGGTAAAAACGACTTTTTGACATATTGCGCCATCCTTTAAACATTCTGCAAAAACGATAATTGAGCCACTTTTGCCCTGTCATCAGTTGTTGATGCAGCCGGGCGCAATAGTGTGCCCGATTAAACGCCAGGTTTGTTTATGCCGATAAGGGACACAGGTGCCGAACAATTAATTAAGGACACCGCTAAGCACATTTTTTTTGCCGAGGGGCGGCTCCATGCCAATACCCAGGATATTGCCGACGCGGCCGGTGTAAGCCGCACCTTGTTAAATTACTATTTCCGCACTAAGGATGTTTTAATTGAGCAGGTGTTTAAGGAAGCTATGCTTGCTTTAACAACCCGCCTTGATGCTGTTATGGCATCCGACATGCCATTTAAAAGCAAGGTTGAAAGTTTTATAGAATTGTTTTTAACTGAGGCCAACAATTACCCCTACCAGGAAACTTTCCTGATCACAGAGATCAATTCAAACATCTGTAAGTACACAAACGAGGCCAGGCCGCACCATATCAATAAGTTCATGGAGCAGATCAGCGCCGAAATGGAAGCGGGTAATATTGAACGGATGAACCCCATGCATTTTGTGCTGAACCTGTTTTCGCTGATGTCATACCCGCTTATCATGGGGCCCATATATAAAAAGGCCTTTAACCTGAGCAACGAAAGTTATACCTGCCTCATTAATGAGCGAAAGAAGATGATCTGTAAAATGATTTTCCAGTAAAAAATTTATCCGGTGATTAACGCAATCGTCAAACAAAATAATTTAACACACATCACAATGTCTTCAATATCAATTCACTCCAATAACTACAAGTTTATATTTATGAAAAATACAGTTCAACTGCTAACCGGCTTTGGAGCCGCCTTAATTCTACTGTCGTCATGCGGCGGCAGCCAAAATCAGGGCGGTGCTATGGCTGCGGGAGCTCCCCAGCCACCGCAAAGCTACCCGGTGTTTAAAATCAGTTTACATGACGCTACGCTGAACAACGAATACCCTGCCACACTCCAGGGGCAGCAAAATATAGAGATCCGTCCTAAAGTTGATGGTTATGTTGATAAGATCTACATTGACGAGGGCAGCGTTGTAAAAAAGGGCCAGCTGCTTTTTAAGCTCAGCGCGCCGCAATATGCCCAGGACGTAAACACCGCCACCGCGGCCATCGCCAGTGCCGAAGCTGATGTAAGCGCTGCCCAACTGCAGGTTAACAAAACCAGGCCGTTGGTTGAAAAAGATATCATCAGCCATTATGAGCTTGAATCGGCGGAGTATACATTAAAAGCCCGCAAGGCTACCCTTGCCCAGGCAAAAGCTAGTTTAGCAAACGCCAAAACCAATTTAGGTTATACGGTAATAACCAGCCCGGTTGATGGCGTGGTAGGGGCCATTCCTTATAAATTAGGTAGCCTTATCACCGGTTCAACCGCGCAGCCTTTAACAACAGTATCCAATATCGGTAAGGTGTATGCTTACTTCGCGCTGAATGAAAAGCAGCTGCTTGATTTTTCAAGAACGGTAAAAGGAAAAACCATGAATGAAAAGCTGGCCAACACGCCGCCTGTTTCACTGGTATTGCCGGATGGCAGCACCTATGCCGAAAAAGGTAAAGTGGAAACCATCAGCGGTTTAATTAATACCGAAACCGGATCGGCAAGTTACCGGGCGGCATTCCCTAACCCTGTTGGCCTGATCCGCAGCGGCGGAAGTGCTACTATACAGATCCCCCAGACTGTAAAAGATGCCGTGCTAATCCCTCAAA
Source organism: Mucilaginibacter sp. 3215 (assembly GCF_050433785.1). Lineage (NCBI taxonomy): Bacteria > Pseudomonadati > Bacteroidota > Sphingobacteriia > Sphingobacteriales > Sphingobacteriaceae > Mucilaginibacter > Mucilaginibacter sp. 3215. Next base: position 595,559 of record NZ_JBNPWO010000001.1, read on the forward strand.
AGGCCGCTTATGAGCTGCAGGGAAAGCATTTTGTGTATGTGGTTGACGGTAAAGGAGCGGTTAAAAATACCGAAGTGAGCGTTATGGACCTCACCACAGGGCAATATTATGTAGTTACCAAAGGCCTTAAAGCAGGTGATACCATTGTTACCGATGGCGCAGGCAGTTTAAAAGACGGTATGGTTATCAAACCGGAAGTACAGGAGAACGCCGTGGTATATAAAGATCTAAAATAATTTTCACAACACCGGCCGGGTTCCTTTTTACCCGGCATCAACATAAACAATATGTTACGTACATTCATTGAACGACCAGTACTCTCTACCGTAATATCGGTAATTATAGTAATACTGGGTATCCTGGGCCTTACAACCTTGCCCATATCAGAATACCCCGATATAGCACCGCCTACCGTGCAGGTATCCGCATCATACCAGGGCGCTAATGCCGAAGTGGTAATGAAAAGTGTTATCGTACCGCTCGAAGAGCAAATTAACGGCGTGGAGAACATGACCTACATGACCTCTACTGCAAGTAATGACGGCAGTGCTGTTATCACTGTTTATTTTAAACAAGGCACCGACCCCGACCTGGCGGCGGTAAATGTGCAGAATAGGGTGTCAAAAGCCACCAGTCTGCTCCCTGCCGAGGTTACCAAAGCGGGTGTTACCACCAGTAAACGCCAAAGCAGCATGGTGATGGTATTTTCCCTGTCGAGCGATAACAAAAGCTACGACGAGAAATTTTTGCAAAACTATGCCAACATTAACGTGCTGCCGCAGATCAAGCGTATCAGCGGCGTAGGTGATGCTTCCTCATTTGGCATACAGGATTACTCCATGCGTATTTGGTTAAAGCCTGATGTAATGGCCACTTACGGCCTTGTGCCCGATGATGTGAACAGCGCGCTGGCCGAGCAAAATATTGAGGCCGCGCCGGGTAAAGTAGGAGAGAACGATAACCAGTCGTTCCAGTACGTATTAAAGTACAAAGGCAGGCTTACCAGTGTGCCCGAGTTTGAAAACATCGTGATCCGCTCATCAACCAAAGGACAGTTGTTGCGCCTGAAAGATATAGCGCGGGTTGAGCTTGGCGCGCAAAGTTACGCCAATGCTACTACCATGAATGGCAAACCTGCGGTAGCTATAGCCATTTATCAAACCGCGGGTTCAAACGCGCATGAGTTAATTAAAAACTGCGAGCAGACCATTGAGGCTGCGTCGAAAACGTTCCCCGCGGGCATTAGCTATACTTCCCTTTTTAGTGTTAATGACTTTTTAGATGCTTCGATAGAAAAAGTTGTGCACACCCTGATTGAAGCATTTGTACTGGTGTTTATCGTAGTGTTCGTATTCCTTCAGGATTTCCGCTCTACGCTGATCCCGGCTATCGCGGTACCTGTGGCTATTGTGGGCACTTTTTTCTTTCTGCAACTGTTTGGTTTTACCATTAACCTGCTCACCCTGTTTGCTATGGTGCTGGCTATTGGTATTGTGGTGGATGACGCCATTGTGGTGGTTGAGGCCGTACACGCCAAACTGGATCATGGAGCTAAATCGGCAAAAGCGGCCACAATCAGCGCCATGAATGATATCAGCGGGGCAATCGTATCTATCACTTTGGTAATGGCTGCCGTGTTTATCCCGGTTACGTTCATTACCGGTTCAACCGGGGTGTTTTATAAACAGTTTGGTTTAACGCTTGCTGTCGCGATTTTTATATCAGCAGTAAACGCTTTAACATTAAGCCCTGCATTGTGCGCGCTGTTATTGAAACCGCATCCCGAAGGTGAGCATCATAAGACAGGCCTGTTACAAAGATTTTATACAGCCTTTAATGCCAGTTTTGATACAATTACCCGCAAATACAAAAAATCTGTAAGTTTTCTTGCTGCAAAAAAATGGCTCTCCATTGCCGGTATTGCGGTTTTTGGTTTGATATTCTGGTTCCTGCTAAAAACAACGCCATCGGGCTTTGTACCTAATGAAGATCAGGGTTTTATTATTGGCGATATCTCATTGCCGCCTGCCGCATCACTGGAGCGTACTACCGAGGTTATCGACAAGGTATCAGGTATAGTAAGATCCCTGCCCGAAGTGGAGTCAACTATCAGGGTTGCCGGCCAGGGCATACTAAGCGGCGCGGGTGGTTCATATGGCTTAATCATGGTTAAGCTGAAACCCTGGGATAAACGTACGGCCAAAGGATCTGATGTGAACACCGTTATCGGTAAACTATTTGGTATGACAGCCGGAATTAAAGGTGCTACCGTCCTGTTCTTTGCCCCGCCAACTTTGCAGGGCTTTGGTAACAGCAGCGGTTTCGAGTTCCAGGTGCAGGACAAAACCGGCGGCGACATTGTGAAATTTGCCGAAATAAACGGCAAGTTCCTTGGCGCATTAAACCAGCGTCCCGAAATTCAATATGCGTCTACGTTTTTTAATACCAACTTCCCGCAGTTTTTGGTTGATGTTAATGTGGCTAAATGTAAGGATGCCGGTATTACTGTAAACTCGGTATTGAGCGCCTTACAGGGATATTTTGGCGGTGTTTATGCCTCCAACTTTAACGAATTTGGCAAGCAATACCGTGTAATGATCCAGGCAGATGCCGCTTACAGGGGTACCACCGGCAGCCTGAACAACATGTATGTGCGCAATGCCAATAATACGATGGCGCCCATATCTGAGTTTGTTACGCTGAAAAAGGTTTACGGCCCTGAATCAGTTAACCGTTTTAACCTGTTTACTTCTATTTCGGTAAATGGCGCTCCGAAACCGGGCTTCAGCACAGGTGATGCCATTAAAACCATTCAGGAAGTAGGCGCAAAAACATTGCCTGCCGGTTATGGATTTGAATTTTCGGGCCTTACCCGCGAGGAAATTGCCAGTGGCAGCCAAACTATTTTTATTTTCCTGCTGTGTTTGGTGTTTGTATACTTCTTATTAAGTGCACAGTACGAGAGTTATATTCTGCCATTTGCAGTATTGCTATCACTGCCCATAGGTTTGGCCGGCGCGTTTATTTTCGCCAGGATCTTCGGCATCCAAAACAATATTTATTTGCAGATCACCCTCATCATGCTCATCGGTCTGTTAGCCAAAAATGCCATCCTGATAGTTGAGTTTGCGGTAGCCCGCAGGCGTAACGGCGAAAGCATTGTGCAGGCCGCTATTGATGGTTCGGTTGCTCGTTTAAGGCCTATTTTGATGACATCTTTCGCATTTATACTGGGCTTAGTCCCGCTAATGATTGCATCAGGAGCAGGTGCCGAAGGTAACCGCTCAATAGGTACAGGCGCTGTAGGCGGGATGCTGATCGGTACCATATTCGGTGTGTTTGTGATCCCGGTACTGTTCATTATCTTCCAATCACTCCAGGAACGCGTAAGCGGTAAACCTGTTGGAAAAGAAATAGAGATTGAGACCGAAACGGTAGCCTCAGAGCAAAATTTTTAAAACGATAAATAAGCAAAAAAATGATCCATTCATATAAACGGCAAATATTGGCCACGCTGGCAGCAACGGCGGTATTTGCCTCATGTGTTACAAAAAAATACCAGCAGCCGGTAGTAAATACCGATAGGCTGTATCGCGATACCACCATCAGCGATACCACATCAATGGCCAGCATGCCGGTAAGCCAGCTATTTTCTGATACCGTACTGGTAAACCTGATCCAGGAAGGGCTACGTGAAAACCTCGATTTAAAAACTGCCGTACAGCGCATTAACGAGGCGCAGGCAACATTTAACCAGAGCAAGGCGGCATATCTGCCAAGCCTGGAAGGGAGCGGAACCGTTACGAGGGCAAAAACATCAGCGGCAAGCTTAAATTTTCCGCCTGAGTTTGCCAACTCCTTCAACCTGAAAACCACTACTTACCAGGCAGCCTTGAATACCAGTTGGGAGGCCGATATCTGGGGTAAATTAAGCAGTTCGAAAAGAGCGGCGCTGGCATCACTGCTACAAAGTGACGCGGCAAAAAGAGCGGTTCAAACCCAGCTCATAGCCGATATAGCAAACGCTTATTATAACCTGCTGGCGCTTGATGAGCAATTGGCTATCACTCAGCAAACCCTTACCATACGGGTAAAAGATGTAGAGACCGTAAAAGCCCTGAAGGAAGGTGCTGTTGTAAACGGCGCGGCTGTGGTACAAAGCGAAGCAAACCGTTACGCCGCCGAGGTTACCATACCCGACCTTAAACAAAGCATCCGCGAAGCTGAAAATGCTTTAAGTATTTTACTGGCAAGGGCCCCGGGTACTATCAAACGTACAACGCTAAGCGAACAGAAACCTGTAGCCGACCTGAAAACGGGCATCCCATCCCAGCTCTTAAAAAACCGCCCGGATGTGCAGGAGGCTGAGTTTGCATTCAGGAGTGCGTTTGAGAATACCAACCTGGCACGTACTTATTTTTATCCGCAGCTTACCATTACCGGGCAGGCCGGTTTATCAACCCTGCAGTTGAAGAACTTTTTTGATCATTCCATATTTTACAACTTTGTTGGCGGCATTACCCAGCCCATTTTTAACAAAGGTCAAAACCGGGCGCGTTTAAGAACGGCGCAAGCCCAGCAACAGGAAGCTTATTATGCTTATCAAAAATCATTACTCACTGCGGGGCAGGAGGTAACCAACGCGTTGTTCTCCTATCAAAACGCCATTGAAAAACAAGGCTCAAGAGTTAAACAGTTGCAGGCGCTCGAAAAATCGGTTGATTATACCAAAGAGTTGCTGCGTTACAGCTCGGCAACAAATTATACCGATGTTTTAACTTCAGAACAAAACTTGCTTGCTGCCCAGTTAAGCGGCGTTAACGATCATTTGCAGGAATTACAAGCCATAGTTAACCTTTACCGCGCTTTAGGGGGCGGTTGGAAATAGATGACATTAGCACCATGTTAATCATGAAGCCCGGTTTGCAATTGAGCTGCCGGGCTTCTTTTATAACCAGTGGTGATTTTGACATATTTTGAAGTTGTTTAAACATTTATTATCTATGCCAACTAATTGATTTTTGTAAAACCTGTTATCATACAATCATCTAAACCAAATTGATAATTTAATTATGGTTAATTATTTATTAATGAATAAATTAAAGTAAATTTTGCTTGTGATTGAGAGGTTAAAACATGGGAAGTAAAGAACGGATATTGCGGCAAAAGGATGATACCCGCCGAAAGATACTGGACGCTGCGTTGGATATGATTAAGTGTGAGGGATGTGATGCGTTAAGTATGCGGAAACTTGCTGAGCATATCGAGTACACGGCTCCCGCTATTTACGAATATTTTGAAAGCAAGGAAGCTTTGTACACCGAGCTTGCCCGCAAGGGGCACCTGAAACTGGCAGCTATGGTGAAGCTGGCAAAAGAGGCACATACAGACGCCATTGAACAGATGGAGGCTATGTGGTTGGCTTACTGGAACTTTGCTATTGCCTATAAGGAGCTTTACCAGTTGATGTTTGCCGTTGGTACAGGTTGCAGCCCGGTAGAAAACCGGATAGCGGAAGCGTTGGTTTTTCCGGAGATGGTTTCTGAATTGATACGGGCGCTGTATGCACCCCGGGAGGTAAGTGAGGAGGAAGTTCAAAAAAAATACTACACCTACTGGGCCGTAATTCATGGATTGATAGCCATTAACATGATCCAGCTCACGCGGGATGAAAAAATGAACCAGGAGATCCTGATTGGCGCTATCAGGGGGATCACCGCGTTGATAACTACCTAATACTATGATTGATAAGGAGCGGGTTTTAAATGGGAGTGAAGCGCTTTTTCTTGAAGCAGGGATAAAAAGCATTACCATGGATGATATTGCCCGGCATCTGGGGATCTCCAAAAAAACAATTTACCAGCATTTCAGGGACAAAAACGAACTTGTTACTGCTCTTGTAAAAAAGCGGCTGGCCGATGATGAGGCAATGCTTTGCTCAATTATTAGTGACACTGGTAATATGATGGATGAGATGGTTGAGCTCACCAAATGTACAGGGGAGATCTTTTCGAGGGTAAACCCTGCTGTCTTGTTCGATCTGCAAAAGTACCATCATGAAGGCTGGATGTTATACCTGAAATTTAAAACAGGCTTCATGGTAAATATTATCGGGAAGCTTTTAAAAAAGGGCATCGATCAAGGGTATGTCCGTCCCGAAATTGATACCAGAATAATTGCCATTATGCGGGTTAACCAGATTGAACTTGGTTTTAACGCCTCCATATACCCGCATGTCGAATTTAATTTATGGGATGTTCAGCTGCAGCTTTTAAACCATTTTAACTATGGCGTGTGTACGCTCAAGGGTATCGCCGTTTTAAATAATCCCAACTGAGGGTTAGCGTTGAGGCCTTATAGTCCGGATACCATTTTCGCCTGCAATAATTGCCCTGCCGGCCATTTGGTAAAATAAGGAGTGTTCAACAACACCCGGTATCATTTTAACCAGGGTATTTAATTTAACCGGTTCGGGTAGCTCAGTAAATTGTACATCGATCAGCATATTGCCATTATCAGATATCAACGCACCATCTTTTTGTGTGCTCATACGCTGGGTAAGCGTAGCCTGAGGAAACAGGGTTGCCAGTTTTGCCAGTACAATTTGTAAGGCCTGGGGTAATATTTCTATAACCAGGGGATATGTAGCGTTAAGTTGGGCTGAGAATTTTCCCTCATCGCCCAGCAAAATAAATTCATGCGCCATTGAGGCAAGGATCTTTTCGGTAGTATGGATGCCGCCGCCGCTTTTCAGTGCGTTTAGTTCGCTGTCAAACTGGTCGCAGCCATCAAAATAGATATCGAGTTTATTAAGCAAGGCAGGCGACTGAATGCGCAACTCATGTTTGCTTAACAACTGGGTTGTTTTGAATGATGATGAGGTAAATATTAAGGAAGCCGCAAGCTTACGATCCTGGGCTAACATATTAACCAAATGAGCTATGGTGCTCCCGGCTCCCAAACCAATAATTTGATTGGGGGTAATCAAGGTTAAAGCGGCTTTAGCTGCTTCCAGTTTATAATCCGTCATGGCGCTAAGATACAGCACCCGCCGCTAATAACCTTTGTTAATTTACTCTTTTAGTCGTCTATGCCCTCCCACAACTGACTATGTGCTGTTGATATGATATGCTTTTTCATGTTATTGTTTATTTAATGATTTTAACCTTCTTTAATAATGAAGACGAATCAAAACCGGGAACATTTTAAAACAGCATAAATTTTTTGTAATCTGTTAGGATGGTATTATCGCATATCAAAATACACCACGTAAGTCTTAAAACCTGATTATAAAAACAGCGTTAGCAGATGTGACGCTAATTTTGCCCTCAGTATTTTTAAAGAATTGTTTACCTGCTTTCTAACAGTTAAGGGGCTTATTTCCAATATTTCGGCAATTTCGTTGTGCGACAGGTTTGAATCCCTGCTTAACTCAAATATCAGTTTCATTTTTGGGGGTAAAGAGCTTACTTCGGCCTTAATCAGGGCAATGAGTTCTTTATTTCTTAAATTTTCATCCGTGGTAGATTCACAGGTGTGCTCAAAATTAATTAGTGAGGTAATGTAATTGGCTTTTACTTTCTCGTGCTTAAAAACATTTAAAACCTTGTTCCGGATAGCGGTACATAAATAAGCTTGTAAACTGCCTTTAATATCAATTGATGTCCTTTGGTCCCATAAATGGATAAAAAGCTCCTGTAAAAGATCTTTAACGGTATCCCTGTCCGGCAATCTTTTATACGCATGCTGATATAACGCTCCGTAATAGCGCGAATGAATCGCCGTAAAAGCAGATATATCATCTTGCCTTACCAGCGTTATCAAATCGTCGTCACTATATTTACCGTACAAAGCCATTAAAGTTTACATTGATTATAATTTGCAAGCGATATTTATTGATTGCTGACCATTGAGGTCGGGGATAAACGAATCGCCTGAAACGGGGCCCTTGTTTATCTATTGTATAATTGTTATTACAAATTAAGAGGACTGGAGTGATTTTAAGCGCTAAAGTTCTACGCAACCGTTTGCGTTAATTTGGGCGAATCAGCTTTAACAAAAAGTTTCTTGCCCTCAATGCAAGCGCTATGTCGCTTTAATCCGCTGATTAAGAGCGCTATTTTTAACTGATTGGTAAAGATTTTACCGTCGGGGTAATTAATACAGGCTTTCAATAACAACACTTCGCGGTTATAAAACTCAAAAAACATATTTATGAGCCTTGTTGCGATAAACAAACGTTTGCGTTGAATTTATTTGTGACAAATTCTTATATCTGAAAGCATAGACGATGTCGATCCGGCGACTTGAAATAGCTGAATATAAGTAAGTGTTCAATAAGCTTTCTTACAATCACAACAGGTGATACCTTCCCCGTTTTATGATCCGGTAAATTATTTTTACTTTTTTTTATTTTTATCTACTCCCTCCCCCCGGTTGTAGTTGTATATGGGGTAATAAGGATGATATATCCTTTAACGATTATGCAACCACAAGACATTGAAAATTTAATAGAACGGTATAACAGCGGCATGACTACTCCGGCAGAGAATGCTTTGGTTGAAAGCTGGTATTTAAAATACAAGCACAGCGATCCTTATTTGTCGCAGGAGCAATTGGAAGAAGATCAGAAAGAGAGCCTTGATAATCTGCTGAATGAAATACAGGGAAGGACAAAAAGGATACAATTATCGCGTTGGGCAATAGCTGCTTCAATACTTTTTTTTATGGCGGTGGGGGGATACTTTTTTATCATTAATAATAATTCCCGCCGGCAAATAGCTGAAGTTAAGCCTCAGAAACAGGATGTAGCCCCCGGCGGAAACAAAGCCATATTAACATTAGGGGATGGGAGTACCATTGTATTAAATGGTGCAAAGATTGGAAAACTCGCACGTCAGGGTAACATCGTTATAAAAAAAGCCGCCGACGGCCAAATTAGTTATAGGGATGTTGTTGTGGACTTCCATCCGTCAAAGAACATTATATATAACACCGCAGCTACGCCGCAAGGCGGGCAGTATCAATTTATTTTGGCCGATGGTACTAAAGTATGGTTAAACGCATCGTCATCAATAAAATACCCGGTAGTTTTTAATGGTAACGAACGTAGGGTAGAACTTACCGGCGAGGCCTATTTTGAAGTTGCACACAATGCCAAAAAGCCGTTCAAAGTTATCTCAAACGGGCAAACAGTAGAGGTATTAGGCACCCATTTCAATATCAATGCTTACAATGATGAACAGGCTGTTAAAACTACCCTGCTCGAAGGCAGTGTAAAAGTATCAGCAGGGAAAGTGAGTAACATCATTAAACCGGGCCAGCAAGCAAGGTTTGACCACGGCCTGATCGATGTTATGAATGTAGATGCGGATGAAATGGTCGCTTGGAAAAATGGATTTTTCTTTTTTGAAGACAATAATATTCAGGAAGTAATGCGGCAGCTTTCGCGCTGGTATGGTGTGGAGATCAGATATGAAGGGCAATTACCCTCACGGCGGTTTTCGGGCGAAATTTCCAGGAACGTCAATCTGTCACAAATACTGGATATTCTGAGCTTCAAGCAAATACATTACAAAATAGATGGGAAAACAATTATTGTAATGAATTAACATCTGTAATTAACCAATTATTCACCTCAAAATAAAAGGAACCATATGGAAAAATAAATACACATCCGGCCTTCAAAATTTAGGCCCATCCCCATAAGGTTAACTCAAAAAAAACGCATCCCGAGGGCAATCGGAATGCGGATAAATGTTGAGTTAACCCTCCCCGCAAAACGGGAATATGTTTAGTGTCTCTAACTATCTGTTAACCCAACTCAGCAAAAGTATGAAATTAAATGCTTTTTTAATGGCCATGCGTTGTCCGTGGCCGCGCAAAATGTTATTAGTTATGAAATTGACTACCTTGATCATGTTAGTTGCCCTTCTTGAATGTAGCGCAAAAGTGTATAGTCAAAAAATTAACCTGGATGAAACAAATTCCTCACTGAAAAAAGTACTTAACCAGATAAATAAACAAACAGGATATGTGTTTTTTTATGATTCAAAAGATGTACAGAATAAAAGTGTAACCATTCATCTGAAAGATGCCTCAATAGACGAGGCTTTAAAGGAATGCCTTAAAAATCAGTCCTTAACTTATAAAAAGGTTAATAACAATATTGTCCTTCAGCAAATTGAAAAGGCTGTTGATAACGTGGTTACCAGTTTAAATGTAAGCCCGGTTAAGATAAGCGGGCAAGTATTTGATACCAAAAACATACCCCTGGCCGGCGTGACTATTTCAGTAAAGGGAAGTCAAGCCATCGCTATATCCGACGCCAGTGGTAAATTCAACATAGAGGTGCCGGATGGGAACGCAACACTCGTTTTTTCATTTGTTGGCTATGTGAAAAAAGAATTGCAGGTTACTCCCGGTACACCTATGCTGGTAAAGATGGAAGCCGATGTAAGCGGGCTCAGCGAAATAGTTGTGGTTGCCTATGGTACACAGAAAAAAGAAAACCTGACAGGTGCAATAGGTGTAATTAAATCATCTGCACTTGAAAACCGCCCTACATCTTCCCCCGCCAATTTGTTGCAAGGCCTGTCGCCGGGCGTTACCGTTACTACGCAAGGTAGTTATCCCGGCGCAAGCGCTAATATTAAAATCAGGGAATCCTCCACCTGGCAGGGCGGAACAGACCCGCTATACGTGATAGACGGTTTTGTAAGGGATGCAACAACATTTTCTACCATTAACCCGGCCGATATCGATAATATCAGTATCCTGAAAGATGCCGCATCAACCGCGATTTATGGTATCAGGGGCGGTAACGGTGTTGTTTTGATTACAACAAAACATGGCGTAGCCAATAAAACCTTTATATCCTACAATGCATCATATACCATGAATAACCGTGAAATTACACCGCGGAGAATGAATGCTTTTGATGCTTATACTTTTGCCAATGAGGCATTTGCCCAAAAAGGTTTGCCGGCAAACGATCCAAGTTACTATACGCCTGATGAATTAGATTATTTCAAAACACATTCGTACGATTGGTTAAAAGATACTTGGCGTAATCCCTGGAATACTTCACATAACTTAGCCGTAAGCGGTGGTTCGCAAGCAGCCAGGTACTACATCTCGGCAGGTTATTTCCAGCAGGAAGGGGCAACCTCAAATTCCTTCCGTAAATATAATTTAACAGCAAAAATAGATGGACAAATCTCTGAGCGGTGGAGCTATAATTTAAATATCCAAAGCGAATGGAATAACGGCAGCCGTCCGTTCTGGGCCTATGATTATGGGGATTTCAATTTGTCGAACATGTACAACAGGTTGTTAATGGTAAATCCCGGCCGGCCGTCTTTTATTAATGGCCTTCCTGTTGGCAACTTTGATAATACTAATACCGCCAACCTGGCAAAGGGAAATGGTGGTTACACCAAGCCGTCGGGTAATAATATCACCCCGGTTTTTCAACTGAAATATGATATCCCCGGCATAACCGGACTATCAGCAAAAGGTACTTTCGCCTACAATACCACCAATAATTACACCAAAGCATGGCGTAATGCACCTTACATTTATTATTTCCAAACCGGTGGCGACCATAACCACATCGTTACCGATAAGTTGGATTTAACACGATCAGGAGGCTATCAGATATTAGATCAGGCCCAGATTTCCGGAATTGGTGCACCTACAGAATTGCAGGAGTCATATTCGCAGTCATCTAATTACCAACTGGATTTGATGTTGAATTATGACCGATCTTTTGGCCTTCATAATATCAGCGCGTTTGCCGGCTATGAACAATCGGCATACCGGGGCCATTATTCAAACATCTGGGACGATAATTATAGTAACCCTAACTATCAGCAAATTAACGGCGGATCAACCAATAGCACCGACTGGTACATCAGGGGCGATCAGAACCAGCCTACAGGCTTCGCTTCCTATTTTGGCAGGGTCGACTACAATTACGCCTCAAAATATTTGCTGGGCTTTACCATGAGGGCTGATGGCTCTTATATTTTCCCGTCAAATAAGCGTTGGGGATATTTCCCGGCCGTTTCAGCAGGCTGGAATATTGCCAATGAAAACTTCTTCGCAAATTATACTAAAGTCCTTGATGTCTTGAAGCTGCGTTTCTCTTACGGTATAACCGGCACAGATAACACCGCTCCATGGCAGTGGCAACAAACCTACAACTTTAACGCAAACTCAGGTATTTATATAGGATCCGGGCTTCCGCCTTCAACAACGTTGGGTTCAACTATCAACCCCAACATCACATGGGAAAAAAATCATAACTACAACCTGGGTTTAGACTTTGGCATGCCAAAAAGAATCCTTACCGGAACTGTTGATTTATGGTACAAAAAAACTACCGATATCCTTGGTGCACGTGTAGCATCGGTCCCAAGTACTGTTGGAGCAAGCTTGCCTGCAGTTAATTATGGAATAGCATCGGCACGGGGTATTGAGCTATCTCTTAGTCACGAACGGCACATCAATGACTTTTTCTATCGTGTGTCTGGCAACTGGTCATATTCTGCCAACAAATATCTGAAGGTTGACCAGGCCGCATCAGTTCGTGGTTACCAGAATTTGATCGGACAGCCAATCAACGGGGTTATATGGGGTTATGTATCCGACGGAATTATCAGAACCCAGCAGGACGTAGATAATATTTTAAAAGCTAATGGTCCTAATTTCACCATATTTGGTAGCAAGCCACAGCCCGGGATGTTGATGTACAAGGACATCAGGGGGCCGCTGGGTACTGATTCGCCTGATGGGAAAATTGATGGGAACGACCAGCAGATCATTTCAAAAAACGGGATACCGCGTGTTAATTATGGCTTCAACTTTACATTCGGCTGGAAAGGGCTTAACCTCACCGCTGTATTTGCCGGTTTGGGCCGTTACGACATTATGCCTACCGATGTTTACTACAGACGGCCTTTGCCTGGCAATGATAATTTAACCATCTGGAAAAGTGCATGGACTCCGCAAACAGCCTCTAGCGCCACGATGCCAAGTCCTATCATGACCGACTGGCAAGGCACAAGCAATAGCGAGGTGTCATCTACATTCTGGTTAAAAAATGGCGCTTTCCTGCGGTTAAAGTCCTTAATTGTTGACTACAGTTTGCCGGCAAGCTTGTTGGCGAAAATAAAAGTTAAAGCTGTGAAAGTTTATTTCAGCGGCGAAAACCTGTATCAATGGAACCATGTAAGCGATTGGGACCCTGAACTGGGCGGCGATTTCAGAATGTACCCGGTATTAAGAGGGTTTACCTGCGGGCTTAATGTAACACTTTAAACATTAAATTATTAGATCATGAAACTTAAATTCAATATACTATTCGTTTTATTGGGGATGATTGCTTTAACAATATCCTGTAAAAAGGTATTTGATGTTGATCATCCGGGAGGCCCAATTACGCCGGAGCAGGAATGGGGCAGTCCTGATTTTGTAAAAGGATATGTAACCGACTTCTATAATATTTTGCCTTCCTGGAACAGGAACGAAGAACTGGCCGGCGAGGCTTATTCTGGCGGCAGCGGCGGAAACGGCCTTAACTCTTTTCTTAAAGGCACCTATACAAGTCAAAGTGGTTACCCCGACAGGGTTTGGGACTGGGGAAGGGTAAGGTCTATCAATAACTTTTTTGCAAATATTGATAAAAGCAAATCTGCTTTATCCGATGCCGATTATAAAGGCCTGAAAGGCCAGGCATACTTCTTCCGCGCGTATTTATACTATAGGATGGTAAAAGTATTAGGAGGGGTACCGATCATTACAGCGGTTCAGGACCCAACGGCCGACATAAATACTTTACTGGTAAAAAGGAATTCATCACTTGAGTGTTTTGATTTTATTGGCAAACAGTTGGATAGCGCAATTAATTTATTGCCGGCTACCTGGGGCTCAAATGATATTGGCCGGGTTACCAAAGGTGCGGCTATGGCAGTAAAAGGCGAAGCCCTGTTATTAAAAGCAAGCCCTCTGTTTTGCAAAACACCTAATGCCACTTATTGGAACGACGCTTATAGTGCTTTGTTGACTGCTAAAACTGAGTTAGACGCTGATGGTTATGGCTTATATACCGATAATACTGCAAAACCAAATGAAAACATGTGGTATGATAAGGCAGGGGCTGCTAAGGAAATGGTTTTGAGCTTACGTTACCATTATCCCGAAAAAACAAATGGCTTTCAACAAGGGCAAAGGCCTTTAACTGAAACCTCTGGCGCTGCAGGCTCCTGTGATCCTACCTGGGAGATGGTGCAGGCTTATCCCATGAAAAATGGTCTCCCAATTTCCGACCCGGCTTCGGGATATGACCCTGCAGAGTTTTGGAAGGACAGGGATCCGCGCTTCTATCAAACAATTGTATACAATGGCGCCAGGTATGATTTTGCGGACATAACACCACGTGTGCAATGGATTTTTAACACGATAGCCGGTGATGATGCGTACAAAGCTACACCCAATTATAATATCACGGGTTTTTATTGCCGTAAGGGGATTGATACCACATTGGGTTCAAGCGTTTGGAACCGCCAGGCTTTTGATTGGCCTATCATCAGGTATGCTGAGGTTTTACTTAACCTTGCCGAGGCTGCTAATGAAGTACAGCACCCGGCCGAAGCAAGGGCCTATATTATTCAAATCCGCCAAAGGGCCCATATCACAGCAGGAGCAGGAAATTATGGATTGGCTGCCTCGGTTGGTTCTGATTATCAGGCCACGTTGAACGCTGTTATGACCGAACGGGCTATAGAGTTTGCTTTTGAAGGAAAACGATTTTGGGATTTAAGGCGCAGGCGGATGTTTAATGTACTGAATAGCATGGGTACGCTGCACGCTTACGGGCCGTACTTTAACAGCGCAGCTGCATCCGCTCAATATGGTATTAATATTACGCAAAGTAATAGCGGGATTGCTGCACAGCTTTCTAACCTGATAGTTAATTCACCGGCATCGTTTGATCGTAACGCTTTTCTTAAGGCTATTACCAATTACAAATATGAGCCGATAGATCCTGGTGCCACCAGTCAAATCAATATACCCGATGCCTATTATTTCGGTCCTATTGATCCGCAGTATATTTTACAAAACAAAAATCTGCAGCAAAATATAGGATGGGATAGCGGAACATTTAATCCGGTAATACAATAGGTGCCGAATGTGTTTTATTTTTTAAGTGTACTTCCGGTAATGAGACTACCTGAGGTTTAGTTGAAGAGGCGTCCCTGTATGGTGGTACAGGGCGCCCTCTTTTATCATTGATCAGAATGCGGTGCTTAGAAATTGGAAATGCTTTTTAGTTGATTATATATGAGTTTTTATAACATGATAAATAAATTGAACACAGGTTTTTTAGTTCTCCTGGCGTTCAGTATGATGCTGGTAATTCATCCGCAGGCAAACGCACAAACCATTACTTTAAACACAAAGTTTGTTACGCTTAGTATAAACAAACGTGGGTTTATTACCAGTATTAAGGATAAATCATCCCATAAAGAATATTGCCCTGCCGGTAAAGTTTCTGCATTGCTTAGTCTGTACAAAGGCGAAAACTATATACTGCCGGTATCTGCTGCATTTAACACGCTCAATAAGCGCATAACGCTACACTATCCTAATGGTTCGGTGGCAACGGTACAAACTGATGAAAAAGGGGAGTATGTACGATTGAAACTGGTATCGCTTAAGCCGCGAAACGGGGTTGATAATATCGTTTGGGGCCCTTATAAATTAACTATCTCTAAAACAATTGGAGATATCCTGGGCGTAGTAAGAGATGATGATTTCGCATTTGGCATACTTGGTTTAAATGACAATACTACCAGCGGCCCCCCAACAGGAGGCGACATGTCTTTCATGTACTATTTTATTCATTCGCCTGATCCGCTGAAATACCCCTTGCCTCCAAACCTTAAGGAAGGTCAAACTTTCACAATCGGCGGAGATGGGATAAATGATGTGGCGTTTTATTCACATCCGGAAGAGTATTACCGGATGAATTACGGAAACGGAGCAAGACTTGAACCCGCTTTTGGTTCTACAGTTTGCATGCACTCAAGAGACCGCAGAAAGGAACAAATGATACGCTTCCCGGTGTTACCCGATAATTTGGATGGGAAGGTAAATTCGGCCAGGTACCAGTTGGTGCCGCCGGTAAATGCCGATTTTATCGGATCTTCGGTTGCTTTGCTGGCCTGCCCCGATTCTGTCGGGCTCCGCACTATCGAACAAATAGTTTTAAAGGAAGGGCTGCCGCATCCCGAAATTGATGGTCAATGGATCAAAGACCCTAAAGCATACCGCCCTGACATTGCGTGGCATGGCGCTCATGACAGCCTGATCACCTATGCTCATCAATTAGCCATCAAAGGAATACAGGACGAAGGATGGGGCGAATATTATCCCAACCCACAAAATCGCTGGACCAACAGAAAAATAAATTTCAACAACGCAGCTCCCATGAACATTCCGGACTATGGCGCATTGATGAAAAAAAATGGGATCAGGTATGGACTGCATACCCTGTGCGAGTTTTTGCAGCCTGATAATAACAGCGATGTAGCCCCGGTACCAAGCGATAGCCTGGCCATTATGCAGCGCACTTCTGTAACCAAAGATCTTACTGATCAGGACACGGTTATAACGGTGGCCGACAGGGCCTATTTCAACGAGTACGGCGGATGGGAAGGTAACCATACCAATGTGCTGAAAATAGGGAAGGAACTGATAGAATACAATGGCATTAGCGAGAGCAAGCCTTACACCTTTTTACATATCAAAAGGGGGCTTTACGGAACAAAAAGAGGTGCCTATAAAAAGGGTACCACAATAGTAAAGCTGCAGCCTAACTGCTATCGTGGTTTTGTTCCGGATATGAATTTGCAAAAAGTATATGCGGATTATTATGGCAAGTGGCTAACAGAAGGAGGGATGGATTATATTGATTTTGATGGCCTGGAGAGCTGTATGTACCAGGGGCAAGGGCAGTACTCCTTTAAGCAGTTTTTCAGAAAATTATTTGATAGCTACGCAAAAAATGGAGGTGATTATCTCCGTGTAATGGGGAGCGCGGTTTATGAAGGCAACTGGCATTATATGAGCGTTTGCAATGTTGGCGGCGGCAATAATATGTTTAATCCGGTATTGAACCAATGGGGAATAGAGGGAAAAGATATGCGATATGTTTTTGAGAGCAGTTATTTACCTGCAACATTCGGAATAGTTGATCTGCACAGTGAGTGGAGTTTATACGATGCTGAAAACCTGGAAGCCAAATCAATTGGATGGAACGCAACCTACATGCTTGGTTTGAGCCAGCATGCTGTTGAAAATTGCCCGGAAAAGAATAATATTTTCAAGGCATACCGCGCCTGGGAAAATGCCAGGGCATTGAATATTTTCACCAAAACACTAAAAGAGCGTTTAAAAGATTTAAACTATAAATTTCACCTGGTGCAAAACGGAGAAAAGTCTTTTGTTTTATATCCTGTACGTGAAACCCGCTTTCCTGACCAGCAATACACTATCGAAAAAAATACCTGCCGGTTAAATAATGAATTTGATGCGCAGCCGCTGGATTGTGCGATACGGATATCATCAACCGAAAAAGATGGGTATGCTGATGGCATCAGGATCACTTTTCAGGACGGTACAGAACTTTCAATCGACAAAAAAATTACCAATGGCGAATTTATTATCCTGAAGGATAATGCTTGCTATGTAGCGGATAAGAACAGAAAGAAGATCGCTGAAATTCCAGCCCAGGGCAATTTGACACTTCCGCATGGAGCATCATCAATCCAGGTTAGCGCCCTGCATAATAGCAATCAAAAAGTAAATATGGAACTGCTGGTTTCATCTGTAGGACCGGGCATAAAACTTTGATGATTTAACATGGATTTTAACAAAAAAAGATGCCTTTCCGCATTCATAATTTATACATGCTTAACAAGCATTGCCCACGCGCAGGGAGCAAAAAAGCTTATAACTCCGGATTTTTTAAAAGCTGTGCATGGAAATATGCGTGTAAGCGCTATCCAATATGAGGGTACCAAAGCATTAAATAAATTTGAGTTCGGGAACAATAGCCTGACAACAGACAGTGCCCAGTGGTTGCTTAACTTAACCGCAAAACAGGGTGCAAGCGCCGGGATATTGGATATCACCGCCGATATTAAGTTAAAAGAAGGCCATGCAGCTGCCACGGCCCTGGAGGTATCTTTTGACTTCAGCCGCTGGAGCAGGAAGAATTATGTTATGGTGCCTGCAAGTATGTATAACGGGAACAGGTATCCTGCCATTGGCAACGGGTACAACCCACCCTATACCAGGGATATGTACTATAACCCCAAAGTGCCGCTAACCATTTCAAATAACCCCAGGTTATCCGCAGAACCCGATAAAGCATCGCTGGTGCAGTTACAAACCGGCAACGCAGCAACGCCGGCAATGTGCTTTTTTTCACCATCGCTAAAGAAAGGCTTTATCCTGTTGACCACCCAGCAGACCCAGTTGGGCAATAGTGGCCTTACCATTGCAGAAAATGCAAAACAAGATAGTTGCAGCTTTAGCATTTCGGCACCGGCAGTGCGCAGACTGGCGCCCGGGTTTGGGGATTTTCATGAAAGTGGTGATAAAGCACACGACTGGAAACCCGGCGACCATATAACCATTGCGATGAGGTTATATGTATTTGATGCCCGCAGCATCCCCGGTTTGCTTACGAAGTTTATGCAGGTACGTAAGGATATAACCGGGCCAAATAGCCCCCGCAATATATTACCTATGAGTAAGTTACTTGCAGTAGGTTCGGCAATATGCAGTGGCAATTTTATACATGTTCCTGCCGGTAGTTATTACAAGCCCGAAAATAATGACGATTTTCAGTTGGGTTGGGTGAGCGGCATGATGAATACCTATCCTATGCTGGCGCTCAATAATCCAAAAGAACGTGAGCGTGTGGCGGAGGAGATCGATTTCATAGTGAATAAACTTCAGGGGAAAAGCGGCTTTTTTTACGGCGGAATCGAAGCAAATGGCCGCCTCCTTTTTGAAAAAATGCACCCCGATTTCGCGGAAGGCCAGGCCATGGTACGCAAAAACAGTGACGCTTTACTGTGGCTGATGAAACATCTGTTGCTGCTGAAAGCGCAGAGTTTTGGAAATATAATTAAGCCCGAATGGGAGTCGGCCGCGAAAAAACTGGCCGAAGCTTTTACTAACACCTGGAAAAGATACGGCGAGTTTGGGCAGTACATCGTACCCGAAACTGGCCGGATAGCCGTATTTAACTCCACGGCGGGGGCGATAGCGCCCGGCGGACTGGCCATTGCGGCAAATTACTTTAGTAATCCGGAGTGGTTTGTAGTGGCCAGGGATGCTGCCAATTATTATTACCAGCGCGATGTGGTGAACCAGGGCCTCACCGGCGGCGATTGCGGGGATATTAGCATGGATGCTAATTCAGAATCGGCATTTGGTTTTTTAGAATCATTGATGGCCTTATACAACGTTACCGGCGATAAAAGCTGGTTGCAGAAGGCTGAGGTAGAAGCGGCGCTTTGCTCAACCTGGATATTGTCCTATGACCCTGTTTTTCCAGCCGGCAGCCAGATCGCAAAGTTGAATTGCCATATGGCCGGGGCAGTTTGGGCCAGTATTCAAAATAAACATTCGGCTCCGGGTATTTGTGAAGCCTCAGGCGATTACCTGTTCAAATTATACCGTGCAACGGGTAACAAATTATATGCAGATTTAATAAAGGATATTCAACATGCGCACGCCGAAGCGGTAAACATGCCAGGTCATTATACTACCAACAACCTTATCGGATCAAGTATGGAACGAATTCAGCCCAGTGACGCCGAAGGCAGGGGCAGTGTCGGCAATTTCATAAACACCCGGAATTCGTGGACGGAAACCAACGGTATGTTAATGGCGATTGAATTGCCCGGAATTTATCTTCAGACAGATAAGGGAAAACTCCTGGTTTTTGATCATGTGGAAGCTGCTGTTTTGAAGAAGGATAAGAAATCGACCACACTGTTGCTGAGCAACAACACCGGGTATGATGCCAACGTAGCCGTTTTTGCAGAAAGTAGTGCCCAGGCTCAGAAGCCGCTTCCGTATACCGCGTTTTTACATTGGCCTAAAGTGATGGTAAAATCAGGGCAAAAAGTACAGCTGCAAATCACAGCCGGCAACAAAATTTTGGCCATTAAAACACTCAACTAAAAACATGACAAACACTGTCGACTCAAAAAAAAGGCGGGACCTGGTAAAGGGGATAGGGCTGCTCGCCATATCATTGCCATTGGGGGTAAAACGCGAACCGAATGTTTTGGCCGCGCCGCATGAAAAGAAACGGGTATTACGGGTAGCGCATATTACAGATGTACATATCCGCCCCGAATACAATGCCCCGGAACGTTTCGGGCGCTGCATTGAAGAAATAAAGAAACATAAGATCGATTTTTTTCTAAACGGAGGTGATTCCATATTCGCTGCCGACTACAATAACATTACCCGTGAACGGGTCAACGAACAGTGGGCGATATGGAAAAACGCTCGCGAAAGATTTAAGGGATATGAAGTATACAGTTGTTTGGGCAATCATGATATGTGGTGGGCTTGCCCTGACAAATCCGACAGCATGTATGGCAAACCGCATGTAATAGCTCAACTTGAAATGCCGGGCCGCTTTTACAGTTTTGAAAAGCATGGGTGGCATTTTATCATTCTCGACAGCAATAATGATAATGCAGGTTCATTAGATGCCGAACAGCGAAAATGGCTGGAGAACGACCTTGCGTCACTGCGGCGCGGCACGCCCGTTTTGTGTATGAGCCATTACCCGATTTTGGGCGTAAGCACCATAATGGAAGGAGGCAACCATACAGATGCGAGATATATCACTAATTTATTTAATAAACACCGGGACAAAACAATCACTTGTATAAGCGGCCATATCCATTTACTTGATGAGGCCGGTTATGATGGCGTTCGCTACTATTGTAACGGCGCCTTAAGTGGATTTTGGTGGGAAGACGGCGATAGTGATTCGGCGGCTAAATGTTATTACCGCGAAACCCCGCCCGGCTATGCTATATTAGATTTATTTGAAGATGGAAGCGTAAGTAACCGCTATTATCCGCATTCGTTCTGACTGAACAGGTTATCCGTATAGTGTTACTTTTAAAAGATTGAACAAATTGAAAAGAAATAAATGAAAAGAAAGCTGTTTTTTTCGACGATTGCTTTTTGGGGCATCATCAACACCGGCAGTTCACAAGAAGCGAATAATAAATTACCCGCCTGGAAGGAAAACGACAGGCCAATCCTTTCTCAGGATTGGCTGGTAAGCCCTGTTCAGCAAAAAGCCGATGTTTATGCTGATGGTAAAAACATTATTTTGAGCAATGGTTTGGTAAAAAGGACCTTCCGGATTCAGCAAAATGTGGCCTGCATTGATTACAGCAATATGAGCAACGGCCAGCAATTGCTGAGGGCTGTAAAGCCCGAAGCAAAGTTAACCGTTGATGGCAGGGAATATAATATCGGAGGCCTTTACGGGCAAAAGGAGAATGCCTATCTGCTGCCCGAATGGGTTAGCGGATTCAAAGGCAATGAAAATGATTTTCAGTTTCAATCCTTTTCGGTAACGGATATTCCTCCCTACATCCGCTGGAAACCGCGGCGATGGGCACTGAATACTGTTCCTGGCTCCGGTAAAATGCTGTCATTTACCTATAAATCAAATGTTGACGGTTTAAAAGATCTGCTTGTTACTGTACATTATGAACTGTATAATAACATCCCTCTTATTGTAAAATGGCTTTCGGTTCAGAATAAAGGAAATAAAGCGATAACGTTAAACAGGGTTATAAATGAGGTGCTTGCAACGGTAGAGGAGGAGAGTGCCGTAGTTGGCTCGCCGGCGCAAATGGAAAAACAGCATGGCCTTTATCTGGAGACTAACTATGCCTTCAATAACTCTATGCGATATGATATCAGCGACCAAACTACCCATTGGAAAGCCGATAGTAATTATACATCACAGGTAAATTATAATTATCAGACCCCGTGTTTATTAGAGGTATACCCGGAAAAGGCTACTGGTATAGCGTTGGGAAAGGGGCAGGTTTTTAACTCGGTTCGCACTTATGAGTTACTGATGGATAGTTATGACCGCGAAAGGCGGGGATTGGCTATCAGGAAAATGTACAGCACCATAGCTCCATGGACAACCGAAAATCCCATTTTTATGCACCTCGTAAGCCGTAACAATGATGATGTAAAAAAGGCTATAGACCAATGCGCTGCGACAGGGTATGAAGCCCTGATCCTCAGCTTTGGAAGCCATTGCAATATGGAAGACAGCTCGGCTGTCAACATCCAACGCTGGAAAACACTGTCAAATTACGCGCATAGTAAACACATCCTGATAGGGGGCTATTCTTTATTTAGTTCGAGGCGGATCAGCGATGAAGATGATGTGATCGATCCGGTAACAAAAAAGCCGGATGCCGCTGCTTTCTTTGGTAATGCCCCTTGTTTGGGCAGCAAATGGGGCCTGGCTTATCTGGATAAGTTAAAATATTTTATTAGTAAAACCGGGTTCGACATTTTTGAAAATGATGGCCCTTATCCCGGTGATGTTTGTGCTTCAACTACACACCCCGGCCATAAAAACCTGGATGATAGCCAATGGCAGCAAATGGAACTGCAAAAAGGTTTATATCATTGGTGCAATGAGCACGGTGTTTATGTAAACGCCCCCGACTGGTATTTTCTGGATGGCACCAATAAAATTGCCTTAGGCTACCGCGAAGTTAATTTTTCTTTGCCGCGTGATCAGCAAATGATCCTGAACCGTCAGAATATTTTTGATGGTACCTGGGAAAAGACGCCCGCAATGGGCTGGGGATTTGTGCCGCTTACCCGGTATCAGGGCGGTGGCCCCGAAGCCGTGCTGGAACCGCTTTCGGATCATTTGAAAGATTATGAACAATTGATGGTGCAATATTACGGGGCGGGAGTCCAGGCCTGTTACCGCGGACCAAGATTGTATGACACCGAAGCTACCCGGAAGATGGTGGTAAGTGTAATTGACTGGTATAAAAAATATCGCAGTATCCTTAACTCCGAGATCATCCATCTTCGCCGGGCCGATGGCAGAGACTGGGATGGTTTGCTGCATGTGAACCCCAAACTGGGTACAAAAGGAATGATCATGCTTTACAACCCGCTTAAAGTTGGCATCACAAGAACCATTAAGGTACCCCTGTACTACACAGGTTTAACAAGTTCGGCCCTGCTCAGGGAAAAGGGAGGGGTAGTTAAAAAGTATCCTGTTGACAGGAAGTATGAGATCACACTAACCTTCAATATTGCGCCCGAGAGTTATACATGGTTTACTATTGAATAAATGGCTACTGATATGGTTAAAACCACCGGCGAAGCGACAAAATTACCCCTCCAGTTTTCTTAATTGTTATTTACAACCACATCGAAATTCATTTGAATGATCTCAACAAAAAAAATAATCACGTACATCACGTTCTTTGTTTTAATACAATCGGGCCTGCACGCCCAGGTGAATAACATTGCGCCGAATATTATACCGGCGGTTCATCAGTGGCAGGCAGGTAGCGGCAGCTTCATTATCAATGCTGCTACGGTATTTAAATTTAAGCCGTCTGCTTCAACACAAAAAACCGTTGCAATATTCCTTGAAGACCTGGCTGCATTGCAAGGCAAGGAACAACAAGCCGGGTTACAGGCAAAAGGAGGGAAGAATGATATCATCATAGAAATCAAACCCCAGCGTCATTTAACCCAACTCCAAAAAGAATCTTATCACCTGGAAATCAAACCGGATAAGGTTATTATAAAGGCAATGGACGAGGCGGGTGTTTTTTATGCTACCAGGACTTTGTTGCAGTTAATTGAACAGAGTGCCGATAAGCAAAGTATTCCTTGTTATACTATTTCAGATATACCTGCTTATCCTTTCAGAGGATTTATGCTGGATGTCGGGCGCAAATTTTTCCCGGTATCGCAGCTGAAAGATTACATATGCCGCATGAGCTGGTATAAAATGAATCAATTACAATTGCATTTAAACGATCAGGCTTTTCACGGCCAGCACTACGCGGCTTTCAGGATCCAAAGCAAAACCTATCCGCAGCTAACATCAACAGATGGGTTTTACACACAGCAGGAAATCAGGGAATTGATACAATACGCCGCAGATCGTGGCATAAATATTATCCCGGAAATTGATGCGCCTGCCCACGCCATGAGTATTTTAGATATTGCCCCCGAGCTAAAAAATGAAAAATTACAGGATGGGCAACTGGATGTATTAAATCCCAAAACCACCGCCATGATGGAAAAGATCTTCGATGAATTTGTACCCTTATTTCCATCACCGTATTTCCATATCGGAACTGACGAATACAGATTTAAAAAGGCTACTACGACAGAAGACCGTAAGGCTTTTGCAGCAGGTTTTTGCAACTATATCAATCATTTCAACAGATACATAGGTGCTAAGGGAAAAAAAGTAATGATATGGTCCGGATACAACGAAATGCCGGGATTTACCCCTATTGATAGCAATATAATGATTGATATGTGGTTGGGTAATAATGCGAAGGAGGAGATTAAAGCGGGTCACCAGGTAGTACAATCAACTGACGGGTGGCTGTATATTGTTCCGGGTACAAATTACTATGGAGTAGATAATAAGTTTTTATATGAAAAATGGGCACCCAACGATTTCGGGCCAAACCAGCAGCTAAACCCGGGCGAACCTGATTTGTTAGGGGCGAAGCTGCATGTATGGAATGATCTTGGGCCAATGGGTTTTACCTATCATGAAACGGCAGAAGAGGTTGCGGTGGCTTTACCCTTAATGGCCGAGAAACTATGGGGCAATAAAATGTCACCTACTTTTGATGAATTTATAAAGAGAGTTGACGGCTTGAAAAACGTACCGCAGGTAAATGATACAAGGCTATTGGACGCTTCCAAAAACAGTGATCCAATCATTGACGTCGATTTCAAAGAAAATACTTTACCCGATGCTGTAAATAAACAGTTAATAAAACCTTTGGCCGGTTATGAATCAAAATCTGTATTAGCGCTTGATCAGCATGATTTTGTTCGGCTAAACTTACCAGCCGACGAGTTAGAACAACCCTGGACATTGAGCTTCCGGGTTAAAAAAACAGATACCCGCGATACAACGACGGTACTGTTCGAATCGCCTTACGGAACAATTTTCCTGAACCTT
The DNA here is from genome assembly GCF_050433785.1 of Mucilaginibacter sp. 3215. NCBI lineage: Bacteria > Pseudomonadati > Bacteroidota > Sphingobacteriia > Sphingobacteriales > Sphingobacteriaceae > Mucilaginibacter > Mucilaginibacter sp. 3215. The sequence goes on from NZ_JBNPWO010000001.1 coordinate 620,892, forward strand.
AAAGATAAAAAATCGGGCAAGACCGGTTTAGGTATTGCCCGGACTGTTGGCTATAAAGAGTACGCAGGTGAGGGTGAAGATTTTTACCGGCAGGTATTTAATGGCACTGTCCCTGTAAATAAATGGACGCAAATAACTTTGACCGGCGGGCATAACACCTGTACTTTGTATATCGATGGCAAAGAAACAGAATCAGTCGAAAAGCAATTCGTTTGTCCGCTAAAAACAATAGGGAGCAGCTGCGGCCATCTTTCAGCTTCATCATTTTTAACTAACATAAAAGTGTTTGGCCGGATATTGAACAGAGATGAAATAATGGCATTGTATTTAAATGCTAAGCTATTAATCGATTAATTAAAGAAAATAGGTTACCATTCCAAATAGCTGGTATTGATTGTTCATACCCGGCCGTTTTAATTTGATGATGAGATAGAACGAAATACGGCTTACTATTGGTCTGGGTGTACAAAAAATGCGCCTCTGATGCTAAATTGGCTTTCTTTATACGCGGGCTATTCAAACAGTGCGAAGATTAAAACAACCATTACCCTTTTGTTGCACCGATGATGGTTTAATTGAAAACGGCTTAGAAATTTTAAAAACAGCTTGCAAAAAAAAGAGTTCACCAATTAGCGGCATTCAAAAGTCATTGAAATAACATAATCGAAAATTTTTTATTAATAAACTTTATTTGAGACCGAAGGGTCTCTATATTTGTGTTGTCATGAAAAAAGGAGAAAGCACCCGGCAACGTATAATTGAGGAAGCCGCAATGATATTTAACAAAAAAGGTATTGCCGGCACATCTGTCAGCGATATTATGGAAGCTACAAAACTGGCGAAAGGAGGCATATACCGGCAATTTGAAAATAAAGAGGCAATTGTAATGGAAGCTTTTAATTTCCTTTCGAAAAGACTGATTAATGCGATCGATGACAAGATTAAAAGCCAAACCAGTGCAAAGGACAAATTATTTGCAGTGCTTGATCTTTATCATGACCGTTTATCGCTTGCAGAAAACGGAGGATGCCCATTATTAAATTTTGGCGTGGAAACTGACGATACCGATCACGTTATCAGGGATCGCGTTGCACTTGGCATCAAATCAATACAGGATAGATTTGCCCGAATAATTTCAGAGGGTATACAAACAGGTGAATTTAAAAAGCATATTGACCCACATGAATTTGGTATATATATGTTTAATTTATTGGAAGGCACGATACTTACCAGCCGGGTGTTTTCTAATAAAGGCCAAATGAAAATGGTTATTGACATGCTCAGGAGCGAAGTCCTGAGCTTTTTGGAATAAATTTTTTTGATATTATTGAGACCTTTTGGTCTCTTTTTGGATATTAATTTTAAAACTTAGTACAATGAAAGCAATTCAATTTACGCAACACGGGGCTTATGAAAATTTAAAGCTTATAGAACTCCCCGCACCCGATTTACTGCAGGGACAATTATTGGTAAAAGTTAATTTCGCAGCAATTAACCCGGTAGATAATACAATCAGGGCCGGGCTTATCCCACAAGCTCAAAGGCTGCCTATGATTTTAGGCAACGAGGCCGCAGGGATTGTTGTAAAAGGTAACAATCAGTTCCCCAATGGAACACGAGTTATTATATCGGCCTTTACCCCGGCGGGTGTCATAAGAGGCATCGCATCTGACGGAGCATGGCAAAGTCATCTTGCTTTATATCCTGAAGAGTTAATTAAAACACCGGCAAACCTATCAGACCAGGAGGCTGCTTCAGTTTTTGTAGGTTTTTTTTCTGCTCAGGCCTGTTTAAATAAAGCGGATTTTGCACCGGGCAAAACTGTGCTTTCTCTGGCAGTGGGTGGCGCAGTTGGCAATGCGGGCGTGCAGCTGGCTAAGGCACATGGTGCATCATTGGTAATAACAACAGCAGGATCGGCCTCAAAAGCAAAAGCTGCGGAATTAGCAGGTTTTGAAAATGTAATTAATTTGGAAAATGAAAGTATTAACGAAGGCGTTATGCGTATTACCGGTGGAAAAGGGGTTGACATCGTTATTGATAGTGTTGGTGGTAATTTAACCGGCAACGCTATTAAGGCCCTGGCCAGAAATGGCATCATCGTAAACATTGGGTATTCTGCAGGGGCACAGTTTACAGCAAACATTACTGATTTTGTGTGGAAGGGCCTTCAAATGCGGGGGCAAAGCCTTTCGGGCTGGTTTACAGCCGAGCAACAGCAATATGTATGGAACCAGCTATTACCATTACTTGCTAACGGCTCTGTAAAACCAACGGTAGCAAAAGTGTTTGATGCCGCCGATGCACCGGAAGCCCAGCGTTATTTAATAGAGGAAAAGCCTTTTGGAAAGGTGTTAATCAAATTTTAAATCAGCTCATTGCATATTAAAACACTTAAAGCCGCTTTAACTACCGGCCTTTAGGAGTTCATTTATCGTTTTGGTTACGAATTTTAGCACGGGGAATTGATCTTCCGGTAGCCCGCAGATGATCATCAAGCTTATTTCACGCAATGAGATGAAAAAGCGGCTGAATGCTTACATTTGGCTATCTGACTATGAAAACGACCTTACTGGCGTATCCTTGCGTCTTTATTTTGATATGCTGTGCTTTCGTACAGCAGGAGCCGCTCCGCCGCTTCGAGCTGAAGGGGTATGCACAAGGTACCACATATAGTATCGTGTATTATGCGCCCGACAGCCTGGTGAATACAGCGCAAACGGACAGCCTGTTAAAGCGTTTTGATCAGTCGGTATCCCTATATCAGCCTAATTCGCTTATCTGCCAGTTCAACCGTTCTGCAAAAGGTATCCGTATAGATGAGATTTTTCGTGTGCTGATCACCCGTGCGCTGCAGATCAGCCACGCAACCGGGGGGCTGGTTGACCCCACAGTGAAACCTTTGGTTGATGCCTGGGGATTTGGTGTAATTAAACCGGTACATGACCCCGACCGGGAAGAAGTGAAAGAGCTCCTTCATAACGTAGGGGCAAATAAAATTAGTTTGAAAGGTACTTTTTTACACAAAACCCAGCCGGAAGTACAACTGGATCTCAACGGCATCGCGCAGGGCTATTCTGTCGATCTGCTGGCGTCTTTATTGGAACAGCATTCCATTCATAACTATCTCATCGAATTGGGTGGCGAATTACGCATTAAAGGCCATAAACCCGGAAACGAACCGTTTAAGGTGGGCATTGAAGGCATCAGCGGTGATGACCTGAACCCGGCCCCGATGCGGAAAGTGATCGAACCGGGGGATGGCGCCATTACTACATCCGGCAATTACCGCAAACATCATGAAGCAGGCGGCAAACAGGTTTCGCATTTGATGGATCCGTTAACAGGTTACCCAATACAAAACGAAATGATCAGCGTTACCGTTTATGCAAAAGATGCGATAACAGCGGATGGCTATGATAACGGGTTTATGACAATGGGATTAAAACGCACATTGAACTTTCTGAAAAACCGGAAGGATCTGGGTGCTTATATTGTATACCGGAAGCCGGATGGCCGTATAGCAGATACGGTTACTGCTTACTTTAAAGGATATCAACAATAAAATTGGATAAATGGAGAGAAGAACTTTTTTGAAAAATACAGGCCTGCTAACAGGCGGACTATTGCTAAACCAAAACCTGAGCGCAATACAGCCCGGGGCCGATCCCGTTAAAATTGCAGTGGTAGGCTGTGGCGACCGTGGTACCGGGATTATGAATATCCTTAACGGAATGCCCGATCAGTTCCGCATTACTGCCTTGTGCGATGTGCTCGATTTCAGGCTGACAGCGGCACAAAAGCTGGTTAAGCCAGGTTCGGTAAAAATATATACGGATTACCGTAAATTAATTGATGACAAGCAAGTGGAGGCGATCATCGTTGCTGTTCCGCTTTACCTGCACTATGCTGTGGCAGCTGATGTTATCCGCTCGGGCAAACATTTATACCTGGAAAAAACGATGACCTATACCATTGATCAAGCGCTTGAGCTTGTAAGCCTGATGCATGGCCGCAGCAACCAGGTGCTGCAGGTTGGTCACCAGTACCGCTATTCGCCTTTATATTACCGGGTTAAGGAGATGATCAATAAAGGCTACCTGGGTAAAGTAACACAAGTGGATTGCCGCTGGGACCGCAATGGCAATTGGCGACGCCCGGTGCCTGATCCTTCACTGGAACGGGCCATCAACTGGCGCATGTACAAAGAATATTCGGGAGGACTGGCGGCCGAACTGCTTTCGCACCAGATTGATTTTATTAACTGGGTTTTTGATACCCATCCGCAGGAATTTTTTGCCACGGGCGGGATAGATGTGTTTAAAGATGGCAGGGAGACCTATGATAATATACAACTGATGTTACGTTACCCGGACCTGGGCCTGATCGGTAATTTCGGCGCAATGTGCGGCAATGCGCATGACGGATATCTTTTCAAGATTAAAGGTACCCTGGGTACTGTATCCCTGCTAACCGACCAGGGCATGTTTTATCCTGAGAAAAAACTATTGAAAGAAAAAGGGACAGTAGATGGCGTAACCGGCGCAACACGTATAGTATGGAATAAAGAAGGAGGCACACCCATTCTGCCCGAGGCGACGAAAGATGGTACCTGGTATGCATTCAACGATTTTTATCAGAAAATACTGCATAATGAGCTACCGGATAGTAATGTATTCACCGGAGCCCGCACCGCCATCAGTGTGCACCTGGGCAACCAGGCGCTATACAGCAAAAAGATCTGCAACTGGGATAACAGTTATAAGATTGGATAATTAGAAGCCCCGATATCGCAAATATCGGGGCTTTGTGTTTCTATAACTATTTGATTCAGCAATTTTAAAATTTAGCCTTTTAAAAAAATCAAAATAAACTTGCGAAACCAATTAGTTGCACATATATTTGCAACCAATCAGTTTCTTATTTAAATAAACCAAACCATGAAAACTAAAATCCTATTTATTTTATGCCTATTAACCGGGCTAATGTTTATCAACGCCGGTTGTGACAAATTTTTTCATTACATGCCGATGCCTAAAGAAATGCCCGAAAAAATGGTGAAAGCGGGGCAGGCCTTTATGCAAATAGGCTGGCTCATGCCGCTGGTGGGTGCCATGGAAATCCTTGGCGGTTTGTTATTGATTATCCCAAGAACCAGGGCGCTCGGCGCATTAGTACTCGTACCTCTTTTAACCGGTATTTTATTGGCTAATATTAGTATGGCCCCATCAGGTTTACCTATCGTATTAGTATTGATCGCAATTGTTCTTTGGGTAATTATTGACAATTGGGAAAAATACCTGCCCATGATCAGGAAATAAGTTTTAAATGAACCGGCGATCTTATTAACCGGTTCGTAAATAGTACTTCAATGAGAAGAGATATTTTTCAGGCTGTTGCCGACCCTACACGGCGGGCTATCATCGCCTTAATCGCCTTACAGGCAATGACACCTAATGCCATCGCCGAGCATTTTGACACTACGCGGCAGGCAATTTCAAAACACCTGAAGGTTTTGACCGAATGCGAACTGGTGAAACAGGAACACCAGGGGCGTGAGATCTACTATCAACTGGAAATTGACAAAATGAAAGAAATAGACAAATGGCTGGAGCAATTCCGTAAGATTTGGGAAACTCGGTTCCTGCAACTCGATAACCTTTTAGCTACCTTAAAAAAACAACAAAAATGAAAAACAACTTGCACTTTGATTTTATTGCAGATAAGGAAAAAAATACGCTGACCATCAGGCGTGAATTTTTAGCCGACAGGCAACTGGTTTGGGATTGTTACACCCGGCAGGAATTGCTCGACCAATGGTTTGCGCCGGCACCCTTAACCACCAAAACCAAGTCAATGGATTTTAGCGAAGGTGGCCACTGGCACTATGCCATGGTAGAGCCCAACGGTACAGAATACTGGGGCTGGACAGACTATCTGAAAATAAAACCTATTGATTACTATACATCATTGGATGCTTTCTGTAATGCAGAAGGTGAAATAAATAAGGATCTTCCCCGCGCGGAGTGGCTTGTGAATTTTACCGACAAAGGAGAAAACGCTTTGGTAGAAACCATTGTAACTTACAAATCGCTTTCAGATTTGGAAACCGTTATCCAGATGGGTATGGAACAGGGAATGATGGCAACCCTCGAAAAGCTCGACCAATTATTATTAACCTTAAAAAAGTAAAAAATGAGCAACAAGATCACAGTTACCGCTACGGTAAATGCAGATGCTAAAAAAGCTTGGGATTATTACACCAATCCCGAACACATTACAAAATGGAACTTTGCAGATCCTTCATGGCAATGTCCTTCTGCATCAAATGATATGCGGGTAGGCGGAAAATACTCGGCAAGAATGGAAGCGAAAGACGGAAGCTTCGGTTTTGACTTTGAAGCTACTTATGACGAAATTGTTGATGGCGAAAAGTTTACCTATACTATGCCAAACGGCAGGCAGGCCTCTGTTGCTTTCAAAGCCAATGGCGATCAAACTGAAGTTGAGGTAGCTTTCGATCCTGAAGATCAAAATCCCCTTGAAATGCAAAAAAACGGCTGGCAGGCCATACTTAACAACTTTAAGAAATATACCGAAGAAAATTAACGTGCTCAGGAAAGTTGTCGTTAATGATAGTTTTACAAAAGCTGGATGGAAACATTCAGCTTTTGTGCTTTTTATTACATGTTAGTATTGTTACACTCATTAAGCTGTATATTTTATACATTGTACAGGTAAATCAATCATGTTATGTTGTTTAAGATCAAAGTGCTTTGTGTCGGCATTACATTATCGTTATGCTCTTTGCTTTCATTTGCGCAGCAAATAAATTATCCTCCTGTTGATAAGGTTGTTGCTGATTTTAAAAAACTGCTGGAAAGGCCTCGTGTTCCGTTAAGTCCATCTTTTACTATCACTCGTACAGATTCAGTTATTATAGAACACGGTTTTATCTATAGCGAAAAGAATGAGCGGGTACCTATCCTGATTTACAAACCTGTTGCCGGCACGAAATTATACCCCGCTGTAATTTTTTTGCACGGTACAGGCGGTAAAAAGGAGGACAACAAAAAGATGTTGTACCAATTGGTTAAAAGAGGGATCATGGGCGTAGCCATTGATGCCCGCTTTCATGGCGAACGCATTGCCGGAGGCGCACATGGCTCAAAAGAATACGTTGCTGCTGCTACCGCTGCCTGGGAAAATAAGGATAAAGCCCATCAAACCCATCCATTTTTGTTTGATACCGCTTTTGACCTTTGGCGGGTAACCGATTACCTGGCAAGCAGGCCTGATGTAGATGCTAGCCGCATCGGTATGGGCGGCATATCCATGGGAGGGATGGAAACATGGCTTGCGGCATCAGTAGATAAGCGGATAAAAGTAATTGTGCTGGATATTGCAGTGCAAAGTTTCAAATGGTCGTTAGATAATGATAAATGGCAGGGGCGTGCAGGTACTATCCGGGAAGCGCATTTGCAGGCAGCTAAAGACTTTGGCGATTCGGTCTTAAACAGGCGTAATGTACAGGCTGTATGGGATAAACTATTACCCGGTATCACCGGCGAGTTCGACTGTCCGTCGATGCTGCGATTGATAGCGCCCCGTGCGATGTTGATTGTAGGCACAGAAAACGATCCCAATTGCCCGCTTCCCGGAGCAAACATAGCTTACGCTTCGGCCATGCAAGTATATAGATCGAAAGGGGCAACCGATAAGATTATGCGCGATGTAACGCCAAAGCTATTCCATACATCTACGCCTGAACATTTTAAAATGACGTTGGATTGGTTTAGCAAATGGTTGTAATACAGCATTGTAATATTAAGGGAAGCCATTAAGTATTTCTAAGAAGCTGTTTAAAGAGTGATTTATTCATTGCCGTTGGCTTCAGCCAACGGTAAAATAGCCAATGAGGAGAGGCTTTAGCCAAATTCAGATGGTATTTTGGCTAAAGCCCCTTAAATTTACGGCATTATTCCGTTGGCTGAAGTCAACGGCAATGAATTTTATTGAATAATTAATAAGTCGCTAATTTAAACGCAGCTAAGTCTTAAAAATAAAATTAACAAAAATTTGCTAAATCGATTTTATTATATAATTTGGTCGTGCGATAACCAATTAATAAATACCGGTCAATTTTAGTTCTGAAGGTTTATCTGTCATAAAAAACTTACGGTAAACGAAGCTTTCTATCCGGTACCACTATTATGAACATAACTACACTACCAGCCTTAAAAAAATGTTTAATAACCGTATTTGCCGCGGGTATGTTGTTTATTCCGGCAACAATGCTGAAAGCGCAAAATGCGGCTTCCTATGTTAATCCTTTTATAGGGGCCAGCACCAGTGCCGATGGAGCAGGGGTTTACCATGGCTTAGGTAAAACGTTTCCGGGCGCTGCCTCACCTTACGGGCTTGTACAGTTAAGCCCAAACACCATAACCGGAGGCGACAATGGCTCGGGCTATAGCTATGAACATAAAAGTATTGAAGGCTTTGCCTTTACTCAAATGAGTGGCATTGGCTGGTATGGCGATCTGGGGAATTTTTTGGTAATGCCTACAGCGGGGCCAATTAAAACCAGTGCCGGTAAACCAGGCACTACAGGGGTTGGATATCGTTCTGCTTACGATAAAAGCACTGAAAAAGCATCAGCGGGCTATTACAGTGTTCTGCTAACTGATAATCATATCAAGGCCGAAGCCACTGCCGCCCCTCATAGCGGCATGTTGCGCTTTACCTTTTCACAAAATAAACAATCGCGTATCCAGATTGATCTGGCCCGGAGGGTAGGGGGAACCTCAACGCTGCAATATGTAAAAGTAGTTGATGACCACACTATTGAGGGCTTTATGAAATGCAGCCCAGACGGTGGCGGCTGGGGCAATGGTGATGGACATGCAGATTATACAGTGTATTTTTATGTACAATTCAGCAAGCCGCTTAAAAACTATGGCATCTGGAGTGCCAATATTCCAAGCGATTGGAGCCGTAAGCTGGACGACGTTACCGGCGATAAATACCAGGAACGCGTAGCTAATGCTGAGATCCTTAAAGGATTGAAGGAAAAGCAGGGAAAGCACCTTGGTTTTTATAGCGAATTTGCTACCAAAGCTGGTGAACAGGTGTTGCTTAAATCAGGTATCTCATTTGTAAGCATAGCCGGTGCCAAAGCCAATTTACAAGCCGAAATAAAAGACTGGAATTTCGATGCTGTTCATCAGCATACCGTTAACCTGTGGAATAACGCCTTATCAAAAGTAAGTATCCAGGGTGGCACCACAGAGCAAAAAACGGTGTTTTATACAGCATTGTACCATACCATGATCGATCCCCGCATTGTAAGCGATGTTACAGGGCAATATATGGGCGGCGATGGCAAGGTGCATCATACTACAACATTTAAAAAACGCACCATATTTAGCGGGTGGGATGTTTTCAGGAGCCAGATGCCTTTACAAACTATTATTAATCCGTCGCTGGTTAATGACCTGGTTAATTCGCTGGTTACCCTTGCCAATGAAAAGAAGAAAGATTACCTGGAACGCTGGGAACTGTTGAATGCCTATAGCGGTTGTATGCTTGGCAACCCGGCTGTAGCTGTAATGGCCGATGCTTATGCCAAAGGCATCCGTAATTATAATATACCAGATGCCTATAAATTAGCGGTGAGCACTGTTGAAAAATTTGGCAATGGCGATAAGGGTTTTACTCCGGGTGGTGGCGGCATAAGCTATACGCTTGAATACGCCTATAACGATTGGTGCGTTGCACAGCTTGCAAAAGCGCTTAACAAAACACAAGACCTAAAAAAATACGACGAAAGGGGAGAAGCCTTTAAAAACATCTTTGACGCGGATAAAGGTTGGTTCCGGCCTAAGGATAGTACCGGCAACTGGCTTCCGTGGCCTGCAGAGGGACGCATTAAACAATGGTATGGCTGTATTGAGAGTAACCCTTATCAGCAGGGATGGTTTGTACCGCAGGATGTAAATGGTATGGCAAACCTAATGGGCGGCCGCGAAAGAGTGATAGCTGATTTGAACAATCTTTTTGAAAAAACGCCCGATAACATGATGTGGAACGATTACTACAATCATTCCAATGAGCCTGTACACCATGTTCCATTTTTATATAACAGATTGGGCGCTCCATGGCTTACCCAGAAATGGACCCGTGAGATCTGCCGCCGGGCTTATAAAAACTCCGTAGAAGGTTTGGTGGGCAACGAAGATGTCGGGCAGATGTCGGCCTGGTATGTATTGGCAGCGAGTGGCTTGCATCCCGTTTGTCCCGGCGATACCAGGCAGGAGATCACCAGTCCGGTATTCAATAAAGTAACGTTAAAGCTTGATCCTAAATACGCAAAGGGTAAAACCTTTACCATCATCGCCAATAACAATTCGGAAAAAAACATTTATATACAGGCGGCAAAGCTTAACGGCAAAGCCTACAATAAATGCTATATAGATTATAAGGATATTGCTGCCGGCGGTACGCTCGAGTTAAGTATGGGCGCAACACCCAATAAAAACTGGGGGATCTGATAATTTAGGATATGCGTGAAGGAAAGATGAGCAGGTTTTTTATATAGAATTGCTAAATCGATTTTATAAATTGAATGATTTTACAGCACTAACCAAACATCAAACCAAATTATAAACCAAACCAAATTATGAAAACAAACCTGTTCACCTGTACCATGACGGCCATGGCCTTGCTGGCCTCATGCAGCAAACAAGCTGCCGTTAAGTACCCCAAACCTTTTGTACGCACAGATTCTGTACAACTAACCAGCGGATCGCCGGTAAGCTCATACGGAACCTTTTTCATCACCAACGTGTTAAGCGGTAAAGCTATTGAAATTAATAGCAGCGGTATGCTTAATGATGGCACCGGTGCGCAGCAAAACCAATACTCGGGCAGTGGTACGGCCACGGCTCCCAACCAAAAATGGATAATTGTACAACAGGGTAGCGGCGCTATAACCAGCACTACCAAATTTAAGATCATGAACGTAGCCAGCGGTAAATATCTGGAAGTACCCTTGGCCACCACGAATCCCGGTACAGGCCTATGGCAGGATAAAGCCAACACTAACAATGCCCAGCAATGGTATATTCAGGCAGTAAGTACCGGCGTTTATAAAATTATTAATGTGGGTAATGGGCTTGCGGTCACCAATCATGGATCATCTGCCACTAATGGTACGCCTATTACCCAGGAAGTATTTGTTGCCGGGAATACGGCGCAAACCTGGCTGCTTAACGGGCTTACAGCCGAGGCTTACCGCGACGATGATGTCGTGAATTTTTTTCACCGTACCAATGGCACCGTGGCTTTTGATGAGGGAAAAAGTATCCCGCTTACCTATGGGGCCAACAACGGAAAAGTGCTTTGGATAACTGAGGATGCCTATGAATCGTCACAGCTTCAAAGTAACGGACAGTTATATTGCCAGTTTTTTAAGTATCATAATTCGGCCCTGCTGCAGCCGGCCAGTCACAGCTGGGATCAATCCCTTACGCCAAATATCACTACCAATAATTCGCCGGTAAACAGCATGGAGATCATTGAAAGCCCGGGCGATCATAACTCAACCTACCGCTGGCCCGGCGCGGGAATTGAGGCCGGTAGCCACGTTTATCTTTACACATTTGAATCGGCCAACGGTGCTACGCCCGAAAACCAGGTGCTTTATGACTTAACTCAAAATACATCCGGACTTAACTGGGGTACAGCCGCACGATTAACACCTGCGGGCATGTCGGGCCAAACAGAAACCGGGTTTTCAAACGGGATGGTTAAAAACGCTACTAACGACTCGGTATATGTTTACGGAAGCAAAAGCGTTTTCTTCAATACGTCCAATGTATTCCTGGCCCGCTTCCCGGTAAGTAACCCGTCTAACTGGTCGTTCTGGACAGGCTCTTCATGGTCGTCAACCCGTACAACCGCTTCGGCGGCAGCTATAAACGTAGGTGCGGGCAATACCACGCAGCAAAATGTGACCATATCAAAAGTGAACAATAAATATGTAATGATGCAAATGGACCTGGGCTATTTTTGTGATCCGGCGAGCCATAACATTTATATTTCAACGGCCGATAGTCCTAAGGGGCCTTTCACTGCGCCTAAAATGGTTTTCACCATCAATGATGTTTACCAGGGCCATTTGGCAAAGTACTATACCCCGGCCATCCACGCTGAGTTTATAAACGGACATAACGAATTGCTTGTTACCTATTGCCTTAATTATAATGGTGATGGCGGCAGCTGCAGCACAACCACCTGCGTAAATAATAACCAGGATCCTAACTTTTACCAGGTAAAAGCAGTAAGGGTTCCGTACAGCCTGGTGGGTTTATAGTTTGAATTTATTTTTTGCTGAACACATTATAATTAACAGTTAATGAAAAAGTTGATTTTATTATTAGTACTGATAGCAGCCCGGGGAGCAGTAACTGCCCAAAACATAGCGCCATTTCGCGCGGGCGACCGGGTGGCTTTTGTTGGCAACAGTATTACGGATGGGGGCCATTACCACTCGTACATATGGTTGTACTATATGACCCGTTTCCCTAACATGCGGATAACCTGCTATAACGCCGGCATTGGCGGCGATGTTGTAGGGCAGATCAACGACCGTTTTGAAGATGATGTGTTCAGCAAAAAACCAAATGTATTAACCCTTACCTGGGGCATGAATGATACCGGTTATTTTGAATGGTACCGCCCCGATGCACAGGATGTTATGGATAAAAGGATCCAGGGCTCATACGATAACTATACACTGCTGGAAAACAAACTAAAGCAACACCCTGAGATCCGTAAAATTTTTATTCTTGGTTCGCCTTATGATGAAACAAGCAAGTTTACTACAAAAAATATCTATCCTAAAAAAAGTGCGGCTTTTTCAAAGGTGATCGATTTTCAGCAAGCAGCAGCGAAAAGAAATAACTGGGGTTATGTTGATTTCTATCATCCCATGACAGAGATCAATCTGCGTGAGCAAGCCAAAGATTCCACCTTCAGCTTAACGCCTAATGACAGGGTGCATCCGGACAATGACGGGCACCTCGTGATGGCTTATCTTTTTCTAAAGGCGCAGGGCTTTAGCAATAAGGTAGTGGCTGATGTAGCTGTGGATGCTAAAAATAAAAAGGCTGTTAAGGCGGTGAATTGTAAAGTAACTAACGTGGTTTCTTCGGCAGATTCCGTATCGTTCAATTACCTCGCAAATTCATTGCCGTACCCCATTGATACCATTCCGCGTGGCTGGGGAAACCGAAAAAAACAAGCCGATGCGCTTAAGGTTGTGCCGTTTACCAAAGAAATGAACCAGGAGTTGCTTGCCGTTAAAGGGTTAAAAACAGCCAATTATGATGTCCTTATCGATGGAGAAAAAATGGGTAGCTGGTCGGCTGAGCAATTGGGCGCAGGTATCAACCTGGCCGAGATCACTATAACACCGCAATATCAGCAGGCCATCCAGATCAGGGAACTGAACGAGGAACGTTGGGACATTGAAAGGCGTATCCGCATGTATACCTGGATGCAGTTTGACTTTTTAAAAGGCAAAGGCTTGTTATTCCATGATACCAACGCCGCTATGGATACCATAAGCAAGTATGCCAAAAAAGACATTTTTGTTAACGGAAATAAAGATAACTATACCCGTGCCCGTTACAAAAGCCTGCGCGATGCCTGGCAAAAAGAAATGGATGTACTTACCGACCAGATCTACACCATCAATAAACCGCAAAACCATCACATCACCATCATCGCCTCAAAATAAAATCACTATATACTGATGAATATTAAAAAGTTACTATCTATTCCATTGTTTATTGGCCTTGCGGTTTACAGTTTGAAAGCTGCCGCCGCAACGGTTGATACGGTGCTGACCCACAGTGCCATAATGAACAAAGACATTAAGGCTGTGGTGATCAGGCCGGCCGATTATTCAAGCACCAAAAAGTACCCGGTATTATACCTGCTGCATGGTTTTAGCGGCAGTTACAGCGATTGGATTAAAAAAGTCCCTGCTGTTGCCGGTTTGGCCGATACTTATCATTTTATTATAGTTTGTGCCGACGGCGATTTTGCTGGCTGGTATTTTGATAGCCCAACCATTAAGGATTCACAATACGAAACCTATGTAGGTACCGAACTGGTGAACTGGGTTGATAAGCATTATTCAACCATAACCGACCGGAAGGGGAGGGCCATAACCGGTTTGAGTATGGGCGGACATGGCGCGTTGTATATAGCGTTTAAGCATTTAGATAAATTTGGTGCTGCCGGGAGCATGAGTGGCGCGGTTGATATCAGGCCTTTTCCGGATAGTTTCGGCATCGAACGCGTATTGGGTAAATACAGCGAACACCCCGACAGGTGGGAACAAAACAGCGTGGTAAACCTCATCTACCTGTTAAAACCCAACTCACTTGCTATTACTTTTGATGTTGGTTATGATGATTTCCTTTACCAGGCTAACCAGGAACTGCATGAAAAGTTGCTTGAACGCAAAGTCCCCCATGATTATACTGTAAGGCCGGGAGGCCATACCTGGGAATTTTGGGGCAATTCCATCAACTACCAGGCACTGTTTTTTAGTCGTTTTTTTGGCGGAATGAAATAAATGATGCCGGGTTACCAATAAATTGGTGCTAAGTTTTTAGTTCAATTTACACGTTCAGGTATCGAAAAAGAGAAAATCAGACCTGTGGCTTCCGCTTAAGTACTATGGACTTAAATAGATAACGCTTTTATAATAACAATTACAACATTTTCAACCGATTGCAAATGTTGTAACTGTTAAAATTCCCGTATAGAAATTGTGATTTTTAAAATTATAAAAAAATAACTCGAAAAATTTGCTAAATCGTTTTTATAAACTATATTAGTATCAGATTTCAACATCTGAATTATAAACCAATTAACAAACAGCTTTTAAAACATTTGCTCCGCGGGTTAAAAAATATGAAATTGCTAAAACGATTTTATATTTTTCTCTGTCGAAGCACGATGTTAACTAACCCCTATAGTATGAAAAAACTTTACTTTAAGGTTCTTGCTTATTCGGTTTTCGGGGGCTTCCTTGTTTTTACTTCATGTAAAAAGGAAGGTTTCCTGGGGCAAACACAAACATCAAACCTAACCGGCGAGACGGTGTTTACCGATAGTGCTAATACCGTATCGTTTTTAGCCGGTATTTACAGCAATGTTGGTTTTAGTGCGGCGGCAGGAAGGTTTACCTACGGGCCAATACTTTCGCCTACGCCTAACGGCGGTATCGATGCTGCCTCCGACGAAGCGGAAGTATCAGCATCTGCCGGATCAACAGCCCTGGCATTTGAAACGGGCACCATCAATGCCGCCGTGGTTACCGATGATGCGTATAAAACCTGTTATACCAATATCCGCTCGGTAAACCAGTTGCTTAAAAATTTGCCTAAGGCACCAATCAATAATTTCGTCAAAACACAAATGAAAGCCGAGGCGCGGTTTTTACGGGCCTGGTATTATGCTATATTACTGAAACATTATGGCGGTGTGCATTTACTTGGCGACAGTGTTTACACCTATACGGATAAGATCCCCGCTGCCCGCAATACCTACGCCGATTGTGTGAATTATATCCTTGCCGAGTGTGACGCGGCAGCGCAGGACCTGCCGACTGTGCAATCGGGGGTAAACTACGGCCGTGCATCAAAAGGGGCCTGCCTTGCGTTAAAATCAAGGGTGCTGCTTTACGCCGCAAGCCCTTTGTTTAATGGGCAGTCTATTGGTGAGGGTAAAACGCTTGAATTGGCGGGATACCCGGCTTACGATAAAGAGCGCTGGAGACTTGCCGAACAAGCTGCGGCCGCCGTTATCTCAACAGGGGTGTATAGCCTCAACGTTGACAATGCCACCGCCCCGGGTTTTGGCTTTCAAAAGCTGTTTACCAAGCGTGTAAATACCGAATATATTTTCCAGTTGATGCGCCCGACCGGCAACGTGGATTTAGAAAACTTATGGCAGCCGCCAACCCGTACGGGCAAAAACGGTGCTTTCCCCCTGCAGGGATTGGTTGATGCTTTCCCGATGAGCAACGGTAAAAATATAACAGACCCTACATCAAACTATAATCCCAATAATCCATATGCTAACCGCGATCCGCGTTTGGATTATAGCATCATCCATGACCAAACACCTCTGCAAATCAGGCTTTCGTCGGGTACCTCACCCATAAATATTTTTGTTGGTAAATACAACGGAAATACAACAGGACCTGATGCCGTACATGTTGGCACTACCACCGGATACTACACCAATAAAATGCTTGACCCGGCTGCCGTAGCCAATGATTTTATGCACCGGACAGATCGTTGCCTGCCATTGATCCGCTATGCCGAAATCCTGCTGAACTATGCTGAAGCTGCTAATGAATATGAAGGGCCAACCGCATTAGTTTATTCGGCAGTTGAGGCTATCCGTCAAAGGGCGGGCTTAAACCCATACCAGTTGCCCGCGGGTTTGAGCCAGGCTGATATGCGTACAGCCATTCAAAATGAACGCCGTATTGAGCTGGCTTTTGAAGAGCACCGCTTTTGGGATGTGCGCCGCTGGAAAATTGCTGATCAAACTGACAACATCATTACCAAAGGCATGGAAGTTGACCGCGATGGTGCTGCGGTGGCCTACAAACAATTTGATGTGCGCAAACGCAATTTCCGTAAAGCGATGTACCTGTGGCCTTTCCCGCAAAGCGAGGTAGCCAAATCGCCCGAACTGATCCAGAACCCGGGCTATTAATCACCGACAGTATAATAGTATTGATATGAAATATAATTACAAAGCAAAATGGTTTTACATGCTGATAGTTGTCTTCATGATGGCGGCATCATCATGTAAAACCGAAAAGATAGTTCCCGGAAGCGAGGCCCCCAAAGATATCGCCGGCAACTGGCGGGTGATCAAAGCTACCCGTAATGGCACCGATTTAACCTCCATTATTGATTTTAGCCAGTTCAGGATCAGCTTTACCGATAAAGGGTATACCCTGGTGAATAAACTACCCTTCCTGGTAAGCAAGGATGGTGCTTTTGCACTTGATGATCCGCAGTATCCGTTTAAGATCACCTTTACTGCCACGGGCGATAAGCCGGTTTCAACAGCTTTTACTTATCCTATAGTAAACGGCAAGAGGCAGCTTAGCATAACATTCAGTCCGGGCTGTACCAATAATACCTATGTGTACGTGCTTGAAAAAGCCAATTGATAAACTAAAAGCAACCGATAAATTATGAGATCATATTTACATATAAAAGGTAAAAATTTATGGAAGCTGTGTGCTTTGGTGGTGCTGGGTATTGCTTTAGCCTGCTGCGGCGAACAAATTACCAGTGTTGATCAGCCGGCCACAGCTACCGTAGGTTCAGTTGTGCCGATAACGGTACACTGTGATATCCCTACCGTGGGAGATGGAGGCCCCGACTACCTCATTTTTGGTTTTTTGGTGCCTAAAGGCTGGAAGGCGGCGCAGAATACCACCATAACTTACACCAGCAAACAAGGTAACGGAACCATGTCCCTGATACCCGACGGTACTTTGCCTAAAAAGGGCGATGGCCTTACCTGGTCGGCATACATGAAAAAGACCTTCGGTAATGGTGGTAACCTTATTGATGATATGGAATGGGTGGCTTACCAAACTGATAAAGCCTACAGCCATACCGGTGGGGTAGAGTTCATTGTCGACCTGAATATCAAAACAAAAGTAGGCGCCGATAACAATAACATGTTGGTAAAGCTGGGCTATACCATAACCGACAGCGGTAACGGTTTTACCAGCGATGGCAACGGTACTTATTACAGTGTGCTGCTTGGTAATACCTGTTTTGAAGTAACCGGCGGCAGCGGCGACCTGGTTGACTTTTGTAACCCGCAGCTTACCACTATCGATCCGCCGAAATCATTGGATAATGATTTTGTGACCTTAACCTTTGATGGTACAGTTACCGATACACAATTAAGCGGCGCAAGTGAAGTTTACCTGTGTGCAACCGCCTACACCAGCGACGGCAAAACCATAAAAGTATGTGAGCAAACCAATAAAACATTATTGAAACAAACTACTGCCACCAGTAAAAAGTACCAGCTTACGTTTTGGCCGAGATCATTCTTTAATGCAGGGGACACGCAAACCATCACAAGAATGGAGTACTTCCTTACAGATAAAACGGGCAAGGTAAAGGTAGGGTATGGTAATACTGATGCCCCGTTCACCTATACATTTAAATGCGGTTGATCTGAAAATGTAAATAACAAGCAAATGCACTAAACAATATTGCTTTTGCTAAAACGATATTTAAACCTTTTGCCAACAATTTTAAACCTGAAAAATATGGCTTATTGCTACATAAAGAAATGTTTAACAGGTATCACGCTGTTGATGCTGCTACTGGTTAAAACCAGCTATGCAGCCATGCAGCAGGATACAGCTGCCGTGGCGCCTGCACGGCCCGGTCAGGTAAGCGGTATTGTACTTGATGAGTATGGTAACCCACTGCAGGGTGTTAAAGTAATCAATAAAGGAAAAAATAGCACGCTGACTACCGGTAAAGACGGCATGTTTGCCATCAATGCCATAAAGGGAGATGCGCTGGTATTTACCGCCGTGAATTATAACGCCCGCCAGGTTACAGTTAAAAACACTGCTAAATTAACGGTGAGGCTCATAGACACCTATATCCAGGCACCTAAAACCATTAATGTGCTTTATGATACCATCAGCACATCAAAAAATGTGGGCGCCATATCAACTATCTATACCAATCAGCTTACCAGTACCCCAGCAACTTTATATACCTATGCTTTACCCGGGCAACTCCCCGGTTTATATACCCAGCAGTATAGCGGTTTCGCCGCACCTCAAACCGGTGTGCAGACTGTAAATGATTTTATCGGGGCGGTAGTGCAGCACAATAATTATTCGGCCAATGATAATACAGAGTTCGGCCTTTCATTAAGAGGGCAGGGGCCGATAACGATTATCGATGGTGTTCAGCGTGAGATAGCGTCGCTTGATCCGGAAAGTATCGAATCGGTTTCGGTGTTGAAGGATGCGCTTTCAAATATGATGCTCGGCATCAACAGTTCGCGCGGTACTTTACTTATTACTACCAAACGTGGTCAGGTGGGTACGCCGCATATTTCATTCACTGCACAAACAGGCACCCAGCAGCCTTTAGGCTTGCCAAACCCGCTGCCTGCTTATCAATATGCGTATTTATATAATGAAGCGTTACAAAACGATGGTAAGCCGGCCCTTTACAGCAGTGCCGATTTTAACGCCTACCGCAACCATACCGACCCTTTACGACATCCGGACGTTAACTGGTTTAAAACCATATTGCGCGATAATTCGCCGATGACCAGCTACAAGCTGAATGTTAACGGCGGTACCCAGGTAGCACGCTACAGTGTTTCATTAAACTACCTTGACCAGGCCGGGATGTTCCGCACGGCATCAGCTGTACCCTACAACACCAATAATGATCTTAACCGTTATATCATTAACTCCGATCTCGCAGTTAACGTAACCAAAAAATTTACTGTCGATCTGCAGTTATTTGGCCGTATCCAGCAAAGTACGCAGCCAGGAGCAGGGTATGGAAACATATTGGGCGCACTTTACAGCACGCCAAATAATGCATATCCGCTTTATAATCCAAATAACACATTTGGCGGTACAACAACATATACCAACAACCTGCTTTCGCAAACCGAGTTTTCAGGCTATCAGCGCACCAGCAGCAATGATGTACTGGCCAACCTCGATCTGAATTATAACCTTAGCAGCATAACACCAGGCTTGTCGGCAAAGGCAAAAGGCAATCTTGCTTTTTCATCGCAAAGTTTTTTAAATCGCTTATTGCAAAATAATGCCTATTCTTTTAACGCCGACAGTTCTTATTCGGCAGTGGGCTCATCAGTTGCGCAAAACAATTCGTTCAGTACGGTTTCGAGCGCCCGCTACTCGTTTGCCCAGGCATCAGTTAATTATGACAGGACTTTTGGTAAAAGCAATATAACCGGTATGGCACTGTATGATGTACGCTCGGTTGTATTAAACTATGACCTTTCGCAGGTAACAACAAACCGTGCATTAAAAGCGGGTTATAATTATGACGGTAAATACTTTATTGAAGCGGCTGTCAACAGTAGCGGTTATAACCGTTATCCTCCGGGCAATCAATATGGCTTGTTTTACGCCGGCGGTATTGGCTGGCAAATGGGTAAAGAGGATTTTATTAAAGATAATTTCAGCTGGATAAACGCATGGAAGTGGCGCGCCACCTATGGTAAAACCGGAAACAACAACGTAGATAATTACGGGTACTATAACTTTTTACAAACCTACGGCCCTTCGCAGGGCTATTCATACAGCACAGGTACCAGCAAAAGCCCGGTACAGGGTTATTTTGAAAACACATTGGCCAATCCATACATCCGTTGGGAAAAAGCCCGCAAGCTGGATATAGGGGCCGATATTTCCCTGTTTAATAATCATTTCAATATTACTGCCGATTATTACCACGACAGGTATTATGATCTGTTGCAGGTTAGAGGAAACAGTATTGCTTTGTTAGGTACTTCATATCCTTACGAAAATTTGGGTATTAATCTTTACAAAGGCGCTGAGCTTACTTTAACTTATCAAAATCACATCCAAAATTTCAATTACTTTATTTCGGGTAATGCCTCTATCCAATCGTCTAAAATTATTTTTAGCGACGAAGAGCCATATCCTTACCCATGGCTCAGGCACACCGGCCGCTCAACCAATGCTATTTATGGTTACACGGCTATCGGTTATTTCAAGGATGCCCAGGATGCTGCCACCAGTGCAACAACTACCGGTTACACCGCACAGGCAGGAGATGTAAAATACAAAGACCTTAACGGCGATCATATTATCAACCAGTTTGATGTTTCGGCCATAGGTGGTAACCGGCCGTTGGTTTATTATGGCTTTTCGGCGGGCTTCAATTACAAAGGTTTTAGTCTGAGTTTCCTGTTACAGGGCGTAGCGAACCGTGAGCTGATGTTCAATAACTCGCAGGTGAACGGCTTTGCAGGTGTGGGGTTCCTCGGGCTTACCTACAGCGGGCAGGCGTACGAAACCATTTTAGGCCGGTGGACACCTGAAACCGCTGCTACGGCTACTGCGCCAAGGTTATCAATAGGTAACGCCAATAATACCGCCAACTCAACCTTGTACCTGCGCAAAGGCAATTACATAAGGCTAAAAAATGCCGAGGTAGGTTACAACCTGCCTTATGAGTGGGCGCATAAGCTCAGGCTATCGGGTTTGAGAATATTTGTGAACGGCGAAAACCTGTATACACTGTATGGCTACAAAGATTTTGATCCGGAGGTATACGGTACTGCTTACCCAATTCAAAGGGTAATAAATGCCGGCGTTAACATTAAGCTTTGATTTTGGCCATCATAAAAATATTACGATCATGAAGAGTTTCAACAAAATAATTTTAGCGGCCGCCGGCATCTTAACCATAATGGCCGGCTGTAAAAAATATGAGCAGTTCCCGGTTGATAAGGTGACTATCAATTACGTGTTTGACAAAAAGGACTCCTTAGGTACCAATGCCCAAATGTTCCTGTATGGGATTTATGCAGCGCTCCAAAACGGGCACAACAGGGTAGGGAACGACTACCTTGACGCGGCCAGTGATGATGCCATGTCATCGGCTTCGGTATCATCAAATGTAGTAACCATACTTTCAACAGCATCTTATAATTCATATACTATCCCCGCCGGTGAAAACCTTTGGGCTTATTACTACGCAGGCATCCGCAAGGCAAATGAGTTTGTGAACAATATTGATGTAGTGCCGGTACTTGCACAATACCATGGTTACTCCATGAAATATGTATGGAAAAGCGAGGCACGTTTTTTAAGGGCACTGTATTATTTTGAACTGGTTAAACGTTACGGTGGCGTTCCCTTATTGGGCAACAAGGTGTTTACTATAACGGATAATGTGGCCTTGCCACGTAATTCCTTTGCCGATTGTATCAACTACATTGTAAGCGAATGCGATGCCATTAAGGATACCCTGATGACCGCGCCGCTGAGCAACCCTAATGCCGATTATCACCGCCCTACCAAAGGCGCCGCCATGGCTTTAAAGGCCAAAGTACTGCTATATGCTGCAAGCCCATTATTTAACGGGCAGAATATTGATGCCTCAAATCCGCTAACAGGTTACACCGATTTTAGCGCCGACAGGTGGGCACAGGCTGCTGCTGCCGAAAAAGCGGTAATGGACCTAAATGTTTATTCGTTATTGCCCAACTTTAAAGATGTATTTCTGACTCAAAACAGCTCTGAAAATATATTTATCCGGCAAACAGATAATTCATCCTCGATTGAAACCACTAACGGTCCGGTTGGATTTACCGGGGCAGTAGGCAAGGGGCAAACCAGTCCGACACAGCAATTGGTTGATGCCTTCCCCATGAAAAGCGGTTTGGCTATTACTGATCCGGCATCAGGTTATAACCCTGATAATCCTTACCAGAACCGCGACCCGCGCTTAACCTATACCGTGCTCTATAACGGTGCAAGATGGCTTAACTCAGATCTGCAATTGTATGAAGGAGGGGCCAGCAAACCCAACGGCTCATTACAGCAAACCAAAACAGGCTATTACATGCGCAAGTTCATGGGCAATTTTGAAAACACCAATGCCTACGCTGCTCATGTCATAGACTGGCAGATCCTGCGCTATGCTGATGTGGTTTTAGGCTATGCCGAATCACTCAATGAATCGGCCGGAGCAACTCCCGAGGTTTATAATGCTGTTATCAGCATCAGGAGAAGGGCAGGGATAGATGCGGGCACCGGCAATTACGGACTTAAAGCCGGTATGAGCAAAGCGGAGATGCGCGCCATCATCCAAAATGAGCGGCGCCTGGAAATGGCTTTTGAAGAGAACCGCTACTGGGACATCCGCCGCTGGAAAATTGCTGAAACGGTAATGAACCAGCCGCAAAAAGGGATCAGCATTGTGAAGATAGGCTCCAGCCTTACCTATAACGTGGTGAATGCGCTCACCACCAAATTCGAAGCGCCTAAGATGTACCTGTACCCGATACCTTATGACGAGGTTTTGAAGAACCCGAATATGAAACAAAATCCAGGATGGTAATCTCAAAACTTCAGCCAGTTAAACCAAAAAAATTAAGCTTTATGAGAAAAATAATACTTCTCTTCCAGATATTAATGATCCTGCTCCCGGCGGTGTCATTTGCGCAAAGCAGGACTGTAACAGGTACTGTACGCGATATTACCGGGGTATTGCCAGGGGTATCGGTAATTGAAAAAGGTGTTCCTAACAACGGTGCTATTACAGATCAGGGTGGTAAGTTCAGGCTTGTTCTTAAAGGGCAGTCAAATACCATCATTGTGCGTTTTATTGGTTATATCCCGCGTGAGCTCCGTGTATCTGAATCGGGCAGGATGGATATTATCCTGCAAACCAATACCAACGGCTTGGATGAAGTAGCCGTAGTAGCTTACGGAACTAAAAAAAGGATCACCAATACCGGTGCTGTAAGTTCCATTTCGGCCAGTGAGATCCGTACCGTGCCAACAGCCAACGTGCAAAATGCTTTAACCGGTAAATTGCCGGGCTTTTTTTCGCAGCAGGGTTCGGGCCAGCCGGGTAAGGATGCTTCCGATTTTTATATCCGCGGAATAAGCTCGTTAAACCCATCGGGTAACCAGCCGCTCATTATTGTAGATGACATCGAGTACAGCTATGACCAGCTGCAGCAGATCAATGTTAATGAGATAGAGAGCATCTCGATTTTGAAAGACGCGTCAACAACGGCTATTTATGGTATCAAGGGAGCTAACGGCGTATTGGTGGTAACCACCCGCCGCGGCAAGGCCGGCACCCCTAAAGTTAACCTTCGTGTGGAAGGCGGCATCCAGCAGCCTACTAAAACGCCGCAGTTTTTAGATTCATACAATACGGCGGTACTCATTAATGAGGCACAGCATAATGACGGCATCCCGCTTAGTTTTACCCAGCAGGACCTCGACCTGTTTAAAAATGGATCCGATCCATACGGTCACCCCAATGTTGATTGGTATAACAAGATCTTCAAGAAATACACCTATCAAACCAATGCCAACCTGGATATTTCGGGTGGTACAACCGGGGTAAAATATTTCATCTCGGGTGGCGCGCTCAACCAGAATGGCCTGGTACGTGATTTTGCCGATCCGCAAAGTTTGGTGAATACCAATTACTATTTTAAACGCTATAACTTTCGCTCAAACCTCGATCTGAAAGCCAATAAAACGCTTGATCTGCGACTGGACATTACCACCCGTTTTTCGGATCTGAACCAGCCTTATAACCAGAACGCCGTGAGCGAAGTATATAATTTTACCAAGGAAACGCCTTTTACGGCGCCATATCTTAATCCTAACGGAAGTTATTCATACGCCTATTCATCATTTAATCCCGATCACCTGCCAACGCTTAACGCCAGGCTGGCAACAGGAGGCTATCAACACTCCCGCCGTACCGATTTTAACGTACTTTTTGGCGCTACCCAAAGGCTCGATGCTTTAACTAATGGCCTTTCGGTAACGGGCAGGGTTGCTTATTCAAGCATTGAACAATTTACCAAGCAAATTTTTAACGGTGGTATCCCTGCCTATCATTATGATCCGGCTACTAATCAATATTCCTTAAGGCCGGGTGCTACTTATGTGTATCAAACTTATGCTTTAACGGGCAGCACCGATATCAATACCAATAATTACAACCTGCAGCTTTATGCCAACTACGACAGGACATTCCGTGGTTCGCACCATTTTT
Source organism: Mucilaginibacter sp. 3215 (assembly GCF_050433785.1). Classification (NCBI taxonomy): domain Bacteria; kingdom Pseudomonadati; phylum Bacteroidota; class Sphingobacteriia; order Sphingobacteriales; family Sphingobacteriaceae; genus Mucilaginibacter; species Mucilaginibacter sp. 3215. The sequence goes on from NZ_JBNPWO010000001.1 coordinate 645,812, forward strand.
CGGGATTGTTGTTGTTCAATCAAACTTCGCAAACGTATTTCACCTATCCGCTGCTTGATGGCGCGCAGGTTGGTGTGCCGCAAAAGTTCCGCGGTATATCGGGCAAGGTGGGATATGACTTTAAACAGAAATTTCTGTTCGACTTTAACGTAGCCTATAACGGCACCGACCGCTTTGCCGCTAATCATCGCTTTGGGATTTTTCCGGCTGTAAGCTTTGGTTATAACATCGCCAAAGAGTCGTTCTTTGAAAAGGCCCTCCCTATGTTCAGTCTTTTGAAAATAAGGGGCAGTTATGGTTTGGTTGGTTCGGATGCAGCGCCGGGTAACCGTTATGTATATAACCAGGTATACAACCAGGGCGGTGGTTACAATTTTGGCGAAACAGCTCAAAACTACAATACTATATATGAAGGCTCATTGGGCAATCCGAACGTAGTTTGGGAACGTGCCAAAAAGATCGACATAGGCCTGGATGCCAACTTGTTTAATGATAAAATATCCATCACAGCCGATTATTTCCACGATATTCGTTACAATCAGCTGATTACACCGGGGAGTATACCGGAGATTTTGGGAGTTGGTTTGCCTGCCGTAAACATCGGTAAAACCCGTAACCAGGGCCTGGATGGGCAGATCAGCTATCATAGCACGCTTGGCAAAGTACAATACAACGTTGGTTTCGTGTTCTCGTACGCTAAAAACAAGATCCTATATGAAGATGAGGCTACCCCGGCATATCCATGGCTGGCGCAAACCGGTCATTCAATCGGGCAGCAATATGGTTATCATTTTTTGGGATACTATACCGCTGCCGATATTGCCGCCATCAATTCGGGAAGCAAATCGGTACCCGTACCTGATAACGGTATCCCACTACAGCCCGGCGATCTGAAATACCAGGACTTGAACGGTGACGACATTATTAACGTTTTTGACAAAAGGCCGATAGGAAACCCAAATCTGCCAAATACCATACTCGGTCTTTCATTGCAGGCTGTTTACAAAGGTTTTAGTGTAAGTGTGCTTTTGCAGGGATCGTTTAACTACAGTTTCGCGGTGATTGGTACAGGTATCGAACCATTTCAAAGCCAGTTTCAACCTATACACCAGGAACGCTGGACACCCGAAAACCCGGTTAATGCCGCCTTCCCAAGGTTAACTACCAATCCAACTTCGGTAAACAGCCCTACGGCTTATTTTTCTGATTACTGGTTATTAAACGCACATTACGTGCGGTTAAAAACCGTTGATATCGGTTACCAATTGCCAACTAAATTGTTGCCCTTCAAGATTAATAATGCCCGCATTTATATGAGCGCATATAACCTGCTCACGTTTGATAACTACAAAAAATATCAGCAGGACCCCGAAATTGCTACCAATACCGCGGGCGATGCGTACATTAACCAGCGGGTGATTAACCTGGGCATCCAGGCAGGTTTTTAAAAACCAATAGATAAACCATAAGGGGCCGGCGTTGCGGTGCCGGCTTCCTTTTTTGATTTGGCAGATAAACTTTAAATTAGGATATGTTTCCAATCATCGGCGATCTGATATATCATCTCTTCCATATCCGGATTGGATTTCCTATCCAAACGCTTGGTTTTTTTATAGCACTTGCCTTTCTATTTGCCTACATAGTGTTTACTTCAGAATTTAAAAGATATGAAGCTATTGGAAAGATCAGTGCATTTAAGCGGAAGGTAATCATCGGAAAACCCGCTTCGGCAGCTGAAATGATCATTAATTTTTTGCCCGGTTTTTTATTTGGCTTTAAACTTTTTGGAGCCGTTTTTAATTACCAGGTTTTTGCTGCAAACCCGCGGGCGTATATCCTTTCATTGCAGGGAAATTTAACAGCCGGCGTACTCATTGGCGGTGCATTTGCCTTTTGGATTTATCGCGATCGAAAGAAATTTGCATTGCCTAAACCGCAAACAGCCGAATATACTGTACACCCTTATCAATTAATGGGGCTGATTGTTTTCAGTGTTGGATTTTTTGGTTTCATAGGCGCCAAGCTTTTTGATATCGTTGAGCATTTTGGCAGGTTGAGATATGATCCGCTGGGTACTATATTTTCGGCCAACGGATTTGCTTATTACGGCGGCCTGATCTTTGGCGCATTGACTTATTTGTATATCGGCCACCGGCATAATATGAAACAGGTGCACCTTGCCGATATCGGTTCGCCGGGCATGATGCTGGCGTATGGCATTGGCCGTATTGGTTGCCAGTTGGCGGGCGACGGTGACTGGGGTAAGGTTAACCCACATCTAAAACCCGGTTTTTTAAGCTGGCTGCCCGATTGGATGTGGGCGTTCAATTATCCGCATAATGCTATCAATGCCGGTACACTGCTGCCCGGTTGCCTGGGTAACTATTGCAATCAACTGGCTAACCCGGTATACCCCACGCCGTTTTATGAGGCTGCACTTTGCATTGGTATGTTTTTGCTGATGTGGGTTTTTCGTAAACGGATAGTTACACCCGGTTTTATGTTTTTCCTGTACCTTGTGTTAAACGGTACCGAGCGTTTTTTGATAGAGAAGATCCGAATAAACCCGGTTTATCATTTTTTAGGTTTACCATTTACCCAGGCCGGCTTCATCGGTTTTTTAATGCTGATGGGAGGATTAACCGGCTTTATTGCGCTGTTTGTTAAACACAAAAGCCATCATCATAAACATTTACCAGTATAAATATTATTTAATGAAGAAAATTACCCTTGTTTGTTTAGCTTGTTTGGGCCTGGTTTTAACCAATAGAGCCTTTGCGCAAAAAGCTGACACTGTTAATCTTACCGATATTAAATTTAAGGCAGAGGCCGCACCGGAATGGTCGGCCCTGTTAAAGCGTGATTCGGGCTGGTTCGGGGGCGATGGTATTTATACTATCCCTTTGAATGGGAAGGAGACCGGCCAGGCAAAACATAACGATAAAGTGCTTTTTATTTTCAGCGATAGCATGATAGGCGCGGTGCGTGATAACACTATGGCTCCGGGGGCCACCATGATCCACAATGCCGTAGCTGAATTAAAAGGCAACGAGCCTTTGGATAAACAAATGAAATTTTATTGGGATAAAAATGCTAAAGGAAAACCGGAGTCGATTTTTATCCCCCATACACCTAAAACAGGAGCTACAGATTACTACTGGCTTGGCGATGGCTTTGTAAACCAGGCATTGAATAACAATATCTATATTTTTGGGTACAGGGTACATAACGTAAGCAACGAAGCATTTGGTTTCAGGGAAGTTGGCAATACACTCATCAAAATCCCCGCAAACAGTAAGCCTCCGTATAAAGACCTTAAACAAATGGATACGCCGTTTTACCTGGTAGATCAGAAAGGTGAAAGCGGATCGTTTGGTGCCGGGATCTACGTAAACACTAAAGAAGCCGGTGCGCCAAAGCCCGATGGTTATATTTACGTTTATGGGGTACGTGGCATGGCCAAGAACCTGATGGTTGCCCGTGTACTGCCCGGGGATTTTGAAGATTATAGTAAGTGGACTTTCTATAATGGCAAAGCCTGGGTTGCTGATATGGAACAGGTTGCCAATGTAACAAGCAGCGTATCAAATGAGTTAAGTTTTAGTCCGCTGCCGGATGGTCGTTATGCGTTGATATTCCAGGTAGGGGGGATGACCACATCGGTGGGGATGCGGATAGGTGCAAGCCCGGTAGGTCCGTTTGGCCCGATCATTAAATTATGGGATTGCAAGCCTGATCTTATCGCCAAAACGTTTGTGGTTTATAATGCCAAGGCGCATCCAAGCTTATCAAAGCCCGGTGAACTGCTGATCAGCTACAATATTAACTCCGTTGATTTTTTAAACGATCTGAAAAAATATCCAAACCTGTACCGCCCAAGGTTTATCAGGGTAAAATTTAATGAACACGAATAGGCTCGAATTGAAGGAGCACGAATAGAATTAGTGTTTAATATAACCCAATGAAAATACGTTCGCTTATTTGCGCAGTTGCGCTTATGTATGCCGGAAACCTGTTTGCGCAGGAGGCTAACCTTGTTAAGTATGTGAATACCCGGCAAGGCACCAATACCAAATATGAGTTCTCATATGGTAATACCTACCCGGCTACCTCATTGCCTTTTGGCATGAACACCTGGACGGCGCAAACCGGTAAAAATGGCGATGGGTGGAAGTACCAGTATTTTGAGCACACCATCCGCGGTTTTCAGCAATCGCACCAGTGTAGTTCGTGGGTAAATGATTATGCGGTGTTTTCGCTCATGCCGGTTGCCGGGAAACTGGTTGTTAATGAGGATGAACGGGCGGCATCATTTAGCCACGATAACGAAATCGCTCAACCCAGCTATTACAAGGTAAAGCTTGATAATAATATTACAACCGAAATGTCGCCGACCGAACGGGGAGCGCGCCTTAGGTTTTCGTTCCCGAAAGGTAAAGCCTCTTATCTTGTTTTAGATGGCTACACTAAAATGAGCGGGGTAAAAATCATTCCGTCGGAACGGAAAATAACCGGTTATGTAAATAACTGCCGTTGGGCACCTAAAGATTTCAGGAATTACTTTATCATTATTTTTGATAAGCCCTTTGCTGATCACGGCACTTGGGAAAATAAAAAGAATACCCTTTCGGAAAAGAACGAATCGGCAGAGGGCGAAGGTATCGGGGCCTATATCAAATTTAAAGATGGAGAAACTGTACAAGCGAAAGTAGCTTCGTCCTATATCAGCCCGGAGCAGGCTGAACTTACTTTAATAACCGAACTGGGTAAATACAAATCATTTGATGATACCCGTAAAGCTGCCGATAAAGTATGGAATCAGTTGCTTGGCCGTATGGCCATTGAGGGGGCTACGGAAGATCAGAAGGCAACTTTTTATTCCTGCATGTATCACGCCAATCTATTCTCACACCAGTTTTTTGAATATAATAAAGACGGAAAGCCATACTATTATAGCCCTTACGATGGCAAGGTACATGACGGGTTTATGTATACCGATAATGGTTTTTGGGATACTTTCCGTGCCCAATTCCCGCTGAATACGGTGTTGCACCCAAAAATGGAAGGCAGATTAGTACAAGCCTTGCTTGATGCGCAGCAGCAATGCGGCTGGTTGCCGGCCTGGTCGTTCCCAGGTGAAACGGGAGGAATGCTGGGTAACCATGCCATATCCCTATTAACCGATGCATGGGTAAAAGGGATCCGCACCTTCGACCCCAAAAAGGCACTGGAGGCTTACTATCATGAAGCTACCAATAAAGGCCCGTGGGGCAGTGCCAATGGTCGCCCGGGCTGGAAGGAATATTATGCCAACGGTTATGTGCCTTTTACGCCGCAAACCCTTGGTTCAACTGCCTGGACGCTGGAGTTTGCATACGATGATTTCTGCGGATATCAACTGGCTAAACTCACCGGCAATAAATTTTATGAAGATGTTTTTGCCCGGCAGATGTACAATTATAAAAACCTGTTTGATACCAAAACCCGTTTCATGCGCGCGAAAGATGCGCAAGGTAATTGGATTGAACCTTTTGACCCCATGGATTGGGGTGGCCCCTATACCGAAGGTAATGCCTGGCACTGGACCTGGTCTGTTTTTCAGGACACGCAGGGTTTGATCAACCTGATGGGCGGAGAGAAGAATTTTACTGCTAAGATTGATTCGGTATTTACTGAGCCTGGAACTATCAAAGTAGGAGGGTACGGACAGGTGATCCACGAAATGACGGAGATGGCCGAATTTAAAATGGGGCAGTACGCGCAGGGCAACGAGCCTATCCATCACTTGCTTTATATGTACAACTATGCCGGCCAGCCATGGAAGGCGCAGCAACATTTGCGCAGTGTGATGGATAAGATGTATAACGCCGGCGAAAACGGTTACCCCGGCGATGAGGATGAAGGCCAGATGTCATCTTGGTTTGTACTGAGCGCTGCCGGTTTTTACAGTGTATGTCCCGGTACTGATCAGTATGTAATTGGCAGTCCGCTATTTAAAAAGATGACCATCGCCTTGGAAAATGGCAAAAAGTTCGTGATAGAAGCTAACAATAACAACAAGGAGAACGTGTATATCCAGTCGGCGACGCTTAATGGCCGACCTTATACCCATAACTGGATCACCCAGGCCGATATTATGAACGGCGGTGTACTGCATTTTGAAATGGGCGACAAACCGGCTGTGACCCGAGGCGTAGCGCTTGAAGACAGACCGTTCTCGCTTTCAAAAGCTCAATAACAAAATTAAGAAGAATATGGAAAACGTCATTGCGAATGTTTAAATCCGGAGGCCTCTGAATGTGAAATGACATTTACACTACCCGTCATCCCGAATTTATTTCGGGATCCCACGCGCTGAGCGGCTATGCAAGCGGCCTTGCATGTGGGGTGCTGAAACAAGTTCAGCATGACTGTATTTTTTATTATGTCATTGTGAGGAACGAAGCAATCCCAAACTATACAGAGCCGATCTGCAAATCAGGGATTGCTTCGTTCCTCACAATGACGGTTTAATATAAGAATTATTAGAATATCCGCTAAAACGATTTTATGATCAATATTTACAAAATAAAAAAGTCAATTCTATTACTTACTTCGGTGATACTGCTGTTCAACCCGGCATCAGCACAGGAAATCTTTTACCTCAACAACACCAATAAACAAATTACATGGAAAGTAAAAGCCCAGACCGACCTGGGAGCCGATAGTCTTGACATCCACAAAAGCGGTTACGCCGCTACTGATTGGGTAAAGGCTATTGTACCTGGTACTGTATTTTCATCATACGTAGCGGCCGGTTTGGAAAAGGATCCCAATTTTGGCGATAATATTTATAAGGTTGATAAAAAGAAGTACGACCGCAATTTCTGGTACCGTACGCAGTTCAGCGTACCTGCAGGTTTCACCAAACAAAAAATCTGGCTTAATTTCAAAGGCATTAACCGCAAAGCTGAGATCTACCTGAACGGGAAGAAGATAGGCAGCCTGGATGGTTTTATGCAGCGGGGAGTGTATGACGTAACGAAACTCGTAAATAAAACAGAGGCAAACACACTGGCTGTTTTGGTTTATTGTCCGCTGAACCCATTGGTAAATTATGCCAGTCCAACATATATACCCAGCGCCAGTTGGGATTGGATGCCTTATGTACCGGGTCTCAACAGCGGCATTACTGATGATGTTTACCTGAGCAACACAGGTAGCCTTACCATTAATGATCCCTGGATTCGTACAGATGTGCCTACTACCGCCCGGGCTGAAGTATCGGTTTCGGTTGGGGTGAAAAACAGCACAGATACTTTTCAAACAGGGACCTTAACCGGTGTTATTAATCCTGGAAATATCCGGTTTACCCAAAAAGTATTTGTGGGTGCTAACGGCAATGCAGAGGTAAAAATCGACCCAAAACATTTTTCGCAGCTGGTGATCAACGGCCCAAAACTGTGGTGGCCCAATGGCTATGGCGATGCCAACCTGTACACCTGTAACTTAAGCCTGAAGCTGGGCGATGAAGTATCTGACAGCAAACAGATCCGGTTCGGCATTAAAAAATACAGCTATGATACCGTAGGCCACGTATTGCATTTGTATGTAAATGGCACCAAAGTATTTTTAAAGGGCGGCAACTGGGGGATGGCCGAGTATATGTTACGTTGCCGGGGAGACGAGTATGATACCAAAGTGCGTTTGCACAAAGAGATGAATTTTAATATCATCCGTAACTGGATAGGCTCAACCACGGATGAAGAATTTTATGATGCCTGCGATAAATACGGCATCATGATCTGGGATGATTTCTGGCTTAATTCTATCCCTAATCTGCCTAATGACGTAAATACTTTCAATGCCAACGCCATCGAAAAAATAAAACGGTTCAGGAACCATCCTTCCGTTGCCATTTGGTGCGGTGATAATGAGGGGGAGCCTTTACCCCCGCTCAACAATTGGCTTCGTGAGGATATCAGCGCCTATGACGGTAACGACAGGTATTATCAGCCCAACTCACACGCCGGTAACCTAACAGGCAGCGGTCCGTGGACTAACTTTGATCCGCGTTGGTACTTCAGCCGTTTTCCTAATGGCTTTGGCGGTAACCAGGGCTGGGGGCTTCGCAGCGAGATAGGAACGGCGGTATTTACCAATTTTGACAGCTTTAAGAAATTTATGCCGAAGGATAAATGGTGGCCCCGCAATGAGATGTGGAACCTGCATTTCTTTGGTCCGTCCGCAGGCAATGCCGGGCCCGACAGGTACGACGATGGTATAAAAAACCGGTACGGTGCGCCTTCGGGTATCGAGGATTATTGCCGCAAAGCTCAGTTGCTAAACATCGAAACCAATAAAGCCATGTATGAGGGCTGGGAAGATAACATTTGGGAAGATGCCTCGGGTATTATGACCTGGATGAGCCAGTCGGCCTATCCTTCATTGGTGTGGCAAACCTATGATTACTATTATGACCTCACCGGTGCCTACTGGGGAGCTAAAAAAGCCTGCGAACCGGTGCATATTCAATGGAACCCGGTAAATAATGCTATTAAAGTGATCAACACCACCCGTACTGACGAAAACAGCCTCACCGCTTATGCCGATGTTTATAACAGTGATGGACAAATAGTAAAACAATACAGCCTGTCAAAAACTATTGATGCCCCATCAAATACAGCTTTGAATTGCTTTGCCATGGCTTTTGCCGATAACCGCGAAAACCTGGCACTAAACAAACCTGCATTTGCATCATCAACCACCATGGGTGAGGCCGGTTCTGTAACGGATGGTAATCCGGGAAGCAGGTGGGCCAGTAATTCCAGCGATGCTGAATGGATCTACGTTGATCTTGGCAGGGAGCAAGAGATAAACGGTGTTAAATTAAACTGGGAGGAGGCATATGGTAAAGCTTTCAAGATCCAGGTATCTGACGATGCTAAAAGCTGGAAAGATGTTTATGAAAGCGGCGATGGGCATGTCGGTGTTCAGCAGATTACCTTTGATGAAGTGAAAGGCCGGTATGTGCGTATGTATGGATTACAACGCGGATCGGGCTGGGGCTACTCGCTTTGGGATTTTGAAGTATATGGCGGCGCGCCGAAAAGCAGCGGTCTTACGGATGTTCATTTCATCAAACTAAGATTGATTGATAAAAACGGAAAACTGGTATCAGATAATTTTTACTGGCGGGGTAATAAACGCACAGATTTTACCGCCCTTAATCAACTGCCAAAGGTTAACCTGAAGGTATCATCAGCCATAAAACAAATTAACGGCAAGTATTATGTGGATGCAAAGATCAGCAACCCGTCCTCATCAAAGGCGGCTGCATTCGCCATTCGTGTACAGGCAACGAAAGCCGCCACGGGTGAACAGATACTGCCGGCAATAATGAATGATAACTATTTTTCGCTGATGAAGGGTGAATCAAAAGATATCAGGATTGAATTTGATGCAGCGTTGCTGGGCAAGGATAAGATGAAGCTATTGGTACAGCCTTCTAACGATCCGGTAATAACGGAAAAGTAATAATAAGCCTTTGGTACCTTGAAGTTTTAAACTAATTTACCGGTCCAATTAACAAACAAACCTGCACAATGGATACCAAACCCAAATTCACCGAACGCAAGTTCCTTGTCGTACTCATTTTTGTAACCTCGTTATTTATGCTCTGGGGCATAGCCATGACCCTTGGCGATACATTAAACAAGCATTTTCAAAATGTTTTACATGTTTCAAAGTCGCGTTCGGCTTATGTACAGTTATCATTGTTTGGCGCTTACGCGGTGATGGGCATCCCGGCAGGTATGTTCATGAAAAAATTTGGTTATAAAAACGGTGTGCTTTTAGGCCTGGGGCTGTATGCTGCAGGTGCATTCCTGTTTGTTCCGGCGGCTGATGCTAAATCGTTTGACTTCTTCAGGATAGCCTTGTTTATCCTGGCTTGCGGCCTGGCTACGCTCGAAACTGTTGCTCATCCATTTGTTGCCTCTCTCGGCGATCAGCGTACCAGCGACCAGCGCATTAACTTTTCGCAGGCCTTTAACGGTGTCGGCGGCGTTATTGGTCCGCTGTTGGGCGGCTATTTTGTTTTAAAAGGGGGGCAGGAGCATTCTAACGACCTGATATCTGTTAAACACCTATATATTGTTATAGGAGCGGTGATAGCATTGGTTGGCGTAGCATTTTCATTTTTAAAAGTGCCGTCATTGCAGGATCCGCATGTTGTAGCAACAGATTCATATGCGGTTGCCGGTGAAGGACATATTCCGGAAAGCCTGTTCAAAAAAAAGCATTTCGTTTTTGCAGCCATAGCTCAACTGTTTAACGTGGCAGCACAAGGCGGCACCTGGGCGTTTTTTATCAATTACGGTCACGAGATCATGCATTTAACCGATGAACACGCAGGCTATTATTTTTCATTAAGTATGGTGATGATGATGGCCGGCCGTTTTATTGGCACCTTCCTGATGCGTTACATAGCGCCAAACAAACTGCTGGCGATATTTGCCCTGGGCAATATCCTGATGTGTGTTATTGTAGCACAGGGATTTGGCGTGGTGTCATTTGTTGCATTGCTGTTCATCAACTTTTTCTTCAGTATTATGTTCCCAACCATATTTAGCCTGGGGTTGAAAAATTTAGGTTCACAAACGCAAAACGCGTCATCATTTATAGTAATGGGAGTTGTAGGCGGAGGGTTGTTTCCGCCAGTTATGGGCCTCATTGCTAATCACAATGTTGCTACGGCTTATTACCTGCCTATAATTTGTTATATGGTGATATTTTTGTTTGGGATCAGTTATCCTAAACTGAATAAAAAAGGAATATGAGCAGATTAGCTTAATCGATTTATTTTTATATTTTGGCCAATAATCGCTTAATAAATCATGGTTATTAAGCGATTATATTTTATATTTGATTTTAGCCAATTATAAGCCATTGAAAAAACTATCGATTGTTGATATCGCCAATGAATTAAAGGTTTCTAAAACCACCGTATCGTTTATACTGAACGGGCGTGCAAAGGAAAAACGGATAGGTGAGGACCTGGTAGAGCGCGTTACTAAATACGTGGAAGAAGTGGGCTATAAACCCAATTCCCTGGCTAAAAGCCTGCGTACCGGTAAATCAAATACCATTGGTTTAATGGTTGAAGATATTTCAAACCCCTTTTTTGCCAGCATAGCCCGGCTTATTGAGGATAGAGCTTATAAAAATGGCTACAAAATAATTTATTGCAGTACCGATAATGATACCCAAAAAACCAGGGAACTGATTAGTATGTTTCGTGACAGGCATGTGGATGGCTATATTATTGCTCCGCCCGAAGGTATTGAAGACGATGTAGAGCAACTGCTTAAGGATGGCTTGCCGGTGGTAATGTTCGACAGGCATTTACCCAAAGTAAATACCGATTATGTAGAGGTTGATAATCTTTTCAGCACCTATAATGCTACCAGGCACTTAATACAACAGGGTTACAAAAATATAGGCTTCGTTACTTTCGCTTCGTCACAAACACAAATGCTGGCCCGGATGCAGGGCTATAAGGATGCGCTGAAGGAAAGCCGTTTTGCTCCGGTGGTTAAAGAGATTGTTTTTAACCAGGACGAAGAAATGATCATTAAGCCGATGACAGCCTTTTTTAAAAAGCACCAAGATCTCGACGCGGTAGTTTTTGGCACCAACCATGTAGGTACCTGCGGGCTAAAAGTATTTAACACGCTGGGTATTAAAGTACCCGGGGATATGGCCGTTATATCGTTTGATGATTATGACGTTTTTAAGCTGTACTCGCCCCCGGTAACCGCTATCGCTCAGCCGGTTGAAGAAATTGCGGATAATGTGATTACCGTGTTACTTAAAAAATTGAACTCTAAAGGGCTTAGTACAGCCTCACATTCTATTATTCTTAAAACCAACCTCCAGATCAGGGGTTCATCGTCCGGATTAAAAGGGTGATTTAATTTAGAAGGGCCTTATATTAGCAGGTAAAAGTGAAGTATTTATAAAGATGGATATTTCGTAAATATTCAGTTTGTATCTTACCTTTAATAAAAATTTACTGTTATGACACGGGCTTTTATCATAAAAAATAAAGCGAGAATGGTTTTGGCTTTAGCTGTGCTTACCGCTATGCTTTTATTAGCCAACTGGAATGGCCGGGACAATGTTAAAGAATTGGATAAAACGCTGACATCCATTATGAAGGACCGCTTATTGCCAGCTACTTTTGTGCATGAAATAAGCAGTCGGCTTTATGAAAATAAACTGGCAGCTGTTTCTGGTGCAGATGTCCAGGTAAAAATTAATGGTAATTATGCAGCTATAGAAGCGTTAGCAAAGAAATATGAGGCCACTCAATTAACACGCGAAGAATCAGCAAAATGGAAGACCTTTCGTGTGCAATTGCGTGATCTGCAGCAGCAGGAAGCTGGCCTGAATAATGCAGAGTATGTTTTTAATCAGGCCCTTAAATCGCTTGATCAACTGATAGCGATACAGGTTGGCGAGAGCAACCGCCTGCTGCAAAGCGGACAAAGAAATGTAAGTTCAAGTATACTTACAGCCAATTTTGGTGTGGTTGTTTGTATTTTACTTGGATTATTTATTATGGTGCTGCTAAGCGGCAGGGAACAAATGATTTTAAGGCAGGACGAAAGGCATTTGCTTAATTAAAGTAGTTTTAATAATGAAATCCAGACTTACGAAGTTTTTAAAACTTCGTAAGTCTTAGAGTTTCTTAAATAACCATCACATTTTCACCAGCTTTAAGCGGGTATGATTTTGTTTTCCAGACCAATATGCCTGATGTGCGCTGTGGTAAGCTGATTTTTATTTTCCACTTTTTATTTTCTAAAGCATAAGCTACTGCAACCTTACCGTTAGGGTGTGGGATCTCGCCGCTCACATTGGTCATTGTTCCCAAATGAGGTTCGATCTTGATCTTGCTGAATCCGGGCGAATAGCTGTCAATACCCAAAACTGTCCTGAAGAATTCAATATTGGGGCTGCTTCCCCAGGCATGGCAATCTGAACGGCTATATTTAAGGTCGGAATATTCGGCCCAGGTGGTTAAGCCCATTTTAATATTCTCGCGCCAGATATCCAGCCAGTTCATATAATCGTTACCTAAACCACCTTTTACCAATGCCTGGTGCAGGTAATATTTAAAATAAATGGTGCATTGGGTCAATGAGGTATCGGTTAATAACCGTTTAGATAACACAGGCAGATCTGCGTTTTTTACCATGCCTGTAAGTATGGCTAATGAATTGGCATGCTGCGAAAATTGTTTCTTGTCCCATGTATCGGCATACAGCATTTTTGCCGGGTCCCAATATTTGCGTTGAATAGTTTGCTTAAGCTTAGCAGCTTCTTTGTGGTATAAAGTGGCATAACCGGGCATGCCAATTTTTGTTTCCATAGCGGCAGCCCACTCATAAGCCCAAAGTAATTGCAAATCAATAATGGCCGAACTGCCGTCGGTGCCTTTTGGCGGCGAGCCTATATCCCAGTTTTTGCCGCTGGCCCAATCCACAAAAGTCCAGTAAGGGGTGTTTTTTAATGAGCCATCAGCTTGTTGGTATTGGCTGAAAAACTTTAATACTGCCCGTTCGCCATCCAGCTTATCCTTAATAAAATTACTGTCATTGCGGTACATCCAGTAATCATACAGCATGCCTATGTACCATAATGAAAAAGTTGAAATAATTTGGGTATCATGCGTAGGGTAACGGCTTTGGGTAACGCCCTCTGTTAAACGGGAATGGTCCATCAGGTTAATGGCATTGCGGGCCAGCCGGTCATCGCCGCTATAGTAATAGGATATCATGGCCTGGATACGGGTATCGCCGATGTATTGCAGTTGCTCATAATAAGGGCAATCTGTATAAGTTTCAAATGCATTAAGCCGGGCCGTACGCCAGCCAATATCGAGCATCTGTTTTATTTCCTTATTATCGGTATTGAAAACGGCACGTTGCTTAAATGGATAACCGGTAAAGGTGCCATACAGGTCATCAATAACCAAAGGCTCGTTTTGTGTATGCACAATTAAGCGGATGTACCTAAAAGTACGGAAGTTGAGCGTAGTATATGATTGTCCTTTGCTGCCATTGGAGATCAAACTATCATTTCTGCCCGAAAAATCCTTGCCCTCCACATCGTTACGGTTGCCTTTGCGCATTCCATATTTGCTTAAATTATCAAAAAGCGATTCGGCATAACTTAAGGAGATCCTGGCATCTTTCCCACCGCTGAAATTAATGGTAGGATAGGCGTTGGTAAGATGCGTTTGATCAAGCAGCATGGTAACTGTAGTATTTGCAGGAATAGTAAGCGGTGTTTTAGTGCCCGGAAAAGCCGGGGGAACATCTATCCCGGAGGCTTTACGTACAACGGGGATCCGCTCATAAATTAATTCCTGGTGCGGAATTGAGGATGGTACCAATTGCCATCCGAACCCATCCCACCGGCCCTTTAATTGCCCGCCGAAGAGGTTAGCTGCCTTTGGCCAGCTGCTATCATCAAAGTTAGGTGAGTACCAGTTCATAATGCTTTTATTCAGATCCACCATTTCGCCGGTGCTGGCAGCGAAATAGCCCCAGATGGGCTGATAGCCTTTGTCCTGAATGCTTTTCCAGGTGTTATTGGTGTTAAGGATCTCTTCGGCTGATGAATTGCCTTGTATAATAAAGGCTGTGCGGACACTGATCTGCGCTTCAGGGCGGTATTGAGCCTCGTTCCACACTAAAGCAGCTACGGTATTTTTACCGGCTACGAGATAGGGCGCAAGGTCGACGGTTTCATAGTTCCAATAAAAAGTATCGCCCCTTGCCGGGCCTAATGATACCAATGTGCCGTTTACATACAATTTGTAACGGTTATCGGCCGATACATGAATAACAAAGCTGGCCGGTTTGTTGGTCAGCTCAATGCTTTTACGGAAATAATAAATACCGTATTCGTTTCCGGTGATGTTAGGCACGGAGATCCATTGTGCATTCCATGTCTTTTCCTCTGCGGCTTTATGAACAGGCTGGGCATTACTGTTTTGTGATGAGAGAATGATAGTTAGAGATAAAGTTAGAATCAGAAGGTGTTTCATGAAGATTTCATTGATTAATTGGTGAGGGGCAGGTTGGTTTTTCCTGGTTGCATTAAGTAGATAAATTGGTTCGACTAATATAATTAAATCGATTTAGCATTTTATCAAATTTTTTTGTTTTTTTATGATTGGCAAAGCTGATGGGACTATGTTTTTCATTTTTGAACCATCGTTAGTTCTGCCTGCCTCAGGGTTGGGATAACACGCAAACTAAATCCAAAAGTTATATTGAAATTGGTCGCTGAACTTTATATTTGTTTAAACCTACCAGTTACATCTATGAAAAAAATGATCCTGTTCCTGCTTTCATTTTATTTTATCGGCAGGGGAGTAGCTCAAAACCCGGTTCAACCACTTGTTATCCAGGGAAAGCTCAGCAATTCGGCCGAAAAGATGTTGAAGATCTTTTTTGAAGATGCCAGCGGCAAATTGCTTATGGATACCATCAGGCTTAATGATTCGGGTGAGTTTTATTTAAAAACGTACAAGATAGTAAAGCCTCAACGCACCAGCATCCAACAAAACAATACCCAAATCAACCGGATCTATGTAGCACCAGGCTATGATCTCCATATAACCGGTGATGCCATTAATTACGTCAACCTGTCGAAAACTAAAAAGATAACCGGTATAGGTGCCGAAACCAATCAATACCGTGTAAAATTAGATTCAATCCTGGTAGCCCGGAACGACAAAACAGCGTGGTATGAACTAAAGACCGATGAGTTAATCCAATTCCTTAAAAAAAGTAAAACGTTGGAAGATTCGTTACTAAATGTTGTGTTCAACAAGCCGGCAAAGCAGGATCAATATTTCAATACGTTTAAGGAAATGATTGATTTAGATAATCAAAGCTTAAATTTTTACATGCTGCTTCAGCACCTTGATTTGAGTAAATACAATGCAGCGCGGATGCGGGAGCTGGTATCAAAAAACACCCCCTCAGCATTTTCAAAAGGTATACCGCATGACGAATATTTAGTATCAGAAGATTATAAATCATGGGTTTTACCACTTTATTATGCCTATGAACAGCGGCTGGATCTGCTGCGCGATTCGGCATCGGTGAAGCAGCCCGGGTACACACTTGGCAAAATCAAACAGCTTTTTACCGGTAAGGTTAGGGACTATTATCTGAACCGACACGTTGAAAAAAGAATTGGTAGTGCTAACTCTCTTGAAAAATTGAATATAGCCCAAAAGGAGATGCGTGTATTCATTGACGCAATAAGTAACCCGGCTTTAAAAAATAACATCGCCGGTAATTTTACCGAAAAAAAGTTACATCTGATGCACGTGCAAATTGGGAAACCGGCCCCGGCTTTTACTTTGCCCAGCGACCGTGGCAAGGTTTTTAACCTGGCCGATTTTAAAGGAAAAGTTATTTATATTGACCTTTGGGCCAGCTGGTGCGGGCCATGCCGCCAGGAGATGCCTGCATATAAAAAACTAAGCGACAAGTTCAAAGCTAATCCGCAGGTTGCTTTTGTTAGTATCGCCGTACATGATGGAGAAAAGGAGTGGCGAAATGCACTCAAAGAAGAAAAGCCGGACTGGCTGCAGCTTTATGACAAAGACGGTACAGTTGCACAATCATACATAGCTTATGCAATTCCAAAATATATACTGATTGATAAAGAAGGCAAGATGCTCAGCTTTGATGCTCCGGGCCCGGGGAGTGTGCAGGCCGAACAATTGATCAATGAAGCTATCGCGAAGCCTTAGTGTGTTTATGCTTTTTCCAGGGCATATGATGCCAGTTCAGTTTTCAGGCTTTTGATCATGATCTGCATTGGTTTTGTGCTGTTTAATACCCTGCAGATCGCGTTGCCGCCTTCTATCGAAAGCATCATCCGGGTTGCAAATTCAACGGGATTTATGGCGTTTGAGAGTTCCCCATTATCAATTCCGTCCTGAATAATATTGGCATAGGTTGTTATTGCGGTATCAACCATGTCTTTTAACTTTTTTTTGATGGCCGGGTTAGTGTCATCCGTCTCTGTCGAAAAATTAACTATCGGGCAGCCGCCTTCAATATAGCTTTTCAATGGATTTTTGCTGTTGTCTAAAGCGGCATTGATCTTGGCAATGGCAGTTTTATGTTTGCTTACTGTGTTGTTCCTTCTGTCGTTTAGTTTTCCTAAAAGGTAATCAACAGCGGCTTGTGCCAGTTCGTCTTTGCTTTCAAAATGGCCATAAAAACATCCCTTACTGGTATTGGCAACTTCAAGTACCTCATCAACCGAAGTGCCGGCAATTCCCCTCTCATTAAATAAAATCGCTGCCTGCTCAATAATGAATTGCCTTTTTTGCTCGCCTTTGTTCATCTTCAGTTATTTACTATGCAAATATAGACTAAATGGTTTAAAAAAATAAAATCGGTTGATTGCTGTTGAAATTAATTGTGTGTTTTGTTATTTGTAAATGGCTGTTAATTAGTATTTTATTTTCATATCCGTTTTGTAATTGTATAACTTTAAGGTGATTTTTTTTACACTGATCTTATGAATACGTGTATTTATAAAGCCGATTAAACAGCGATTGACACAGTAATGTAAATATGGCTAAAAGCAGACTGAATGGTTTTATTTAATAAACCAATTAGTCTACTTTTGTTTTAATAAAAAACGGATCACAATACTGTTTTTACGATCTGTTAAATTTTAACATTAAGCTATGAAACTTATAAAAGAACACCACAGGGGCATCAGCACAGTTTTAGCGTTCGCGCTGATCCCGCTTTCGGGTTTTGCAACTGATATTTATATACCTTCCCTGCCCTCTATGGCCAGGGAATTAGCTGTTAATAATTCGGCTGTTCAGCTTTCGCTCATCGCGTTTATGATCAGTTCGGGCGTTAGTCAATTGTTTGTTGGCAGCTTGCTTGATAGTTTTGGCCGGTACCGTATCGGTACTGTCTCTTTACTGGTGTTTGCATTTGCAAGTTTTGTCATAGCTATCTGCCATAATATTGAGCTTATTTATGCAATGCGTATTTTGCAGGGCATCACGGTAGCGCTTATTGTAGTAGGGAAGAGGGCATACTTTGTAGATATGTACTCGGGCGAGCAGCTTAAACATTATACCAGCCTTTTTTCTATCATTTGGGCAACCGCGCCTATTGTAGCACCCTTTATTGGAGGTTACCTTGAAGCTGCTTTTGGCTGGGAATCCAACTTCCTTTTCCTGGGGATAGCCACTCTTTCGCTACTTGTTTTAGAGTTGGCATACGGTGGTGAATCATTGAAAAATTATCACCCGTTTAAGGCTAAAAGTATTCTGCAGGTTTACCTGGCTACCATTAAAACCCGTGATTTTTCCCTGGGCCTCATCCTGATCTCCCTGAGCTATGCCATGCTGGTGGTGTATGGTATGAGCAGCCCTTTTATAATTGAGCATGTATTTCATTTGTCGCCTGTGGTAACCGGTTATTGCTCGCTGCTTTCGGGGGTATCATTGATGGCGGGCGGTATTATTTCAAAAACCCTCATCAGGAAACCGCTTATCAAAAAAGTATCGGTAGCGCTTGCCCTGCAATTAGGCTTTGCCGCTTTAATGGTGTTTACAGCAGGGATTAAAACAAATTTATTTACGCTGATGGCCTTTACAGCATTGGTTCACCTGTTATCGGGCTTTATATTCAATAATATATTTGCTTACTGTTTAGGCCGGTTTTCAAAAAATGCAGGTATTGCAAGCGGCGTGACCGGCGGCTCACTTTATATTATCACTTCATTTTTTAGCTATGGAATTGTAAATATTATGGCTATCAAAAATCAGCAGTTATTAGGAACCGCTTATTTATCGTTCGCGATACTGGCTGTTGTTACACTGGTGCTTTTCATCAAAGCGAGGGCTTCGCACCAAAAACAAGAAGAAGCGGCTGTTATTTTAGCTGCTGAGGTAGCTGTTGTATAAGGAATAAGATTCCCTGGTTTCATATAACTTTATGATGGAATAATGGAAGCCGGTAAGGAATTATCGGCTTCCATTTTGGTGTGTGATATCAGCAGTTTTATCTTTTTAGTCCTTTTACAATTAATAACATGGCGAAAGCGGTTAAGCCGATGGATATGGCTGCGCTTTTGGATACGGCGCCTAAAATGGCCAGTGTGCCTCCTGCAGCCATTGCACCAAAAACGGCTACACCTATGGCACCCGCTGTTTGCCTTGCCGTGTTTAATATAGCCGAGGCAGTTCCTGATAATGTTTTATCTACACTTGATAAAATACCATTGGTCATGGCTGGTACAGCAAGGCCCATACCCATCGGGATAACCAGGAAAGGCAGGAATAGTTCAAGATATGGGGTATGCTCGTGAGCTATGAATAAACCCGCAAAGCCGGCGGCAAACATGATGAGGCCAACAATGATAGGTTTACGGATGCCGTAGCGGTTAACGATGCGGCCGCTAATCACATTGGAGATCACAAAGCCTACAGTAAGCGGAAGAAATGCCAGCCCGGCCATAATGGATGGATAGTTTAGTACTTTTTGCAGATAAAGGCTTAAAATAAAAACGCTGCCATAGTAAGATCCGTTTAAAACCGCACCGAGTATTAAAAGTGCATTAAACCTCGCTGACTTGAACAGATGGAATGGCAGCATTGGATGTGCTGTTTTGCCTTCAATCCATAAAAAAAGACCGAAAATCAATAAACTCAAAATAAGCCCTCCCCAGATTAGTACATGGCCTAATCCAAGCCGGGGTATTTCAATAATTACACTAATGAGTGTGGTGACTGATAGCATCCAGGTGAGTTGTCCGGGCAAATCAAAACTCCTCTTGCTTGTTTTTGTCATTTGCGCCATTTTAAAACTCAGGATATAACCAATTATGCAGATTGGGATGTTAACAATAAAAATGAAACGCCAACTGCTGAATGCTATCAGGAAGCCACCAATGGTGGGGCCTGCCGCCATGGCAGCGCTTCCGGCAGCTGTCCACAAGCCTACGGCCCGCGTGCGTGTTTGTGGTGTATGTGCAAACTGGTGATTGAGCAATGCAAGCGAGCTTGGGATCATCATAGCAGCCCCAATTCCCTGGGCCACACGGCAAATGATAAGCGTAATTGCATCAGGGGCCAAACCGCATCCTGCTGATGCAATACCGAAAATGATCATGCCAATCTGGAAGATCTTTTTTGATCCTAATAGGTCGCCGAGGCTACCTGCCGACAGCATGAGTACTGCAAATGCAAGCGTGTATGCGTCAATTACCCATTGCAGGGTGCTGATACCCGCATGATATGCTTTTGCAATTTCAGGTAGTGCAATATTAACGATAGAAACATCAAGTTGTGCTACTACAAAGGCCAGACTGGTAGTTAATACCGCCCAGCCAAAGCCCGGAAGGTTTGAATGTGTTTTCTGATCCATATAGAAGCTGCCAAAGGTAAGGATCAGTTTGCATCTGGTATGGTACAATTCAACGCTTTATAGGTTTACGCGTTTATTGGCCATGGTATAACCTACAATTTAACCAAGAAATAACCTGAATATTCAGCCGGCAGATCATTATATTTGCCCCGATAAGTTCTTTACTTTACTTCATCAACCGGTATAGGTTTTACTTAATTGTAGATTAATAGGGAATCGTGTGTAAATCACGAACTGTCGCGCAACTGTAAGTAACACAAAGGTTTTTGCCAGTAATGTCCACTGTCCTGATGAATGGGGATGGGAAGGACGGCAAAAATGTTACAAGTCAGGAGACCTGCCTAATACTGAATTGACAATGCTTTCGCGGTATGAAGCTTGGTCTGGGTTATGATTACTTGCCTGTTTGGGTCCATGGCCCGTTATGACAGACTGTGACCATATATTCTCTCCATATTTTACATATCATAAAACATTACGAAGCTTAGCTGAAAGGGCTTTTAACCGATTTATTCATTTAATCAATTAAAAGAAATGCTAACGCAAAATTTAGGTTACCCGCGTATTGGTAGCCGGCGCGAATTAAAAAAAGTCTGCGAAAACTACTGGGCAGGCAAAACGGGCGTAAAAAATGTGCTTACCGTGGGTAAATACATCAGGGAAGAAAACTGGCTGCTGCAAAAAGAAGCCGGGATCGACCTCATCCCATCAAATGATTTTTCATTTTATGACCAGGTGCTTGATCATTCACTGATGTTTGGCGCTATTCCTAAACGCTATCATGAAGTGATCAGTCAAAAAGGCAATACCGAGCTCGATCTGTATTTTGCTATGGCCCGCGGCTATCAAAAAGATGGATTGGATGTGGTAGCCATGGAAATGACCAAATGGTTTGATACCAATTACCATTACATAGTACCCGAGTTTTATAAAGACCAGCAGTTTAAACTTTTCTCCACCAAAGTTATCGATGAGTTTTATGAGGCTAAACAATTGGGCATCGTTAGCAAGCCGGTGTTGATCGGGCCTGTATCGTACCTGTTGTTGGGCAAAGAGAAAGAGGCTGGTTTCGATAGGGTAGACCTGATCAAAAATCTGCTGCCTGTTTATTTTGATATCCTGAATAAGCTTAAAGCTTTGGGTGCCGAATGGGTCCAGTTTGATGAGCCGTTTTTAGCGCTTGATTTAAGCGAAAAACAACAGGAGGTATTTAAAGATACCTATAAGCAATTGAGGAAAGAATTTCCTTTCCTGAAGATAGTTTTGGCAACTTATTTTGAACGCCTGGGCGATAACACTCAATTAGCGGCAACTTTACCTGTTGATGTTTTACATGTCGATTTGGTGCGGGCGCCTCAGCAATTGAATGAAGTAATGGAGCATCTGCCCCAAAAAACTATCCTTTCTTTAGGTGTTGTTGACGGGCGCAATATCTGGAAAAATGATTTTGTTAACTCGCTGGTCATTATAAAGAATGCGAAGGATAAATTAGGCGCCGACCGCGTTTGGATAGCCCCTTCATGCTCATTGATCCATTCGCCATGCGATCTGCAAAATGAAACCAACGATGAAGTGCTTACTCCCGAAATTAAGCAGTGGCTGGCTTTTGCGCGGCAGAAAATAAACGAAGTGGTATTGCTGAGCAACTTATCGGAAGATGTGGTGAGCGATAGCAGCCTGCATCAACTGGCAAAAAACCGGCAGGCAAACGAGGCCCGCCGAACATCTGCACTGATCCATAACCCAGCGGTTAAACAGCGTGTAAGCGCCATCACCGAAAATGATGCAAAGCGTATAAGTGCTTTTCCTGCACGCAAAGAACAGCAGCAGCAACTGCTTAACCTGCCGCTTTTTGCCACCACAACTATTGGTTCGTTCCCGCAAACCGCCGAAGTACGAAGCTGGCGTGCCCAATTGAAAAAAGGCGTGATAAGCCTGGGGGAGTATAATAAACTGATAGCTACCGAAACTGAAAAGGCTATAAAATGGCAGGAAGAAATAGGGTTGGATGTGCTGGTACATGGCGAGTTTGAACGTAATGATATGGTTGAGTACTTTGGCGAACAACTGGCCGGTTTTACCTTTACACAAAATGGCTGGGTGCAAAGCTATGGCAGCCGCTGTGTTAAGCCACCGGTTATTTATGGCGATGTATCAAGGCCACAGCCTATGACGGTAAAATGGTCGGCTTATGCGCAATCACTAACCTCAAAATGGATGAAGGGTATGTTAACCGGCCCGGTAACTATTTTGCAATGGTCGTTTGTGCGCAATGACCAGCCCCGTTCCGAAACCTGTACGCAGATAGCATTGGCCATTCGTGATGAAGTTTGTGACCTGGAAAGCGCCGGTATCAAGATCATCCAGATAGATGAACCGGCCATTCGTGAAGGATTACCGCTTCGCAGGGATGACAGGGTAAATTATCTCGACTGGGCAGTTAAAGCTTTCAGGATTTCGGCAAGCGGCGTTCAGGACAGTACACAGATCCACACG
The DNA here is from genome assembly GCF_050433785.1 of Mucilaginibacter sp. 3215. Taxonomy (NCBI): domain Bacteria; kingdom Pseudomonadati; phylum Bacteroidota; class Sphingobacteriia; order Sphingobacteriales; family Sphingobacteriaceae; genus Mucilaginibacter; species Mucilaginibacter sp. 3215. Next base: position 668,788 of record NZ_JBNPWO010000001.1, read on the forward strand.
CATATGTGCTATTCGGAGTTTAATGACATCATTAAAAGCATAGCCGATATGGATGCCGATGTGATCACAATAGAAACATCGCGCTCACAAATGGAGCTGCTGGATGTTTTTGCTGATTTTAAGTATCCTAACGAAATTGGCCCCGGTGTATATGATATCCATTCGCCGCGCGTGCCCAACAGGGAGGAAATGATCCGTTTACTTAAACGCGCCCAGGCGGTAATACCCGATGCCCAGCTTTGGGTAAATCCCGATTGTGGTTTAAAAACACGGGGCTGGGATGAAACCCAAAAGGCCTTAACAGAGATGGTTGAAGCCGCGAAAGCTGTCCGCGAGAATGTTATCAGCAATGTAACTGCTTAAAAATGATTACTGCTGTGTACCGTAACAGGTGCACAGCAGTTTTTTATACTTAGTATGACAAAGCATGAAAATAAATACTGCCCCCGGTGTAAAGAGCCGTTTGAATGCAAAGTAGGCAGCATCCTGTTGTGTCAGTGCCAGGGCATCAGCTTTACCGACCAGGAGCGCGATTATATTCGCTTAACCTACCCGGATTGCCTTTGCCGTAAATGCCTGATGGTTATGAAGCATGAGATCAGTTCAACCGCAGCTCAGGAAAAAATGAAAACGATACTTGAAGCAATCAGGAAAGGTAAGTAGTACAAGCCCGGTGCTGATAATCAAAAGCTTTTGGCTTTCTGCATGCAGGCTTTTGCTTCTATTTTATTTCTCCCGCTTCAAAAAGCTCATCCAAACGCCAGTGCGAATCATTTACCCCGCGTTCCATGCCCGATTGCAGCATGCCGTCACGATCGGCCGCCGATTGGAAAACAGATTGTACAGTCACTTTTGTACGGTTGCCTGGTAGTGCTTCAAACCTGGTGGTTTCAAGCGTTACATGACCACTTTCGGGCAATCCTTCAAACTCAAATGTTTGGATGATACGTTCAGGCGCGGTTACATCATGGATCACACCATGAAAGCCATAATCATTACCGGCAGGGTCGGTATGGATATAACGGTAAGCGCCTCCGCTACGGCAGTCAAATTGATCTATGCGCATTTTAAGTTCGCGCGGGCCCAGCCATCTAACAATCAGTTCGGGATCAGTAAAAGCTCTGAAAACAAGCTCACGCGGTGCTTCAAATTCGCGGGTTATAAAAAGCTCCTGCTTGCCGGGTTCGGCCTTAATTTCTGTTTGATTTTTTGTGGTGATCATGGTGTTTTTATTTAGGTAATTGATTAATCGTTATCGTTAGCTTCCTGCAAAAGCTTGATATCCATTTTGGTCATCTTCATCATGGCAGCCATAACTTTTTTGGCTTTTTCAGGATTTTCGTTGTTATAAAGTAACTCGCTCATAACTTCAGGGACAATTTGCCAGGTAACACCGAATTTATCGTCGAGCCAGCCGCACTGACTGGTTTTGCCGCCGCCTGCAGGCAGTGCTTCCCACAGGTAATCAATTTCTTCCTGGGTTTTGCAGTTGATGTAAAATGATGTAGCCGGCGAAAAATTGAACATCGGTCCGCCATCTAAAGCTAAAAACTGCTGGTCTTCGATACGAAATGTTCCAACTAACATTTTACGACCATTGCCGGGATCGGTAAGCGAGCTTACTTCGCTTTCGGAGTTTTTGAATACCGAAGTATAAAATTTCAATGCTTCTTCAAGGTTGCCGTTAAACCATAAAAAAGGGGTTACTTTCTGGGTTGCTTTAAATGTTGCCATGGTTTCTGTTTTTTATTGATTAAAAATTTGTTGCTTTTGATATCTCAAAGTTACCTGCCCTGGCAAGGGCTAATAGTGTCCAAAAACGACGAGATAAGGGGGCATTAGCGACAAAATGATTTTTTATCTCCCTGGCATTTTGCTCATATCCATGTGCAGCACATTCCAGCTATGGCCATCAGGATCGGTAAACAGGCAGCCGTACATCCAGCCATCCATTTCCCGGGGCTTGTGATTGCTTTTTCCACCGGCTTCGATAGCTTTTTGAGCCAGTTCATCAACTTCTTCCTTGCTTTCCGCGTCGATAGACAGCAGAACTTCAACTCCCTTGGCCGTATCCGCAAGACCACAGTTTTCAACAAAGCCTTTAAATGTGCTTTCGTCAAAAAGCATTACGGTAACATCCTTTTCGCCAACCTGCATAGCTGCAGAATTTGGACCGTTACCAAATTGCGAATTAAACCGAAAGCCGAGTTTGCTGAAAAACTCTTTTGATACATTTACATTTTTTACAGGCAGATTGATCCAGAATTGCTTCGTCATAATTGATTATTTTAAAGGTTTATCATTGTTTTTTAATTCTTCGAGCAGATTGTCGAGCGCGTCAAATTTTTCTTCCCAAACCTTGCGGTAGCGCTCAACCCATTGAGCTACCTCATCAAGCTGTTTCAACCGGGGTTCGCAATACCGTTCCCGGCCCTGTTTCTTAATGGCTATAAGACCGCATTCGGTTAAAATTTTTATATGCTGGGATATAGCGGAGCGGCTCACATCAAAGTTATCCGCTATGGCATTCAGGTTCATGGGTTTAAAGGCTATCAGGTTAATGATATCCCTGCGGGTTGGATCGGCAATGGCCTGGAAAACATCTCGTCTCATCTAGATCAAATATAATATGTAAGTGATTGCTTACAAAATCATATGTAAGCAATCGCTTACGCAAATTTTTTAATATTTTTATTTTTAGATAAAAAGGGGGAGAAGTACAGGGCTAACATTTAAATATTCGGACTTGCCTAAGCACTCAAAAACATTAGCGTAGTGTAACCCCTCAAAAAAATAAATATTTGATTATGAATATCTTGTAAGTAATATTTTAAAAAAGTGTTAACCCTGTTAACCCTATTTATGTGCGTTTGCCCGGGAGTGAAATGGCCCTTCTGTACGATTCTCAAAAAAATCATCATCTTTGTGGCTGATAAATAGATCCTAACAATATGCTGTTTGAACAAATAAGCCAAAAGCCGTTCTTTATTCTTGGCCCCTGTGTAATGGAAAGCCAGGAGTTATTATATACTGTTGCCGAAAAAGTAGCCGAAGCCGGGCAGAAATACAATGTGCCGGTAATCTTTAAATCGTCATTTGATAAAGCCAACCGCACATCTATTCATTCATACCGCGGCCCTGGATTAGAGAAAGGCATGGAAATGCTGATGAATGTTAAGCAGCGTTTTGGTTTACCGGTTACTACTGATATTCATGAGCCATTCCAGGCAGCTATTGTAGCCGAGGTTGCCGATATATTGCAGATCCCTGCGTTTTTATGCCGGCAAACAGATCTGCTGGTTGCGGCTGCTCAAACCGGTAAAATTGTCAACGTAAAAAAAGCCCAGTTCCTTTCGGGGCATGATATGTTTTATCCGGCTCAAAAAGTTATTGAAGCCGGCAATAACCAGGTGATATTAACCGAGCGGGGCAATATGTATGGCTATAATAATTTAGCTGTCGATTTCAGGAATATTTACGATATGAAAGCTTTTGGCCACCCGGTTTGTATGGATTGTACCCATTCGGTTCAGCGCCCGGGCGGCGCAGGAGGAAAAACCGGCGGCGACCGTACTTTTGTGCCCATGATGGCGCTGGCAGCAAAGGCTTTTGGAGCCGATGGCTATTTTTTAGAAACGCATCCCGACCCTGATAATGCCCTGAGCGATGGCCCTAACATGGTTAAGCTGCACGAACTGGATAAGGTTTTAGCACCATTAGTAGGGTAAGTTTTTGTTCTGAATGTCCGGATCCATGAAAGATATTGCAAAAAGGGTTTTTGATATTGAAATAGAGTCGCTGCAGCAGGTAGCCTGCTCAATTGATGATGAGTTTGCAAGGGTTGTTGATGCCATATTAAAATCAACAGGAAAGCTGGTTGTTATTGGCATTGGCAAATCGGGGCTTATCGGTAAAAAGATAGCTGCCACATTGGCCAGTACAGGTACACCGAGCTTTTTTTTACATCCGGGAGAGGCTTTTCACGGCGATTTAGGCATGGTAGGCCCTAATGATATTGTTTTATTGATATCCTATTCGGGCGAAACCGACGAGGTGCTGAAACTTATTCCTTATTTAAAATGGAATAAAAATGTGATGATTGGTATAACAGGTAATCCTATATCAACCGTTGCCAAAAACTGCAGTTATCACCTTAATATAAAAGTTGAAAGGGAGGCTTGCCCGCTCGAGCTGGCGCCTACATCATCAACTACCGCGGCGCTGGTTATGGGCGATGCCCTGGCGATAGCGTTAATGGAGTCGCGAAACTTTCAGCAGCATGATTTTGCACGTTTTCATCCGGGCGGTAGCCTTGGGCGCAAACTGCTGGTAAAGGTTAAAGACCTGATGCGGACTGATAAGCTTCCTTTTATTAATGAGGAAGCTTCATTTATGGACCTGTTACTGCGCATGTCCGAAGGTAGGTTAGGTATGGTTATAGTAGGTGACGCGTCCCGGATTAAGGGGGTGGTTACAGATGGCGACCTTCGCCGGGCCTTGCTTAAACACCCTGATACATCAACCTTAACCATCGCCGAAATCATGACCGTTAACCCGGTTATTATTGATGAGCATGAATTTGTGGGCTATGCCGAGCAGTTAATGCTTGAAAAAAAAATCACCACCTTACTGGTAGGTTCTGCACAAAGCCGATCAATAACAGGTGTTTACCAGATATATACGGCCTGAAAATAGCCTTCAAGAATTTGAATTGCTTATTTTTAGATTGTTAAATATTGTTACTATAAGTTACTTTCACGATTGATAAACCGACAAGATCTATTTTAATGGTCGTTCTCTTGGTTATATATAAATCGTTAAAGTAAACATACGAGAAAATGGATATAGACTTTGGGCCGGTTTTGAATAGGGCGAAACTCAATTGTTCATTTTTAAAATCACCTGTATCCCAAAAACCCGCCCATTTGTAATTAACCAAAGTATAGCCTTTACTATTTAAATATGGCTCAACGCATCGTTTTACTGCTATTCGAATAAATAAGTAGAAAAACAAAATATTCAAGATTATCAATAAAAGAATGACTACTGGTATTACAACAAGAAAAAACTGGACTCTCATTTTATTGGAAATCGTTATTAAAAAGCCTTACATAGGCCGTAATTTACTTATTCTACCTGTATTTAGGTCAATTTCGTTTCTTCCAAGACATTTTTTTATTTTCCGGATTTATAAATGATGAACATTTTAGTGATCCTTTAGGCAGTGAATTCAGTAATGCTATGGTTTTGAATTGCCTATTTCGGTAATATTTGATTATCTTTACCGGTATCTATCATATTCTACCGTGTTAAATTAAATGTCTGATCAATCAAATTCGATCACTAATAAATTTCAGGCTCCTGCAAATATTCATATTGCAATAATAGGTCTTGGCTATGTGGGATTGCCCCTTGCTGTGGAATTCGCCAAAAAATGTCCTGTAAAAGGTTTCGATATTAAACAAAGCCGGGTTGACGAGCTAAATAACGCGTTTGACCGTACCCTTGAAACCAGTAGCGACGAACTATCCGCAGTTTTAAATTTAAAGGATGAAAGCAAGGGACTTACTTTCACATCGCAGATAACAGACATTGCTTCCTGTAATGTTTATATTGTTTCCGTACCAACACCTACCGACCAGCACAACCGGCCCGATCTAAGCCTGCTTATCAAAGCAAGTAAATCAATAGCAGGTGTATTGAAGAGGGGGGATGTGGTTATTTATGAATCAACAGTTTATCCCGGTGTAACTGAGGATGTTTGTGTGCCTGTTTTACAAAGAGAATCAGGTTTGCAGTATAACAGTGATTTTTTTGCAGGATACTCACCCGAGCGTATAAATCCGGGGGATAAAGTTCATACGTTGACCAATATTTTAAAAGTAACATCGGGCTCAACGCCTGAGGCTGCGGATTTTATTGACAGCCTATACCAGTCAATAGTAAAAGCAGGAACACATAAAGCCCCCGCCATTAAAGTTGCAGAAGCTTGTAAGGTGATCGAAAATTCGCAGCGCGATATCAATATCGCTTTTGTAAACGAACTCGCCAAAATATTCAACATTATGGATATTGATACCTATGCGGTTTTGGCGGCGGCAGGTACCAAGTGGAATTTCCTGAATTTTAAACCAGGCCTTGTAGGCGGGCACTGCACAGGAGTCGATCCGTATTATCTTGCAGCAAAAGCCCAGCAAATGGGTTATCATCCCGAAATTATCCTGGCTGGGCGAAGGCTTAATGATGGTATGGGTTCGTACGTTGCCCTTGAAGTTATTAAACTGATGGTAAAGAATGATATTTCGGTAAAAAACTCAAAGATCCTTGTGCTCGGTTTTACGTTCAAGGAAAATTGCCCGGATGTTCGTAACACCAGGGTAATTGATATTATTAAGGGATTTGATGGTTTTGACGCAACCTGTGAAATATATGATCCATGGGCTGACCCGGATGAGGTAAAAAGAGAATATGGCATCTCTACATTGAAAAATTACCGACAGCTAAGCGGCGCTTACGATGCCATTGTTATGGCTGTGGCACATCGCGAGTTTTATGATTTAGACTATGCAAGCTTAAAACATAAACCATCATCGGTAATTTATGATATAAAAGGCATTTTAAACAAGGATGTTGTAAGCGGACGGTTGTAAGTGTTGTTTTTACAGTTGTTTTTTCACATAGAAAATCATTTTTTTCTTACTGTTAACAGAGAATTCATTTTGAATAAATTTCTTAATTTCTAATTTTGTGGCTGTGGAAATAATACATTCGTAACCGTGTCTTCATTTAATTATGACATTGTTATTAGTAAATAATTTATAGTAATTTTAGCAGGGTTGCATACTACATAAGCACATATACATGATTCACAGATACGCTACTTTTATTAAAGCAGTGAACCTTACCATTGATTATATTATACTTAATATGAGCATGGTAATTTCTTACTTCATCGAAGACCGCTCATATATTTTTTGGATTAACAACAGGCAGTACCTGCCTATTGTGTTAGTTTTTAATTTAATTTGGCTGCTATCAGCTAATATCACCGGGCTTTATGAACATGTTCTGAATAAAGATTCAATTAAAACTTATCGCGGCGTAATTAAAACTTACCTGCTGTTTGTAAGCTTTATTTGCTTTACTATCATTATATTGATAGGCACCAAAGCGTATTTTATAACACGTGAATACCTTTTTTATTCGTTGGCATTATTCGGCTTCCTGCTTGGTTTATGGAAGTTAATATTCCTGAGTATCCGTAAAAGCGATCGCGCAACGCTTATTGATACACGTACTGTGATCATTATAGGCGGGGGCCGCATCGGGTCAGACCTGCATAGCTTTTTTAAACAAAACCCCGAACGTGGATATAGGCTTATTGGCTTTTTTGATGATGCATCAGAGAGCGTACTTGATCAAAGCCTTTATTTAGGCGGCACTAATGATTGTATAAGCTATGTACTCAATAATAAAGTTGATGAAATATTTTGTACCCTACCGAACTCTGAAGCCGAGAAAATAGAGCAGTTGATGCTGGATGCGGATAAAAACCTGATCAGGTTTAAATTTGTGCCGGAATATTACGACTACGCTAAAAAGCCAACTTTTATACAAAGCTTCGGTCATATTCCGGTTATATCCGTAAGGCCCGAACCTTTGGAAAACATGCTGAACCGCTCCATCAAACGCTTGTTTGATATCTGTTTTTCAATATTTGTGATCCTGTTTATTTTTAGCTGGTTATTCCCCATTTTAGCCATCATTATAAAGCTTGAGTCAAAAGGGCCGATATTCTTTGTACAGGAGCGCTCGGGCAGGGACAATAAGCCATTTAAATGCTATAAATTCCGTAGCATGCGGGTAAATCACGATTCGGATAAAAAACAAGCTACACGCGGTGATTCACGTATAACCAAATCCGGGGCATTTATCCGTAAAACAAGTATCGACGAATTGCCACAGTTCTTTAACGTAATATTAGGCAATATGTCTGTAGTAGGCCCAAGGCCGCACATGATTAGCCATACGCAGCAATATTCGCAGCTTATTGATACTTTCATGGTAAGGCATTTTCTTAAACCCGGTATTACAGGTTGGGCGCAGGTGTCAGGCCTGAGGGGCGAAACTCAAACCACACAGGCTATGCTTGAACGTGTGGAGGCCGACGTTTGGTATCTTGAAAATTGGTCGTTCCTGCTGGACATGAAGATTATCTTCCTGACCGTATGGAACGTGTTTAAAGGCGAAAAGAACGCGTTTTAACATGCCGGTATTCCGGGACCAGCTAAGCCGAAAGATTGAACTTTCCGGAATCCCTAAGCGGATCATATCCGTTGTCCCTTCACAAACAGAATTGCTTTTTTACCTTGGCTTAAACGCTGAGGTGATAGGCATTACTAAATTTTGTATCCATCCGGCTGATAGGTTTAATTCAACAACGAAAGTAGGAGGGACTAAACAGCTTGATGTCGAAAAAATCCGATTGCTGAACCCGGATTTAATTATCGCCAATAAAGAGGAGAACGACCGTCTCCAGGTAGAAGAGTTAATGAATATATGCCCGGTTTGGATCAGTGATATTTTTGATCTGGATTCGGCTTTGCAAATGATTGTTTGCATTGGTGATATGATAGGCAAGCCCGAGCAGGCAAACGTGCTTTGCACGGAAATCAATGGTCGTTTTAACGGTATAAAGCTTCCGGTAACAGGGCTGAGAGTTGCCTATCTCATCTGGCGTAAACCCTATATGCTTGCCGGCAGGAGAACTTTCATTGATAGTATGCTGCAAATATGTGGGTTAAACAATGTAACAGAGATGGAGCGTTACCCGGAGAGTGATGCAGATGCTTTAGTCGCGGCTAATCCTGCTGTTGTTTTTTTATCATCAGAGCCATACCCATTCGCTCAAAAACATATAGAGGAGTTTAGGATGCTTTTACCAAATGCTAAAGTTGTTTTGGTAGACGGTGAAATGTTTTCATGGTATGGCAGCAGGCTTTTATATGCACCGGTATACTTCAAACAACTGGTAAATGGGCTTGTGAAAAATTAATTCCTACTAAATGAGCATGATAGCAAAAAAATGAAAATTATGTTTTTAAGTATAATTTAAAACGCTATCTTTGCAGCCTGTTAAATCAGAAACGCGGAAGTGGCGTAATTGGTAGCCGCACCAGACTTAGGATCTGGCGCTTCACGGCGTGGGGGTTCGAGTCCCTTCTTCCGCACTAAAAGTGTAAAGCCTTCAAAGTCATTGATTTTGAAGGCTTTTTTGGTTCGATAAATAGGCTATTAATGTACTTCCTCTTTTAAGTATTTGTATTTTAGTGATTTAGCAGTTCGAGTCCAGGCATCAATCCAACTGCTGAAAGTTCAAAAAATCTTTGTTATACATGCTAATTCATTGCCTGGCTGACCTAAAAATCGCATTAGATTCTATGGCCTTATAAATAAAGTTTTTCGGCCTTTAAAACAAAACATCTGAATAGGCTACCTTCTAATTTTGCTTTCATAAATTTCAAATAAAATGGAACAAAATAATCTTAATGGAGCTTTGCAAAAACCGGTAGGTTCAGGCTTCAACGCAGCATCCACAACATCTGATGTTATAAAGGGAGTGGATCTTAATGGAAAAATTGCTATTGTAACAGGCGGCGACGGAGGTCTTGGCCTGGAAGTCACCAAAACGTTGTCTAAGGCAGGTGCAACAGTAATTGTACCTGCCAGGGATATTGAAAAAGCAAAATTAAATCTTCAAGGAATTGCCAATGTAGAAGTGGAACCGATGAACCTAACGGAACCTGCCTCTATTACTTTGTTTGCTGAAAAATTCCTGGCATCAGGTAGGCCATTGCATATGTTAATCAATAATGCAGGCATCATGTGGACGCCTTTACAACGTGACAGCCGGGGTTATGAGGCACAGTTTTCTACTAACCACTTAGGACATTTTCAACTGACAGCAAAACTTTGGGAAGCGCTTAAGAAGACAGAAGGGGCAAGGGTGGTGACGGTTTCCTCTTCGGCACACCATTATTCTCCTGTACTTTTTGATGATGTTAATTATCATACGAGAGAATACAACAAATTTGAGGCGTACGGCCAGTCTAAAACAGCTAACATGTTATTTACTGTAGAACTCGATAAAAAGGCACGTCCGTTAGGTGTCCGCGCTTATTCACTGCATCCAGGTCTAATATTGGATACCAATTTGGGCAGGCACCTAACCTTTGAAGATTTTATTACTTTGGGTGCTGTAAATGCTGACGGTACACCCAATGAAGAAGCCCAGGCAGCGATGCAGAAAATGTCTAAGACTAAAGAGCAAGGTGCCGCCACAACAGTATGGGCCGCTACAAGTCCGCAATTGCAAAATATAGGCGGTGTTTATCTGCAAGATGTCGAAGTTGCCAGTTACAATCCCGATGCCTACGATAGTAACGCAGGAAAGAGCAACCCTGGCGGGACATTCGGTGTGGCACCATTTGCCCTGGAGCCGAATGCGGCACAAAGGCTTTGGGTTTTGAGCGAGGAACTTACTGATACAAAATTTGATGTTCAATAAGCAAAACAAATAGGGCCCAAGCTGTTGGGCTTTATTTGCTTATTTTTGTATTATGGCAATACGGCAAATAAATAATTATGCAGAGATTGTATTTACCTGCAGTGAAGCGGTTCACCAAAATAGTGAACTGGTTGCTGAGGAGCATTCTGTAGTCCGGGTATTGTCAGGCAAATTGAAAGTTATTGAATCTAATAAAGCTTATTTTTTTGAGGCTGGGGAAACTTTTTTATTTCCTAAGAACCGGTTAGCCCGGCTCATAAAAACGGGAAAAGACGATTTGCCCTACAGAGCGATTATTGTAAAGCTAACCCAAGATGTGCTGAAAGCATTTTACGAGCATAAAAAAAATGAAGTCTTTACGGTATTTAAAACTGATGCCATAATTCCTTTATCTAAAGGGCCGTTACTGGACAGTTTTTTTGCTTCAATGCTTCCTTATTTCGATCTGGAATACAAATTACCGCGCGAACTTTCGGAGTTGAAAATACAGGAAGCGATAGCCATATTGCGATCTATAAATGACAGTATGGACCATATTTTATCCGATTTTTCAGAGCCGCATAAAATTAACCTTGTCGAGTTTATGGAGCGTAACTATATGTTTAACATGCCCATAGAAAAATTCGGTTATCTGACAGGCCGAAGTTTAACAACCTTTAAGCGTGATTTTAAGAAAGTGTATGGTACAACGCCTCAGAAATGGCTCACGAAAAAAAGGCTTGAACTCGCCCGATACCAATTGGCTGAAAAGAATCGCAAACCTTCTGAAATTTATTTGGAAACGGGTTTTGAAAATCTCTCGCACTTTTCATATGCCTTTAAAAAACAATTTGGTTTTACGCCGAGTGAATTGTCAAAAGCTAAATAAATTGAAACAACTGTTCTTAGGATACTTTGTGTTATTAAAAGTTCTTAAATGGCAGATAACTCGCATAGGATAGCTAAATCCTTTAAAAAATGGTTCGAATTCTGTACCGTTAGGTGCACCATACAAGAACTTTGTCTAAGTTGTGAAAGGGGTCACTTTAAAAGGGTGGCCCTTTTTAATTCTAAAACCCGCTATTTTTTTCCAAACTGAACGACAGCTTCAATTGGTATCATGAAAACTCAAAATGTTCGATAACTGAAATATCGCTAATTGAGTTGATGAACAGATCCATTTTAATGGAAGGCCCATGGAGCTGCCATGTTAAAAGCATATAGTCACCATCTTTCACTCTCTTAATCATCCTGAATTTCAGTTTATGAGCTTTCATCATATCTTCGCACAAAATGATACCATTTACCGAGACCGGACATTTAATATAAAATGTTTTGGATTGGTTATAATAATCTATTTTCTTTTGAAAGAAAGGAAGTACAGAAAGTATAAACAGGATCATTATACTGGCGAACCCGGCAGCTAAGTAGTAACCGGCTCCAATACCCATGCCTACTGCCGCCACGGCCCAGATGGTAGCTGCGGTAGTGACGCCATTAACCCGGTTTTCGCCTCTGAAAATAACGCCGGCACCAAGGAACCCAATCCCCGTAACCACGTTCGAAGCGATCCTGTCTGCATTACCGGGCGCTCCAATAGCTGTTGACATAAGGGTAAAAAAACAGGCTCCAAAAGATATCATGATGGTGGTACGGAAGCCAGCCGCCTTACCATGATATTCTCTTTCGGCACCTACAAGTCCGCCCCACAAAAGGGCCAGTAAAAACCTGATCAGGATTTCTATATCGAAAGCCATAAATTCAATTTATTTGATTGTAATCGAATATATGATTTTTATAGATACCTGAACCTGCCGGGTTTCATCATTTATGTAGCGGGAGTACCCGGTTTTCAGAGACAGATCGCTGTCATCTGCTGTAATGATAATTACCGGGGCCCACAGTGAATTTTTTGTAATTATTTCCTGAAAAATCAGGAACAAAAATATCAGCTGTTGTATTTTGCGGAACAGTTACCATCATATCTAATTTCTTATCTGTGATTTGCCATTTACTATAGATGGTTCCGTACGGGCAGTCGTATTTTCCTTCGGCCCATGATAGCCCGCCGCCAATTACCGGTTTGATTGTTATTTTTTTATAGGCTGGTGCGGCAGGCGTAATACCTGCAATATACCGATACATCCAATCGCCGATAGCCCCGTAAGCGTAATGATTATAAGAATTCATAGATGACTCTTCAAAACTGCCGTCGGTCCTGATACCATCCCATCTTTCCCAAATAGTAGTAGCCCCCTGTTTAATTGGGTATAGCCAGGAAGGATAAGTATCCTGCAATAATAACTTGTACGCCATGTCGGCGTAGCCGAACCTGGTGAGGGCATCACAAAGATAAGGAGTGCCTAAAAAACCCGTTGTTAGGTGATCCCGGTATAGCCGAATGTTGTTAACAAGCCGGGCCGCAGCCTGCTCTCTCAAGTTTACCGGCAGCATATCAAATTCCAAAGCTAATACATATGCTGTTTGGGTATCTGATGAGATCAGGCCATTAGCGGTGACATATTCGTTCACAAATGCCCGTTTTATTTTGAGCAACAGCTTTGAATAATATTGCTCGTCCGTTGTTTTGTTTAAAACTTTGGCGCTGTTGATCAGTATTTGGGTTGAATATGCATAGAAGCATTGTGCGATAAGATATTTATTGGTTATCGCAGATGTACCATCCCTGTCGTTATTCACACTATAAAACAACCAATCGCCAAAATGATTACCTGTCACCCATAAATTGTTCCTGGTTTGCTTTTGGATATAATTAACCCAGGCTTTCATGCTCTGAAACTGGTTTTCTAAAATCTTTTTGTCTCCATATGCAAAATACATATTCCATGGGATGATGGTTGACACATCTCCCCATCCTGAACTGCCGCCAACCTCATTTGTGCCATTTGTAAACACATCAGGGACCACAAAGGGGATACTACCGCCTGGATACTGGTCGGCAGCTACATCCTTGAGCCATTTGGTAAAGAAATTGTGAACATCCATATTAAATGCCGCTGTACGTGAAAATACCTGCGCGTCGCCTGTCCAGCCTAAGCGCTCATCGCGTTGCGGGCAATCTGTTGGTACATCAAGAAAGTTACCTTTCTGTCCCCATTGGATATTGTGTTGCAATTGATTAAGCAAGGGGTTGGAGCATAAAAAGCTCCCGGTAGCTTTCATATCCGAATAGACAGCTACAGCAGTAAAGTCATCTGGATTTAATGCGCCTTTTATACCGCTAACCTTAATGTACCTGAAACCCTGCCAGCTAAATTGTGGCTCAAATGTACGTTTTAAGGTATCTTTTATTATATAAGTGTTTTCGGCCTTTGCCGCCCGTAAGTTCTCTGTATAAAATTCGCCTGCTTTATCCAGCACTTCTGCGTGAGCAATTTTAATTGAGTCTCCCGGATGGCCTTTCAGTGTAACTTTTACCCAACCCACCAGATTTTGACCAAAATCAATCACCTTTACACCGCGTGGCGTAGTTATGACCTTTATTGGCTTAAATGTTTCATGTTGCTTAACGGGTTCGTTATAAGTAGCAATAAGGGTGTTTTTAGCGTATGGCATTATGATTACAGGATGCCAGTCATGGTCATCAAAGGCGGGCTTTGCCCATCCTGATTTTTCTAACCTCGTATCAATAATACAGCCGTTGTAGATCTCAGCAAATTGTAAAGCTCCTGTAGATGATCTCCAGCTTTGATCTGACGATAAGATTTTCTCTGAGCCATCGATAAAGATGATCCTCATCTCCATTAAAACCGCTGTTTTATCGCCATAAAAATTAGCCCTGGGTGTATACGGGCCCAGCGGGCTGCGGTACCAACCGCTGCCAAGTGTAATACCCATGGCATTTTCTCCCTGGGCTAACAGAGCTGTAACATCATAGGCCTGATATTGTAACCTTTTATTATAACTTGTCCATCCTGGTGTAAGGAAGCTGTCGCCTACTTTATGCCCGTTTAGTTGTGCTTCATAAAAGCCATGCGAAGTTATATAAGCTGTGGCCTCCCTTATTTTTTTGTTTAATGAAAAATTAGTTCTCAGCAAAGGAGCGGGAGCGTTAACTGTATCATTTAAGGCTGGCCTAATCCATTGGGCATGCCAATCAGAAGCCGATAGCAGGCCCATTCTCCAAAATGCCTGATCACTCCAACCTGAACGTATCCCGTTATTATCCCAAATCCTTACCCGCCAAAAATATTTATGGCATGATAGCAGCGTTTTGCCGCGATAAGGTATGTACACTGATTGATTTGATGTTATTTTTCCGCTCGACCATAACGGAGTTGCATTATTTTCGCTGAACGAGGCTGAGTCTACTTGTATTTCATAAGCTTGTTGGCCGACGGGTCTGTTATCTTTTTCTGCAAGTTGCCAGCTAAAGCGCGGATTGTGTGCATCAATACAAATTGGGTTTTTCAGGTTTTCGGTTAAAAGATTTTTTACAACAATTTGTGCCGAGGTAGTGAGCCATGAAAATAAAAAACATCCAATAAAAAATGGTGTTCTCATAATTTAATGTGTAGGGTAACCGGTAAATTGGTTTATAAAAATAAAGCAGGATGCTTTCATTACCATCCTGCTCTGTCTTTTGAATACTTATTATATCTTCGAGAAGATCGTTATTCCGGGTTTTTGAATAATGTTTACTTTCCCTTAAGTTGAACCATCACTTTTATAGTTTGGAAAATTATGCTTAAGTCGTTATTAAAGTTGATGTTTTTTAAATATATAAGATCATAACGAACCCGGTGACGCATTTCCTGAACATTTTCGGCATAGCCATAATTTACTTGTCCTATAGAGGTGAGACCCGGCTTGAGTTTAAATAACTTTTTGTAGTTAGGTGATTCTTCTATGAGTTGTTCAATAAAATACTGCCGCTCTGGTCTGGGACCAACGATAGACATGTCGCCCTTTAAAACATTCCAAAACTGGGGTAATTCATCCAGTCTGGATTTGCGTAAAAATACACCCCATTTCGTAATTCGGGGATCTTTATCTTTTGATAGCATCGGCACGGCTTGCTCTGAATTTACGTACATGCTCCTGAACTTGTACATCCTGAAAGGTTTATGATTTCTGCCAATTCTTTCCTGACGATAAAAAACCGGGCCTTTTGAAGTTAATTTAGTTATTATGGCTAATGCAATAAACACAGGGAGCCCCGGGATCATTACAAAAAGGGAAAACATAATATCGAAACAGCGCTTGAAAAAAATAATCTTCAGGCTGAGCTCAATAGAAGAAGAGAGCTGTATTACAGGAAGATTTTCATAATTAACGATACTGGCATAGCTGTTATCAAGCACAAGGTCAGAAACCAGTTTAATTTTAATGGAATGCTGATCGCCCAGGTCAACCAGCTTATTCAATAAAAGCTGATCCATAAATTTGTAGCATATAAATGCTTCATCTGGCCTGGCTTCAAGGATTTTGTCAAATAGTATTTCATGGGGCAGGGTTTCAATCATTTCTTCGGGTATGGTGGTAATAAAATTATACCCGTACTCCGGATGCCTTGAAAATGATTTTTTTACCCGGTTAACGATATCCGCATTGCCAATTATGATAACATGTTTAATATTATAGCCTTTTTTACGAATGTAATCAAGTGTGAAAAAGATTAGGGAGCGCTGAACAACTATGAAGATGAAAAACAAAAAATATGTGCAAAACATCACCATTCTGCTTACCTCGTAAAGCTTAAAGAAATATACTATCCCCAGAACCATTACCAGGTGGTATATGATAGAGGACATGAATTTGCTTAAATTGTCACTTAATATCAGGGGCCTCTTTATTATATAGTTTTTAGTTACCGAAGCGATAGTAATCCAGGTTAAGTTAACTAATAATAAAAAATCAGTTGACTGTATTTCTGACGAATAGAATGTAAATATAAACAGGTGGGCACACTGCAATGCAATATTTAATAAGATTAAATCACTAAAAAATGTGAATGGCTGAAGTAATTTAGAGTAGCGCATTTGCGATCAGGGTTAAGTTGTGCAAATATAATAATTTTACTAAAACGAATCGTTTTTAAATAAAATCAATGTTTGTTAAACTTAATTACGGGGTATTCGTAGGGAACGCTACAATTAAAAACTAATTATTCTTTATTTTATTTTGTGTTTTATTATTAATTTGGATAAATAGCTCATTTTTAAATATATCTGTTGAAAAAGAAGAAGCGTGCCGGGTAATTTCTTTATAATTAAATAACGATTCGTTAACCTCGAAACGCTCCACTGCCTCTTTAATGGCTTCAACAGACTGTTCATAGAAGAATAAGCCTGTTTTATTTTCCACAACACTTTCCAACGCGCCCCCTTTACCAAAGGCAATCACAGGAGTGCCACAGGCCTGGGCTTCAACGGGTAAAATACCAAAGTCCTCTTCGGCTGCAAACACAAAGGCCTTAGCTTCGGCCAGGTATTTTTTGAGTACATCAAATGATTGATATCCAAGTAAGGATGTATTTGAGGTAGCTAATTTGCTTATCTTTTTAAAATCAGGCCCCTCACCAATAACAAATAATTTTTTATCAGGCATTTGGGCAAAGGCCTGCACAATCAGATCAATTTTTTTATAAGGAACAAACCGGGAACAGGTAACATAGTAATCCTTTTTTTCATAAACAGGTAAAAAATCTTCTGTCGCTACGTTGGGGTATATAACCGTACTTTCACGGCCGTAGATCTTTTTAATTCGTTTGGCTATGTAATTTGAATTAGCTATAAAATGATCGACCCGGTTGGTGCTTATAATATCCCACTGCCGGATGCGGTGTAGCAAATATTTTGCTATGAAACCTTTCAAGCCCTTGTCCAACCCAGATTCTTTTAAATATTGATGATGCAAGTCCCAGGCATAGCGTATTGGCGAATGACAATAACAAATATGCATTTGGTTTGAATTGGTTAAAGCTCCCTTTGCAACAGCATGTGAGGATGATATAACCAGATCATAGCTTGATAAATCAAACTGCTCAATGGCCAAAGGAAATAAAGGCAGGTAGGCCCGGTATTTAGTTTTTGCAAATGGCAGTTTTTGAATAAATGAAGTGTTTATCTTATGCCCGGAAAGGTCAAGCTTAACAATGGTTTCCTCGCGGGCTACAAGCGTATAAATATCCGCATCTGGATATAATGCGGCAATTTCTTTAAAAACATTTTCAGAGCCCCCAATTACGGTAAGCCATTCGTGTACTAATGCGACTTTCAAGGTTGTGTAATTAAATCAGTAATGGAATTGACAATTTGCCTGGCGGAAGTTTCCCAGCTAAACCGCTTTATATTTTGTTTTCCGTTTTCAACAAGACGCCTGCATAATGCCACATCTTCAATAAGTAAATCGATACTTTTCGAAATCTCCGCAACATCGAGCGGATTTACATAAACACTGGCATCACCGCAAACTTCACGTAAGCTGTCTATGTCAGATACTAATGTTGGGCAGCCTTGAGCCATTGCCTCAAGCGGCGGAATTCCGAAACCTTCGTATAAACTTGGATAGACAAATAAACTTGCTTTGCTATATAAACCTGCAAGTTCGTGGTCGTTAACACGCCCGGTGAATATAATATCAGGATGTGCATCAAGATGCGCATTATCTTCGTTATTGAAAATCGGGTTGCTGTCTCCGACTATTATAAGTCTAATACCTCTGTGTTTTATTGATCCGAAGGCCTGCACAAGGTTCTGTATGTTTTTCCTTTTATCTATTGATCCTACAGCCAATATATACTTGCCGTGATCTGCTTTAACAGGTGTAGGAGAGGGGAGTTCAGATATGCCATTATATATCACTTTTATTTTTGCGGTTTCGACATGGAGGTACTTTACAATTTCAGTTTTTGAAAAATCACTTACGGTGAATATGAGCTTAGCTTTCCTGCTTATCTTTGGTATCAGGAATTTGTAAAACCTTACAAAGTTTTTGCTAAACCACTGTGGATTAACTAAAAAGGCAACATCATGTATGGTTATTACCTGATTGTTGTAAAATAGCGGCGCAACATTGCACATGTTGATAAGTAAGGAGCTGCTGTTCTTTTTTAAATATAATGGTAAATCAATCTGCTCCCATATAACCCCTTTATTTTTTCCTATGACGATTACACCAAGCTGCTGAGCCAGATCCTGGTGAATGATGTTAGACGGAGCCACAAATATAATCCCCGGAATCATCACTTTTAATTGTTTTGCTATCTCAATAGCAAAACGCTGTACTCCTGTGAGCTTTTGGGTGAGAAATCTGGAATTAATAATTATATCCATTTTAACTCTATAATTGACATGTACAAATAATTATCACATTCATCCTTTAGCATCCATGTAAATTATTTTCAGAATAAACTATATTGTAGAAACTACCTTTTCTGTAATATTTAACCCGGATAATCTTTTGCCTAATCGAATACATGGCTTTTCAATTAAATAATAACAAATAGAAGATGCCGTTAAAGAAAATATCCAGAATAAAGCAACAAATAAAAACTTATGAGAATTGCAATATTGTTGTGTAAATAGTTTAACAGGTAAATCTATTCCAACTATTGGATGAAGCAAATACATAGAGTAACTTATACTCCCCAGATACGTTAAAAATCTGCTTGGCGATTTATAATGTGAAAATAGTTTAAATAATAAAAGAGCTGTTAAATAAGAAATTAAGTATCTATACCAAACTTCATTATTACCAAAGTTTTTGGAATAAGCTAACAAGGTTAAAGGAATCAATACTATAATAAGTATAATTATTAGTTGCCTAAAAACTTTGGCGTTTACATACAGACTTTTTTCCAGCGTACTTTTGCGCCATAACATACCCAAAAACATTATAGCTAATCCGAGCAATAACGCTACAGGTAATTTCAGTTCCAATTTATATCTGAATGTAGCCATAATTAAGCCTGAAAAAAGAAGTCCATAAAATAATTTCACTATAAACTTATCATTATTTAACAGATTAAATCGATGTAAAATCAGACAACTTATGTAAAATATTAATTCTATTTGCAGCGTCCAATAAACTCCGACCAAATCTTCAATCCCAACAAATTTTTGAAACATTGTGGCGTTTATAAGTAAGCTTTTAATAGCAGGAATACCAGAAACCAAACAAAAGCAAAGTATCGATATCCAATAGGCTGGGTATAATCTGAAAAACCTGCTAATTAAAAATTTTTTGTTACTGGCCTTATAAAGACTATAAGGGATAACGTACCCGCTTATTAAGAAAAATACAACTACTCCTATTTTTCCGAAATCAAAGAAACCTGAAATAAAAACAGAAAGGACTTCTGAGGTTTTCGTGTGAGTATCGATCATCTCTTGTTTCATAAACAACCACAAATGTAATATAGCAACCATTATAGCTGCAATACCACGTAACGCATCTATCCATTGCAGTCTTGATTTGTATTTTACTACCATTATGTTATTAATTGAGTTAAAGTTTATAATATTATTATTTAATATAGGATTATCGGTATAAGGATTTAATAGTTTATTTACTATCGGATATTACGGTGTTTTACAAAACACGTTCTGCTAAAACTAAGTTGTAGCTGCGGCGCAAGCCACTGAACTGCAAGATATAAGGAAAGAAATAAACCCTTCTTTGAAAATCTAACCCTGTTAACTATCATTTCAACTTAAATCGGTACATGTAAAAAGCCATGAAAGCAAATACAGGTATTGAATACATGCTTAAAGCATAAAATGTAACGAACTGCGTATAGACGTTTACATAAAGTAATATTACAACGGTTATTACTATTATACTTTGCGTTTCCTTTATCATTTTTTTTATCGCTTTTATCAAGTAACCGTTAATTAAGCCCGAAAAAAAGCTCAATAAAACAACTCCTGTCCATGAAAATGAAACGTAGCCCCAAAGTGGTAATGGTAAACGTAAGCCGCCAGACGTAATCTCATTTAAATCACCATCTGGATTACTTACCATTAACGACCAAACTGCTGGATTCCATTTGTAGTGTCCCGGAATTAACCCACCGTAAAAAGTACGTCCATAGGTATAAAGAGGGGTATTATTAAATGATTTTAAAAAAGTAAGATGATCTAGCACATCGGGTGCTCCTAATGCGATGGTTTCAAATATATTATCCTTTTCGTACATAGCTAGTAACATGTCACTATGAAATATTAAACCAATAAGGTAAAAGGATATGCTTCCGATCGAAAAAATCAGAATTATCGATAAAATATAATATTTAAATAACTTCTTTTTATATGCACAAATAACACCTATAGCCAATAGTAAACCATAAAAGATATTTCCCCTTGTCAATGTCGACGCTATCAATAAAATCACTATTAATAGATAAAATAAATTAATAGTCTTTCTGAAATGATACCATATAACTAATAATAGAGGAGGTAAACTGTACATAACAAAATTAGCTGCTCTAAAAAGTACTGCAATCCGCATGTATGGAGCCTGATACTCCCCGCGGAAAAATTTGGCATTCAATGGGTTACTTGCAAACATGGGTATAAAACCCATTATCATGTAACTAATTATAAAGCCTATTACAGCAAAATAAAAGAAATATCGTGTTACTAATTTAACTCGCTCACTATATTCTTCCTCGCTAATTACCTGCCACGAAAATTTCTTTACTTTAATTAAGGGAATAAGATTCCCAAGAATCATACCTAACAAATAAAATACCGCGCCAATGATGAGTATGTTTTTATAAAGCTGTAGAATTTCATCATCGAAATTTGATATTTCATTTACCAAAAATATAGGAACCAAATATCTCGTAAAAATAAAAGCCAATTCAAGATGGGCTGGAATATTATATCTGCTAAACCAGATAAAATAACTTCCTATTGATAATATACATAACGAAATAAAAATTATCAACATTTTAGTAACACATTAGATAATTGTAGTACTAAGTTTTTAAATTCAATATCAAAATTGTTCCTCAATTTACTATAAACAGCGGGATCTATTACTTCGTGATTATTTATAGCTTTTAATATTTCGGTAGTGTATTGTTCAGCATTTTCAGGATCGATAAATGAAGCATATCCATTTGATGCTTCATGCAATTCTTCAATGTTGCTCACTATTGGTTTTTTGCCACATAATATAGCCTCCGTCACCGGCATTCCATATCCTTCATATTTGGAGGGAAATACAAACACTGCTGCTCCATTATAGAGGTAGGGCAAATATTTTTCCTCTGTGTAACCCATTTGTATAATACTATCTTTATTCTCATTTATTAATTGTTGTAGTTCTTGATTTTTCCAACCTCGGCCGCCAACAAGCAATAATTTATATCCATTGAGTAGTTTCTTCTTTTTTAGATTCAAAAAAACATTTATTGTTTTATCAAGATTTTTACGAGGTTCTTGAGTTGCGACTGTAAGAATGTAGGGATAATCAATATCTAAACTTTTAAGTACAGATTTAACTTCGTCATTGTTAATAACCCTATAATGATTTCCAATAGGGGGATGCAAAATAAAATCAGGGATTATGTTATAAACCCGCTTAAGATTACCGGCAGTGCCATTTGAGTTGGCTATACAAAAGTTGGCTTTTTGTATATCTTTTTTAAAGAAAAGAAAATGAGTAAGATAATGAAGGCGACTCATCGTTTCTTTGGCAAGAATATGATTCAAATCGTGAACAATTGAGATCTTTTTGCCGGGCAGTTTTTGCATTGTGCAAAAACTGCCACCAAACAAAGAAAAGTCACAACCGTCTTTTTTTATTAGTCGTGCTAATAAAAACTTACTCCAAATGAGTGGCTTAACGCGCTTAAAGCGACTATCAATAACAATAGTTATATTGCGAAATGAAGCAAAATCAAAAGATATTGCTGTGTTAGAATAGATATAGATTGAACACTCTGATAGCTGCCTAGAAAGGGATAGTACCATTTCTAGCAAATATTTACCAACTCCACTTAATTCTCCTTGTAGGGGTCTGCCGTCAACTGCTATCTTTATCATTATTATAAAGTTTTGCTTACATCCTTTTTATCTAATAAAAAATATTGGTTTTCTGGTCTGAAATATTTTATAAAAAACTTAGATAGCATATAATATTTTTTAAACCCAACCAATTGTTTTACTAATAAGAAAAATTTATTGATGTAATATACTTTTTTGTAATAATCACCATAATCATCTTTCCGCATCTTATCCATATTGTTTTTTACATATTCTATATCAACTAACTTTCTTTTGCGTAGCTGATTATAAAATGATAAATCTTGATTAACAGCAAATGGATTAATGGTATTAGATCTATTTGCTAACAACATGCGACGAAAAAGTCGTCTATGTAGATGTAAGATTTCAACTCCATTATCAAAAAAATTATAGGTGTAGTTAAGATTTAAAAAATCCGCGGTTCTACTCTTAGAAATTTTTTCTTCATAAAGTTTTAATAATATTTGGATATCAGGATACTTATCAAAATTAACTCCGGGCAAATTACTATTAGTATCTGCAAGACTCTTATAATTAAAACCAGAATAATGGACGAATATTAGATTGGAAGCATCTATAGATTTGTCAAGCCTATTATTTACGTATAACTCGTTGTTAATTGTCAAAACACTTCTCTCAAAAAAATTCCAAGGTGCCAAATTGAACCCCAAATTACGTGACACATGAATTCCATTATCAAAGAATGAAAAAATATAATCCATCCATTTTTGATCGGTGAATAAGCTATCCGCCCTATCAACAAAACATTGATCCCACAAACGATTTTGCCACCAGTTTAGCACTTTTGTGGCCTCGTCGCAATTTTTTAGAGCCAGAAACCCTAAGTTGTATATACCTGACGCTAATATATCTTGTTGAGATGCATCACCCGTGTACTCGGTTTGAATTGTTGTAATATGGGGGGTTAAAAAAATAAAATTATTATTGAGTTCATTGAAAATGCTTTCAGTATTGTTAAATACATAAATATCAGGATCAAAGTATATTACCTTATCATATCCCTTATTAAAAAGGAAATTGAAATTATAAGGCTTCAAAAATGTGCAAAATTCAGTTACACTATACTTAAAGGCTATATTGTACCAGTCAGCATCACTTATTCCCAGGTTGTTTTTACAAATCCAAGTTTGAAATTTACTTTCTTTTACTTTTTGCAAAATCTTTGGTTCATTAACTTCATCTGAAATAAAAATGTGAAAATCAACATCCTTACTATTATTAATTACGCTTTCTCCAAGAACCTCCGCTAAACCGAAATAATTTTTAGCGACTATAGTAAATATTGCTTTTCTCATCAGATATTCTTATTATTTTGTTCAAAGGGGCCATAACGGCCTTTTGCAAAGTCACCGGCTCCTTTGCCTACATTTTTCAAATACTCGCTTTTTTGGGGATAAAAAAGAACTATTTTAATAAGATTTTTACTTAAATGTCTCACCCTATTAAAAACAAAGCCTATATCCTCAAAAAAATATTTCTTAACTATATAAAGAGTATTGCGCGTTATATAATAATACCGCACGGGTGAATGGCCATCAAAAGTTTTACCATCATAATTTTCTATTTGCTTTCCAACACTATGCTGCAGGTATAACTTAGTTGTTGTTAAAATACGATAATCGTTTTTTCTTAGCTTCATACAATAATCATGATCTACCTCATCGATAAATAACTTTTCTTCAAAGCCGTGAACCTTATGCCATGCTTTTAAATTTATTAAATTACCGGATGTAATTACAAAATGTATCTCATTGAAATCTTTGTTATAAGGTTTAATCCAGCGGTCATAATCGTCGGTATATGATGCAGCATAAATCCCTACTTTTGACTCAGCATTATCAATAATGTTAAAAAAAGAAGATGGCTTTAAAAAAAATGAATCCTGATCCATGGTTAAAAACCATTGATAACCGCTTTCAAACGCCTTCATAGCACCGATATTGAGCGCCTTTGCAATGCCTTTATTACCACCATTATTAATATAGGTAACGTTGGGCAATTTTATTATCTTTTCAACAATTTCGTTATTTACTAAGGTTGAATTATCTATAACAAATAATTCTGTTAACTCTTTTACGTATGAAAGTATATTATCATAACTCTCCATTTCTGGATTAAATAGTATAACGCATCCCGCTATCATGAAAATATATTTTTTTTGTAGCTTATAAACATATTGTAAACCACTTGCGATACTTCATTTTTAAATAGATAAAATTGAATAGCCAAATAAAATAAGGCGCAAATTATCACATCAGCAAGCAACTGTACTATCATTTGATGAATAAATAGCTTGCTAATGAATATAACAGGTATAAATGTTAGCGACGAAATAACGGCCTGAAAAATACCGCTAATCTTTATTTTAAATTCAAATGCCTTATTAACGTAAAAAATGTAAGCAAATGTTACAAACACTTCCGATATGATATTTGCATAGGCAGCGCCTTCTTCTTTGAAAGCCGGAATCAACAAAAAGTTAAGTGCCAAACTTACTATCATTCCGACACAGACGGAAATAAACATCTGCTTGTCTTTTCCTGATGCAATTAGTATTTGAATTCCAAAAAAATACCCCATGCCAATAACAAAAGGCAGAAAAGACAATATTTGCATAACGCCCTCTGCCGGTAAAAACTTGTTTCCCGAAAATAGTATTATCGCTTCTTTGGATAATAAAAGCAGACCAAAACTTATTGGTACAGAAATGAAAGTTATAAACTGAAATGATTGATTTAAAAGACTGTAAAATCCCTCGAGATTTTTCTCATTTAAATTAAAGCTGATACGTGGCATTACCACTGCGCCTAACGATGTAACAAAGGGTATAGTTATTTTTGCAAGTTTTACACCTGCCGAATAATATCCCACTGATTTGTCATTAGCCAAAAACCCCAAAATCACTACATCAAGTAAGGTATACATACTTGATGCTATGGTGGTACTGAAAATGAAAAATAATGGTCTGTAGTGTCTCTTAAAATTAAGTCCTTTTGTAACAAGATTAACTTTTTTACCTACTAAAAATATGTTTATGAAATTATTACCAACAAGGGCAAAAACATTAATAAGTAGGTAGATAAAAATATCATGCGGTGTTTTTACTAAAAGATATAACAATATTAGCGATATGGCTTTAATTGACACTGATCTTAGAGCTATGATCTTAAATTGCTCAATACCTGAATAAAACCAATCAATTGAACAAAAGCCAAATAAGATAATTGTAGTAGCTGCAAAATAAAAGTTTATGTCTCGCTGAAAGCGGGTTAACGTTGCTATAACTATCAAATAAATGATACTTAATAAAGCACTTGTAAGTATTGATATAAATGTCAATTCAGAAAAAGTTTGGTCAAGCTTCTTAGATTGATTTTTAACCTTAGCAATTTCTCTTATCCCATAAACGGGAATACCTAAGGCCGCGATCAGCGCAAAATATTGAGTAAAGGATGTTATAAATTGTACTTTACCTATACCAGCGGGCCCTAATATTCGAGCAGCATAAGGAAAACTTAATATTGGAAATATTAAATTAACAACTGTTAATAACAGGTTAAAAAGATAATTCTTTTTTATATAACTCACGTGTTTTAATTATTAGCTATCCATAATTTTGCGATAGACACGCTTTAAAACAAGGAACAGCACGGTAAAAAAGAAGAATAAGAAAAAGCTAATAAAAAAACCGAAGGGCTTAGATGATTGCGTAACAGGTAATGGTAACACCGGATTATCAATTAATTGGATTAATGGTGTTTCTTGTCTTAATGTCATTTTGGATAGTTCAAGGTTTTTTACGATCTCGCTATAAATCGCTGTACTCGCCTGTACATCTACTTGTTTTCTTTGTGATGGAGCTTTCAGTATTTGCATTGCCGGATTAGCATTTGGTGAGGCATCAATAGCTGACGCCACTCCATTAATTGAAGTGTTCAAAATCGCTTTTATACTGTCGGACTGGTGTTGGAGCAATCTTATATTTTGGTCGCTTTTTTTAGTTTTGGTTTGTGAGTAAAAGTCATTAACCATGTTAACGAGTATAATATTGAATTCTCTAGCAAATAATTCATCGTTACAAACAACATCAACTCTTATAATACTTGTTTTTTTATCAGGCTTGGTAACAGTAAGCACATGTTTGTTAAATATTTTAACAATAGCAGAAATTATACTGTCTTGTGTACGATTAAAACCGTCTGGATCTGGAACAAATGAAACGTTGTCTATATGGTCTTTTTCTCGCCACCGTTTCCTTAAATTATTAAATTCAATATACCTCTCAATTAATAATTGTTTCTTGCCCCTAAAAACGCTTTGGCTTAGTAACGTCTTTTCGATCATTTTCCTGGATTTGTATAGCTCCAAAATATTGTCACTCTGAAATAGCCCCCCGTTACTACTACCGCCAAGATCAATACCGGCCATTGACGCCAAACCGGCATATTGACTTAATGCTCCGCCGCCTTTGTTACCTTCATCTAAAACGAATGTAGAAGAAGCAGTATACAAAGGTTCTTTAACCACAGCATAAATTAAGCCTATAACACCACCTAAAATACTAACGATCATTATCAATAACCAGCGGGTCTTAATATAACTTAAACTTGAGTTTATTCTTTTCAAGAAGTCTTTAACTGATATTTCATCAGGTTTTTTATCGTTCATATAAATCTTAAATACAAATGAAAAGCGCCGCTCTAACTATTTATTCAAACTTAGTATCCCTAAAATAATTGCTCCCAACGAAGCTAACCCGGTAGTAAATCCTAAAATAGTTTGAGCCGTATTGCCCTTACCCTCCGATTTTTTAGGCACATAAATTTCGCTACCCGGTTTCACCGAAGGATGGTTATTAAAGAAAAGGAACTTACGTGTCCCTTTTACCGTTCCGTTAGGGTAAACCACATACGCACCGCGTCTCAGAGCATCCGGCCCGTAGCCGCCTGCATTGGAAACAAAATCATTAAATGATTTTGATTTGTCAAATACCACGGCGCTTGGGTAAAGTACCTGGCCGTTAACACGAACAATCTGCTGTTGCTTTGGCACCCTGATAACATCGCCATTTTCCAAAAGCAAATCTGTTTTTGATCCGGGAGACTTTAAAATTTTATCCAACTCAATACCAACATAATTATTTCTTTGTTGCACGGTATCGGTGGTGGTTTTCGTCGAATCTTTGTATGATTGTTTTAACCTGTTGATCCGGGCCGAGCGTTCAGCATTTACTGATGCAGTATCTGCTTTGTTTTTATCTATACCCAGTATTGCAAAATTATCGCGTTTTAGCGAACCGCCCGCTGCATCGGCCGAGGCGGTAAGCCCGCCAGCCCTGACAATCAGGTCGGATATTTTTTCGTTTTTACTTTTGATTGTGTATGAGCCGGGGTATAAAACTTCGCCCTCAACCTTTACTGTTTTTTGCTTTTCATATCCGGGCAGGCTATATACCGAAACAATATCAAAGGGGGTAAGCACGAAGTTAGCGTCTGCCGGTTTTAGTTTACCGTCAATATTAACGCTAAAAACCTGCGATACTGAACTGTTTTTGGATGAAGGATCGGCATCGGTTATCCTCCGGGCTACTTCAATACGATTCGTGCTTGCACCTTCGGCAAAACCGCCTGCTTTTAAAATCAGGTCTTCTACTTTCATGTTTTCTGAAAAAGCAAACTTTCCTGGTTTCCTTACATTGCCATTAATAGTAACGGTGTATTTATCCCTTAAATCAAATATCGATGAGATGTTAACGATATCTTCACGCTGCAAGGGGATATTTACAGATTTATTGACAACGTCCTTAACATTAAATCCTATTATTTCTGTACTGTTATCCGGCTTTAAGCGGGTAATTGTACCGCGTTCGGTAAAAGCGTCTTCTTTTAATCCCGCGGCTTTGTCAATTAACTGCAGTAGTGTTAACCCGCTTTGCAGTTCATAATCACCAGGCCGGAAAACCGCTCCTTTTATTACTACCCGGTTTTCAAACCGGTATATAATAGATTCAATAGTATACTTATCGCCCCTTAACGGAATGTAGTTTTTATAATCGGCCTCCAATACATCCGTTATTTTGCGCTGCTGATCACTTACCTGCGATACTTTAATCCTCGCTGTATATGCGCTATCGGTAAATCCACCGGCATAAGTTATGATGTTATCCAGGCTTTCTCCCGGTAAAACTTCAAACAAGGCAGGTATTTTAATCTCACCAACAAGCTGCACCCTGGTCCGGTACGTTGGTACGCGTACAATGTCCTGGTCCTGCAGGGTAATGTTGTTTTTCTGGTCGCCTTTTAACAAAAAATCATAAACATCCAGGTGCCTGATAATGCGGTTATTCCTGATAACCTCTATTTGCCTTAAACTACCATTATCGTTAGGGCCGCCTGCCATATATAATGCATTAAAAACGGTAGCCAGAGAGGGCAGGGTATAAGTGCCTGGTTTAGCTACCTGTCCTATGATAATTACCTGGATACTCCGGATATTACCGAGGGTAACCTGTACGTTTGTACCGCGGCCAACCGCATAGTTGTTAGCTGCAAGCCTGCTTTTTATCAAGGCCGTAGCTTGTTCAATGGTTTTACTGCCAACATTTAAAATGCCAACCCCCGGAATGTTTATATTTCCTTCGGGGGATACTTCCAGTTTCCAGTTCACCAAAGAGCTGCCGTAAACATTTATGTTAAGCTGGTCATTAGGCCCAACAATATAATTTAACGGAGTAGCCAGTTTAAGATTGGGTTCAAATGAGCTGTTTTTGTTTTTAAAGATATCGGCACCAAAAATTTTTGGCTTTAAACTTTCAAATAAATTTTTATTGGTGTAAAGGGTATCAGTAGTATCTGGTTTATAATTAAGTTGCCTGCCTTGCTGTGTAAGTGTAGAATCGGGTTGGGTATTGGATGATTCATTGTTTTTGGCCCTTAATTTTTTTATACGAAGTTCTAACTTTTGAACCTGCGCGGCTGACATTCCCCGATTTTGGGCTTGCTGTAGTAATTCAGTGTCAGTTAAACCTGATTTTTGAGCTTGCTGTAACAGCTGAATCAGTTGCTGGTCTGAAATATCGTCGACATTAATTGAGGAAATGTTTTGTAAGTTGGTTTGGGCGGTAATATTAGTAACTGCTCCGAAACTGAGCACAGCAATTAAAAATATAAGTAAGCGAAGTCTGTTCATATGTGAAAGTCATCAGAGTATAAAATAGCACTCCAATAAATGATAATATTTTCTGCAAAAGTAAACCAATTTCCCATTTTAGGGGGTAAAGTAATTTTTTTAATTCGTAGGATAAGTGCTGTTTTGATCGATAAACTAAAAATTGGGGCTAAAATTGTTCATTAATTAAAAAAATAAGTAAAGTTAATTCTGGCATGTAAATTAAAACTCGAGCCATTTCTGTATTCATAATTCAACGTGTAGACAGGGGTAGCCTCGGCTGAGAGCAGGTAGTTTTTAAATTTATGATTAGCATAAAATGTACCTGCAAGATCTACCCAATGAAGATTGCTTATTCTGGCTTCAGTAAAAGCCTGGTAATACAGATCATTGTTATATAACTGCCTTTCCAGCATAAGACCGTATGAGTTGTAATTTCTGAGGTAACTTATATCAAAAATAAAACTGTTGCCGCCTGGCCCGATTCCCGCACCTATGTATCTGCCATAATTGGTATAACCGTCTCTCGGGCTTTGCGAATGGATATACCATGAAGGTTCGTCACGCAGCAGGTAGGTTGGCGCTCTTTGTAACTGTGTTATTTCCGATTTAATTTGTATAAAGCCTCCCCGGCTAAGTTCAAACAATTTGCGTCCGCCAAGGGTATATGCTGACGAATGTTCGGGTTCCTGTAAAAAGTCAGAAATGTTTCCGGTGCGGTCATTGCGAGCCCATTCAAAGTAAATTTCAGCTTTGTATAAAGGTAGCAGCTGCCTGATGTTGAGTGCGTAAGCAAAATCCTGTTGGTCGCCGTTTTGCCCGTTGTTGACATCATTAGCCTTGAGTGAAGAGCCGGTAATAACGGGAATTATTTTGCGGATAATATTTTTATTGTGATAAACAGAGTCTTTGTCAAGATAGTCATAAGCGGAAAGGCCAAGATATAAACCCTTTAACCATTTAGGCTGCCAGTTGACACTGTAGGCCGAAATATACCTTGTAACTTTAGGTTTGGGGCTATATAAATTGCTGCCGTATACAAGTTTGCTTACATCGTCCGGTGCAAAGCCCGATTGTTTTAGGTTGCCTCCTATGACCTGCCACTCAAATGAGCCAACCAGTGTTTTAACCGGTTTGGTTGAGTTGAAAGTCCAATGAAAAAAACCGGGGGCCGAGTTGCTCATCATGATGGAGTTTCTTATTCCGGGTCCCCACCACAAGTTTTCTGTAGATACGCCGGCTTCCATGCTTTTATACGCCAAAGTAATTTTTGATTGCCCGGGATAAAGGTGTTTTAAAGAAGATGTACCGAATCGTTCAGGTGCATCAATCCCATTTATGTGGCCAAAATAAGCGCTCATGAGTGCAGGCGAATTGTTTCGGGCTTGTACATCGGCAAAAGTTGAAAAGTTTTTATTTTGCGCGTAAACCAGCTCAGGTTTTACCTGTACATTGAGAATTCCGGCTTTTAATAAAAAGCCGCCGCTAAGCATGCTTTGATAGCCTGCATTGGGATACAAAGAAGAAGTATTGTAGCCAAAGGGACGGTTTACGTTATATTCGTTTAACCAGTTAAACGGAAGGATGCGTAAACCCGATGGCATGCCCATGAAATTGAATTTTATATACTCACGGCTCGAAATTAATGGCTGAAGCGCAGGATCAGCAATAGTTGAAGCTAATGGCCTGATAACAAGTGACGATGTACTGTTTGTATTTCCTGCTACCTGATCCCTGCGTAATAGCTCCTCAGCATAACTTCCAACGGGTATGGTTTGACTATAGCCTTTTAACGCAGCAGTGAAGGATACTAAAATTAAAATATATAAGGATCGGATAGTTATACGGATGCTCATCAAAAAGAAAGGTTTAGGAAACTAATAAATTAACCAAATGGTAATATTAAAATATCTTTCTGTTAATATTGACGGGCGCATCGTATTCGGATACGAATCTTTAATCAATAGCTCGAGTTTTCTGATATTTCGATGGCAATTATCGGCTTTTTTTTGAAATTTCAAAACCTTTTTTAAAGTTTAATAAAAAAAATACAATTTGATTACCAATACGGTTAATTCTGTTAAAACATTACAATGACCTTTAATTAATAAAGTCCGGACAATCTTAGCCGCTTTTTCCAAAACAGATTTTAACTATGATTGATTGTTTTCCTTTCTGTTGCTTTTGAGTTTCGAATGAAGCAATGCTTTGATACTTAAGTCTTCGAAATATTTAAAAGTTCTTTTCTGAATACAAAAAACGGATGAACTCTCTTAACATTCCTGCAAAAACAATCACCCATGCTGTAATTGAAAAATAAATAAAAATATTGGAAATGGGCAGGATAAACGGGAGATCAAGCGCTTTGGAAAAATTAAAGGTAGCAACGGCGTACATACCGGCCGGAAAAACGAGCGACCAATATTGCGGATCATATTTCACCGGCACCTTCTGTATGATATGCCGCCATATAGGTAGTAAAAACAGGATCGGGATCCACCAGGTGGCAAACGCCCAGAAAAAAACCGTGAACCCGGGTAAAAAATAGCTAATGCCGCTTATCCATTCATGATTGTGTGAATACATTAATAAACGAGAACCTGCCAGCGTGGTAATGGCTACGGCACCCATATTTATCCAATAAGGAGGGGTTAGTAATTCTGCTTTCATACTTATAAAAAGCCAGCGGTATATAATTAACGATATAAATACCATATAGTGCATTGCACCGATGAGGAAAGCGCAAAACGATATAAAAATAATAACATCCTTATGAACCATTTCACCGGCAATAATAGCCCCCAGCACAGCTACAGATTCGGTGGCTACGACAATAAGCAGCCAGGCACCGCTTAAACTCGCTTCCACTCCTTGTTTAGGTTCTTTGGCGGTGATCACAATAAAAAAAGTGTAAGTAACCATGACCCAGAGTACGATGCCAAGTTCCCATAAAAAAATGGCTACATCTTTATAGGAGGTCATTAAGCCAAACTGGTCCCCTAAAACGTTATTCGCGGCAACAATGGTTAAAAAAGTAACTCCACGCGACGAACTGCTTATATCTTTCCATATATCTGTAGGGTATTTAATTGCCCTGAATATGAGCACAGCCCAAAGCACAATATAAAAAATAACGTTAGCACATAACAAGATGTTGGCAACCTGTTTCATATTATATAAAAAAGCACCAACCGAAACTATCCCGGTTGCCATTACCAAAGCAAAGTAACCCGGAAAAAAAGTTTGGAGTGAGTGGCCTGTAATCGGTTCGCCCGGTTTAGGTGGTAGTGCTGTGTGCTGAGCTTCCATATTTCGTAATAAGTTTATAATAACGGGAGGTAAAAAGGCATTAATAAAAGGTAATTATTGAAGAATATAGTCTAATGTAATTAAAACCGATACAAGAAACTGTTTTTTTTGTATTTTTAAATGTTTTATAATAGCCGCGGCATATTATAATAACAAACAGAAACCAGGAAAACCCGCATCAGAAATAGCTGTATATTTTTGGTGAAAATCTAATCCGGCTTACTGAAACCGGCAATTGTCAAACTTCGTTATACAATTAGCAGATGGATATGTCTCTTAATAAAAAGGCCCTATTTATAGCTACAGGAGTTTCCTTATTGTTAATCTCGTTCGTTTTTTATGGCTCACGGAAGCTTCAAAATTTCGACCCCGCATTAATTATTTATTTATTCGGAACCGTGTTCGCTTTTTTCGGAATAGTTTACCGCTATACCGTATGGTTGCAACGGCCACCTACCTGGATGTATTTTAAGCGCACCTTTCAGTTTTTTTTTACCGGGAAGATATTTTTGCATGTTATTTCATTTGCAAAAGAGTTTATACAAAATATTGGCTTCCAAAAGTTTATTTATCCTCGCGGACGGAGCCGGTGGATAGGCCATTTTTTAATGTCAACGGGTTGTACAATGGCTTTCTGTGTTACTTTTCCTTTAACCTTTGGCTGGATAAATTTTACCATGAACCCCGCCACGAGTATAAACCCCTCAAGTGTGCACATGTATGAAGCCCATTTCTTCGGATTCAAAATGTTTGAATTTGCACTTGGTTCATTTGTGGCTTTTGTGATTTTTAAGGCCCTTTACTGGTGCTCCTGGTTAGTTATTGCCGGCGTATTGATATTTATGCGTCGTCGCCTCACTAATGCTGGTTTAGTTGCTACGCAAACTTTTGAGGGTGATTTGCTGCCGTTAATCCTGCTTTTAGCTATTGCTGTTACCGGCCTTGGCTTGAGCTATGGTTATGAATATATGAAAGGCATTGCATATGATTATATGGCCGTAACTCACGCTATAACAGTTATTATGTTCCTTATCTGGATCCCGTTTGGCAAGTTTTTTCATATTATACAACGGCCGGCCCAGATAGGGGCTCATATTTACAAAAAGGAAGGTATAAAAAGGGGGATGGCGGTATGCCCTCATACCCATCAGGAATTTGCTACCCAATTGCATATAAACGACTTGAAAATTGTAACCAAAGAATTAGGCTTTGACTTTACACTTGAGGATGGTACATCGCACCTTGATCTGAGCCCAGAAGGGAAGCGCTCAAGGTTGGCAATGGCTCATCTTAAAGCCAGGCAGCAAAATGGAGGTAACCTTTTTGGTTAATTGACGCAGTAGTAATTTAAAATAGAATACAAATTTATGGCTCATTTACCAGTTTCGCCCGAAAAGCTAATAGAACAGTTTGGCCCGCATTTGAATTATCCTCCCCGCGAAGGTTTTGCCGGCCGTGATGAGCCTGATAAAGCGGTAAAAACACATTGCTGTTTCTGCGGAATGCAGTGTGGTATAAAGCTACTGGTTAAAAATGATAAAGTGGTTGGTTTTGATCCCTGGGAGGAGTTTCCTTTTAACCAGGGACGTTTATGCCCAAAAGGCGTACAGCGATATATGCAGAACAATCATCCAGACAGGATTTTACAGCCCTTACAACGCAATGAAGGAGTAGGCTTTACTCCGGTTTCGTGGGATGAAGCGATGGATAAAACCGTGGCCGAAATAAAACGGATACAGGAAAAATACGGAAAGAACGCTTTTTCTGTGCTGTCGGGAGTTTCGCTTACCAATGAAAAAAGCTATCTGATGGGCAAGTTTGCACGGGTAGCATTGAAAACCGCCAATTTAGATTATAATGGTCGTTTATGTATGGTTAGCGCGGGAGCCGGAAATAAAAAAGCGTTCGGACTCGACCGTACCTCAAATACGTATGCCGACCTGGAGAAGGCGGAAGTGATTATTGTAGCGGGCGCTAACATCAGCGAAACCTTCCCGACTTTAACACACTGGGTTTGGCGTGCACGGGACCATGGGGCAAAACTGATCGTGGTTGACCCCAGGGTAATTCCACTGGCCAGGACCGCCGATCTGCATTTACCGGTCAAGCCCGGAACCGACTCCGCTTTGTACGGCGCAATACTTAAATACCTGGCCGATCATGATATGCTCGATCATGATTTTATTGACAACCATACCACAGATTTTGATAAGTCATTGGCAGCTGTTAAGGATTACACGCTGGAATGGGCCGAAGAAATTACCGGTATTGAAAAAGCGAAAATTGAACTGGCAGCACAATGGTGGGGGAAAGCCAAAACAAGCTTTTTGTTACACGCCAGGGGTATTGAACATCATTCAAAGGGGGTAGATAATGTACTTGGCTGTATCAATATTGTCCTGGCAACCGGCCGTATCGGTAAGCCATATTGCGGCTATGGTACTATTACAGGCCAGGGAAACGGACAGGGGGGGAGAGAGCATGGCCACAAATGTGATCAGCTACCGGGAAATCGTGATATTACCAACCCTGAACACCGAAAGTATATAGCCGGGGTTTGGGGGATTGATGAAAAAGATATGCCCGGCAAAGGTTACACCGCCTATGAACTTATTGAGGCCATTCACCGGGGCGAAGTAAAAGGGCTGCTATCTATTTGTTTTAATCCGTTGGTTTCTCTGCCTAATAATAATTATGTGCGCGAAGCGCTGGAGAAACTGGAGTTTTATGTTTGCATTGATTTTTTTATGAATGAAACCGCCCGTCATGCTGATATTATTCTGGCCGGGTCATTACAGGAAGAAGAGGAAGGAACGGTCACTACCGCCGAGGGACGTGTAGTTAGGATCCGCAAAGCTGTGAACCCGCCGGGACATGCACGCAGCGATACATCCATTATATTGGAATTGGCAAAAAGACTTGGTGCCGAAGATAAATTCACTTATCGTAACAGCGAAGAGTTATTCAATGAGTTAAGGGTTGCTTCAAAAGGCGGCACCGCTGATTATTATGGTATTACTTACCAAAAAATTGAAGATACGATGGGCGTTTTCTGGCCTTGCCCTACTTTAGATCATCCGGGTACGCCGCGCTTATGGGAAGATAAAAAATTTGCGACTCCTGACGGTAAAGCCCACTTTAACCCGGTGACTTACCGGGAACCCGGTGAAATTACAGATGAAGAATACCCGGTAATATTAACAACCGGCAGGGTTGTATCACAATACCTGAGCGGAACGCAAACCCGCAGGATAGGTAAACTGGTTGATTTGTATCCTGAACCTAAATTAGAAATACACCCGGAACTTGCCTTGAAATATGGAATTAAACAAAATGAACTGGTGCAGGTATCTACCCGCCGAGGTACAGATGAGTTTCCTGCCAATATTGTAGAGACTATCCGCACCGACACCGTTTTTTTGCCTTACCATTGGCCTGGCAAAAAGTCGGCAAATCAGTTTACCCCGGCAACACTTGATCCGGTATCAAAAATCCCGGAGTTTAAAGTTTGCGCCTGCAACCTGAAGCCTTTGGGCGTTATATCGGCGCCGTCAACGGCGTCAGGCGCGTATGCGAGTATTTAATAAATTGTAACCCGAAATTATAAAATATGCCCGTAACCAATTACAGAACAGAACAGGAATTCTTTGTAGATATGCAAAGATGTATTGGATGCAAAGCCTGTGAAATGGCTTGTTCAGAGTGTGAAACAAACGGTCATGAATCTATGATCCATGTCAATTATATTGATCGCGCCGTTACCGTACAAACCACCGTACAGGTTTGTATGCATTGTGACGATCCTGTTTGCGCTAACGTTTGTCCGGCAGATGCTATAACGAAAGATGAGTTTGGCGTAGTGCACACCGCCAATACAGCACGGTGTATAGGCTGTTCAAACTGCGTAATGGCATGTCCTTTCGGCGTCCCTAAAAAAGATGAGGCTTATGACCTGATGATGAAATGTAATATGTGTTACGACAGAACCAGCGCGGGCAAAAAACCGATGTGTGCCACCGTTTGCCCAACACAGGCACTGTATTATGGTACAAGGGAAGAAATTGCAAAAATGCGCCCGAACAGTACGCCTGTTAACAATTTTATTTTCGGAAAAGAAAGTGTGAGCACCAAAGTAAATATCATGATGCCCAAAGGAAGTACTTCATTAATTATAGACTGACATTATTTATGGCCACAGATAAAAAGGATAATCACTGGAAAGAAGATTTTCCGGTCTATCAGCTTGAATCTACCCAGGTAAGCCGACGTGATTTTGCAAAATTTTTATGCCTCGTATCTGGTGGGTTGGCCGTTGGAAGCGGGTATGTTGCCATAAAAGCTAATTTTTTTCCACCGGATAAAATCGTGGGTGAACACTTTGTTTGTAAGAAGCACGAACTTCCGGTAGGGGGGACGCGCTCGTTCGTAATCAATGGCAGTACTATTCCATATATTCTTATTCGCATGGAGAATGATGAATTTAGGGCTTACGAACAAAAATGTACCCATTTATCCTGCGCGGTTTTTTATAAACCCGGTAGCGGAAAAATTGAATGCCCTTGTCATAATGGCTTGTTCGACGCTTTTACCGGCGAAGTGCTTGCCGGCCCTCCGCCCCGGCCGTTACCCCGTTTAGCCGTAGTGATTAAAGGGGAAGAAGTATACGTCAAAGATTTCAAACCTGATAATGACAATCCGGAAACGAATCGTCAATTCAGATCATAAGGTCATTAGCCTTTACAAACAGTATAATTAAGTTATGAGTAATTTCCGCGAACCCCAAAATCAGGCACATCCTAATAAAACCAACACACTCATGCTGGCATTGATCATGATCCTGATATTAAATGTGAGTATCCAGGTATGGCTATTATACACCGCGCTAAATAACGCATTGGAAAAAAATACAGATATAGCCTTCCCCTCTTTTATCGCCTCATCAATTCTTTTCTTAATCGGTTTTGGCTGGTTGTACTTTTTGCCTTCGGGCCCAGCAAGAGTAACAAAATAAGATGATATAAGCCCATTACAATAATTTAACTTTTGCCCGGTTTTTATTTAATTTCCGGCATGCTATCCCTGCAGCTATAAATTTTTTAATCTAATCAATATATACAGGTTTTGACTCGTTTACCGGTGGATGTCCGTCTGTCCGGCCTAATCTCCCCCGCGTTTTAATATTTCAAGGTGAATGATGGCGAAGCCGGGAAGCGGTGTGCAGCTTATATCCTGATGTACTTGATTCGCAGAAAGTGAACAACAATATGGAAAACAAAGAAAGAAAAAGACCGATTGCAGGGGTAAGAACATGAAGTGCGGGTTGCAGTACCTAACTAAAAATGTAATTCTTACATTTTATGGCTGATTTTAAATTGGTTAGAGCATGATTTTTAACATTTTATCCGGATTTTACCGGCTGCATTATTGATGTATTGTAAAAAAACTTAAAATTTTTGTCGCTTTTTTTGTCATTTTTTCAATAGGTATCGATTGTTGCTATTTGAAATAATAAAAGTTTATTATTTTTTTGATATTACTTGGTAAAACGTTTTTCTTAATTATATTTGTTAAAACCAATTGTGAAAAATACTTTATTACTTAATCGTTTAAGCTACCTGAACTGCTTGTTTTGAGATTTTTGTAATCATTAAATTAACCAATATCACTGACATGAAAAACATGATTTACCTGTACCACATCTTTCAGAAGCCTATTCTCTGACAGGGTTGATCCTTCGGAAAAATCTCTTATTGAGATTTTAGGTATCAAGAATTTTATTAATTAACCTAATCACCAAAAGTGAAAAGAACGCTTGGGTATGGTCATTTTTAATGGCAAACCTGGGGGTGTATAATTATGCACCGCTGTCAAAAATATTCCTGCCGGTTATTTTTGATTTCTGTTCTTTTCGCTTGTAAATCAGCGCTATGGAAAAAGAATTACATTCTACTTAATCTAAAGGTGCATGTCATCTGCATAACTCGTTTGCAGGCATAGAAGCACATGGCCCGTTAAATCAAAAATTATTTTACAATCTAAAAGATCCATTCATTATGCGATACTTATGGCTGTGCTTTGTGGTTTTCGCAGCAATAACCACAAATGCACTTACAGGCTTAGCTAAGGGGAATGAGGGTAAAAAAAGCAAAGTAAAACGTTCTGTTTTTTATAAAACCTATATCCGTAAGGATACGACGGCAAAAGATTCATTATTAAAAGACAGCATGAATATTATTATAAAGCATACCCTTTATAATAAGCTGGCAGATAGTGTTACCAAAAAGCCTTATGATCTATCCAAATTCCCGGCGGTGTCCCTGCAGCAACTCTTAAAAGGGCAATTTGCAGGGCTGTATGTGCAGGAACCTTCGGGCGAACCCGGCGCCGTTCAAAATATGTTTATGAGAGGAGCGCCCATGCCGCTTCTTTCTCCAAGGGATGTTTACCAATCGCAGCCACTGGTTGTACTGGATGGTATTCCACTTGTAACGGAGCACCCGTTTGCATATGATATACAGCTGTATGATTATAACAGGATGGGAACAGCCACCAACCCATTTGCTGATATCGACATGAATAATATAGCCTCGGTTGAGGTATTAAAAGATCTGTCGGCCACGGCCATTTATGGGCCGCGCGCAGTTAATGGCGTTATAGTCTTAACCTCTAAAACCCCTTTAGCAGCCAAAAGCATCACTTTTGATTCGTATATAGGTTTGGCACAGCGCCCGCGTGTTACTACCATAAACGGCAAATATGAAAATGCTTTCCGGCAGCGCTTTTATGACCTTTATACTACCAATGGCAGGTATTCGGACGATGAGAACTACCCGATTTATCTAAGCGATTCCTTAAATAATGTATATAGCGGAAAATCTGACTGGAGCGACCTTTATTACCGCAATGCAGCTGTTTATGGAATAAACTTCGGAATTTCCGGCGGTACGGATCGTGCAAACTTCCGTTTCTCGTTGGGTGATCTGAAGAATAATGGCATTGCTGATGGAACAGTGCTAAACCGTTATAGCGCAATGTTCAACATCAACATGAAGCCCCTTAAATGGCTTCTCTTTTCGGCCATGGTAAATGCCAACCGGCTCGACAGGCAACGAAACAAATACCTCCGCGACAGATTTGCCCAGATCAATTATTTCCCCGATCTGAGCGCCCCGCTACCACCAAACAAAGAGTATTATGCCGATTACCTGGCGCAATACAAAAAAGGCTTTGATAACAACAAAACAAATATTGTTGATGGCTATGCCAAAATAGGCATCAAT
This sequence comes from Mucilaginibacter sp. 3215, assembly GCF_050433785.1. Classification (NCBI taxonomy): domain Bacteria; kingdom Pseudomonadati; phylum Bacteroidota; class Sphingobacteriia; order Sphingobacteriales; family Sphingobacteriaceae; genus Mucilaginibacter; species Mucilaginibacter sp. 3215. The sequence goes on from NZ_JBNPWO010000001.1 coordinate 709,110, forward strand.
CTCGGGAAATTTAAATTCGTAACCACCTTCAATTTAGATTATAATGAAGGCTACCGCGATGTATTTTATGCGCGTACCCTTTTGCAGGGCAACAGCTATGCTTCCAATTACTTTGGTTTTAGCCAAAGGATAATGGCAGATAACAGGGCAACCTATGATCTGACAGTAAATAAAGTAAACGATTTCCATTTTGAGCTTGGTCAATCAACCCAATGGGACATTTATAAATATAGCAACGCCTATGCCTACAAAGGTGTAAATGACTATATTAAGATAGATCTGCTGGATTCGAACCCAAAAAACCCAGACGGATCTGACAACGGTAATTATCTCAACCCAACAGCCTTTCCGCGCGAGTTAACATTCCGTTTTCTGGATAAGATCAAGCATAACCTGGTTTCGTTTTATGCCAAGACCGATTATTCATTCAAAGAAAAATACTTCCTCTCGGCAACAGTACGCGCAGATGGATCATCAAACGCTCAACCTACCAGCCGTTGGTTCTATTCGCCGGTATTATCTGCGGCCTGGAATATCAAAAAAGAGGTGCTGAGCAATAGTACTATTATAAACGATCTTATTTTACGTGCAAGCGCGGGTAGGATCGGTCGCCTCAATGCTTTTGATAATTATGCACAGGGTCCTCAATATACAGCATCGGTAGGGTATACCGGTAACTTAACCGTGCCTGGCTATAATGCGTTTGGTGTGCTTACCAGGCCTTATTCTACCGGTTGGATCGGTTACGGAATACCCTGGTCATACTCCAATCAACTTAATATTGGCACAGATGCCGGTTTCCTTAATAACCGCCTGCACCTTTCGGTTGATTGGTACCTGAAACAGGAAAAGAATTTGCTGATAGGCATCCCTGCTTTTGCCGAGTACGGCTATAAACAGTCTATCGAGAGCGGTATGGCTGTAAATAATACCGGTATTGATGTATCTGTATCAGCCAACATCATCCGTAACAGCAAATTTGGATGGACATCCTCCTTAAATCTAAATCATAATGTCAATAAGCTAAAAGCGTTGCCAAGGGGCTTAAACCAGATTATTGTTAATAACAGGCTTTTAAAGGTAGGAAGCCCGGTTGATCAGTATTGGTTACTGGTAAATGATGGTATTTATAAAGCAGAAAGCGAAATACCCGTTGTAAATGGGCAGCCACTTAAGTACAATGGCATCGCCCTGCATGCCGGCGATCCCAAATGGCGCGATATCAATGGCGACAACGTAATTGATAATAACGATAAGGTATTAAAGGGACATTCTTTACCAAAAATTTCAGGTGGTTATGATAATAATTTCAGATACGGCAACTGGAATTTAAATGTCAATCTCTATTTCAACCTAGGGCGCGACCTTATACACCAGGAAATGGCCAACCGGTTTGATTTTATTAACCGGGAAGGTAACAGTGATGTAAACTCTGTTAAAGAGATCACATTTTGGGAAAAACGCGGAGACTACGGCAAATACCCACTGTATAATCCATGGAGTACCGTTATCCCATATCGTGTTGATCAGGACCTTTTTCTTGAAAATGCTTCATTCCTGAAATTAAGAACCGTTTCCATTGGATATGACCTAACCAAAGCAATGCGCTTAAAGAAAATCAAGCTAACCAGGTTTTATGTATATGCCACGGCAAATAATGTGTTCACCATAACCCCGTATACCGGTCAGGACCCTGAATTAGTGAATTATGATGGCTATGATACCGGTTATGGCCTGCCTATACCACGAACATATACCCTGGGTGTAAAAATGGAATTATGATATGAAAAACGATCACAAAAATCATGTTGTAAAAATGAAAAAGACATTATGTATCGTCCTGATCCTGTTTACTGCGGCAATAACAAGCTGCAATAAAACACTGGATATTGATTCAACAAGGGTTGTGGGCGAAAAAAACATGTGGAATAAGCTTGAAGATGCACGTGCCAGCTTATTAGGAGTGTATGCACTTACCCGTGCAGCCTTATCTGACAACGATGGTCACTGGCTTTATGGCGATGTACGTACAGGCGAATTTATTAGCCCGAACCGGCAGGACCTGAAAGCAATTGCAAGTAATCAGCTCAATGCCTCATATCCAACTGTTGAGGCCTTGAGCGACTGGACGAGATTTTACGCCATAATTAATGCTGCGAATATTTTCCTTGAACGTATTGGCGATGTAAAAGCCGCCGACAAGCGCTACACAGAAAATTATTTGATAGTTGATGTTGCCCAGGTGCGTTTTTTAAGGGCCTTTACCTACTTCTATATGGTAAGGATTTGGGGAGATGTACCATTCATTACCTCATCCCACGATGGCAAGTTTGAAAATCAGCCCCGCGAAAGCGGCAGCAAAATATTAGTATGGGCGCAGCAGGAAATGCTTAAAGCTGCAGCTGATCTGCCATTTGTATACAGTAACAACGATGTGCAGCAGCCCGGCAATTATTATAATGAAGATGCTACCCGCTGGGGAGGTGCTTTAGCTACAAAGAACTCAGCTTATGCGGTCCTGGCTCATTTGGCGGCCTGGCAAGGTAATTATACCGATGTAGCTACCTATACCAAGTTTGTTGAAGATAATTATGGTAAAAGCGGCATCAATTTTCAAAGCACTGAAGATCTGACCAAATCAAATGGGTTCTTTTTCAATAAAAACACCAGCCAGATGTTTGGTTTTAACTCTGACTGGGGGCATATTGACGGGTCGGTAACAGGCCATCTGGAAGAGTTAACCCTGGCCGAACCCGTGGTGAATAAAAAAGTGCCGGATATCTACATGCCTAAAGATACTATCCTGAAAATATTTGACTTGCCAAAGGATGAGCGCTTTAGTATAGATACGCTTGGCCAGCCCCGTACCGAAAGGTATTTCACCAATATCAATGGCAAGTACCCCATTTTTAGTAAAATAAAAGTGATACTGGGAGGCGTTTCTGATCCTAACTTCCGATACTTCACCAGTGCTTTGATCTTTACAAGGATAGAGGATATCGTATTACTCCGGGCCGAGGCATTGGCTGTTTTAGGGGATGTGAATGGGGCTGAAAATGAAGTTTTTAATATCATGACCCGCCGGGGGATGGGAGATCTTACGATAGACAGCGACCAGGACATTATTGATTTGATATTTAAGGAGCGCCATCGCGAATTGATGGGAGAGGGACATCGCTGGTATGACCTGGTACGCTATAATAAAATCAAGCAAAACAACCCGGCATTCATGAAACTCATCAATTCGCAGGGGATCTACTGGCCTGTTTCGCGTAAGCTCATCGCTCAAAATAACCTGTTAACCCAAAACCCTTTCTGGAAATAAACTGACCATATATGAAAAAGTTAAAAAAATATATGAGTGCCTTAGCGCCGGTGTTGATTGCAGCCCTGTTGCAAACTGCCTGCAAAAAGGATGGCGGTTACCATGACGCTACAGGCACCAACTCAAAATTTGCGGGTAATACTTATGAGTATTTGAAAAGCAAGCCTGGTGTGTATGATTCATTGCTGGCGGTAGTCAACAGGATGGGACTTCAGCAAACGCTCATGGACAGCAATGTTACCCTTTTTGCGGTTACCAATCCAAGTTTTCAGCTGGCAATTAATAACCTGAATACATTAAGAAGGCAAAGCGATAAAGATCCACTGTTTTTGGCAAAAATTGATGGCGTGCAGTTGGACACCATGGTTTCATATTATATTATCAGGGGTAAACGTACAACTGATTCACTGCTGCTGCAGGACGGACTCGATCTTTCCAGCGTACGTTTTGGATATCCTATGCATGGCAAGGTTTCCAAAATATCAGCTTCCGGACTTACCGGTGGCGGCCCCGACATCATTGAATTTAGCAATACCAAGCGCAGCAAGTTTATCAGAAACTGGTCAACTACTACTACCGGCTCCAATAATATCAGTACCAAAAATGGTATTGTCCATGTTGTAAGTCCCGATCACATTTTCGGTTTTGATGAATTTGTATCCCGATTAACCTTTGTTCCGCCACCGCCAAACCTGATGACCCTGATAGGCGGCAAGCTTACCGTTTTGAGAGATAACGGTGGCGGTCCGGATAATGGCGAAGGCTCTAAAAAAGTAATTGACGGCGATGACCATACCAAGTTCCTGACTGAACTTCAGGGACGCCTGTGGATGCAGTTTGAGCTAAATGAGCCTGCCGTATCAGGGGTTTACACGCTTACATCTGCCAATGATGCCCAGGAACGCGACCCCAGAGCATGGACCTACGAGGGCTCAAATGATGGCAAAACCTGGACTGAGTTAGACCGTAGAAGCAACTTCTTTTTCGAAGAACGATACCAGACAAAAGTTTTCAGATGCCCCAACACCACGGCTTATAAATTTTACCGGGTAGATATTACCGAGCTGCGCGACGGAGGTCTTTTCCAACTGGCCGAGTGGACTATCAATAAAGTGAAGTAAGCTATGGAAGATCAAAACCTCAATGCAATAAAAAAACGAAGAGAAATGCAAACATTCATAAAAATGGGATCTGTAGCTCTGCTGTTTGCTGCAGCCGTGCTGAGTAGCTGTAAAAAGATGTATGGAGTTCCGGATGAAAAAGATTATCTGAGTTCGAATATTAACTACAGCAACAAAATTTTCGAACCGATTTTAGGGCGTACTACTTTAATGGGCGGGTTTAACGGAGATAATTCAACCCAGCCCCTAAAGTTCGAGATCATTAACGCACGTTTTGGTGACGGTAAACCGGTAACCGACCTTTTTCAAAAAAGGCCAACCTATGTATGGACAGCCCCATACAACGGCCTTGAAAAGAGCCTGGCCGAGATAGAGGCAAAACGCAAGGTGGAGGAACACCCTTTATTTGAAGTGCGCTCATCGGGCGAGTTCATTATGTGGGCATCTTCTAATAATGACCTGATCAAGCCCAGACCGTCTGATAGTACCAATTTTCCGCAGGATACGCGTTATTTCGATGTTAAGATAACCAACACGGGTGGTAGTACCATAATTCGCGACCTGCAGGTACGCCCATTCCGCGAGCGCCCTTATGAGCCTTCTGATGATTTTAACATTTACTCCGGCCTGCCTGCGCCTCATCCTAAAACGCCTTATAATCCGACCAGCCGAAACTACATCAGGCCATTTTTAAACGGGGTAATAGGCCAGGTAACCGATATTCCGCTGCAGAGTAATGACGATAAAAAGGATGTGGTGGTTTATATCCGCCCGTTTACCGGCGGTACGGGAAATTCGTTAAGGTTCAAGTTTTTGAACAAAGACTCAGTAGAGATGAATCCGGCCCTGTTTAACGAAACTACCTGGGATAAAATAGTGCACGGGTTTAACATGCAAAAAACTGCAACATATGTACAATACGATGTTGCATATCCTATTCCTTTAGTGGAAATACCAACTGTATATGCCCCAGGAGGAACCAGGGACCATGCCGAATTTAAATATTCGCGAATTGGTTTTGGCGGCAGCAGGGTAGTGGCAAGTTTGGGGATAGATTTCGCTATATACAAAAAAGGCGACTGGGAGATAGTGTTCCATTTTTTGAAGGATAATCCAAAGTTTGAAGACGAATAACCGAATTAAAACTTATCACCATGAGAAAACACATACTATTTTATATAGTGCTTGCTGTTTGCACGATCTTATTCTGCGCAGATGTTCATGCACAAGCACAAAATATAACGGTTACCGGTACGGTGGTTGAAAAAGCTACCAATAAAATTTTACCCGGTGTAAATATATATATGGGCAGTAAAGGCCTGATACAAACTGATTATAAGGGAAAGTTTACGGTTTCTGTGCCGGCTAACAGCACACTTACTTTTACGTTTGTAGGTTTTGTTACGGAAAAAGTAAAACTTGAACCCGGGCAAAAAAACATAACTGTAACGCTGACTGAAGACAAAAAGGGTCTTAATGAAGTAATTATTGTGGCTTACCAGAACAGGAATAAAGAGTCATCACCAGGCGCTGCGGTTACCCTAACCCAAAAGGACATCCAGGATGTTCCGGCATCAAACGTAGAAAACCTGCTGCAGGGAAAAGTAGCCGGTTTAAACGTTCAGAACAATACGGGTGCGCCAGGTTTCAGGGGCTCGGTTCAGGTGCGTGGTTTATCAACCCTGAGTGTATCGGGTAGTGGCAGTGAATCGTTCCTGCAACCTACATCTCCCCTGTATATTATTGACGGGGTGCCATTAGACGCAGATAAGGCGGCTGAGTTCGGTTTTCAAACCCAGGGGCCGGGCGTTAGCCCTTTATCATTGATACCCGTAGAGGATATCCAGAGTATACAGGTCATGAAGGATGCACAGGCAACGTCCATGTATGGATCAAGAGGAGCCTATGGCGTAATCATTATAACCACTAAGCGTGGAAACTCTAAAGTACCCAGGGTAAGGTACACCGGCAATTTCTTCGTTAATGCCACCCCACAGCTGCGTGCAACACTGGGTGGTAATTCCGAACGCCGGGCAAAAATCCAGCAAATATTATCCAATGCAACAATTATTGACGAGCTGAGGAGATTGGGGCAAACTGGTTTCCTGGCTGATAGCTTAAATGCGTATTGGAATAACTCAACAAACTGGCAGTCCATTTTTTATGGCACAACACATAACCAAAGCCACAACGTAGCCTTAGATGGTGGTAATGATCGCTTTAACTACAAAGTGAACATGGGGCTTTATTCGGAAAAAGGCGTAATCAAAAACACCGGTTTCGACAGGTATAACCTGAATATGAACATGGAGTTTAAGCCGAACGATAAATTTAGGTTCTTTGGCTCATTATTCGGTTCATTGGGAAGCCAGGCTAAGGGCAATGGAGTTGGTTTGCTGCAACAAGGTGTGGCCCAAAATGGGCAGGCTTCTACACTGCTGCCGCCTCCTTCATTTTATCTTTCACCTGATGGCGTTACATCGGCCCTGCAAACTCAAAACAGTAACAGCACCAGAAATATCCGTACCAATGTAGATGGTCGTTACGAGTTTATTCCAGGGTTGGCCCTATCCTCAAGTATTAGTTACGATTATACCTCAGATGCCGAATCAACGTTTACACCGGCAGCTGCAAATGCCCAGTTTGCTCAGGTGTACGATTATGAAGGGCGTAATTTCACACTATACAACCGTAACGCGCTTACTTACGCCAAAACATTTGGTGCCGACCATACAATATTCATTAATACTTTTAATGAAATATATAAACAAGGCGGCCAAAGCGGTATCATCAGGCAAAGCCGTATACCAAATGATCAATTGCAGGGGCCGGTAGGGTCAGACCCATATAATTCAAGAGGCGGAGGCGTATTGTCAAACTTTAAAAATGCCACCATCGCCTCATTTGCAGGCTCCTTTAACTACGATTATAAAAAGAAGTATGTACTGGAGTTATCATACCGGTTAGATGGTACATCCTCAAACGGCTTAGAGAATCCGTATTCCAAAAACCCCGCAGCCGGTTTCAGGTGGAATTACTACAAGGAAAACTGGTTTAAAAATTGGGATTGGCTCACTTCAGGAGGTTTAAGGTTAACCTGGGGACAAAATATCGTACCCACAGGCAGTTTGCAAAGTATTTACGGCTTATATAACCTGAATGGCAATTTCAACAATAATCCAACCATCGGTATTAATTATGAATTTGTGCCTAACCCGGCATTAAAGCCTACTACCACTACGCAGTACAACCTTGGATTTGATATGACGATTTTGCAGGGTAAAGTTGACCTGAGTTTTGATACTTATTACAAAAAGGTTGATAATTTATTGTTTGACAGGTTTTTGCCTAACAGTACAGGTTTTCAGAAAAAGTCAAGTAATGATGTATCCATTGCCGACTATGGATATGAGCTGATGGTAACATTCAGGCCTTTAACCGCTAAGGATTTTAACTGGACGGTGTCATTTAACGGCGCTATTAACCGCGATTACCTGTTGAGGCTACCTGCCGAATACAACGGACAATACATCAAATTTGATTATAATAACTATCAGCACATTGTTTTCAGGGTAGGTAAAAATACATTGTCAAACTACCTGCTGATTAACCAGGGTGTTTATTCAACGGATGCTGATGTTCCGGTAGACCCTGTAACCGGTAAAAAATATCAAACCAGTGGCCTCGCTTTCAAGGGCGGCGACCCGAGGTTTAAAGATGTTAACGGCGATTATATACTTGATGACCGGGATTATGAAATAACCGGTAACTCACAACCTTTAATTACCGGTGGTATATCGACAAATATTATCTATAAAAATTTTGGATTAAATATTTATGCTTCCTACACCGCCAAGAGAACAATATTAAATAACGCGTTATCAGACAGGTTGTCGATCATGAAAGATCCTTATGCCCTGCTGGCAGCAGTTCCATTGGACGATTTGGATATATGGCGAAAACCGGGAGATCAATCCAAGTATCCTAACCCTTATTCGTTTTCGAGGTTCAACCAGATAAGGCCACTTCGTTCCGATCAAAATTTGTGGCAGGAAGAAGGATCATACCTGAAGATCAACACGGTTACACTATCCTACATGTTTGACAGAAAGTTTGTACGGCGGTTCGGGTTCAATAACGTTAGGGTTTATTTCTCAACCAATAACCTGATCACGTTTTCGGGATATAATGGCCCTAATCCCGAAAACGTAACATCGCTGGGGAGGGACATATCAAGCGGCTACCCGGTACCGCGCACTTACAACTTAGGTTTAAATATTGAACTCAATACAAGTAAATAAAACTCAAGATCATGAAAAGAAGTGTTATATACATTTTAGCAGCGGCAGCAAGCTTGTGTTTACCAGCCTGTAAAAAGTTTCTGAACGTACAACCCATTGATAAATTAACAGGGAATAACTTTTACCAATCGAAAGATGACGTTGTTGCCAATATTTATGATATGTCAAGAACATTTTTTGGCAAGATCAACGAAACGCATTTTATTGGCGCTACGGGCGAATATCGTTCGGGAGAGGTTTTGTCTGAACCTCAGGCAGATAACGGGCCGGCACGTGCATATGTAGAGGTATTAGGCCGGAATGACCTGCTTGGACTTATCAACGGCAACCCGCCCTGGAATTTTTACAATTTTTATCGCATTACCGACTGGACAGGTTATTACCAGGTAATACAAAGTGCCAGCATCCTCATTTCGAAATTGGAAGCAGGTATACCCGGTGTATCAGACAGCGAAAAAAAGCAGTTTGAGGGCGAAGCGGCTTTTATACGCGGGCTTGCATACTTCTTTATGGTAAGGCTGTATGGCGACGTACCTTATTATACCGATGCTTATCATTCAACAGCTTTACCACGCGAAAACATGGTGTCTGTTTTAAACAAGAGCATTGCCGACCTTAAAAAATATAAGGACGGCCTGCCTTGGACTTATTCTGATCCTGCTTTAAAAGGGGTACGTGCAAGCCGGGGCAGCGTTATCGCGCTTATCATGAACATGAACATGTGGAATGCCGGTTTCGACAAACCTAATGCAACCAAGTACTACCAGGAAACTGCAGACCTTGGGCAGGAATTAATTAAGAGCAATGCTTACAGGCTGCTGCCCATCAATGAATGGGCTACGGTTATCAAAGGCCGGTCGGACGAGAGTTTATTTGAGTTTTATCGCAGTATAAACTATGGCGATCAGAACACCAATGTTGCCCCTATTGGCGATATGTTTCTGCATTATCCATATAAAAGGCCCGAATATACGCACCGTATAAGCTTCGCCTATTTCAGGGCCGAGTATATGCAAAAACTATACTCAGGTACGTCTGACAAGCGCGCTACAATCTGGTTTAACTCAGACATCTACGCCGATAACGGAAAGTTCATGATGCTGAAATTTGCTCAAAACTCATTTGCAACCGGCGAGGAGGACGCCAATCCTGACAACACCTTTATGATATTCAGATATGCAGGTGAAATACTACTCTGTGCAGAAGCCCTGGCCGAACTGGGCCAGGATGATCAGGCTATTGCCCTGCTGAATAAGGTAAGGGACAGGGCCGAAGCTTCGCGTTATGTCGGTGGCGGCGGGCAGGACCTTAAAGATTTTATTTTCCTGGAAAGATCGCGGGAACTGATGGGCGAGGGGCACCATTACTTTGACCTGGTGCGTACCCGCAGGATTATGAACAGCGAGTGGTCATATAACGTATTGACGCTGGACAAATTTAACCGCGGTGCCTGGACATGGCCAATCAGCAGTAGCGCGTTGGCCAATAACCCATTTATGTCATTAAACATGTACTGGGTTAACGGAGGTAATTAACCTATTTCTAAAAAGTAATGATAAGAAATATGAAAAATATAATTATTGTTTTAATCGGGTTTTTATTGGTGCTTACCGGCTGTAAACGCGATGAGTATTATAAAGACGGAGGTAAAGCTCAAGCTGATTACCCTGCCGATATGCTTCAATACCTGCAGGATAAAGCAGTACCATTTGATACCATTGCCCAGATTGTAAAACTGGCCGGTATGGAAGAAACATTCCGCAAAAGTGACTTTACCTTTTTTGCGCCCGACGATGACGTTATTAAAAGAACTATAGGTAACAATAAAATTAGGGGCTCTTTAAATAAATTTTTGTTTGATGCCGGTCGTGATACTGTGAAAAAACTATCGGATATCGATTCTGCCATATGGAAAAAATATCTGCAACGGTATATGTTCAAGGGAATCAACCGGCTTAAAGATTATCCGCAAATAGATATCAATCTGCAAAATCAGTATCCGGGAGCGCTTTACTATTCCTACAGCGGTGACGTGGTGAACATAGGTGTAGTATATGGCGACGCCAATAATATCAAATATATTGGTCCGCGCACACTGGTGATCAGTTACATCTATGACATTAATAATGCGCAAAACGTGGTTTTTCGCAATAATGTCTCCTCATCGGATATTAAACCCAAGAACGGGATAGTACATACGCTACAGTATAACGGAGCCTATTTTGGGTTTAACCAGTATGATTTTTATGAGGAAATATATTTCGCAGGTCTTCATCCTTCGGAGTAAAACATAAGTAACACTATTATTTCAATGGTAATAAATTGAATATGAGAAGATTTAAATACATTATCACCTTTATCCTGCTGGTGCTCATAACAGAAGCTTGCAAAAAGGATAAAACAATTTATTCCGATCCCTATGGGGATGGAAAGCCGCCATTGGGCGTCACCCTTAGCCGCGACGCAATACCTGCACCGGCAAATGGAGCGGTGGGTACCGAGGTGACATTTAAAGCCACCGGACTAATCCCTTATAAGGATAAAATAAAGTTCATGTTCAACGGCGAACCAGGCCAGGTTACCGAAGTAACAGAATCAACTATTAAGGTGAAGGTGCCCCCTTTTGGAAGCACGGGTATTACGTCAATAGCTATTGACGATCAGTTAGTGCTCGGGCCGGTATTTAAGGTGTCCGGACTAATCAACATCGATCCTTCATTCAGGGCCACAGCCGGAGCAAATAATTTTGTAAACCAGGTTTATCCACTTGCTGATGGCCGAAATCTGGTATTGGGTTGGTTTACCAATTATGATAATAAAGGGATCATCACCCCGCTTAACCGTATTGTAAGAACATCGGCTGATGGCGAGTTTGACCGAACTTTCCGGACAGGTAAGGCAGCAAACGGATCATTATCGAGAGTAATAGAACTCGGCGGAAAATATGTCATAGCCGGAGGTTTTAGCGGCTACAATCAGCGCACAGAAAACATCAGTAATATTACCACTTTAAATGTTGATGGCAGTATTGATACCATTGGCGTTAAAACCTACAGGCGCCCATCCCAAACAGATACAACCAAATACTTTCCCCGGTTTAATGGCGGTACTAACGACTATATATCTAAAATATACAAGCATCAGAACAAAATACTGGCAACCGGGAGCTTCAGATATTATGTAAGACGGGTTTATACCGAACATAATCATGATTTCACCCGCGACACTGTGATTCTTGACAGTACGGAGATACGGCAAATAGCCCGTTTTAACCCTGATGGGACACTGGACAAAACCTATCGTTTTAACATAGCGACAAACAAAGGCCTGCCTTCGGCAAATGGTCCTGTTGACTCGTACATGCATACCGACGCTGATCAGCTGGAAAAACTGGTGCTGTTTGGAAGTTTTACCACGTTTGATCAAAAACCTGCAGGCCGTTTAATTCGCTTAAGTGCCAATGGAAGCATCGACGACTCATTTAAAACCGGTACAGGTACTGATAATAGTATCTCGTCCTTAACATACAACCCTGTAACCCAAAAATATCTGATAACAGGCATATTCAGAACATATGATGGCAAGCCTGCTATCAGTATAGCGTTAGTTAATCTTGATGGTTCTCTTGATCAAACGTTTGTAGCTAAAACATTTGAAGGTGGCTACCCTGGTTTTGCCCGTCAGCTTAATGATGGATTGATAGTGGTTAGCGGCAGTTTTAAAAAATATGCTAATGTTACCCGCAATGGTTTCATGGTATTGAATACCAAAGGTGAACTTGCCGGAAACTACAATACCACCGGACCATTTTCAGGTACATTGTCTGATATCATTGAAACCAAATCGACTGATGGCAAGCGGGCGCTATTGCTGATTGGTGGTTTTGACCGTTTTGATAATACTCAGGTTAGCAATATCATACGCGTAACCATTGAATAAAATTTTAATAGAACTTATAATCTATAAAGAAATGCAGAGCAGGAAAAAATACAAACAGATCATTTTTTCAATTATTTGTGCATTGGCTGTTGCTACAATATCATGTAATAAAGATTTTGTGCGCACGCTGCCTGATAAAAATTATACTGATACAGCCAAAGCAACATCCGGCGAACGTAAGGTTTTGTATCTGATTGTTGACGGGGCACGGGGCTCATCGGTAAATAGCGCCAATGTGCCTAATATTAAAGCATTACTGCCCAGTTCAATTTACAGCTGGGTTGCATTGAGCGATCCGGATTCGACCCGAGATGTAAGCAACTGGGCCAATATGCTAACTGGTGTAAAAAAAGAAAAGCACAAGATCTTATCGGATGATTTTGCCGGCAACAACCTGGCAACTTATCCTGTGTTTTTTGAAAGGATAAAAGAAGAAAAGCCAAATGCCAAAATCGTTTCTTTTTCTTCTTCGGCTATTTTTAAAAATAAGCTAACGCAGGGTGCAGCGGTGAGCGAGTTGTATAATACTGATGAGCAAATTAAAACGGCTGTAGTTAATGACCTGAACACCGACACGGCGCAATTGATACTCGGCCATTTTAATGATATCAAAGAGGCTGGCGCCAAATATGGGTTCGATAATTCGACGCCGCAGTATAAAGCTTCTATCGAAAAATTTGACGGATATGTAGGTGAGATTGTTGATGCCCTGAAAAAAAGGAAAAATTATGCCAATGAAGATTGGCTGGTAGTGATTGCTTCAAGTGGTGGCGGAAAGTTTAATATCCCGGCTAACGAGAACGATAATACAGTTTTCAGCAACACCGCCGCCAATACCTTTACTATCTATTACAATCCAAAATATAAACAAAGGGTGATAGGCAAACCATTTACCGGCAACAGGTATTTGGGGCGCACAGTACGTTTGAGGGATACTGGTATCAGAGCAGAAATTGATACAGCTGATATCTTTAACATCGATGATACTACCAAGTTCACCATCGAGCTAAAGGTTAAAAAAAACGAGGATAAATTCTTTTGGCCAAGTATCCTGGGTAAAAGACCGGAGTGGTCAGCAGGTCACCCGGGAGTTGGCTGGGTAATTTACCTCGAAGACGCCTACTGGTATTTCGAATACCGGGGCACTAAGGATGGTGATTATCATCAATGCCGTGGCGGCGACCTTCAAAAAGGCAGATGGCAAAACCTTTCTGTTAAATGTGAGATACGCGCAGGCAAGCGATACATCAGAACCTATACCGACGGAGTTTTCAATAATGAACTGGAGATAACTGCATCCGGAAGTTTAAGCAACCACAGCCCGTTGAAATTGGGCTATTTAAACGGTAACGGGCATGGTACCCCTGATGTGTATGTAACCGACATCAGGTTTTTTAAAGTCGATGTACCGGACGCCGCGATTGGAAATTACGCCTGTGAAACATCGATTGACGAAGGACACCCTTATTACACCTTTTTGGCCGCCTACTGGCCGGCTACGGATGGTCAGGGCGATAAGATCCGGGATGTTGGCCCGCAGGCCCGCGACTTCCAGTTAAAAGGTAACTACCAATGGGAAGATTTCAATGATCTGATCTGTCCGCCGCCGGCTGGAGCACTTGCCATATTTGTTCCGCAAACGGCAGATATCCCTGCACAAATAATAAACTGGTTCAGAATACCTAACAGGCAGGCCTGGGGGCTTGATGGCCGCGTGTGGCTTGATCAGTAAATTTAACCATTACAAACTAAAATATTTGATGATGAAAAAATACAGATATATCTTGTTTATCGGGTTAATTGCCCTGATAGCGGTAGCCTGCAAGCAAAATGATCTTGATGATTTGAAGCCAATTCAAAATACCGACAGAAATGTTTCCGGTGCGGGAGCCAATACAGGCGACGCAATTACCGGTAACGAGATAGTTAAAGTGCCATTTAAAATATCCTTATCGGGCCCGGCTACTAAAGCATTTCAGGTAGGTATAGCATTTAATAATGATACGGTAACCAAACTGATAGCAAATGGCACACTTAAAAACACGGTAGTATTACCTGCGGGTGCAATTGATTATCCCGGCGTAATCAACGTAGCATTCGGGTCAGATACCGCAACTGCCGTTGCCAGCGTCAGGTTATCGGCCATAGAAGCTAACTATGGCAAAAATATAGCTTTTGCATTTAAGCTTACGAATCCGGGTAAAGGCAACCAGATCAAAGGATCGCAATCAAATATCCTGGTGGTGCTTGATACCAAAAAGCTTATTAAAGAAAGTGATATTCATTATGTGTCGCTTTTAAATGGCGGTGGCATTATGGATGTCGACTATCAAAAAAACTACACTACGTCGCCTGCAGGTATCACTATTCCGTTAACCGTAAACCTGGCAGGTGTACCGGCCGGTGCGTTTAATGTTCATGTGAAATTGAATATGGACACTATTGCCGATTTGGTAAGCAAGAAAATATTACCTGATAACACCATCGCGCTTAACCCCGATCAATTTTCTATTGATACCCTGATTAGGGTAAAATCCAACGCAAGTACAGGGGTGGTACGTTTATCAATAGGCTGGCCTGTTTTTGATGCCAATATAGTTGCCAATAAACGTTTTGGCTTTGTGGTGAGTTTGGTTAATCCGTCAAAACATATACTGCATCCAACAAAAAGCAAGTTGATCGTTTTGGTACAGCCAGAGGTTAATCTTGATAATAACTCTTACATAACCGGAAACGGAACGGGCTTAAAAGCGGAATACTTTTCAAACAACCAATTGCTTGATTTTGACGGCAGGAAGCCCGATCTGGTACAAATAGAACCAACTATTGATTGGCCTAAAGACGAGGTTTGGCAGGCTGCAATACCAGGTATAAGTCATGATAATTTCTCTACCAGGTGGACTGGCGAGTTCCTTGCACCTGTTCGGGGTGAGTACGTGTTCTGGCAGAACGAATGGGACGACGGATCAAGATTATATATAGATGGCAAAGCCATTATTAATGATTTTACTACCAAGTGGGATCAGGATAGTCGTACTGCTAAAATCTTCTTAGAACGCGGTAAACGCTACAAAATAGAAGCCGACCATCGCGAAAACGTGGGTGGCCAGCGCGCCCGTTTAACTTTTGAAGTTCCGTCGGCCGGCATCAACGGTAGAAGAATAGTACCACAAAGCCAATTATTCCCCGCTCCTTAAGCCAGATACGCTAATTAATCAATGAAAATTAAGGACATGAAAAAAACATTGCATATTATATCGGTATTTTCAACAGTAGCCCTGTTGTTTGCCGGGTGTAAAAAAGATAAGCCCGTGCCCCAACCCGAACCGGATGAGCCCAAACCCATCGCAGGTTTCACAGTAGCCCGAACAGATAGTGTTGATTTTTTAAGCTATCAGTTCACCAGTACATCCATCAATTATAAAGATATTCTGTGGCAATTCGGCGACGATAGCACGTCGGCAGAAAAAGCACCGAAGCACAGGTATGCCTTTGATGGCTTATATCACGTAACATTAACGGCCAGAAATTCACAGGGATATTCAGCTGCGCGGGAAATAATATTGAACGTTGCCGACCCTAATTTTGACCGCACCAAGGTTGGTGAAAGTTACTTTGCTACCATAGGCGGTACATTGACTGTATCGCGTGACAATGGCGGCGGCCCAACTTCAAAAGAAGGTTCATTAAAAGTGGTTGACGGCGATCCGAATACCAAGTTTTTCCAATCGGGGTTCTCCGGCGACCTGGTGATGAAATATGAGCTTAAAACACCTGCCGTTGCAGGAGCATATACCATGACATCGGCAAATGACTCACCCGATCGTGACCCGAAAGGATGGATCCTTCAGGGTTCTGAGGACGGCATACGCTGGATAAACCTGCACAGCAAGAACAACGAAGTTTTTGCCAACCGCTTTCAGCGCATCCTATATCACTTTAATAACAATGTGGCTTATAAATTTTATAGGATAAGCATTAAGACCAATAATGGCAGTCGTGACTTCCAGATGGCTGAGTGGACGGTTAATAAAAAGCAGCCATAAAATTGTTATTTGTAAGAACGATCTATGGAATGTTCGATCTGATGTTATGTAAGTTTATTCGTCTGCAACAGTTTTTAAGGAATAAGGCCCGGGAATGTAGTCTCCGGGCTTATTCCTTAGGTATTTCGGTCATATAAAGTGTAACAGCTACAACTGATCCGGCAGTTATCAGCACTTACGCTAAATTGCTTAACTAAACTATATAACCAGCCGGTAAATCAATTCAGAAAAAATCAAGGTGTCGTTGATTGCCAGGAATATAGTATTTGCCGAAAAAAAGAACCACTTGGTCGATATTTTTTCTGTATAGATGACTTTTCATGCTATTTGCCTAAAAAAACATGAAAACCATCATTTGTAATCTCCCGGCATGGCTAAAAGTATTTCTTTATTTTGTTTTGCTTACCGCCGCCAGGTTCGTCGCAGACACTGTTCCAGCATTAAATGATCTGTCCTTTTATATGGCCGTCTCATTGCTAATAAGCTGGCTGTTGCTATGGGCAGAAGGGAAAACACTAAAGACGCTAAATTTTATTCCGGTGTGCAGCAGTAATTGGGTTCAGTTACTATGCGGAACCCTTGGCGGTATTTTGATGTTAATCATCACGACGGTTATAACTGTTTATCTCACCGGCGACCAATGGCATTTCAACTCGTCGCCTGACATCATGTTCCTGCTGATGTGCTTTCTGGCAAACCTGTGGTCGGTGTTTGTGCAGGAATTTGCTTTTCGCGGATATCCTTTCCAGGCGCTGAACAGTCACTACGGATCCTGGAAAGCACAGCTCATCATAGCGATACCTTTTGGTTTGATGCACGTAAACAGTACAATGGACATGCAAACTATTTTGATGGTTATGTTGACGACAGGGTTGGGATCGGTTTTGTTTGGGATGGCTTATCTATATACCCGCAATTTAGCTTTGCCAATAGGTTTGCACGTGGGATGGAACTATGCTCAGGCGTTGATCCCCCGTACAGCAGGCGCTGCTGGGAGGACGATCATCACAGTGGTTGGTGATCCTAAACATTATAGTTCGCTATACATAATCGGCCCATATTTGGGTGTTGTCTTATGTACAATGGCAGTTTTGTGGTTACTTAAACAAAGAATGAGGATAAGCACGGTACCCTTAACTTCATCTCCTCAATCCATTTAACACCATGAAGGTTATCTTGCAAACTTTACTGTTCTACGTTTTGACAGTATTCGTATTTATCTTATCCGATCTTTGGGCTAAAGGTTTGGGAGAGAAATATGCCTCACATATCGCAATGGCAACCGCCGCGCTTTTTACCTTTTTATTGGTGATCATATTTTGCAGGCTGCGGGCCATACCGCTAACCGAAGCAGGTACTGTTCCTGACAACGGAAGCCCGGGCCGTATAATTACCGGATTTCTCGCCGGGCTGCTGATGTCATGCCTGCAACCGGGCGTACTGATGATCATGGGTTATGTGAAGCTTCAATTTAATGCCTTTGATCCGCATGTTATCGGTCTGCATATGCTGCTTTTTACGTTGATCTCCTGCCGCGAAGAACTCGTGTTCCGGTCTTATGCTTTACGTAGTCTTGCCGACCGCTTTGGAGCAGGCTCTGCACAATTGTTCATTGCCGCCTTGTTTGTTTTTGAGCACATCTGGGGAGGAATGAACTGGTGGATGGCGTTGATCGGTTCAGGAACCGGGGCCTTACTATTTGGCTATGCAGCTCTTAAAAGTAAGGGAATTGGAATTCCGCTTGGCTTGCATACAGCGTGGAATATGGGACAGTGGTGCTGGGGAGGCAAAGGTGATGCTGGTATCTTTACCCAGGTGATTACGGCGGGCCGGGAAACGTTATCTGAAGTTATAGGCTTGTCCGTTTTTGTCGGTGCCGCGTTATTTGCCGGTTTGGCCATCGATTATTATTACAAACGACCGGTTCAATGACGATGGCAAATTGATCTTTTGTTGCCCCACAACCCTGCTCGTTGCCTTAAAACACCTCTCTGTCGATTTATGTTGTGTAATTGACAAAGATAAGCCAACTTTAAATAACAATGTTTCAAAGCTTTGCTCTATACACCTCCCGGCCCGGGTACCGCAAAATGGTGCACCTTTTATTCTGGCTTGTATTGCTTATAGTTAGGCTATACCTCACGCTGATTACCTTCAACGTTTATAGCGGCTTATCTTTTAGTATTGTTTTCCTGCTGAACCTAAGCAGTACCTTGCTTATCGCGGCTGTATTTTATCTGATGACAGGTCCGCTATGGAAGCTATTGCAGCGGAGGCAATATTTTCACTTTACTTTCTCCTTTTTGGGTTTGTTATGCGGATACACCTTGATCGAGGCGGTAGCGGAGCAGGCCTTGCTCAGGTCCTGTTCCGGCTGCTTGCTCAGTTTGCAGAAAGATCAGCCACAATATTTTGCCCTGGTACAATCCGGTCTCATTAACATTGTGCTGAAGCGCCTGCTTAGCCTGGGTACACCATTCGGCCTTTTGCTGACCCTGAGTATTCCGTTATGCCTGAAGCTGGCGGTTAACGCCTGGCGATCGCAGCTAAAAGCTTTACAGCTTGCAAAAGACAACCTGGAACTGGAATTTAACTTTCTTAAAGCGCAGCTTAATCCCCACTTCTTATTCAATTCGATGAATAACATTTACGGCTTGATACTGCAAGGTAACCAGGAACGGTCTGCCGGGTTGGTCGCTCGCTTGTCTGAGATGCTGCGCTATATGCTTTATGAATCCAATGAAGCATTTATGCCTTTGCAAAGCGAGATCAAGCTGATACAAAATTACATAGAACTGGAAAAAGTACGCCTGAATGACACCGGGGTCATAGTGGATATTGCTGTGGATTCCAAGACATATGAAATACCGCCGCTGCTACTCATGCCACTGGTTGAAAACGCGTTCAAGTTTTCTCCTGATGAACCGGGAGCCCGTATTCATTTCTTTCTGGATGTCACTGACGGTCGTTTGCGTTTTACATCTGACAATATAGTAGACCGCCGGGAACGGATGCAGCAAAACGGAGGGATAGGGTTGGGCAACCTTAAAAAGCGTTTAGAAATGTATTACCCCGGCAAGTATTGGTATGAAGATAATTTTGCTGACGGTGTTTATAACGCCATCTTATCTATTGATCTGATATGAAAAAACTGAGTTGCCTCATCGTTGACGATGAACCCATTGCAAGAAGTATATTGGAAACGTATATCGAACGCCTGCCGGAAATTGCTTTGATAAAAAGCTGCCGCAATGCGAGTGAAGCTTACGAGGCGCTTTATCAACATGCTGTCGACCTGATTTTCCTGGACATCAAAATGCCCGTAATTACCGGAATAGAATTTTTTCGTTCATTACCTAATCCGCCGCTGGTTATTTTTACCACTGCTTATTCCAGTTATGCTGTTGAGGGTTTTGAACTGAATTCTGTGGACTATCTGATGAAGCCCATCACTTTTGAACGGTTTAACCAGGCCGTGCGGCGGGCGCAGGAGCGGTTAGTCTCGCATCAACCTGAATTGGATCCGCCGCCGTATATCTTTCTCAGGCAGGATACCCGCCTTGTAAAAGTGAATTTTGATGAGATTAGTTATGTGCAGGCGGAACGTGACTTTTGCTCTGTTTATTTGTGTAGCGGTAAACGGCTACTTGCAGGTATGCATCTGAAAATCCTGGAAGAAAGATTGCCGGCTAAACGATTTATGCGGGTACATCGTTCGTATATCATTAATATGGACAAGATCGCCGGTATTAAAGGCAATGTAATAGAATTCGGAACTACGGAAGTTCCGATAGGGAATAGTTATCGGGAGCTGTTCTTCAAAGCGTTGAGGTTATCATAAAGCATTTTGGCCATATAAGTTATTTGAAGCTAAATTCAAAATCCCCTCGGTGGCAAAATTAACCACAGAGGGGATTCGGTCTCAACCTCAATTGGGCATATTCGCTGCGTCCATATAAACAATTTCCCATTGGTGTCCATCCGGATCTGCAAAGCTGTGCTGGTACATCCATCCGTAATCTTGAGGTTCGGCATAAATGGAGCCTCCAAGCTCGGTTGCTTTTGTTATGGTTTGCTGCACTTCCTCGCGCGAGGCTGCATCAAGCGCCAGCAATACTTCAGTTGCCAGGTGTGCGTCGCTTACTTCTTTTTTGGTGAAGGTTTTAAAATAGCTTTCTACAAGCATCATTACATAAATGTGCTCGCTTACCATCATGCAGGCCGCCTTGTCGTCGGTAAATTGTGGATTAAAACTGTAACCAAGACCGCTGAAAAATGCCTTTGACCGCTCCAGGTCTTTAACAGGCAGGTTGATGAAAATTTTTGTTGCCATGATTTTAAATTTTTTAATTGTTATTGATGGCACAAAGTTGCGGTAACTGTTTTTTCAAAAAATTTACATATGTTGAGAAAAGCGAAAAATCTTCACTTATTCGCAAAAAATATCCGGCTTAGCTGCGTAGGGGTAATGCCGAGGTAGGCGGCAATGTGCTGTTTCTTTAACCTTTTCACTAAACCAGGATATTTGCGGAGGAAATTATCGTAATTGGTTTTAGCCGATTCATATCGCAGCGATACTTCATAAGGTTCCTTTTCAATTATCCAATGCTGCTCCATGTAACGGATATAAAAAGCGGCAATATCGGGATAAATGGCAACGAGTTTCTTAAATTCCATAAAATTGTATTCGAGCACATCTGTATCTTCCAGTGCTTTTATGGTAAAATTACCCGGCGACTGTGTGAGCGTTGCTGTCATGGAACCGGCAATCCGGTTTTCGGGGAAGAAATATTTAACCACCATGTCGCCGTTTTCGGCAGCATAGTATTGATACATTAATCCATTCACAACAAAAGCTACTTTTTTAGGTACCTGGCCTTCGGTAACAAAATAGTCGCCCTTGTTGTAAGTATTTTCGCGGAGCAAAGCCGCCCATGCCGCTTCGGCCCGAGGTGAGAGTTCAGCGTAAGTTTTTATTTTTTGGAAGAAAGCATCGTGGCTCATTGGCTAAAGATATGAATCTTATTTGCCGGGCGATGAAGAGATGTGAAGATATCAAACTGTTCAAATGAGGTTCTATAACTAATTGAACATTTAATAGGGGATAAAAATTACAGGATCTTTGGAAAGAAAGATGACCGTTATAATCCTCAAATTGAAGCCGGCCTTCTTCATCAATAAAGTACATCGTATGGATTTTTTACAGTCCAGTAAGATGTTGAATATCTATTGGTTATCATTGCAGTAATTTAAAGGTATGGACTTTTATAAATTCAATATCGGAACATTCGTGTTAATGATTATCAGTAATAATTTCCATCTTTGTTCAAATGGAAAAGAAAAAAGCCGGGCTATGCCTTGGTACCGGTTAGCTCTCCGCCATTTTTGTTATTGACTTTAAACGGGCGCGGAATATTCGAAAACCACTCCGAAGAAGAAAGCGCGGATAATCAGGATTCAACGTTATGCCTTCAACCGTCATTCAAAACATGGATTATGATCTGGAAACACAGGTTTTAAAAATCTCCTATGTTTCCGGGCAAACTTATCTGTACAAAAACGTTCCGGAAAATGTTTATAAGGAACTGAAGTCCTCACGGGTGAAAGGCCGCTATCTGCGATTTTTCGTAAAGAATAAATATGAGTTTGAGAAAATATCAGCGGGCTAAATCACCAAACGAAAGGTCAGGTTTACCCTCGCCTTCATTAATTTGTTAGACTTGGCAATCCGGTGTTCCCAATATTCCTGCAATCCTGATTTCATCAGCAGGAATGAACCATGTTCGAGCCTGACGGAGTAATGTTCTTTGTGATTAACTTTATTACGGATGTCAAAACTGCGCACCTGCCCAAGGCTTACCGAAGCAATAATTGGCTGACTGCCCATAATGCTTTCTTTGTCACTATGCCAGGTTACGGAATCATTTCCATTACGATAGTAGTTCAGTAATACGCTGTTGAAAGTAATACCTGCTAAAGGTTCTACCATGCCCCGGATAGTTTGCAGTTCCGGTGTCCAGGGGAGTGTTCCTGCGATCCGGTCGGTGTCTCCATACCAACAGGTGAGCCTCGGTGTCAGGTATTCCTTATCCCAAAGTTTTTGCGTTGTTTGTTTCCAGGGTGTTTCCCTGATCAGTTTTTCTAACAAACAGTCACCCGTTGCCGGATCAATTAAACCGGGCTGGTATTCCAGTAAGTCCTTAGGCAATCCTTTACTTTGCCCGGTTTCGGCAAATAATGTCAATTGTTCCATCACTAAATCCTTTCCACATAAGTTGTTATAAAATGGGCCAATTGTTCCTGTTCTCCTGGTTGCAGTACATCGCCGTCGTAGATCCAATAGCCCTTCGCGTCAAATAAAATACGGCCCATGTAAACGGACGGCTGATCATAAGCCGTATAGATCTCATAGCATTGTACAGCGTGCTTTTGCCCTGTATCTGGTACAATTTTCACCACTTCCCGTGAACCATCGCGGTATTTAAGCCAGGCTTTAACCTCGCTTTTTAAATACGTTTTGATCACCAATTCCTGCATTTGAAATTTTTTCTCAAAGATATATAAAATACTAATATTTTTAGCATTAAATTTGTACTCCCTATTTGGTACAAACACGATGGAAACGGCACATGACCGAAAAGCACTGATTAACAGCCTGCAAAAGAATATTTTGCAATGGGAGGGCTATAGGCCGTCGCCTGCAGGTACGCAGGGGCTGGTAGGCCTGGGGGCGGTGGAAACGGCTTTCCCCAACGGCGTTTTTCCTTTAGGTGCAGTGCATGAACTGGTTTGCAGTACCACCGAACAGGCTACTGCTTCCAGCGGATTGATTAGCGGCCTGCTCTCGGTGTTTATGCAAAATGGCGGGGCCTGTTTATGGATCAGCCTTACCGGAAACATCTTCCCACCGGCGTTAAGCGGCTTTGGTATAGAACCCAGCCGTTTGATCTTTATCCGGGTGACCAAAGACCAGGAAGCCTTATGGGTGATGGAAGAAGCGCTGAAATGCGCAGGGCTTGCCGCGGTTGTGGCAGAAGTACGAGAGCTGGATTTTAAACAATCGCGCAGACTTCAGCTGGCTGTTGAGCAAAGTCACGTTACCGGGTTTGTGCTGCGTAATGCCGTTAAAAAGATTGGTTCAACGGCTTGCGCTGCCCGGTGGCAGGTGAAATCTTTGCCGAGCGAGCCGGTTGACGATTTGCCAGGTCTTGGTTTTCCGCGTTGGGAGGTGGAACTATTACGTGTCCGTAACGGGCATCCGGGTACCTGGATCATAGAATGGGCAGAAGGTAAATTCAAACAGGTGGAAAAAGAGCAAACGGTTAAACCATTTAAACGGAAAGCGGGGTGAGTTATGCAGCACAGGTATATGGCTATTTGGTTTCGTCACCTGGTGACAGACTGGCTGACACTCCGGCAGCCGGAATTAAAAGATCAGCCCTTTGTGCTGGTTGTGCCCGAACATAACCGTATGATCGTCAGGGCAGCTAACCCCGAAGCCGAAGCACAAGGTGTTCGTACAGGGATGCCGGCAGCAGATGCCAAGGCGATTACCACCAATTTACAGGTTATTGATTTTCCGTTGGGCCAGGAAAGTAAGCTGCTCCGGCATTTGGGTTTGTGGTGCATCCGCTATACGCCGGTTGTGGCTATTGACCTGCCCGATGGTTTGACCCTTGATATTTCCGGCTGTGCACACCTATGGGGTGGTGAAAAAGGATATTTAAAAACCGTTGTACTTAAATTAAGGGGTATGGGCTACGATGCACGGGCCGCTATTGCCGATACTGTTGGCGCAGCCTGGGCTATTGCCCGGTATGGTAAGATCAGGCCCATTATTGAAAGTGGCGGGCAGGCGGAAGCCATTGCCGGCCTTTCTCCGGCCGCCCTCCGGTTGGAACCGGAAATACTGGACAAACTGTATAAACTCGGCTTCCGGTATGTTAAAAGTTTTATGACCATGCCGCGTACCGTGCTGCGCAGGCGTTTTGGTGAGGGCTTTTTGTTAAGGCTTGCCCAGGCTTTGGGTACTACTGATGAATACCTGGCCCCGATTATCCCGCCTGTGCCTTATGTTGAGCGGCTGCCCTGCCTGGAGCCGGTACGAACGGATAAAGCCATAGAAATTGGCATTGAAAAACTATTGCAAGGCCTATGTAGCCGCTTGCAAGCTGAAGGCAAAGGTGTGCGTAAGGCTGTGCTGAAATGTTTCCGGATTGATGGTAAAATGGTACAAACGGGGATAACAACCACGCGCGGCTCACATAGTGTTTCCCATTTATTCAAGCTCTTTGGTTTACAGATCAGTAAGATTGAACCTGCTTTGGGTATTGAGCTGTTTCTGCTGGAAGCACAAAAAGTGGAAGATATCGACCCCTTGCAGGAAAAGCTATGGATGGGGGAGCCGGGTTTGCAGGATACCGCACTGGCCGAGCTGCTTGACCGGATTGCCGGAAAGATCGGCCCCGAAAGGATTATGCGTTACCTGCCTGCCGAGCATTACTGGCCCGAACGTTCCATCCGGCCCGCTCTTTCACTCAAAGATATCTCGCTGGCCGGCTGGCGGGCTGACAAGCCAAGGCCAATACGCTTGCTCAGCAAACCGGAAGCCATTGAAGTAATGGCTCTGTTACCGGATTATCCGCCAAAAATATTTATCTATAAGGGTAAGCGCCATGTTGTGGATAAAGCAGACGGCCCGGAGCGTATTGAACGGGAATGGTGGCTGGACAAAGGTGAGCACCGCGACTATTATATGGTGGAAGATGAGCATGGAGGCCGTTATTGGCTATTCCGTTCGGGGCATTATGATGGCGGAGGTGCCCAATGGTATTTACACGGATTTTTTGCCTGATAATGAAATACGCGGAATTATATTGTACCTCCAATTTCAGCTTCCTGCGCGGTGGATCTCACCCGGAGGAACTGGTTGAGCAGGCCGTGGTTCATGGCTATACGGCCATAGCGGTTACCGACCGGAATAGCCTGGCCGGCATT
The DNA here is from genome assembly GCF_050433785.1 of Mucilaginibacter sp. 3215. Classification (NCBI taxonomy): domain Bacteria; kingdom Pseudomonadati; phylum Bacteroidota; class Sphingobacteriia; order Sphingobacteriales; family Sphingobacteriaceae; genus Mucilaginibacter; species Mucilaginibacter sp. 3215. The sequence continues at coordinate 734,839 of NZ_JBNPWO010000001.1, forward strand.
GTCCGGGCGCATATTGCCGCAAAAAAACTACCTGTACAATTTATTCCCGCTTGTCGCCTGGACTTACTGGATGGGCCAGGTCTGCTGGCTTATCCTACTGATCTTGCTGCTTATGGCCGGCTTTCGGCTTTGCTCACCAGGGGTAATCTGCGCGCTGAAAAAGGTGAATGCCATTTATATAAAGCAGATGTGTATGAACATCGGGAAGGCATCCTGTTTATTGTAATTCCGCCCGATGAGCTCAACGCGCGGTTTGATTTTGCAGATGAGTTTAAAACAGCAGTAGCAGAATATAAACAAGCTTTCGGGAATGCCTTATACATGGCTGCCCTACGTTCTTACAGCGGCGATGATGCCAAGCGGCTGCACAGGTTAGCCGGCATGGGTATACCTTTGGTTGCTGCCGGTGATGTGCATTATCATGAACCGAACAGGAGGGAACTACAGGATGTATTGACCTGTATCCGGGAGAAATGCACTATCAACAATGCAGGGTACCGGCTGCATCAGAATGCGGAACGCTACCTGAAACCTATTGAAGAAATACACCGGATCTTCAGGAAATACCCGGAAGCCATTGAAAATGCGCTTGCTATTGCCGAAGCCTGTACTTTTTCGCTGGACGAATTAAAATACATTGAGCCGGAAGAAAAGATCCTTGACGGATTAACACCACAGGAAAGGTTAAAAAAATACACGTGGGAAGGTGCACATGAACGTTATGGTGAGCATATACCGCCTAAGATAGGTAAGCAGATTGATTTTGAACTGGCCTTTATCGAAAAGCGCAGGCTGGCGCCTTATTTTCTCCGTGTATATAAATACACCCGGAAAGCAGAGGAACTTGAAATCTTGCACCAGGGTAGGGGTTCTGCGGCCAACTCAACGGTATGTTATTGTTTGCGCATTACGGCGGTCGACCCGATGAAGTCACGTTTGCTTTTTTCCCGTTTTATGTCAGATGCACGCGAGGAATGGCCTGACATCGATGTGGATTTCGAGCATGAACGCCGCGAGGAAATCATCCAGTATATTTATGAGGATTATGGCCGGGAACACGCGGCTATTGTGGCTACCGTTACGCAGGAGCGGCATAAAGGAGCAATTCGGGATGTGGGCAAAGCGATGGGCTTATCTGAAGATACGATTAAACGTATCGGTGGTACCATATGGGATTTCAGTGAAGAAGGTTTTGACGAAAAGCGCTTGCGGGAACAAGGGCTTAACCCGGGCGATCCATTGATATACAAAGTACTGGAGTTGACGACACTGCTGATGGGTTTCCCGCGGCAGTTGGGACAGCATACCGGCGGCTTTGTTATTACCGATAACAAACTATCCGACCTGTGCCCGGTGCTCAACGCCCGCATGGAGAACCGAACCCAACTGGAATGGAACAAAGATGACCTGGAAGCATTGGGCATTTTGAAGGTGGATGTTTTAGGATTGGGTATGCTGACCATGATCCGCAAAGCATTTGACCTGATAAAACAACATTATGGCCGAAAACTTACCTTAGCCAATATCCCGCAGGATGATCCCAAAGTTTATGAAATGATTGGCCATGCGGATACACTTGGAGTATTCCAGATTGAGAGCCGGGCGCAAATGTCTATGCTGCCAAGGCTGAGGCCCCAATGTTTTTATGACCTCGTGATCGAGGTGGCTATCGTGCGGCCCGGTCCAATACAGGGTGATATGGTGCATCCCTACCTGCGCAGGCGTAATGGCGAAGAGCAGGTAGTGTATCCATCAACGGAACTGGAAGATATTTTAGGCCGGACGTTAGGCGTTCCGCTTTTTCAGGAACAAGCGATGGAGATCGCTATTGTTGCCGCAGGCTTTACACCGGCCGAGGCTGATGAGCTGCGCCGGAGCATGGCGACTTTTAAAGCGAATGGCAAGTTATACCTGTACGAAAAGAAACTGGTGGAGGGTATGGTGGCGCGTGGTTATGAGGAAGATTTTTCGAGGCGGGTGTTTAAGCAGTTACAAGGTTTTGAGGGTTATGGTTTCCCCGAAAGCCATGCCGCTTCTTTTGCGCTGCTGGTTTATATATCTTCCTGGCTGAAGTATTATTATCCGGATGCTTTTGCCGCTGCTTTGCTCAATAGCCAGCCGATGGGCTTTTATCAGCCCGCTGAGATCGTGGACGATGCGCGCGGGCATGGCGTTTTTGTTCGTGGCGTGGATATTAATTACTCGGCCTGGGACCATTCGCTGGAAGAACAGGCCGGAAAATATAAGATATTACGCTTAGGTTTCCGATTGGTGAAAGGGCTAAAAGAAGAAGAAATGAATATCCTGGTTAAGAATGCACCTTATCAACATATTATCGATTTGTCAAATGTCGGTATTTCGCAGGCAGCTTTGGAGAAACTGGCTGATGCGGATGCATTTCGCTCTATCGGCCTCGACCGCAGGCAGGCTCTTTGGGAAGTTGCCGCTTTAGGTGACCGCCCCGTGGCATTGCTGGAAAGTTTGCCTTCGGCCAGCGCAGGTGAGCAAATTGAATTACCGCTAATGACCGCGGGTGAGCACGTGGTACAGGATTTCGCTTCCACCGGCTTATCCATTAAAGCGCACCCGGTAAGTTTTGTGCGGGAAGATTTGAACCGGTTGCAGGTTATACCGCTCAATCGGATCCAATCGTTGAAGAATGGCGAAAAAATTCGTGTTGCCGGGATGATCACCGTGCGGCAGCGGCCGGGGACGGCCAAAGGCGTGGTATTCGTAACCATCAAAGATGAAACCGGCTTTGCCAATCTTGTGGTTTGGGGTAAGTTTTTTGACAAATACCGCAAAGAGATCGTTCAGTCGCAACTGCTCCTGGTAGATGGGCATTTACAGGTTGAGGGCGAAGTGATCCATGTGGTGGTACGCCGCTGTTATAATCTCAATTCTTTATTGGGCAAACTGACGGCTGTACCTGATGAACAGCCTTCTTTGCTGAGCCTGTCCAGGGGGGATGAAACCTCAATGCCTTCATCTGATCCGCGAAATATCCCCAATAAGAGCGCCTTTCATAAAGGCAGGAATTTTCATTGATGAAGAACGTATCATTAATAAGGCTTTTAATAAACTCAATGGCAACTATTGTTATATAATTGTCTTGCTATGCCTGTAAAGGAATATGGTAAGGTTTATCCGATCAAAGGAATTGCAATACCAATTGCTCCCATTCCTCTTCCAAAGAAAGGTTGGGGCGTACTTGCCGCGCTTTGCTATACCAGTAGTCAGCATTTCCAATATCACCTTCTTTACGGTGCAAATAGGCATGGACCCAGGCCGATGCCTGATCTGTCAGATGATCAACCTGTGCATGCGCCTGATGCCAGTCGCCTTTACCATCAAACCAAAGGCTTTTTAGCTGTGCAGAGAGTCCGTTAACAGGTTGTTCTAAATTTAATGATGCTTTAAATTCTGTTAAAGTTGTCATTGGTATTAGTTTTTTACAATAAGCGTAATTGGTACATCGGACTTTTATCAATACATAGTTTGATTTGTTACCGGCATCAATTATTACTGCATTGGTAAATATCCTAAATTAATCGGAAAATTAATGGGGCCATATTATTTAATCAAACATAGGCCGGTTTATAATTTCTGATGTAAACATTATAAACAGTTTATTACCACGTTGTGCATGTTTTAAGCAGAAAAAATAAAAACAGTGCAACTAAAATCTTAATGCCGGCGTCTTATGGTTATTAAAGCCTGATCATATGTTAAAAAACTACTTAAAGATTACCTGGCGCAACCTCTTACGTCAAAAAACATTCTCCCTGATCAATATCCTCGGATTGACCATCGGCATGGCCAGCGCAGCGCTGATTTTGTTGTGGATCCAGAATGAGGTTAGCTATGATCAGTTCCATGAAAAACGGGATCGGCTTTACTCTGTATATAACCGCTCGAAATTTGACGGTAAATTATGGAGCTGGGAAACCACGCCTAAAATCATGGGTAGGGTGATGAAAGCGGAGTTGCCGCAACTGGAAAAAGTAGCCAGGGTAACTGATGCCAGTTTTTTGTTTAGCATTGGCGACAAACGTTTAACTGCAACAGGCGATTTTACTGATCCGGATTTTCTTTCCATGTTCAGTTTTCCATTAATTAATGGAGACCCCAAAACCGCTTTGAACGACCTTCATAGCATAGTTATCACTGAAAAATTTTCAAAGAAACTTTTCGGAGAGGAAAATGCGCTCGGCAAAACGGTTAAAATAGATAGTAACGCTTATTTTAAAGTGACGGGTGTGATGAAAGACCTCCCGAATAATACCCGGTTTGATTTTGAATACCTTATTCCCTGGTCATATCTAAAAAAGATAGGGCAGGATGATGAATACTGGGGCAATAACTCCATTCAAACGTTTGTTCTTTTAAAACCCGGCGTAACGGAAGCTCATGCTGATGCCGCTGTGCTGAACTTTACCAGGAACCACTCCGATACCAAGGATATTCAGCAGTTTTTGCACCCTGCAGCCAAATGGCACCTGTATTCGCAGTTTAAGGATGGGGTGATAGTTGGTGGGAGAATTGAACGGGTCAGGGTATTTTCACTGATCGCTGTTTTGATCCTCATCATCGCCTGTATAAATTTCATGAATTTAAGTACGGCCAGGAGCGAGACGCGCGCAAGGGAGGTAGGCATCCGTAAAACTGTAGGCGCATTAAGGGGTTCATTAATCTGGCAGTTTTTAGGTGAATCTGTTTTGATTGCACTCATTGCCGGTGTTTTTGCCATCGTCATCGTACAAATCAGTATGTCGGGTTTCAACCAGCTTACCCAAAAGCAATTATATGTACCATATAGCAATCCCTATTTTTGGCTCACCGCAATTGGATTTATACTGGTTACCGGTGTTATTTCGGGAAGCTATCCCGCATTGTACCTTTCTTCATTCAAGCCTGTAGCTGTACTGAAAGGTACTTTTAAGGCAGCAAATGCTTTGGTTACACCGCGTAAATTGCTGGTGGTTATTCAGTTTACTTTTGCTGTAGTGCTGATCATTTGTACCATCATTATCCGCCAGCAATTACAATACGCCCAGGACAGGGATACGGGGTATAAGAAAGATAACCTTGTTTACACATTTATGTCCGGCGAAATCTCGAAGCACTATCAATCCATCAGAAATGAATTACTTTCCAGTGGCGCTGCGACTTCGGTGTCCAGAACAAATTCGCCCATAACTCAGCGATACAGCGATAGCTGGGGTTTTAACTGGCCAGGTTCACAACCCAAGAACAAGGTTGATTTTATTATTTACACTTCGGACGGAAACCTTATTAAAACCATGGGCCTTAAGCTTGTTGCAGGCAGGGATATCGACCCGGTAAACTATCCGACGGATTCAACCGCCATGCTGGTGAATGAGGCTTCGGTGAAGATCATGAACCTGAAAGATCCGGTTGGTAAATTAGTTACCCAGGGCGAGGGTAAAGACATCAAAACATGGCATATTGTTGGAGTTATCAAAGACTTTATCATCAGCTCGCCTTATGAACCTGTACAACATATGCTGATTGAAGGCCCCAGTTCCTGGTTCAATATCATTCACTACAAGCTTAATAACGCTAATTCGACAAAAGAAAACCTGCGCCGAGCTGAAGCTGTATTTAAGAAATACAACCCGGATTACCCGTTTGAATATAGTTTTGTTGACCAGGAATACGCCAAGAAGTTTGGCGATGAGCAGCGCATCGGGACTTTGGCCAGCCTGTTTGCCGGATTGACAATCGTTATATCCTGTCTCGGACTTTTTGGCCTGGCGGCTTACATGGCGCAAAACCGTATCAAAGAAATCGGCATCAGAAAAGTGCTTGGCGCATCAGTTGCCAGTGTGACCACACTGCTTTCCAGGGATTTTCTGAAGTTGGTCGCAATCTCATTTTGCATTGCGGCACCAATAGCCTGGTATTTAATGTTCCAATGGTTGAAAGGATATAGTTACCGGATTTCCATTAATATCTGGGTATTTGTAATCGCCGGGGCGCTAACATTGCTGATCTCTGTTTTGACAGTAAGCTACCAGGCAATCAAGGCTGCATTAACAAATCCGGTAAAAAGTTTGAAAGGGGAATAACACCTTCATTACGGGGTGTTTGCATTCTCATTACCATAAAAGGCAAACTAACAGCCCGGTGAAGGGCCCGTTTTAAATTTACTGCCCCCAAAAAGTTAGACACTATTTGGGGGCATTTTTATGCATAAAACAGAAGTGATCGCTTCTGTTACGCCCAAAACGTTAGTTGGATCCTGAACTTCATAAGCAATCCCAATCAATAACGAGATTTACACGATTAAGCCGGTACGGTGAATAATATGGGCTTAGGTTATTGGTTTGATTTAATAAAATCTGGCTAATGCACCCATTTTAAGGCAGGCGTATATGTACCGGTACGTCAGCCCGACAGCATTATTAAAATTTTTATTTCAAATAGGTGTAACAAATTCATTCGGGGGGGAGTCATATGGTTATAGTACTATGTATTGCATGGTATTATAGGATTGTAGCCTGGTTAAGATTGGCTCAAAAAGATTAATGGTCAAACAGTTCACCTATCACATCAACATGAAACTAAAGCTCTTGCTCCTCATCTTATTTTCAATTGTTATGGCCCCGGCCTTTGGGCAGGCGGGGCAGGCGTTATTCGCGGTAAACGGCATCGCAACGGATTCGCTATCAAAACAACCGCTCGCCTATGTAACCGTAAACCTGCGTAACGAAGCAAAGCAGTTGGTCCGCACCGCGGTGACTAAAGCCGACGGCACGTTCCGGTTTGAAAAACTGCCATCAGGACAATACCTTCTCTCGATGGTTAGTGTCGGTTTTAAGACGAAAACACTTCCTGTTGATTTTTTAGGTAATAATAAATCCTCTATAAATCTGGGGAGCATTGACCTGGGCACACAAACTACACAGCTTAAAACGGTGGCTATTACAGCCGACAGGCCCATCATTAAACAGGAGGTTGATAAGCTCATTTACGACTTAAAGGCTGACCCTGACAGCAAAAGCAGCAATGTACTGGAGATGATGCGCAAAGTGCCTTTGTTAACAGTAGACGGTGACGATAACATCCTTTTGAAGGGAAATAGCGGCTACCGGATATTTGTTAACGGTAAACCATCAAGTATGATGGAGCGCGATCCGAAGAATATCCTCAAAAGTATGCCTGCATCAACCATTCAAAGCATCGAGGTAATTACCAACCCTTCGTCGAAGTATGATGCCGAGGGAATGGCGGGGATCATTAATATAGTGACCAATAAAAAAATAAGTAACGGGTACAATGGCACGCTAAACCTTAGCCATGTATTCCCGGTAGGCGGCCCAAGATTGGGCGGATCGTTTTCGTCTAAACAGGGCAAGCTGGAACTATCAGGCTATTTTGGCGGGAATATCTCCAATTCGCCCGAAGTGCTTAGTTCCATTTCGAGGCTTACTACCGGGAGCGACCCTACGAGCCTTAACCAGAATAACACGGCAAAATGGGATAGCAAAAATGGCTATGCGGAAGTTGGGATCAGTTACGAAATTGATAGTCTTAACCTTATTTCGGGACAATTCAATATTAACGGAAATAACCAGGACGGCATCAACACGCAAAATTCTGTTTTGAACGAAGCCGGCAACATGGTTGAAGGGTACGACCTGTACAATAACAATACGGCAGGCGGCAGGGGCCTGAATGTAGGGTTAAATTACCAGCTGGGTTTTAAAAGCAATAAGCAAAGGCTGCTCACCTTTTCGTACCAGTACTATACATTCAACAACAGGCAAGATGCGGCGCTGACGGCATCTAACCGCGTGAACTATACGACGCCCGATTACCTGCAACACAATGAAGGTGAATCTTCCGAACAGACTGTCCAGGTAGATTACGTTCAGCCTGTAAAGAAGTTGAATATTGAAATGGGGGTGAAAGCAATCATTCGTGATAACAAAAGTGACTTTCAATACCTCGGATTTAATGCGGCAACCGGTAATTTCGAGGCCGACCCATCGCGAAGCAATAAATTCGATAATAATCAAAATGTACTGGGTGCGTACAACAGCTATACCTATACCCTGCAAAACTGGAGCTTTAAGGCAGGCGCCAGGGTAGAGGAGACGCTGATTGATGCTGATTTTATTTCTACCTCGTCGCAGCTGAACAAAAACTTCTTTAATATAGTGCCTTCGGTAAGTATTAATAAGCGGTTTAAAAACTCCAGTACGCTGAACTTCGGGTTTTCGCAAAGGATACAGCGCCCGGGCATATACCAGCTAAACCCCTTTGTCGACCGCTCAAACCCAAACTTCGAATCGTCAGGAAACCCCAACCTCAGGCCCGCAGTTTCCAATAGTATTCAATTGGGTTATAGCAGAACGAAAAAGGCCTCCTTAAACCTGATGCTTGGCTATAATTATTTTAACGACCTGATCATGCCCGTTGTAATTTTCGACCCGGCTACGAATATTACCCGCAGCACTTTTGATAACACCGGCAAAGCCCGCCTGTTCACCTTTAACGCTAATATCAATTACCCCATCACCAAAAAATGGAGCTCATCGTTCAACGGTAGGATTGCGCATGGCCGTGTGCAGGGTATAGTGAATGGCCAGCTGGTGAAAAATCAGGGCTTTATGTATGGCGCATCACTAAACAGCGGTTATAATTTAGAGAAGGGCTGGCGGGTTAGCACCAACGTGTTTCTGAATGGGCCTAACCTTTCTATCCAGGGTACATCGAACCCTTATGCCAGTGTATCCTTTACAGTTAATAAGGATGTAGTGAAGGATAAACTTTCGTTCTCGGCCACGGTGAATAACCCTTTCAGCAAATACAGGAATAACATCAGGAGTTCATTCGGACCCGATTTTACCCAAACAAATATTAACCGCTCCTATTTCCGGGGTTTTACCGCCAGCCTTAATTACCGGTTCGGCAAGCTGAAAGAAGCAGTTAAGAAAAACAAACGGGGTATCAGTAATGACGATGTTCAGGGAGCGCCTTCGGGGAACTAAGAGCATTTAACAAATAACAAACAGGCGGAGGGGACCGCCTGTTTGTTATTAACCTTTTTCGATATTCCAGGCGCGGTTTAGTTATCTAATAACCTGCGCAGATCGCCCGCACTGATCTCCTGTACCGGCCGGAATGTATCCCCGGCCGCATAATGTAACAAGCTGTATCGGAGCTGTCTTGCCGCTGCCCGTTCCGTTAATTGGCTATGAAGATCCATTGTACAAAGAATTAGGCGCCCGGAACCCACCTTGAATTCAACAAGCGTTGCCAGGTTACGGTTCCTGAAAAAGTTATCGATCACCCGGACTATCGGTGTTGCAGGAGCCCCCAATTTATCGAGTAGGAGCGACCGGGAACGGGTCACCAGGTCCCACCATTGCCAATCCGTATAAAAGTCAGTAGGGAAATCAGCCAGCGCGTTATTTTTCTTGTCGATGAGCAGGCCCATACTGCCAGGTTGGTCCGGGAAATGGACCGGGCTCCAGAAAACAGGAGCGAAACGGCCGTCGATACCTTTAACGTTGGCAGTATCCGGATTAAGCAGCACTTTTCGTCCCGCTTGCAGATAACTAAGGGCACTGTCGATGGATGTGGTAAAGATCACGTTACTAAAAGATTCCGGCTTTTTATCTGGGTAAACCCAAATTTTCCAGTGATTAGTATAACCGGTATTGGCTATGCTTACAGTGATCAGTAATTCACAAGCCCGGTCGATTTTGCTGAGATCTATCGAGAAACTTCCCGCAGAAGCATTGCCAATAGCGATAGATTGCCGGCCAAGCGAACCACGGATATTAAAGTGCTTATCTGCTGAAGTTGCCGACCAGAGAACTTCGCCATTTATTCGCCGGTCGCTATAGTTGGCAATTTCGGCAGCGGCATTAAAATGCTCATTATTGCTGTAAGCCGCCTTTTCAAAACGGATCAATGGCACCACCGGGCCGCAGAATTTGCTGAAATCCGTTGGCGAAATCAGTCCTTTACTATCCCAGAAAGCGTTTAAAATCCCAACGAGTGCTGTTCCCTGTCCCGGAAAATCATGAAGGTCCAGCAATTGAAACCCGCCAACACCCTTGGTTTTCAACGCGCGTTCAATTTCTTCTTTGTAAAGCTGAACGGCCAGTGTTCCGCTGGCTTTAAGGTAATCAGGGGCTAATCCAAGCATCCCTTTTTTGCGGAGGTTGTTCCGTACCGCCTCGAAGTTAGCTGGCCGCAAAACCCCGGTATATTTTTTTATTTCTTCAAGATCCGGATAAACGGAATACTGGCCCACTTCGTGAATAATAAGGGGAACTGTTGTCCCTTCCAGCGCTTTACTGTAATCTGTCTTAAAATCGGGTGGGTTGGTATTGAAAATGCCCTGTCCCCGTACCCATCCTTTTTCCGTGTATTGGGTAATGAAATAATCATCGGCAGGATCCGGATTTTTGCCATGCCCTTTTTGAAAACTGAAGGTGGTTGTGGTGTATAAATGCCGGTTGTCTTCCTGCTTTAACTTACGCACCAGCTTCTCCAGCCATCCAAAATCGCCCTCCAGCTCATTGCCCATGCTCCAAAAACAAAATGAAGGATGGTTGCCATAATTCCGGATGATATTTTCGGCTTCCTGTTCCAGGTAAGTCAATGTTTTTGGGTCTTTTCCCACAGTTAGTGCCCATAGCGGCAGTTCAACATGCAGATAAAAACCCAGGGAGTCGGCCACCTGAAATGCTGCTTCGGGCGGACACCATGAATGAAAGCGAAGATGGTTCAGCCCGTAAGCTTTGGCGGTCTTAAACACTTTCAGCCAGCCGGCTGTATTCATTGGCGGATGGCCTTCCAGCGGAAAAATATTGCATTCAAGCGTACCGCGCAGAAAAAGCGGACGACCATTGATCCGAAGCTCGTTCCCGGTCGTGTTAATGTCCCTGAAGCCAAAACTTTGAGTCCTGGCATCCAAAACTCGTCCCTTGCTGTCAATTACTTCCGTGCGAAGGCTGTATAGCCGCGGATGAAATTCGTCCCATGATTGCGCCTCCGGAACCTGGAGGTTAATTTCCTGCTGATTATGTTGAATAACGGTTGGGCTGGTTTGTTTAACGATCTTTTTTCCGGAAAGGAGGGAGGCCCGCAGATAAGTATCGCCCCGATGGGAACCGCCCAGGATGATAGCCGCCTTTACGGTGTGATTGGCCAGCGAGGGGTATACCTGTACCTGGTTAATAACTTGTTTGCCTATGTCGATCAGCTGCATCTTTCCGATAACGCCGTTCCAAATGATCTGTGTACCGTCGGTGTAGGCATGGGCAAAGTCATTTACGCTGATATCATGCTGCTTGCGATTGTCTACGCGAATGGTGATCACATGTTTACCTGCTGCCAGAGGGCCCAATTTGAAAACTTGTGGTGCAATCAGGCTTTCCTGTGTTCCGGCCGGTTTGCCATCTATCCAGCAATCGGTTTTCCAGATCACCCTTTCCAGCGACAGCAGGGCATTAGTCATCCGGCTGGTTAAATTAATGCTGCGCTGATACCAAACAGCACCGGTATATCTGTGTTTTCTGGACAGATGCAGCATGATGTCCTTGTTCAGCACAGTTGTATCCACCTTTACAGGCGCTCCGATACCAGCGTCATCTAAGGTGCCGGGCAGCCATATGCTGTTAGTGAATTGCTGCTGCTGCCATTTCTGATCCAGACCTTTGTCGAGCGAATCGAGCCTGTACAGCCATTTGCCGGTAACCGGGATTGGTTTAACCTGCGCCGAAATTGTAGAACTTGCCGCCAGTGCCACAAGCAAGAAAAATGTCTTTTTTAAAGAATACTGTATCATTGGTAATGAGCGAAAACCAAGCTGTAAAGTGGTAACAATAACATTAATGTCAGTGTAAATTCTGTTCTCACAATTTAGTTATTAAGGATGACAAATCTAATGGCAATCGGATAGTTGAGTATAGACGATATGATGTAATACATGGACAATATTCTGATTAATATTGTGTTTTACTGTCTATTGGGCGATAAAAACCTATACTTTTTTTGCAATATAAAGCCAAGCGGTGTGTTTTATTCTTTTAATAAAAAAACGAAAGGCCGAAATTCATGAGTTTGGTTATTATATATGGATAATTTTACTATTTAATTATTGAGTCTGTCAGAGTCTTCCGAATGTGATATTGCTCCTGTTATTAAATATTTTTGTGAATATCAATCTTAACAACCAACAATTACTACTCGAAATCAATAAACATCCAATCCTGTCCATATCCTAAAGAAAAAATGAATAGGGCGGTATTTAAAAAACAATAATTTAATGGATTTATGAAATTCAGCCGTTCAGAAATTTTACTTTTAATGTCAGCATGCACGAGCATGTGTAACCCGCGATAGGATTTAACTAAATTAAATGAACACATATTCAGCAAGTTACAAAAAAGACGGGTTTGAAGGCCAGCGAGCGATCGTGATACCCAAGACTATATTACAGCGGTTTTGTGAGGGAAATGCGGCTATACAAGGAGCATTTATAACGGATATTGGATATTATCCCAAGGCAAAATTCCATCGCAGGGAGCGATATACAGGTGCGGGTCAAAATATCCTGATTTATTGCGTTGACGGAAAAGGGATGGTTAAGATAGGCACCCATACTTATGAGATCAAACCCGGCGACTTTTTTGTTATTCCTCATGGTGTTAAGCATTTTTATGAAACAAATGAAAGCAGTCCCTGGACAATTTACTGGTGCCACTTCAAAGGCCCGCAAGCAGATGCTATAACAGAGCAAATTTATGTAAGGGATCAGAGTTTCCGGTACAGCATCGAATTTGACGGTGACCGGATCGCCCTTTTTGACAAGCTTTACCTATTTTTAGAACAGGGTTACAGTACAGAAAATCTCACTTATGTCAATTTACTGCTGCTGCAATATTTAAGCTCTTTTTTGTTTAGGGACAAATATTATAAAACGAATTTAAACACACACTCCCAGCCGCAGGACAGATCTATTTTATTCATGCAGAAGAATCTGGATAAGACCTTAAGTTTAGCTGAGCTCGCGGCCTCGGTAAACCTATCGGTCAGTCATTATTCTGCATTATTTAAGAAAACCACCGGATTTTCGCCTATAGACTATTTTAATCACCTTAAAATACAAAAAGCCTGTCAGTACTTGCAGTTCACGGAATTGAGGATCCGTGAAATAGCTTTTCGCATTGGCATTGACGACCCTCTTTATTTTTCCAGATTGTTTAACAGAACCATGGGATACGGCCCAAAAGAATACCGTAAAAGCCGGTCTCCTTCCATTAAATAAGTGCGTTTCCCCGCTTTGGGCTGTATGTTTAAAAAATTATGCTTTCTTAACAAACTCTGATTTTAATGCCATAGCGCCAAACCCATCGATTTTACAATCAATGTTGTGATCGCTGTCAACCAAACGGATGTTTTTAACCTTGGTCCCTGCTTTAATACTTTGAGAGGAGCCTCGTACCGGCAGGTTTTTTATTGTAACAACAGTATCTCCGTTCTGGAGAATATTTCCGTTGCTATCCTTCACCACAAACAGATCTGAACTTACAGGATTATCTTGCGGATTCCATTCGTGTCCGCATTCCGGACATATGAGCAGGTTATCCATTTCATAAGCATAGGGAGATTTACATATTGGGCAGGAGGCAAGTTCACTCATCTTTTGTAGTATTGATTTTCACCGGCAAAGATAAAATTTAAAAAAGATTTGCATTCGACAATGTTGCATGCATTTTGTCCAGGCAAACAATTGAAGTAAGGAACCGGAAGGCGGACCTGTCATACCATAACCTATCGGAGTAATTTCGGAGAAACCCTGATATGTGAGATGTTATTTACCAGTTTTAGTGTGGCCATAACTGTATAGCTTAACAGGTTTTTCAAGATTTATTATTTAGAATTAGATTAAATAAATACTTTCGTGCAAAATTTAATCTGATGAAATCACATGTACCGTTTCACTTTATTACTACCTGTTTTTTATTGTTATCCTGTTTTGCATCAGCTCAAAATGTAAAAATACAAGGTAGCGTCCGCGACTCCGTATCTGGAGTGGCCTATCCCACAATCAAGTTCAAGACCGGGCAGATAAGTGGTGATGCCAAAGGGCGCTTCACAGCTTTTGTACCGGCAGGACAGCAACTGTCAATGGAAATTTCTGCCGTGGGCTATCAGCCCTTATTGGTATCACTCCCCGCTTTAACGCGTGACACGACCATTAACTGGCGCTTACAGCAAGCCAGCCGGGCCCTTGGTGAGGTTATAATTTCGGCAACGAGAAGACCGGAAAGCCCCAGGAATATTGTATCAACAGTAAGTATCGTTTCAAAAAAGAAACTCGATAATGAAATTGCTGTTAACCCGGACCTGACCAGCATCCTGGCAAACGAGGTACCCGGCTTTGCCCCGACAGCACAATCGGGCAGTAATGTTGGTCAAAATTTAAGGGGGCGTCCCATGCTGGTTATGATTGATGGTGTGAGCCAGTCGTCCCCGCTCAGGAATGCCGAGGTGGACCTGCGGTCTATTGATCCGTCTGTATTGCAGCAAATTGAAGTCGTAAAAGGAGCAACGGCCATTTACGGTAATGGTGCTGCCGGCGGCCTGGTTAACTATGTAACACTGGTGCCTGATACTTCGGCAAAGTTTGCCGGTAAAACCGACGTTTATTTAAACGGCTCGCTGGTGAAGGTACGTAATTCAGTAGGCGGTCGCATCAGTCAGATGTTTTATGGCAAAGCAGGAAAATTTGATTATGTAGCAAGCGGCATGGCAGAGGAAACCGGAGAATACAAAGATGCCAAAGGCGATGTGGTTGGGCCCAACTACAGCCTTGGTGAAACAAACACCTACAATGCCTTTGCTAAACTGGGTTATCAGCCAACGCGTAACCAGCGGTTGCAATTGGTATATAACTATTATAGCAGCTTACAGAACAGCAACTTTACGCTGGTGAACGGCAACCTGGCTACAGGTCAGAAAGCTACCGGTGTACTTGGTAAACCGGCGGGCATTCCTACCGGGGCGGCTTACAATCACAACCTGCATTTATCTTACAAGGTTGACAATCTTTTCGCTCATACGAGCCTAAACGCGGACGCTTATTATGAAAAACGCCAGGATGTTTTTTATGTGTCGTTAGGCCGCTTTGATGGCGGAGACGGTCAGTCATTAGCACATAATGATAAAAAAGGCATACGATTATTCCTCCAAACTCCACTGGTCAGCCGTCCGTTGCTGAACGCTAACCTGTCTTATGGTATAGATTTGCTGAAAGACAAAACCTCACAACCGCTGGTAGACGGCCGTGTTTGGGTACCGACCATGGACATGACCAACCTGGCGCCATTTGCGCAAGCTGACCTAATGATCATTCGGGACCTGGTGTTCAAAACAGGGTTCCGGTATGAGCGTGTAAATATTGATGTTGACAATTATCGTACATTACGCATCACCAATGCAAGCGGTGCTACGGTAACTCCATCATTTGATGTAACAGGCGGCGTGTTGAAATATAATACCGCTTTGTTTAATGCCGGTTTAAAGTATAATCGTTTTGAGCTGTTCAGTCCTTATGTAAGTTTCTCCCAGGGTTTTTCTGTAATGGACATCGGTTTGGCTTTACGCGATGCCAGGGTGAACAGTATTAATAAGATCAATACCGATGCTGTTAAAGTGAATAATTATGAGGCGGGCTTTGAAAGCCGTTATCAAAATCTGGCATTTTCAGCTTCAGCCTATCAAAGCACCTCTAAGTTGGGAATTGAGGTATTATATGATCCGGCCACCGGCTTATTTAATACCGCGCGCAGCCCTGAAAAAATTTACGGTTTTGAATTAGCTGCCAGCTACATATTTAGCCGCCGGTTAACTGTAGGCGGTAGTTACAGTTATACAGATGGAAAAAGGGACGTTAATCAAAACGGGAAATACGATGACCCGCAAGATGCCTACCTGAATGGCAGGCGCATTTCTGCTCCTAAGATTACCGGTAATGTTACTTATTCACCAATCCGGGTGGTGGACATAACCCTGAATTATACAGGAATTGGCAACCGCAACCGTTTCGCAAAAAATGCTGCCGGTATCTACAATGGCAATGAAGGAGCTGTAAAAGCCTATAACCTGTTCAACCTGGCCGCCGGGTATAAAGTGAATAAGAATACCCGGTTGAGCCTGGGCATTGAAAACCTGCTTAATGAAGACTATTTTCCGGCACGTGCGCAATGGTTCATGCAACCGGGATTCTATTCAAAAGGCCGGGGCACGGCGTTTAATTTAGGTATATCAGTAAGGTATTAAAGACAGGCTGATCAGCACATCCATGGTGCAGGCGGTGAGTGTGGGAACGCAGCCTTGGCAGAAACAAATGGGAGGCACAAGGAATTTTTTGAATACAAGATGTGGAGATTAAACCTAATCCTTTTTAATGCTTCATAAAAAACTTTCTGAATTGAAAAGGTATATCCTGAAGCGGAAACAACCACACAAACAGAGCAATGCTTTTTATGTGGTTGTTAAATCGGTTGAGCTAATGGGGATGTAAATAGCCGTGCTCATGAAAATTAGAAATACCGTGGAGGCAAAGCGCAGTTTTTATTTTTTAATTACGGACCACTGCCGATTCTTTAACAACCTGCCATCGGCCTGATAGATATTCCTATATCACGGTAAAATATTTTCTGTTCAATTTGCCGTCAAATACAAGTTCTCGTGTAATTACCACCATGCCCATATTCCCATCACATACGGGGTAGTGATAGTCGGTTTTGGTAGAAAGTGGTTCTGTATTTAAATCTTTGTTTTGCTGTATAAATGACATGAGTTGCTCTTTGTTCATGGTATCAACAAGCCCGCCTTCATCAACTTTTACTATCAGTAAATTATCGGCATAAGCTTTATCAACGTATTGTACGTCAAAATGCGTTGCGTGGTAAATTAGTTCCCGGGTTAATTCAATTAATTGTTCGCTGTTCATCTTTTAATTTTTGAGGATTAATTATCGTGTGTAATGGCTCCATAGTTAAAACAGAATGTGTTAAGCTACGGTTATCGGAGATGAGCTGAGACAATACTTATGCCAATAGTAAATTATTGATTTGTAGGTATTTGTATATTAAATAAAAATATTATACACTTTATTTTGACAATAGTTGATCGTATTGACGAAATATAGTATCACGATTAGATGATTTTATACTGACTTGTACAAGGATTCTCAGCTGCAGCGAAACTATTATCAGACTTGAGTGATATACGCCTTCAGAAATTGAGCTTCGCCAACTTGCGAGGCTTAAAAAAATGATTAAGAGGCCCAGATCCCTCGCCTGTCTTTACATTCTGCCCTTCTTTGATGGCGATATTAACGTAATTCCCGGCCAAAGCAATAGCTTCGGGTAGAGATTGCCCTCGTGCTATGTAAGATGCGATAGCTGAAGCCAGTGTACAGCCTGTTCCGTGTGTGTTTAAGGAGTTTATAAAAGGGTAAGCGAAAGTTTTTCTTACACCTTGCCGATCAGCATATACGTTGTAGAGTTCAAGCCCATCTAAGTGGCCGCCTTTTACAAGAACGGCCTGGCTACCTAAATCTAACAATGCTTCTGCCGCGTTTATCATATCATCAACATTGCCGGCATGTTTGCCCGTTAGTTGAGTTGTTTCATTCAGGTTTGGCGTGAGCAGGGTTACCATTGGAAAAAGTAGCTCCTTCATGGCAAGCAATGCTTCGTTATTTGCCAGTTGTTTTCCGCTGCTTGAGCTGATAACTGGGTCGAGGATGATGGGTAGCGGTTCGTATTTTTTTAAAGCATCGGCTACCGCCTGCACAGTTTCCGCATTTGGCAGCATCCCGATCTTCACTGCCAAAGGCCGGATATCGCTCATTACTGCGCTGATCTGATTTTGCACCATTGCCGGTGGAATAACGTGAATATCAGTTACTCCCAGGGTGTTTTGCGCGGTAATGGCAGTAATGGCTGAGGTGCCGTAACAACCCAGGGCGGCAAAGGTCTTCAAGTCGGCCTGAATGCCCGCACCGCCGCCGCTATCGGAGCCGGCGATGGTTAATACCGAACAATATTGATAATACTGCAGCATTTCGTTTTAAAAATTAAAGGCGTTAATGCCCCCTTTTAAACTGAAGGCAGCTATCCCCGACAAAGACCTGGTTTGCTGAGCCGCTATTTTACTGCGTTGCCCGGTTTGACAGATAAATATCAGCTTTTTACCGCTTGGAAAAATATTAGCGTGTTCTTCCAATTCATAAAGCGGGATATTTATTCCTCCTATATTTTCATCGTCAAATTCATAGGTTTCACGCACATCAACCAGGTAAATTTCGTGAGGTGTTTCCGCGTGCCATTTTTTAAAGGTGTCGGCGTCGATTTCATTTATAACTTTATCACTTTCAACCGGCTGAGAAATGTTAACCGGGAGTGAAGGCGTTGCGGCAGAAATTTTGAAAACACTGATGCTATTGTCAAGCGCATTCAGGGTTAATAGTTTACCAGATAGTAGCTCCCCAATACCGCAAATCAACTTAATGGCTTCGTTGGCCATATAAGTACCTATTATACCGGGTAACACGCCAATAACACCAATTTCGGCACAGTTGGGCACTTCATTTTCGGGTGGCGCTTCTGGAAATAGGTCACGATAGCCGGTGCCGCCCTGATGATTAAACACCGATACCTGTCCCTCAAATTTAAATATCGATCCGAATACCAGCGGTTTGCCAAGGGTGGCGCAAGTATCATTCACCAGGTAGCGGGTGGTAAAATTATCAGAACCATCTATCACCATATCAAAATTGCTTATCAGTTGTTGCGCATTGGCAGCAATAATCCTTTCGGTATAAGCTATCAGCTCTACAAAAGGATTAAGCTGGTTTAGTTTTTGCTTGGCTATCAAAGCCTTTGGCTGGCCAATATCAGCGGCAGCATATAATATTTGCCGGTGCAGGTTGCTGACATCAACCATGTCATCATCCACAATACCAATGGTGCCTACTCCGGCTGCTACCAGGTACTGCAAAATGGGGCAACCTAATCCGCCGGCACCTATCATCAACACCCGGGCTGCTTTTAGTTTTTCTTGTCCCTGCAGGCCCAGCTCGGGCAATATCATTTGCCGGTTATACCGTTTCAGTTCTTCGCGTTCCAGCATATCCTTAGGTTAAACAGTTGTCCCAATCTTTCCAAACCGCCTCGTAACCCTGTTGGGCAATGATCTCTGCAATTTCCGCAGGACTGCGCTCGTCGGAAATTTCGAACTGCTCCAGCGACTCAGGTTCAACAGCGTATCCGCCCGGGTTGGTTTTTGAGCCCGCGCTTATTGAAGTTATGCCCAGTTTAATGATATTATTACGAAAGTTAGCCGATTCGCGGGTGGATATCGAAAGTTCAACCTCTTCGTTAAACAAACGATAAGCGCAGATCAGTTGTACCAGTTCGCGGTCATTCATTTCCACCTTTGGCTCGAGGCCGCCGCTAAAAGGTCTCAACCTCGGGAACGAAAGGCTGTATTTAGTTTGCCAGTATTTTTTTTCGAGGTAATTAAGGTGCATCGCGGTGAAAAAACAATCAGTGCGCCAGTCTTCCAAACCAATTAAAACGCCCAGTCCCATTTTATGGATCCCGGCCTGGCCCAACCTGTCGGGCGTTTCCACCCGGTATTTAAAGTTTGATTTTTTGCCTTTGGGGTGGTGTTTTTTGTAATCCTCTTTATGATAAGTTTCCTGGTATACCAGCACGGTATTGAGGCCATAAGGCGTTAGCTGCTGATAATCTTCCAGATCCATCGGTTGCACCTCCATCGAGATATGGGCAAAATGAGGCCTGATCAATTCGAGCGCTTTTTTAAAATAATCAACGTGCACATTCACGTTGTCCTCGCCGGTTACCAGTAATACATGCTCATAGCCCATCTCTTTAATAACGGCCACTTCCTGCATAATTTCCATTGGCGAAAGCGTTTTGCGTTTTACCTTGTTGTCGTAACTAAAGCCGCAATAAGTACAGATGTTGCTGCATTCGTTGGATAGATAAAGCGGTACATACATCTGCAGCACCTTGCCAAAACGTTTCAGGGTCAGACGCTGACTGATCTGCGCCATTTGCTCAAGGTAGGGCGCTGCAGCAGGTGATACCAGGGCCTTAAAATCTTCCAATGTTCTTTTATCCGCAGCCAGGGCGCGTTCAACATCCGCGCTGGTTTTGGCGTAGATACTGGCCTTGGTATCATCCCAGTTATAAGTTTCAAAAATATCGTTAAAACTACTCATCTAAAAAAGAAGTTAGTGGACTACTTGCCATAGCATGTGATACCGGTTGTGCCAGTTTGGCCTCAAAAGCCATCCGGCCGGCTTCAACGGCCAGTTTAAATGCTTCGGCCATTTGTACAGGGTTGCTTGATACCGCTATGGCTGTATTTACCAGTACGGCGTCGGCGCCTATTTCAAGCGCTTTGGCGGCATCAGACGGAGCTCCTATACCCGCATCAATAATAACGGGTACACTGCTTTGGCTGATGATGATCTCTAAAAAATCGATGGTTTTAAGTCCCTTATTGCTACCTATGGGCGAGCCTAAAGGCATCACAGCCGCAGTACCGGCTTCTTCAAGCCTTTTGCATAATACGGGGTCGGCATGGATATAGGGCAATACTGTAAAACCCAGTTTCGCCAGTTCTTCGGTAGCTTTTAGGGTTTCTATAGGGTCGGGCATCAGGTATTTGGGATCTGGATGTATCTCCAGCTTTATCCAGTTGGTTTCCAGCGCCTCGCGGGCAAGTTGGGCGGCAAACACAGCCTCCTTAGCATTCCGCACACCTGAGGTATTAGGCAAAAGGTTAATATGCGGATATTTTAAATGCAGCAACAGATCGTCGTTGTCGTTGTTTTTTACATCAACGCGCTTCAGGGCTACAGTTACCAGTTCAGAGCCTGAGGCCAGCAAAGCCTCCTCCATCATGGCAGGCGAGTTAAATTTGCCGGTGCCTGTAAATAAGCGCGACTGAAAAGTTTTATCAGCGATGGTTAACATAGTGTTGATTTTAAGCTTCGTTAAACGAAGGTTGATTTAAATGATGGTATATTTCCGAAACCACTTGCCTGGCGTTAGTGGCGTGGGTGATGGCGCCGGACAGCGCAACACCATATATGCCGCTTTGTATGATCAGCGGTATATCGGCCGGCACAATGCCGCCGATAGCGATTACCGGGATCCTCATATTTGCAAGACGCATCTGATCCATAATATCCTGATAACCGTCCAGTCCCAAAACAGGGCTCAGCTTTTGTTTGGTAGTTGTAAACCGGTAGGGCCCGAGACCGATATAGTCGGCGCCCTCGGCAACGCGCTGTTTTACATGCGCAAATGTATTGGCCGTACCACCGATGATCATATCATGGCCAACAATCTGACGGGCCTGTTGTATGGGCATATCCTGTAAACCCAGGTGCAGCCCATGGGCACCCACCTTTTTTGCAATTTCAGGATGGTCGTTCACTATTAATCTGGCACCGTACCCGTCACAAAGTTTAACGACCTCGATGGCATATTGCAGAATGAGATCTTCCGGTTGATCTTTAACCCTTAGCTGTACCCATTTACAACCGGCATCCAAAGCGGCTTTGATAGCGCCGGCATGTGTGCCGTTTTGCGGCTGTTGAGAGATATAATGCAGTTTATCAATCATGGATTTAATTGTTCGGTTTGTTTTTTAATGCTTATAAAATTGGAAACAGCCTGCTTGGGATCTTGCCAGATAGCACCCAAAACTGCTGCCCCGTCAAAATTCATCTTTTTTAGCAGGTTTAAATTGGATATATCCACGCCGCCAAGCGCTATTATTTTTGGTCCGGACTTATTACGGTCTAAACAAAAACTGGCAGGCAGCATGCTTTGATAACCTGGCTTGGATATGCTATTGAACACCGGGCTTAAAAATGTGTACTCAAAATGTTTTAGTGAGGATGTGGCGCTAACATCATGTATCGAAGTACTCAATCGGTAGCCTTCATTAAGCTGAATGTTTAATTTCAAGTGGTCGCTTTTGATACGATCCTTTTCGGTATAATGTAAACAGCGCATCTCAAAAACTTTGGCCAGCCTATGATGCTGATGACAAACTATAGCATGATGATAAGCCTGGTCAATCTGAGTAATCAGATTGGTACATTGATCGAGATCCCAACCTGGTTTGCGCAGGTGGAAACGCTGCAAACCGGCCCCGAACAAGCGGTTGATTGTTTGTGCTTCATCTATCACAGTATCCGGGGCCGATATCACGATCAGTTCCATTACAGGTATATTTCGCTGCCTTTTTCGGCAAACTCTTTCGATTTTTGTTCCATGCCCCTGGTTAGCGCATCGGCTTCGTTAACACCGTTCTCTTTAGCAAAGTCGCGTACATCCTGGGTTATTTTCATCGAGCAGAAGTT
The DNA here is from genome assembly GCF_050433785.1 of Mucilaginibacter sp. 3215. Lineage (NCBI taxonomy): Bacteria > Pseudomonadati > Bacteroidota > Sphingobacteriia > Sphingobacteriales > Sphingobacteriaceae > Mucilaginibacter > Mucilaginibacter sp. 3215. The sequence goes on from NZ_JBNPWO010000001.1 coordinate 757,310, forward strand.
CGGTCCGCACATCGAGCAAAAATGCGCGATCTTGGCTCCCTCGGCAGGCAGGGTTTCATCATGAAATTCCTTAGCCGTATCCGGATCTAACGACAGGTTAAACTGATCTTCCCACCTGAACTCGAACCGTGCTTTGCTCAATGCATTGTCGCGATATTGCGCACCGGGATGACCTTTGGCTAAATCGGCAGCGTGGGCAGCAATTTTGTACGTGATCACGCCGTCTTTAACATCCTTTTTGTTGGGCAAACCCAGGTGTTCTTTAGGGGTCACATAGCACAACATAGCGGTACCGAACCAACCGATCATAGCAGCACCAATAGCCGAAGTGATATGATCATATCCCGGAGCAATATCGGTAGTTAATGGCCCTAAAGTGTAAAAAGGCGCTTCAGAACAATGCTTCAGTTGTTTCTCCATGTTCTCTTTGATGAGGTGCATGGGTACGTGGCCGGGGCCTTCAATAATGGTTTGCACATCGTGCTTCCAGGCTATTTTGGTCAGCTCGCCCAGGGTTTCCAGCTCGCCAAACTGCGCGGCGTCGTTGGCATCGGCAATACAGCCGGGGCGCAAGCCATCGCCTAACGAGAAGGCGACATCATACGCTTTCATGATCTCGCAGATCTCCTCAAAATGCGTGTACAAAAAGTTCTCTTTATGATGGGCCAGGCACCATTTGGCCATGATAGAACCACCGCGCGATACAATGCCGGTAATACGTTTGGCTGTTAAAGGCACATAGCGCAGTAAAACACCCGCATGGATAGTGAAATAATCAACACCCTGCTCGGCCTGTTCTATCAGCGTATCCCGAAACAGTTCCCAGGTAAGGTCCTCGGCTTTGCCGTTCACTTTTTCGAGCGCCTGGTAAATAGGCACGGTACCTATGGGTACTGGTGTGTTGCGGATGATCCATTCGCGGGTTTCGTGAATGTTTTTACCTGTCGACAGGTCCATAATGGTATCGGCGCCCCAGCGGCATGCCCAAACGGCTTTTTCTACTTCTTCTTCAATACTCGAGGTAACTGCCGAGTTGCCGATGTTGGCATTGATCTTAACCAAAAAATTACGGCCAATGATCATCGGTTCACTTTCGGGGTGATTGATATTTGATGGGATAACAGCCCGACCGGCGGCTACCTCTTGTCTTACAAATTCGGGGGTAATGTAACCTTTAGGTGTATTGGCGCCAAAGCTATGGCCCTGATGCTGTTGGCTCATTACATCATATTGCCCGTTCAACTGTTCTTTAAGCAGATCGATGCGTTGGTTTTCGCGTATGGCGATGTACTCCATTTCGGGTGTAACGATGCCCTTTTTTGCGTAGTGCAGTTGCGATACATTCATGCCTGCTTTGGCGCGGAAAGGTTTACTGTGATAGCCAAAACGTAAATGATCAAGCTCTTTACTGTTTAAGCGTTCGCGGCCATATGCTGATGATATGCTATCCAGCAACTCAACATCACCACGCGAAGTGATCCATTTTTCGCGCAGGCGGGGCAAACCTTTTTTAACATCGATGGCTATGTTTGGATCGGTATAAGGGCCGCTGGTATCGTAAACAGTTACCGGGGCGTTGGGCTCGGTTTCGCCAAAACGGCCATGTAGTTTGGTGTCGTTCAGGCTTATTTCGCGCATGGGCACGTCAATATCGTGCAATTGTCCTTTAACGTAAATCTTACGCGACGCCGGAAACGGTGTTTGCGTGATGGCTTGTGCTGTAGGTGTTTTTTCTGTTTTCATAAAAGGCTATTGGGTGTTTATCCTCCCTGGGTGGCTTTAATAATGATGACCTTATCGCCCTGATTGAGCTTGTGGTTTTCCCATAGGGTTTTGGGAACAATAGCTTCGTTGATGGCAATGGCCAGCCCCCGGTCGGGGTGCTGCAAGACATCAGCGAGCAAAACCTGCACATTGCAGTTATCAGGCACAATAAAATTTTGTTGATTAACGGTTACTTCCATTACGTTGCATTAAAATTTCAACTGTAGGAATGTCCCCGTATTAGGAAAGAAAAAACAACACCAATAGTGTCGTCGTCACTTTTCCCTTCGCCAGCATTACCCGGATCAGGTTCAAAGGGTATTATCTCAGTCCGTCAGGACACCCCTAAAGTTGCAGTAAAGCTAAAGGAATAAAATTGATTAATCCAAATCAATTTTATGTTAAGACTATCTGGTTACTGCTGATGATAATTTGTTTTAACGTGTAAGTGTATTGAATATCAAGTGATTGAATTGTGTTAATGCTGACGAAAATAATTTGAAAGCATCAGGCAAATTATCGTCAGCTTAACTCAAAATCCATAAAATAATAAACTACTCTCAACCTGATGTCAAATAATTGTTAATCGGCAAAATCGGGCCGGTCAATAAAAATAAGTGTCTTATCTTAGCTGCAACTGAAGTATGAACACATTAGTTGAATTAGTACAAACCTATGGGCTCTGGCTGGTATTTTTGATCACTCTTTTACAGAGTGTTGGATTGCCGCTGCCTGCATTTGCAGTATTGATTGTAACTACCGCTGTAACACCTGCAACCGAAGCTAATATCATCATACTCATTTTAACCGGATCACTGGGTACCTTAGCAGGCGACCTCATATTATATTTTGCCGGGAAGAGATACGGAACGGGGATCCTTGGGAAATTATGTAAAATTTCTATGTCACCGGATACCTGTGTTCGCAGCACCGGCGATATTTTTGAACGCTACGGCGCCCCGGCGTTAACCATTGTTAAATTTATTCCGGGGCTGTCAACACTGGCACCTGTTGTTGCCGGGGTTTATGCAATGCGGGTGACATTATTTGTGTTTTTTTCATCCATCGCAGCACTTATCTATCTCGGCGCGGCAGTGACGCTGGGTGCAGTTTTTCGGCACCAGGTTGATGGTTTGATCGCCGCATTAAGTCATTATGGCACGATGGGCGGTTTATTTGTCGTCGTGCTGTTCGGTTTATACCTTTTGTTCAAATGGCTTCGGCGGTATCGTCTTATCAGGCAGTTTGAAACGGATAGGTTAACTGTGAATGATTTGATAGAGCTGATTGACTGAGAATCGAACCCTGTGATACTTGATGCACGCCCGATAGATCAGCGCACAAGAAATGGATTTATACCGGGTTCAGTCCCTATAGACGAAAACAGTTTTAATGATATTGCCAACCGATATGCCGGGCATAAGGAGATTGTTATTTACTGTTCGTGCCCGAATGAAATAACCGCTGCAAGATATGCAGAGAAATTGCGTAAAGTTGGCCTGAAGCGCATCCGGCCTTTAGTAGGAGGGATTGATGCATGGGCCCAATCAGGCCAGCAGGTTACATTTCTTTAGACTCCCAACGTCATTGCGAGGTACGAAGCAATCTCCTGCTCTGCAGGGTGGATTTGCACGGCGTCTCTGCCTGTTGGGGATTGCTTCGTACCTCGCAATGACGTCTTTTTTATTTTAAAACAGCTTCTTATTCTCCTTCATTACCCATTCCCTACACGCTGCATTTCATCGGTTGCACCATTGTCGCGCTTGGCCGTTTTGAAGGTTTTGCCGAAACGATAAGTGAACGCAAGCACTACTACACGGCTATCACGCTTAATCTTAAAATACTCGGTGGCGTTGGGGAACTGCGTTAAGCCCTCCATGGCGTTGGTGTAAAATATATCGCGCATGCTCAGCTTCAGGGTGGCTTTCTTTTTTAGTACCGACATGCCCAGCCCTGCCGAGAGTTGCCCGGTAGGGTATAGCCGTTCCTGCACGTCATTGCGGGCGCGGGTGGTATAAAAGCCCGATACCTCGCCTGTAAAACGTTTGCCAATGGTGAACTGGTTGCTGGCGTTGAGGTTAAGCTGGTTAATATCTGATGTGTAATGATTGCCGTTAAAACCGCTCAGCTTTTTGTAATTGTACAGCGCCTGTGCTGTTAGCGTCCACCAGTTGGTGGGGGAGGCCGTGATAGCTTCGGATACGCCGATGATATACGTGCGCCCCACGTTGCCCTGTGTATACAGCAAAATGCCCGCAAGGGTAGGGCCGCTCAAAAAGATCTGCGAAAAGTAGTTGTTGATATTGCTGTAAGATACCGTGGTGGTGAGCAGGTTTTTGTATTGATGGCTCAGCTCCAGGTTCCAGCTGTATTGGGGTAAAATATAAGGGTTGCCCGTTTGATAAGTGTACTTGTTAATGATAAAATAAAATGGGTTAAGCGTTTGGTAAACCGGGCGATCAATACGGCGGCTTACCGTTAAAGTAAAGCTATTTGCAGTATCGGCCTGGTAACTGAAATAGCCGCTGGGAAAAAAGCTGCCGTAGTTGCGCGAAAAGGCCGAATCTTTTTGCAGCACATTACCCAGTTGATGGGCGTGATAATCGGTATGCTCATAACGTAAGCCTACCTGATAGGAAATGGCCTTATGCTTGCGCTCCCATTGCGTGTAAACCGCGTGGATGTTCTCACTGTAAAGGAAATGGTTACTGCGGGTCAGGTCATCAGTCCATTGGCCCGCATTGAGGTTTTGATAACCAGCGGAATTATCAGTACTGCTGTGGGCCGATTTCCAGCCTGCCTGAAATTGGCCATCACTGTCGGTTTTAAGCGTATAGTCGGCTTTGCCCGAGAGTATGTTGATGCCGGTGGGGATGTTGGCGCGGGTTGATTCGTTATAACCGCCGGTGGTTTGCAGGCGGTTGTTGAAATTCTGGTCGCTGGTAATGTTGTAGTGCAGCCAGTCGGCATCAGCGCTGATGTCCTGGTTTTTGCTGATGACATGGCGGAGGCTCAGGCTCACCTGGCCGTTTTTAAACCGGCTGTTGTTGGCGTTATCGGTAGCGATGACAGAATCTGCCGCGCCACTTGGGTTGAGCCAGCGCGCCGAAGCCGTATTGTTGCCCTCGCGGTGGATCATGGTTCCGCCAAGCACAATGCCAACCGTTGTTTTAGGCGAAACTTCATAGTCCAGCCCCGCTTTGGCCGTATTGTTCAGCAGCGTGCCGGTGAAGTGCGATGGCTGGTCCAGCGTTGCGGTGGTAGCCCCGTCGGCGCCGGTGTATTTACGCAGCGCGTACAGGTTGGTAAGGTATTTTTGCCGGCTGATATTGTAATTAAAGAAAGTGCTGACGCGCCCGGCGCGGTAATTGAGCGTGAGCGTGTTATTGGTTTTGAAGTAAACACCCTGCGCCACCGTAGCCGTAACCGACCCGTTGAACCCCTTTTGCCGGTTCTTTTTGGTTTTAATGTTGATGATCCCCGCATTCCCGTTGGCATCATACCTGGCCGTAGGGTTGGCAATCAGTTCAATCTGCGCTACCTGGGTGGAGCTCATGCTGCTGAGCAGGTTGTTCAGGTCGGCACCGGAGAGGTAGGTTGGTTTGCCATCTATCATCACCAGCACCCCGGGCTTGCCTTGTAAAGAAATGCCGCCATTACGGTCGACCATTACCCCCGGCGATTTCTCCAATACTTCCAGAACCGTAGCCCCCACGTTGGTTACCGAAGCATCAACGTTTACGATCACCTTTCCCTGCTTCACCTCTACCGGCGGCGTTTTGGCAGTGATGTTCACCTCTTTCAGTACAGTACTCAGGGCTTGTATGCGGATGGTATCCTGCTTAATATTCTCCGCAATGGTATAGCTGCGGGTGGTTTGGGGCTGATATCCCGTATAAGTTACCGAGAAGCTGAATGCTCCCTGCGCAATGTTCTGAAACCTGGCCTGGCCGCGGGCGTTAGTTACGATCATACTGGCCTGCTTATTAGCCTGGATCAGTTTAACGGTAGCACCATCGGCGGGCTGGGCATTTTCTTTAACCACTATCAGCGTAAACTGCTGAGCAAAGCCGCCCAGGGGTAACAGGGCCAGTAGAAAGAGTAAAAGTGTACGGGTCATTCAGTCAATCCTAATAATCCCGTAAGATAATCAGGGTTAGGCGGATGTTTGCAATTTAAGGTGCGAAAATATGGGTGAAAATCACTTTTTTACTTTGAAAGTCACTGGTATGCCGCATCTAAACCCAACCCTGCATACCCGCGCCAAGGTGGGAAACTATCAACATTAACGCCTTACGCGGTTTAAATTAAAGGCAACCAGGTATTCGTACACCGGCTCGGGGGCGAAACGATCTGACGATTTCACTGTTTGTGCCTTCATCACCTGGTTCAATTGCGTTTTTACCAGGGCAAAAGTCGCTTTTAACAGTTCGGGCAATACGCTTGTCGCTACTGTGGGATAGTACTGTTTCTCAAAAGCTTTTTTCTCAGCGGCGGTAGCCATTTGTACCTCCCAATGCTCATCGGGTTTAAAACCATTCTCCAAAGCGGTATTACCCAGGTCATAAATATATTCGCTGGCTTTGTAGTGTGCTGTTTGTTTATCGGTCATTCTGATATTTATTGTATGAGGATTTATCTTGTTTATTGTTGAAGCGATTAATTAAGCCTTAGGTCGCTTTAGCGACTTTGACAGCGGTAGGCCCCTTTTGCCCCTGTTCTATTTCAAAGGTAACTTTGTCATTTTCTTTGATGGCAAAAGAAGCCGCGTTGACATGAACAAAAATGCTTTCCTGGGTTTGCAGGTCTTTGATGAAACCGAACCCTTTAGATTCATTAAAGAATGTTACTGTGCCTTTTCTTACAATTTCTACTTCAACTTCCTCCTGTTTTGGCGTACCAATGAGGATGTCCTGCGCCAATACCTTTTTCCGATTACCGGGGTCCTGGGGCACGGAGGTAATGTTGCCGTTTGCGTCAACATAAGCCAGCATATCTTCAAAGCCCTGTCCTTTAACAGCGTTGGCTTTACGATCTTCGGCCTTTTCTTTTTTGTCCTGTTGTTTTTTGAGCTTTTTCTTTTCGCGCTCTTTCTTGTTAAATGTTTCGGTGGATCTACCCATGTTTTTGATTAAGTGTAACAAAAAAGCATCCCCCCGGATGGGAGGATGCTTTTAAAATGATGATATAGTGATTAAGCTATTTTTACATTTACTGCATTCGGACCTTTACGGCCTTCTTCAACGTCATAACTAACGGCGCTGTTCTCACGAACATTGTCAATCAGACCTGTTGAATGAACGAAGATTTCGCTGCCACCATTGTTAGGTGTGATAAATCCGAAACCTTTGGCTTCATTAAAAAATTTTACTGTTCCTTGTTGCATTATATTGTTGTTAATAAGTGTGCAATATAACTATAATTATTGATGTATTTTACTTTTCGTAAAATTATTTAACATTTATTTAATTGGCAAATGCAAAGAAAGGCCCAGAGTGCTGTTAAAGGGTGTTTTGAGTTACCTTCAATTTTCTTAAGAAAATCCGTTGTTGACCTTTTAATAAAATGCACTACCGGCATGCTGATCGTTTTGTTCAGATCTCTTGTTGTGATCACTGCAATGCCGTACATTGATTTAAATATATCCTTGCTTCCTTTCCCTGAACGCGGGTCACAAGTGAGGACGCTTGCAGCAACGGGGGATTAGGTTTACTTTTATTAAGCAACTTAATTTACACTGTCCATTAATGCTTCGAACTGGTCTGGGTCAACAGTTCTTATGCGTTCTATAACCGCGCTGGAAACCTTAGTTATCTCATCGATATCAACAGGTTGCATGCCCCTGTCAAATTGATCTTCCATATGTGAATATTCATTGATGACCCGATTAACCAAACTATATGTTACCCCATCATTAAAGAATTTACGAAGTCTGTCTTCTAAACTTAGGTGGTGGGTGGGATATCGGTAGAATGTGTAGGATTCAAGGAATTTACGCATATTATTCCCAAAACTATATTGTAGATAGTCACTGATAAACTGTCTGTCGCCTCGCGAACACTGGTAGATTGGATCGAATAGAAAATTGAATTCAGTGATGTAATTTTTGAGATAGTCCGGTGCCATCACAAGCCAAGTATTGTCTTTGCTATAGCGTTGGATCATAAAGTGTCGGTGATTTTTGGCGTTATTTTTTTGCATCCCCGTCAGTTTCTTCAAGTATTTCAAAAATTCCATGTTATGGGTTGAAATAAAGAGCTGGCCATATTTTTTTGGCTTGGCGATCACATTTTCAATCAGACTGAACATAAAGAAGATATGATTGCTATCCAGACTGGATATCGGATCATCAATATAGATGATCAATTTGTTGCTTTCTACCTCGTCTTTTAATTCGTCTTCGATCTTGGCAACATAATAACAGAACGAGATAAGGCTACATTCTCCTTCACTCAAATTATTTGCGGGGGCTCCATCACGATGAATGCTAAATTTGATATTAGGTTGTTCTCCCTCTGCGACAAGTTTTAATTCATTGTGCCCGAAGTAATGAGAAAGGTGTTGGTTAACAAGTTCTGCACCTTTGCTTTCATCTTTGGCCTGTGCTTCTAATCTTCTTTTTTCGTCTTGTAACCGAATAATTTCTTCGCGTTTGCTTTTCATTGAGTCGCTAATCAGGTTTAAACGACTATCTTCTACTTCAACTGCTGCTAACACGTTTTTATAATCAATATCTGTAACAAATTGTGCAATATGTGCCAAGCGCAATTTTTTACGTGCAATACCCTGATCCTTACCAAGCGTGCTTGTCTTTCGGTTGTGGTTGGTAAGCACATCATTAAACGCTTTGATCGCGATGACGAGACTATCTGACGCGTCGGTTAATTCTGGTAGGCTGCGTTCCTTAAAGATGTCGTTTTGACGGGCTTTCAATTCGGAAATCAGCCGCTCGATATTTTCCATATAAACATTACTGGCAACACCCCAAAGCTTTACGGCGCTATCAAAGTCGCTTTGCAAGGTTCCATAGAATCGGTCTCGCTTTAAGTTCATAAAGCTACTTAACCCTTTTTTCGCGATCTCTAGTTCATCTATCTTGCTTTTTATTCTGGCCCTTAATTCTTCTGATTCTTTACTGAAATGTTGGTCAAGCTTATCCCAAAGTTCATCTCCCAAAGGATTTCCACAAAACCCACATGCCGTTCTTTTATCCCGGTGTTTATCAATCCCTTGACGAACCCATTCCTGCAAAAGGCTATCGTTTATGAGTTCTATAATTGGTTTGCTTGGTGTTATCTTTTGTTGAAGTATATTTTCACAGTCCTGAGCATATTCGGCAAACTTAGGTTTACTGGCTGGTAACGGATTTACATCATCCATCGACATTTCTTTAAGCAACTTTAACAATATTTCCGTTGCATCAGTGTCGAGGATATAATCATTGGGCGTATCACCTATGGTATCAATATCTAACTTTATATCATTGATTGTATAGGTCTTTTTAGCGGTTGTTGCAATAAATAATGTATCTGTAACTTTAATATGGTCGGCAGCGCGTTTTCTGAGCTTATCTTCCAGTTCGTTACCTCTGTTATTGTTTTTTTTTCGTAAGTCTGCTAATGACGCTTCCTCGGTAGCAAGCTCAAATATTAAGCCTTTATTGTCTTCAATCGAACCTAATTTCTCAACGATCTCCTCAATATGTTTTTCGAGTTCTACGTTCGCTGCACCCAAGATGGTAAATGGTTTGATCGTGCCATCGTCGCGATGCAACCATCCTAAGTTTTCCCTCACAAAATCTGTATTATATACTCGGATCTTATAGTGCTGGGCGAAATCTGATAAATTATTATTAGTTATCTGCTGACCATTGTCTAAAGTAACCTTGAACTGGCATTGTTGATAATCCCTGTGCATTACCGCATCTTCTACACATTTGAACATGCGAGCTAACGTAGTTTTTCCGGAGTAATTTCGCCCATAAATGATATTCAATTTTTTGAACGTTTCATTTTGGATAGCGATATCCCACGCATAATTATTAAATAGGCCGAACTGCGGAACATCAATTTTTGAGATCATAACTTATTATAATTAGTTTACGATAAGGTTTATCAAACTTAATAAATAAACTATATCAGTTATGTTCGGATATTAATTCAATGGTTAAGCAGTTTTGCTGTAAAATTATACAAGCCATTCTTCTTTAACTGGCCCTATGTAGCGCTGGATATTGTGGGTAGCGTACACATTTTGCTTCTTGTCCTAAATAGGTGTCTTGCCCTAAAATAGTTTTACAAATTAAAAGTTACAAGTACGCCACGCCCTTTGCCGGCGCTGCATGTTTGCGCTGGTTATAAGAAACTTATTTATTCTATCTTTTTTTTAGAGCCGGAAGGGGGAGAAGCTCTTACAGCTTATATGCATAGGTATAGGTCTCGTGAATCAGATCAGAGCCCAATTATCCCGAATCAATATGGTAGACTTGTTCAGCATTTTTCCGGCGTCAGCCAGTTCATCCAAGGTGTAAATCCTGCGGGCAGTAACATCAACCAAAATGCAGTCTTTAGCGTTTAGTACGATGTTCTTTCCTTCGTAAAATGTTTTTAATACCTTAAGTTTTACGGCTGTTTCTTCTGCCGGAAATTTGGTCTTTGAAAAATTGAATTTTAAAAAGCCGATGTGGTCTAAACCATATTGGTCAAACAGCAGCATGTCTGCCATTGAACCGACACGGACGGAGTTCAACATGATTGCGCTTTTCTTTTGCGAAAGATTGCTGTAATAAGTATATTCGTCAAACAAGGGTGTTAACAACCCTTCCATAGCAACTACACCATCCAGACCTTCTGCAGAATAGAAGTTGTTCTTATAGCCAACCTTCTCTTTCGAATATTGAAGTGCTGCCACACGATACTCTTTAGCCTTACGTTTAAACTCGTCAAAATAAAGGTCATAGTCGCCCCTGAAATTTCCTGTAAGCGTTTCGGAAACCAGTTTCCTCGCCAGTTCATGATACCCCGGTACAAAGTCCGAAGGGTATTTACATTTTTTAATGATACCCAGCTTACCTCTTTCAGACGCCACTACAAATCTGCCTATCATTGTCAACGATATTCTCGGATCTAAAACAACTTTACGGACCTTTACTTCTTCTTCGATCACACTCATCTCTTTGATGTTTCTTCAAATACCAACTTCTTTGGTATGGTATCTAAGGTACGAATAATAAGTATGTTAACGCAGGATAACTTTTGCACATTCGACTGATTTACTAACAATTTTAGTGTTAAAAATTCACACATGCCCTAACCGGTGCGAGTGTGCAGCGTTGGACATTGTGGGCAGAGTACTCATGATATTTCGTCTTATCCTAAAACTTGTCCTAAAATAGCTTTACAGCTTAAAAGTCACAAGTACGCCACGCTCTTCGCCGGCGCTGCTACTGGCGCAAGTTATAAGCCCATTGTTATGCTATTCCCGTCGACAAATAATGGGGCTGTTGAGTAGATATTATGGCTACTAAAATATCAGGCACTCAGTACAGCATAATCCTAACAATCCGAAAATCAACCACGCCCCCCCCAAAAAAACTCATCTTCCCCCAATCCCACTAACAATCAGCTCAATTTGATTCAGCTGCTCCTTGCTCAGCTGTTTCAGGTTTTCCTGGCTTAATATGGTCTTGTTTATTTGCAGGTAGTTGTTTTGCTCGTTGATAACGGTGTTGGGCCGGCGTTTATTTATAGCGCCAACCGTTTCAAAATAAAGGCGGGCAGCCTTTACATCGCCGTTGCAGGCAAGTTTACAAACGTTGGCCAGTATTTTAGGGACCATATATTTAAACTGCTCCATTTCGGCAAGGTATTGCGGATGTGTTTTATAGCCTGTAAGGTGTTTGGCAACAGTTTGCCGGCTCAGGCCACACTCCCGGGCTATTACAAATTTAGGGGGCATGGAGCCATTTTGGGCAATCAGCTTTTCGATGGCCCGGCTAATAACTAAGTGGTTATGTTCCCAGATCTGCTCATTTGTGCTCGGCAGCATGATCTCCGCTATTTTATCTATAAACTTGTCCCGTTCTTCATCTGTTAACCGTTGCAGCATTTCGGTACTAAATTCGGCAAGGTAATTGCGTTCAGCATCGTTCAAATCTTCAATATCTGTTAAGGTGATCTTTTGCAGGCCCAATACACGGTCGAGCTTCTCTCTTGAAGGCGTTAAATTTGATAAGGTATTTTCAGGTTCCATCAGGTTCGGCAATCTTTTAAATAAAGATCGGAAATTTATTATAAATATGCTAATATTTTTAGTAAAATACCATGTTAACCCTGTGGTTTTGTGTATATCTTTGATTGTCAGTGCATTAGCGGTATGGTTGCTTTCTGGTTAAACGATAGTGTAACCCCGGTTAATTTTATTTGATTGATTATCAGCTGTTTGTAAGTCGATTTCTGAAATTGTGTTAACCCTGTTAACCCCCCTCTGGTGCTATGGATATATAAGATAAACTCTCCCTTATGCCATCGCGGGGCAAATTAACTATTGGTTCAGGCCAGGTGACGAGGGCAAGCCCATTCGCCCAAAAACTTAAATTAAATGCGAAAAGCCGGGAGGCCGGCTTTTCATATTTGATAATATATTTGAATTGAACTTCAGCTCAATGACCTATTTGCGCTTCGACAGCCTGATGACGTTTACAGAGTAAGGCTGGAAGGTGTGTTTGAATGACCGGCCAAGCCCGGTTATAGTCGACGTAACCGGCACTATTTTCGTCGGCTCGTCAATTGTATTGGTATCTTCCGGTTTATCGCCCTTTAGTACAACCAGGGTGCCATTTGCAGCCACATCTCCGCCTTTCAGGTTGATGTCGATTTCCCGGGCCATATCGTCGGTATTCACCACCTTCAGATATATGTTTTTGGCATCCTGGGTACAAACAAAAAATAACGCCGGACGCTCGGCCTTAGGGCGCCGCGCGTTTGCCGGCCAATGGCTTATGCCGGCGGTGTCTTTAACTGCCGGTTTGCGTAAGGGGGCATTTTCGGCTGTTATTGGCACCACCTTGGTACCAAGGTAGCTGCCGAACATCTTTTGCACATAATAGGATGGTGATCCATAACTTTTAAGGGCTGTATAACCAATCAGATCAGAGTCCCATTGCCAGGCTTTAGGTTGGCCATTGCCTGCCTGGTTTACGTTCACAAATAATGGTGCATAGCATGACCGCTCCACCAGGTCGCTGTTGCGTTCCATGCCGGTCATCCAGGCGGCGTCTCCGAGGGCGGCATTCAGGTTAGTGGTAGGCGCGCCCTCGCGGGTGGCCCATTCGCCCACAAATATTTTAGGGCTGGTTGCACGGTTATAGCTATCATACTTTGCCGCGTCTTCTTCCATCTGCCAGGCCGATTGGTAATAATGCTCGTCAACCATTTCGGGTTTAACACTGGTCACCTTATCGGGCTTATAACTTTCAATGGTAGAAATACAGCGTAACTGAGGGTATTTGGCTTTTATAGCAGCCTGAAATTGTTTAAAGCGCCCATCGTAGCTATGCGACCTGTCGAACCAGTCCTCATTTCCTATCTCTATATCTGTCAGTTTAAAGGGAGCCGGGTGGCCGTCGGCAGCCCGTTTTGCACCCCAGTAAGTTTTGGTATCGCCAATACAATATTCAATTTCGTCCAGCGCGTCTTTAACATATGGCTCCAATAAAGGCCCCGCATCGATGTGGTCACCACGTAATGAGTAACCGGCGAAAACGGCTAAAAGCGGTTCCATTTTTAAATCTTCACACCACTCTAAAAATTCCAGCAGGCCCATACCGTCGCTTGCCCGGTACCCCCAGCTGCCTGTATGGCCGGGGCGCTGTTCCAGCGGGCCTAAGGTTGTTTTCCATGGGAAGGCATCACCCAGGTACGGCCCCTCTAAAAAGTTGCCGCCTGGAAAGCGTAGAAAGGTAGGTTTCATATCGGCCATCATCTGCATTAAATCAATGCGATTGCCATTTGGCCTGTTTTTATACGTTGGGGGAAATAAGGAAACGAGGTTAAAATAGTAAGTGCCTGTCCGGGTAGATGAAATCACAAAACGCGCGTCGGCAGTAGGTTTGATATTTGCAGCGGTTGTGATGGTTAACTCATGCTTTTTCCAGTACATGCTTTTTTCGAGGTTGATTGTGCCCCTTGCGTAAGTTGTTTTGCCATCGGTGCTTTCCAAACTAATGTTGATAATACCGGGACCATCTTCAGTAACCGCTGTTGCTGGCGGAGCAGCGTCGGGCCGGTTACCCCGCGGAAAATTGACAGTGCCGGTTTTGATATAAAATGAGCAGCGATAAGTAGTTGACGGTGTAACCGGAATACCCCAAAAGCCACTGTTGGCAATGCCCGCGCGGTTACCGTTTGTCTGGCTAACCGTAAGCTTAAGGCAGGTGGTAAGTGCCGCGTTAATAGCATTGCGCCCCTGATCAAAAGGGACATTGGCCGGATCGGCACCAATTAGCTGTATCGATGCCTTGCTATCGCCATCCTGAACAACACTCCAGCCTTCGGGCTGGTTTGGGTTATCCTTGAAAACCCGGTTACGGATCAGTTCGGCATATAAACCTCCGTCATATGAATGATTGATCTCCTCGGTCATAAGCCCGTAAAGCTTCGGACTTACGTTCACACCTTGGGTAAGATCCAGGTTGAGGCGGGTTTGCGCTTGTAAGCCACCGAATGCACTTAAGCATAACGTGGTTAAGAATAGTAGCTTTTTTGTCATTGGTGGGATTCCTTAGTTATTCTGAAATGATAATCGGGCTGATGCATAGTTGTTTTATTGTGCATTGCTGATGTGGAAAAAATCGAAATCAACATAACCGCCCGATTGCCTGGTTGCATAGTTAAACACGCCAAAGCGATATCCCATAAAATGGGGAAGCGTATAAACCATTTGCAGCGGTATGCCAATAGGTTCCCATTTGCGCCCGTCGAGACTATAGAAAAAGTAGGCTTTGTCTGCCCGGTTAGTAAAATCGCAGCTTGCTTTAAGGTAAATGGTTGTTTGCTTTAAAGGTATGCTGGCCGCTTCAATAGCCGATCCGGATTGCGCGTTGATCATAACTACTTGTTTGGAGCCATGATCTGATTTTACACCAACGAAGCCATACTTTTTTTGCAGTAAAACCAGCCCTGCAAAGTCTCCATCCTTCATGTTGGAAACATCAATTAAAGTTGTTCCCGAACATTGGGGACCGATGGTGCGCTGCGTTAAGGTGTTACGTGCCGATAGTACTGTGCTGTCAAGCCGTCCGGTGGTCAATCTCAGATAGCCGGGCCGTTTTTTTAACGACCATAACTGATCATCCGGATTGTGGTTCCATTGCCATACCAAAGGCAGCATTGGCTTCCCGTTTTTACGGCTAAATTCATCCGGGGATACGATGCCCGGGATCAGGCTTTTATTTGCAGGTAAATCAAGCGTATCTGGTGCTTTGTGATCAATACCCAATACAGGCCATCCGTCTGTCCAGGTAACCGGTACCAGGTACGGCACCCGGCCAACGGCGCCAAAATCACGAAATAAATAGGCATACCAATCGCCTTTCGGGGTATTGATAAGCCCGCCCTGGGCCACGCCTTTATCCTGAAGCCCTACCTGGCCTTCATAAGGGCCGGTCAACTTGTCGGCCCGGTGGATTAAAACGGTACGCATTCCCCCTTTAGGCCAGCTGATATTGAAAAGGTAATATTTACCCTTAATTTTGAACAGCTGCGAGCCTTCGGCAGGCAAACCAATATTGGGACCGGCAGCAGCGCTTGCATTCTCGATCAGGATTTGCGGTTTTTTATCAGGATTGACGCCAGACAGGTCATCATTCAGTTCGGCCAGTATGATCTTGCCGCTCCCATAGATCATATAAGCTTTGTCGTCATCGTCAAAAAAAAGTGAGTGGTCATGTAATGCCGGTTTAAAGGACATTTCTTTCCATGGGCCTTTTTCAATGTTTTTTGTGCTGTAGATATAGGTTTTGTTGGTAGTGCCCGAAAATGTAGAAACGTAAAAAGTACCGTTATGATAACGCAAGCTGCTTGCCCATGAGCCCCTGCCATATGCGTTTGCTCCGTTTGCCAGGTTAAGGGCATTTCCACCATCAAGCGTATTATACGCGTAACTCACGATATGCCAGTTCACCAAATCTTTTGATTTCATGATTGGCAGCCCGGGACTAAGATGCATTGTGGTGCTGCTTGCATAATAAGTATCGCCAACCCTGATCATCGATACATCCGGAACGTCTGCATATATGATAGGATTTTGTGCTGTCTGCGCGTTTAACGGCATAACTGCCAGTCGCCATAAAAGGCAGGTAACTGCCAGTTTAAGAAATGCGATGTTTTTTGTTTTCATTCATTTTACGTTAAAAGTTAACCACTGCCCAATATGCCTTTTTACGCTGAAGTTTTTCATCAAACAACAGCGGGTAGGCTTTGATCACTTTGCGGCTTGTGCCCTCGGTCGCAGCTGCGCCTCCGGCAATACCGCCACCACGGAAATCAAGCCAGCTGTACCGGTCTGATACATTCCAAAAAGTAACCCCGGTTATTACTTTTTTGTATTTCCTGAAGATTTCAAAAATGGCCTTATACCTTTCGGCTTGTTGAGCGGCCATAGTTTCCGTATAAGCGGAATCCGTTAGCGTTTGATCGCCTGCTTTACGCGGTGGGCCTGTACGTACCGTAACATCCAGCTCCGTGATCTGCAGCTTTAATCCAAGTGCTGCATACTTATCCATAGCTTCAGTTATTTGTTGCAAACTGGGGTCAGTTAATTTCCAGTGGCCCTGCAAACCTACTCCGGTTACAGGCACCCCGGCGTCTTTAAGGTTCCTGAGCAATTTACAGATCTTATCCCGTTTGGATGGAACTTCACTGTTGTAATCGTTGTAAAAAAGCTGGGCGTCTGGGTCGGCTTCATGGGCGTATTCAAACGCTTTGGCAATAAAATCCTCGCCGCAGATCTGGTACCATAATGAGTTACGCAGATAGTTATCGGGTTTATCATCAATGGCTTCGTTAACTACGTCCCACGCGTATATTTTACCCTTAAAATGATTGACTACCGTGGTAATATGATCCTTAAGCCGTTTCAGTAACACGTCTTTACTTACCTGTTTGCCCGTGCTGTCTTTAAACATCCATGCAGGTGCCTGCGCATGCCAAAGCAAATTATGGCCCCTGATTTTCATGTGGTGCTTTTGCGCGAATGCTACGATAGCGTCGGCGTTTTTCCAGTTATATTCATTTTCCCGGGGATGAATGGGGCCCATTTTCATGTCGTTTTCCGGTGTTACGCTGTTAAACTCCCTTGCAATCAGTTCTGCTTCAGGTCCGTTTATTGCGGCCATGTTAACAGCTACGCCAATAGGGAAGTAACTTCGGTAATAATCTTTCAATCCCTTATCGGCCTTATGTGATGAGGTTGCAGCCCGGCCATAATCTGTGTTATGATGTAGTGCCTGTCGGTTCGTAAAGGATACCAGAGCGGCAAATCCCGTTAGTAACAGCGGGAATTTTAATGTCGTAATCGTTTTAAATTTCATGTTGGATCAGTTGCAGGTGTAATTTTAATTTATTTGAAACTTATCCAGTCGATATTAACGCCGGTGCCGCTTTTTAATACTATTACCAGGTTGGCTATTTTCGGTGGGAGAGAGGCGAGATTAGTTTTTATAACTTGCCAGTCGTTCCCTTCGGCAATGTTTGCCGAAGCCAATATACGTCCACGCGCATCGCCAAGCCGTACTTCAATAGTCGCTTTGCTTGCTGCATTTGCCATGATCTGTAATTCTTTAAACTTTTTGCCTTCGAAGTCAACACGATTGTAACGGATCCAACTACCTGCATTGTTGAACGTAGTCTTCCAGCCGTCAAATCTTTTTGCGGTATCAAGAAAGGAGATTTTAACGGTACTGTCCTTATCGCTATACCTGTCTATCTGTATTTTTTCCGAGGCTTTGGTGATCCCCACGCCACGTAGGGTCGGGATAACTTTTTTGATCGTTCCGTCGGCGTTAAAAAAAAGGCTGTCGCACCTTATCGACCTGTTTTTATCAAATTGCGGCGACAGGTCGTCGTTGTGGTAAAACAGGTACCATTGATTTTTAAACTGGATGATTGACTGGTGATTGGTCCAGCAGCCGGAAGCCGACTCATCCATAATCACGCCTGCAAATTTAAAAGGCCCCATCGGGTTGTTGCCGGTAGCATATTCCAATCGCTCAATCTTATTGGCCACATGCGGATAGGTGAGGTAATAAATGCCATTGCGTTCAAACAGGTAAGGGCCTTCTTTCAGCCCTTTATCAGGCAGTTCGGCTAAAATTATTGGTTCTGATGCAAGTTCCAGCATATTTTCTTTAAGTTTTGCAGCATACAGGTTACCCTGTGCCCAATACAAGTAGGCTTGTCCGTCTTTATCAATAAACACATTAGGATCGATGCCATGCACCCCTTTTATAGGTTCTGGCTGAGGGGTAAACGGTCCATAAGGTTTATCGGCCACGGCAACACCTATGGTAAAGCCGCGACCGTTTTCGCTGCCTTTCATGGTAGTAGGGAAGTACATATAATATTTGCCGTTGCGGAAAATGCAGTCGGGAGCCCACATGCTGTACGAAGCAGGGTCGGCCCAGGGCACTGTTGTTTGACTGATGATCATGCCGTGATCAGTCCAGTCGGTCAGGTTTGCTGATGAAAAAACGTGGTAATCTTCCATGCAAAACCAACCAGGGCGGCCATGGCCAGGCGTTGCCTTAATATCATGCGATGGATAAACGTACACCCTGTCGCCAAAAACGCGGGCTGAGGGATCGGCCGTAAACTGGTCCCTGATTAATGGATTTTGCGCTATGGATTGCCCGGCGAAGCCCAGTACTGATCCGAATAGCAATAGCCAGAACTTAATATTTTTCATGAACGGAATGTCTTTGATCTGATTTTTTGATCATTAATTATTTAAACAGGATGGGGGCAAATTTGTAAAGATCATTTCGCCAAACAGGCCAGGTATGGCCGCCAGGGTACTCGTAATAAGTATGTTTTATCTTCATCTCGTCCAGCTTGCCCAGCATAACCTGGCAATTTTTATACGCGATATCCTCCTTGCCGCCCATCGCAATCCAGAATGCTTTTAGGTTGGTGTTGATTTTGGTAGTATTTTTCTTCATGAAATCATACTGTGCATCAGCGATGCTGTTTTGTGCGGGTAAAATCCACCCCGAGCTGAATACACCAAGGTAACTGAATATATCAGTATTGTAGATACCTGTATATAGCGTGTTGAGCCCGCCCATGGAAAGCCCGGCCAGCGCGCGGCCTTGCGCGGTACGGTTAACCCGGTAATTCTTTTCTATAAAGGGAATTATACATTGTTTTATTTCATTTGCAAAGGTTTTGAGGCCGGCTTCACCAAAACCTCCGCCGAAATTGGCATCGGGCATTACCACTAACATGGGTTTCGCTTGCCCGGCCGCAATCAGGTTGTCCATAATGATATCGGTTTTGCCTTGGGTTGCCCAGCCGGTTTCGTCCTCGCCGCCGCCATGTAATATATACAGCGCGGGGTATTTAAGCTGGCTTGCGTCATAACCAGGCGGGGTATAAATGAACAGCCTTCGCCATGATTTGGTGACGGTTGAAAAATAGGTTTTGATGCGGATATCGCCATGCGGAACGTTTTTTAGCGCATAATAATCGCCGCCGTCAAAAGGTACTTCAATGCCGCTGGCCATGCGCCCCATGCCATAAAAGGTTTGACTGGAAGGATCGGTTGTAGCAACGCCCTCTATAATCAACGAATAATAATGGAAGCCTTCGCCAATTGAATCTGTTGTAGCTGTCCAATAACCGGCCGTGTCTTTTACCATGTCATATTTCTTGCCAAGGTCAACCTGAACTTTTTGAGCATCCGGTGCCTTGACACGGAAAAGCACCCGGTGGTCGGGTTGGATAAAAGGATATTTTGAGCCTCTGATATTGGTAGATGCAGGGCCGCCCGAGATCATCATGTTATATTTATTGATATCAACAGGTTTGAAAAGGAACTGCGAGAACAGGTAAAGATCATTTTTCCAAACTTTAAAGTCGTGAATTCCCGGCTCGACATTGAAGATATGCGGCACATTTTTTTGTTCGAGGTAATCGTGGGTACGTTTACTGAATGACATTAACCCGTCGTGATCGCCGCAGGAGATCCAAAGCAGCTTAAGTTTGCTTTTGGCTGCATCGGGATCGGGTAACAGTTCTTCAGGTTTTTTGGTATTGGGTGCTGATGAAAAGCCTCCAACCCAGGCAAATTTATCCAGGTTGCCCAGCCCAAAATTAAGTGACTGACCGCCACCCATTGATAATCCGGCCAGTGCCCGGTGCTCGCGGTCGGTATAAATTGGATATTTTTTTTGAATATAGGGGATCAGGTCATCCAGCAAGTCATGCTCAAAAGTTGCAAACGCGGCAACTTTATCCGGGGCCATTATATTGCCGGTGGCACGGTCGTCTTTCATGGCGCGGCCGTTGGGCAACACAACGATCATTGGTTCCAGTTTTTTATCGGCATATAAGTTATCCAATATCACCTGGGGCGTGCCCTGGTTAAGCCATTCAAATTCATCGCCGCCGATGCCATGCAGGAGGTACAAAACAGGATATGTTTTTTTAGCGGTATAGCCAGGCGGCAGGTAAACTACCGCGCGCCGTTTGGAATCAACTGTTTTTGAGTTGTAGGTAACGGTGTCTAATTTTCCGTGTGCTATACCAGCGCGGTAAATGTCGAAACCGGCCGGTGAATGTTTAAGAGCCGGCTGTGAAAGGGCCAGCAAGGCAGGCAAAATGCCGATGACGGTGAGGTAGGCTATCTTCTTCATAATTTTTTGTCAATTAACCCGGCGAACTGATTGCCCTTCGGATTAAGGAGGCTAAAGCGGGTTAAATTGTATTAGTTTTTGCTCGTTTGAGGAATACCCGAAAGTAGGGCAAGCACTTTGCCGCGGTTAACACAAATCATGATAATGATAGCACGAATGTTTAAGGCCCGAAAAATGAACCATCAATCCCGTTTGCGTAAATGACCAGGAAGCCGGAAAATATGCTCGCTATGCTTTTTCTGAATAGTTAATTGTATTGATAACCAGTTTGTTTTGGATATCTGGAATGCTTGCGGCAGCGTTTGGTTGCGGCTGATTGTAACAATCATATAGCATTTTTGGGAATGCATCCATGCAGACACATTCGTGGTATCAAAATATTGGATTGTGGTAGCAAACCATTTTCTGTACGGATACTTTCGTACGGTCCGTAATCGGTATTCCGATTAATAAACTTCTTTAATAAATCTTATAAACCATGCAATTGAAAATTTACTTACCGAAGCCGGTCATGATGGTGATGGCATTAATTTTTTGCCTGTCATCCCTCCGGGGCACGGCTCAAAAACTAAAACTAAACAAGTTGGGTTATTTCGAAACGCCCGGCGTCAACGTCCTCGTATTCAGTAACCAGTATAATGGGATCTTTCAGGACGAAAAGACAGCAGGTGTTGAGTTGATACACCACGGCGTGCGTACAATTACAGGCGGCGCAGTACGGCTGCAAAACACACCCGAGCAATGGGACCTGGTGCCCACACTGGTTAACCGTAAGGTTGATAGCATCAACCATCAAATTGATGTTACCATGCGTTACGCCGATTATGATTTTGATTCCAGGATCACCGTTACGCCGAAAGGCAATGGCGTTGAATTGAATTTATACCTTGATAAACCGGTGCCGGGAAAGTTAGCAGGCAGGGCAGGTTTCAACCTGGAAATTATACCATCTGCTTACTTTGAGAAAACATTTTTGATTGATGGAAAACCGGGCGAGTTTCCGCTGTACCCGGCAGGTTTAACAAAAATGCTACCTTCAAGCCAAAAAATCCCGCAGTTTGCCGGCCACAGCACATTTGACGATCGTGGCCGCAATGAATTTATCGAGCCCGCACCATTGGCTACCGGTAAAACATTGGTGATGGCGCCCGAAGATCCTGAGCGTACCATTAAAATTCAATCGTTTGATGCCGACCTTAAGTTGTTTGACGGTCGAAGCCTTGCGCAAAACGGATGGTTTATCGTCCGCAGTTTATTGCCGGCAGGAAAAACGGGCAAAGTATTAACCTGGTATATTGAGCCAAATGCCGTACCCGGTTGGAAGCGTGCGCCCGTAATTGAGTTTTCGCAGGTAGGTTACCGCCCGGAGCAGCAAAAGACCGCCGTAATAGAACTGGATAAAAATGACACGCCATTACAAACCGCCACACTTTTTGAGATAACTTCCGATGGGAAATACGTTGAGCGGCTTAAAGCAGCCGTACAGCACTGGGGACAATTTACCCGTTACAATTATTTGAAGTTCGACTTCAGCAGTGTGAAAAAAGCAGGTTTATATGTGATAGCCTACGGCGACCAAAAAACCAATGCATTCCCCATCAATGCAAATGTTTATGAAAATATAGGGCATCCCACAATGGATGTTTGGTTCCCGGTTCAGATGGATCACATGATGGTTAACGAGGCCTACCGAGTATGGCACGGCGCGCCTTTTCTTGATGATGCCTTGCAGGCACCTCCAAACCACCAGCATTTTGATACATATCAGATGGGACCAACTACTGATACCAAATATAAACCGCTTGAACGGATTCCCGGGCTTAACGTTGGCGGTTGGTTTGATGCCGGCGATTTTGATGTTGAAACGCCATCGCACTGCAGCGTGGTGCTGAATTTTGTTGAAGCCTGGGAGAATTTTAAGATCGATCGCGACGAAACATATGTAGATTACCCAACCCGGTACGTAGATATACACCGCCCTGACGGTAAGCCTGATCTTTTACAGCAAATTGAACACGGTACGCTTAACCTGGTGGCGCAGGTAGTGAACATTGGCCACCCGGCGCGCGGAATCATAGTGCCTAATTTGCACCAGTATCATCACCTCGGAGACGCCGTTAACGAAACAGATAACCTGCCTTATAACGCCTCGCTGAAGCCCTACCAAACCGACGGTAAATCAAGTGGTACCATGGATGACAGATGGGCATTCACTACAAGGAATATAGCGCTGGATTACCAGGCTACCGCCGCCCTTGCCGCTGCCAGCAGGGCGTTAAAAGGGTACAATGATACGCTCTCTGCTAAAAGTTTGCAAAGTGCATTGAAACTCTGGCACGAAGATGACAGCCTGAAAATGCACATGGACTCGGCTGCCCGGGCACGTAACAGGTTCCTTGCCGGTAACGAAATGCTTGCCGCGCTTCAATTGTATCTCACAACCAAAGATCAGCAGTATGCAGATCATTTCAAAAAGCTGATTATGCCGATGCTTGATCGCTTTCCCGGCTTTGTTATGATAAGCGCGTTGCACGCTTACCCTTATATGGATAAAGATTATCAGGATAAAATAGCAGCCTATATGCAAAAGTACAAAGCTTCATGCGATGAGTACGATAAACAAAATCCCTATGGTGTGCCTGTTACTCCGGGCGGCTGGGGCGGTAGCGGGCAGGTGATCAATTACGCCATTACCAACTATTACGCCAATAAGTATTTCCCTAATATAATCGGTCCGGAATATGTTTACAAAGGCTTGAATTATATCTTCGGGTGCCATCCTTATTCCAACCTTTCGTTCGTATCAGCGGTAGGTGTACGTTCAAAAAAAGTAACCTACGGTAATAACCGGGCCGACTTCAGGTTTATTGCCGGCGGCGTAGTGCCCGGTATTTTGCTGCTTAAACCCGATTTTCCGGAGAATAAGGAAGACTGGCCGTTTTTCTGGGGGGAGAATGAAGTTACAATAGCCGGCTGTGCGCAGTACATTGTTTTGTCAGGAGCTGCTAATCAGTTAGGTCAGCATAATTAATAAGTTAAGTTCAAATTAAACAATCACTTCCCCGATTTTGAATAGAAGGGATCGGGGAGGTAGATTTAGGTCAACCCTTTTATACAAAGAAGCCCCGCCGGCAAAATGCCGGCAGGGCTTCTTTGTATATAACCATGTGAATGTAATTGGTATTTACTCTTTAAATAGCAAAGGCGCTAGTTCGTAAAGACTACGGCGCCAGGTCAGGAACTCATGTGCGGTGTTTTCAGAAATGTAAGATACCGCGTCATATCCCGCACCTTTTAAAGCAACCACGGCATTTTTAACGCCGTCGGGCCGTTCCTTGCTGCCGCAGCTTATGAATATCAGTTTAGGTTTGGTTTTGTCTTTAAGCTCATCCGGCGAATAAGTTCCGCCGCTAAGCAGGGCATAATAGGCAAAAAGCTCGGGCTTGTTTAGTGTTATCATATGCGTTTCCATACCGCCCATTGATAATCCCCCCATCGCACGGTGAGCCCTGTCTGCACGTGTGCGGAAGCTTGCATCAACGTAGGGGATAAGCTCATCAGTTAAAACTGTTTGAAAGTGATCAATCTTAAAACTTTTAAATGCGCCAGGGCCGGGCTTCACGTCGTTGGTCATGCCGTAAGTCATTACAATAATGAATGGCTGTATTTTACCGGTTGCAATTAAGTTATCCATAATCAGGTTGGCATGGCCCTGGTTGCTCCACGCGGTTTCATCTTCGCCCCAGCCATGCTGCAGATATAGTACCGGATATTTTTTTGATTTATCCTTTTCGTACCCTGGTGGCGTGTAAACAAAAGCCCTGCGCTGGGTATTGGTGCTTTTTGAAGGAAAAAGGATCTGCTGTACATTGCCGTGCGGAACATCTTTAAGCGCATAAAAATCCTGGTCATGCGCGGGGATCTCAATGCCGCTTTCCCAACGTGTGGATCCATAAAAATTTAATGTGCCCGGATCATTAAATACCCCGCCATCGATGGTTAAGTGGTAGTAATGAAATCCTTCATCCATCGGTCCTTCTGTGGTGCCGGTCCAGAACCCGTCAGCTCCTTTTGTGAGCTTAGTACCCCCGCGCCCGCCAAGGCCAAGGCTAACTTTTATACTGTCGGACTGTGGGGCCTTGATACGAAAGCGCGCGTAGCCTTGCGAGTTTACCTGGGGGTACTCTTGTCCCGGCTGGTTAAAAGTTGATGGTTTGAAATCTTCGGCAATTGAAGCTGTTTGTGCCATGCAGAGACTGGAGGCACATGTAACGGCCAACAAGGCAAGTAAACATTTTGGTTTCATAATAGAATATTGAGGTTTATAAATTGTGGCTAATAGTAAAGTGCCGGGCTGTTTTGATCCGGTGAAATACACGGAATACGATAAATGATTAAATTGTGATTAATTGTTATTGTTACACATATTAAGTAGTTGTTTTGTTTTGACTTTAACCGGAGCCAGTTTTCATTATTTATGAAAAGTTGATCCGGGATGAAATATTTAAAAATAATTTATAATGGCTATCCTGTTGTTTTGAGCGGCTTTTTCTTATTATAAAAGTATTTTTATATTAAAAACAAGGCACGCAGTTTTTAGCATAATTTTACAACATTTGTCGATACCATGTGGAGCGATATCATTGCCGCAAATTCGTCGATATGTACTTTTGTACAATAATTACCGGTTCAATTGAACAAGTGTGTTATTTCTTTGAACAAATGTTTGCCTGTTTCATCATCATAAAATGTAGATTTGGATAATGATGTTTGTTCGAAGACGTCAATCACACCAATTTTAAAACCATAGTTCATCAACAATTTTTTCCTGCGGATTACCCGCTCCGGAAAAAAGTAACCTGTTTGTTATGATGCATTCTGTACCCGATTTGTGTATTTGCAAAAAGATCAATACAGTGCTGGCAGGCACTGTGCGCGTTATACTCACCTTAGTCGTTTTGGCCAACCTCAGTTTCCTGGCAAATGCTCAAAAGCCTAACCTGAAATTTACCGCATTAACCACCAGGCAGGGGTTAATGGGTAACGCCGTAAATGCCATCGTAAAAGATAATAACGGGATGATGTGGGTTGGCACCTCAGAAAGCTTGAACAGGTATGACGGAAGGAAGTTTAAAGTTTATACATTGGGTGCCAAAAGGCAGGTAGAGCCAGGTTCCTACGAAATAAGCAGTATCAGCATGGACCGTGCCGGTACGCTATGGGTAGGCACTATCGGTTTTGGTTTGTATTATTACGATAAGGCCGCGGATGATTTCAAAAGCTTTAGTTCGCCCTTAAAAGGACAGCGTTTAAGCCAGGGTGTTATTACCGCCGTTTGTGCAAACGATAAAAATGAGATTTGGGTGGGAACGGTAAACGGCCTTGATGTGATCAGTCCCGATCGTATGCATATCAGCCATTTTGAAACCGGGACAGGCAAACCAGGGCTGATACCGGTTAAAAGCATGGGCTATATTTTTGAGGATAGTTACAGCAGGATGTGGGTTTGCACCAATTTAGGTTTGTATTTATATGATGATACGCATAAAGGTTTTAAAGCCTTCCGTCATCAAAAAAACGATACCCGTAGTTTACCCTCGGATGTTGTAATGACAGTTTCGGAGGATAAAGTGGGCAATTTGTGGGTAGGTACAGCTAATGGCTTAAGCCGCCTGGATAAGAATGGTGAACACTTTGTTAATTACTGTTATAATGATAAGGATGAGACGTCGCTATGTGGTGACATTGTTTACAGCATTGCCGCTGATGATAAAGACCACATTTGGGTTGGTACCGAAGGCGGTTTGAATGTTATGGATATCCACACCGGTAAATCCATCCGTTACCGTCATGATCCGCGCGATCCGTATAGTCTGAACAGTAAATCCATCCGCAGCATTTATATCGATTCTAAAGGTATTTATTGGGTGGGTACCTATATGGGTGGTATTAATAAATACGACAAAAACCTAACTTTGTTTAATTATGTGCAACCCACTGAGTTAGACCCTTACGGTTTACGCGCACCAATCGTATCATCTTTCGCGCAAAAAAATGACAATGAACTATACGTGGGAACGGACGGCGGCGGCCTTAGCATTTTCAACAACAAAACCAACCGTTTTACTCATATCGCAATCCAGCCTAAGGAAAAAATAAATTCGGCAGGCCTGCCTGTTCTGGCTATGTTATTAGATCATAAAAAACAACTTTGGATAGGAACATTTGGTCACGGGCTTTTTAAACTCAATACCGTAAACAATGGCTATACGCAATTCACGAGCGGTACCGGAAAGTTAAATATTAGTCAAAATAATATTTTCTGCTTCAAGGAAGACCGCCTTGGTAATGTATGGATAGGAACTAACGGTGCAGGTATCGATATTTTTGACGCGAAGGCTGATAGCTTCCGGCGGTTTAAACCCGCTTTAGTGTCCGTAAAAGGCTATAAAATGCCATCAAATGGTTATATCAGGGCTTTTGAAGAGGATAATGACGGTAATATGTGGATAGGGTCGTACGGTACGGGCATCGCTATTTATAACCCGGCTACCAAAGTGTTCGATACACTTAATCCAATCAACACAGGTTTGCCTATAGCAGAGGTGTTGTCTTTAAAACGCGATACTAACGGCAATATGTGGATAGGTACCAATGGCGATGGCCTTTTCTTTTATGATCATCGGCTTAAAAAAATAACCCCGTTTAAATACAATAGCCAGTTGCTGAACGGTGTAATTTGTAAAATTTTGCAGGATAAAACCAATAATATATGGTTCAGTACAAACCAGGGTATCGGAAGAATTGATCCGGCTGATCAGAAACTTTATGTTTATTGTAACGATAACGGGCTTCAAAACAATGTTTTTTTAAACGGATCGGGTATTATTGCCGCAGATGGCACGCTTTACTTTGGAGGGGTAGACGGGTTCAATTATTTTAAGGGATCAGATGTAAGGCTTAATAAAAACCTGCCGCCGGTTGTATTAACTACCCTGAGTATAGATAATAAACGTATTTCGCCCAACCGGGATAACCCCTTGCCTGTTAACATCAGTGAGGCAAGAGAAATAACCATAAAGTATAAACAAGACATCTCCATAAACTTTGTGGCGCTTAATTATACCCTTCCACAGCAAAATCGATATTCGTACATTTTAGAGGGATTTAGCAATACCTGGAAAAATGCAGGAACATCAACAACGGCCAGTTATACCAACCTTGATCCGGGAGAATACACATTCAGGGTACGGGCATCCAATAATGATGGTAAATGGAATGATACTGGTACATCCTTGAAAATTATAGTGAAGCCGCCATTTTGGATGACCATATATGCTTATGTGCTTTATGTTTTGCTGGCCTTTGGCGTGTTGTTGCTCATCCGCAGGCAGGGTGTTAAAAAGCTTAAAAAGAAATTGCACGATGAGCAGGAACGTAAAGCAGCCGAAGCCCGTCATGAACTGGATGAGATGAAAATTAAGTTTTTAACCAACCTGAGCCATGAATTCCGGACACCGATATCTTTGATAATGGCGCCTGTTGACAAGCTTTTGGAGCAGCCTAACAGCGGACCTGTTACCGAACAATTAGGTGTTATTAAAAGAAACTCGCGCAGGTTGCTTAACCTGGTTAACCAACTGCTCGATTTTAGGAAACTTGAAGAGAATGAGCTTAAGTTGAATTTGGTTGAAGGGGAATTTATTTCTTTTGTTCGCGAAGTAGCAGATTCGTTTTATGATCTGGCCAATAGAAAAAAAATTGTTACAGTATTTAAAACTGCCGGTGAAAGGTTATTTGTAAAATTTGATCATGATAAGGTTGAGCGAATATTATTTAACCTGCTATCCAACGCATTTAAATTTACGATGCCTGGCGGGCAAATTACTGTTGAAGTTACCGCCCCTGTCATATCAGAAGATGGCAATTCATACCAATTGGGTGTTTCGGTTGCGGATACAGGTACCGGTATAGCAGCCGAGGAGGTTAGGCACGTTTTTGACAGGTTTTACCAGGCAGATGCCCAGCCTGCCATACTTAACCAGGGAAGCGGGATTGGCCTATCGATAACACGTGAGCTTGTCCAATTGCATGGCGGCGAGATTGGTGTGAAAAGTGAATTAGGCAAAGGCTCAATTTTCTCCTTATCAATTTTGTTGCCTGTAATTAATCTATCAGAGACAGCAATGCATGGGCAAAATACGCCCGAGGCTGCCCCAATCGTTATCGACGATGACAAGAACAGTAAACCGAAGACGGCGATTGCCACTGGTGTTAACCAGCTGCATGTCCTGGTTATTGAAGATAATGATGAAATGAGGCAATACTTGTCAGAAAGCCTGGCTGCAACTTACAAAGTTTCGGAGGCAGCTAATGGCCGTGAAGGGTGGCATAAAGCACTTGCCGTACATCCCGACCTGATAGTTAGTGATATCAGCATGCCTTATATGGATGGGATCCAGCTAAGTTGTAAACTTAGGGCCGATAAAAGGACCAGCCATATCCCAATTATATTATTAACGGCGATGACCAGCCAGAAGGAGCAACTCGCAGGGCTGGAGTTGGGCGTGAACGATTACCTGACCAAACCTTTCAACTTCGATATCCTGAATATCAAAATTAAAAACCTGCTTCATCTAAATAAGTCGCTTAAAGAAACCTATCAGAAAAAAATAAAAGTTATCCCGGCAGACATGGATATCGAATCCTCGTCAGAAAGGTTCATTAAAGATGTGGTGATGTATATTGAGAAAAACATCAACAACCCTAAATTTTCCGTCGAGGAGATCAGCCATCATTTTAGTATGAGCAGGGGATCATTCTATAGCAAGATCACCGAACTAACCGGCGAGCCACCTGTGGAATTTATCCGCTCCATAAAACTGGACAAAGCAGCCATACTGCTCGAAAAAACCGATCTGACCATTGCCGAGATAGCATACTCCATCGGTTTTTCGACGCCTCATTATTTTACCAAATCATTCAAGGCAAAATATAATGTTCTGCCATCCGAGTACCGGGTGAAAAAAGTAGACGTCAAAAGCGTTGCTTAAGCAAGCTTTCATTTTAGCTGATAGAAAAATATCGATATTACCTCCCGGCATTCCCTGTTGTTTGAACAGGTACAGGATTGGTGATGGCCGGTGCCTTGTAACCCAACAGATTGAGCATTTGTAATCCGTATCGTGTGCCTAAAATTCGATAGCCCTCAGCGGTGAAGTGCAGCTTATCTGATGCAGCCGGGCAGCCGCTTGAATTGATCACATATGCGTTGGGGATAACTTCAGCAAGCTTATCAATTATGTGGTTCATAGCAGCGCACTTGCCGCCCTGGTCTTCATTAACAAGCTGGCCAGCCAGCAAGGGAACTTTTCTGGCCTTCAGGTGAAGATCTTTTAATAGCATATCATAAATGCTTTTCACTTTAAGTGTCCAAAGCGTATCATTTGGGTTAGATTCGCCCTGGTGCAGCAAGATGCCTTTAATCACGCCGGATTTTTGCGCCAGTTTAGCCATCTCCACTAAGTGGCCGTAGGGATTGCCTCCATATTCGTTGATCATATTCACCATCCAGGAAGGTGCGGTGGCTGCATAATCCTTATAACTGTCTTTTTGGAACAATTCAATTTTACAACCAGCTACCGATACGTTCACAATACCAACTGTTACATCGCTGGGCAGGGTTGCTATCAGGGTGCGGCCAAAGTAGTCGGCAGGGGTGAGGCCGGTATTGCAGCGTGCCAACGGTGGCACGGCGGTGTACCAGTTGCCCTTGGCCCGTTTAAGGTTAGGGCAGTCCACGGTTTCCAGTACTTGTAAACGCTGATCAACTATGGTATCCTGTGGCTGTATGCGGGCGTTACCTTCCATATTTGATTGACCGAAGCACAAAAAAATATAAAACTTTTTGTTTTGGGCTGATGCATTACCAACAAATAACAAGACGATTGCCAACAGGGTAAGAGAAAAGATCCTTAGATTCATTTGATGTTCTTTTAGGTTTTGCAGCAATCAAAATTGGCTGCCAGTCTGCTGATAAAAATAGGCCAACCTATAATCATACTATTACAACAATTGTTGAAAGTGCTATAACAATTGTTTAGGGCATTTTGCAATAGTCTACAAAGAACAGCAATAAGTTAGGAATGGGGGAGCGATTGTGCGTTTAGTAAACCAATGTGTTAACCTTTTCAACATGTGTGTCATTTAAAGTTTACCATCCTTAATACATTTGATTGCTTGAGGTGTACTAATCCTGGACTACATAACCTTAACAAAGTTTACTGATATGATCAATAATTATTTGTAGCATTTGCGTTAACGCGCAAATACTTTATCACATACTTACAAGATATAATACCTCACCTTTATTACTTTTCTTTTTTTAAAATTGGTTGTAAGGACAGCGCGAGGTTGTCCTTATTTGTTTCCTGTAAGCAGGTATGCTAAAAATATTTATTATTTCTATAGCTATAAATCAATAAGATTTATTGTTTTAACAATACCTAAATACCGTGTTTCGGGCAAGTTTCGCAATCGATTGTTGTTGGCGGTATTTTTGCCTTCAAATTAACAAACCAGTGCCAGTTTCTGGTAAAGAAAATCACCAGTGTTCAACTCGTTTTGATTTTTGTTTTGTATTTAAATAGCTTAAAATCAATTATTTGTAATTTTTATCGGTCTCAAAAATCTACATTGAGGCACGTCATATATCATGCGGGAAAACTGTTTTAACATGGAAAGAAAACCTTGTTGTAGGGAACTTGCTTAAACAAATGTTGTAAGATTAAGATAAATACTGCGCTACCTACTAAACCGCGAAAGATAATTTTACCCCTGTTATTACAATCTGCTTTTAGCCGGCTGTAACAATAAGTACTGTTGGCATTACAACGTACAGATTACCAATTATAAACATGTTGACCAATAATGGAGCATTCGTGGCATTTGTCGTTTGCTGTCCGGTTCGGCGTGGGATACTGTTTGAAATTGAAAACTAATAACACCTACATATCAATTATCAATCAATTAACTAACAAGAAAAATTATGGAAAGACAAAAAAGAGATTTTCAGATCCTGGATAAGTACGGAACAGCTAACGGATAGGTTTCGTCGTTCATTTAAATCCGGTAGTTACCATTAGGTAAGGCCAGGATAATTTTAGGCATTTACAGCTTAAACGATATCGGTAAATGTTGCCCCGAGAGCAAATCACGTCAACGTTTCCTTAATCGAATCGAAAATTTTAAACCTTAATAACATGAAGTATTCTTTACAAAAAATTTATAATAACAAATGGCGTTACGCTACGCTCATCTTAACCGGATGCGCGCTCGCAATGCCATCGGTGTCAATTGCACATAATCGTGGTTCAGCAGGTTCATTGAATGGCATTACCATTAACAAAAATGGCGCTTTGAAAATGAAGCCTGCATTCAACGTTTCGGGCAAAGTTACTGATGACGATAACCAACCCCTGCCCGGCGTAGCGGTTTCCATAAAAGGCACAACACAAGGCGTAACTACTGATGCCGGCGGTAACTTCAAAATAGCAGTGCCCGGAAATTCAGCCGTGCTCGTTTTCAAATTAATTGGTTTTGCACAGCAAGAGATAACGGTTACCAGCGCTGCCGAGCTAAAGGTGCAAATGAAAAAAGATACCAAGAACCTGGAAGAGGTTGTTGTGGTTGGTTACGGATCGCAAAAACGTGCTAAGGTAACGGGAGCGGTTTCATCGGTTAGCGGCAAAACTCTTGCCTCTCTGCCTGTGGGTGGCATTGAAGCTTTGCAAGGCCGTATAGCTGGTCTTACTGTTACCAATAACGGCGGTCCGGGAACCGGGGCTATTATTTCATTGCGTGGTATTAGCTCTGTGAATTTCGGATCTGATCCTTTATACATCGTTGATGGATATCCGGGCAGCCTCACAGGCGTTGATATTAAGGATATTCAAAGTATCGACGTGTTGAAGGATGCGAGTGCTGCGGCGATCTATGGTTCCAGGGGTACAAATGGTGTTATTATTATAACCACTAAAAAGGGGAGCAACAATAGCCGCACAGAGGTAACTATCGACTCATACTATGGCATACAAAATGTAATCAAAAAGTATGACCTGCTTAATACCCAGCAATACTTGCAATATGAGCGCGCTCTTAACGGTTCAGCCACTCCTGTTATAGCCATACCGCCGCGCCTGCTGCCAGAAAACTTTAACAAACCAATTTATGCGGGTAGTTCCCAAACCTTTGCTCAAACAAATACCAACTGGCAGGACGCGTATTTCAGGAGTAATGCTCCGATTCAGCAGCACAATGTGGCATTGAGCGGCGGCAACGCGGTGACCCGCTTTTATACTTCGGCAAATTACTTCGATCAGCAGGGTATCGCCCAGGGCTTAAGCGCTTACCACAAGGCGATTCGGGTTAACGCCGATCATACGATTGGTAAAATCCTGTCGTTTGGCGAAACATTCAATGCCATCATCAATCATCAGCGTTACGGCGTAGATGCGGGTAACCGTTCTGCCATAACAAATGTGGTGAGGATGCAGCCATATCTGCCAATCTACAATCCAAATAATGCCGGCGGGTTTATGGGGCCGCAAAATAGTTTCGATGGCTCAGACCCAACCAACCCGATTGAAGCGGCCAAACTGATTGATAATACCAATCACGGTTATACAATCCACGGTAATGCGTATGCCACGCTGAAGTTTGCTTCATGGCTTAACTTTAAATCAATTTATGGTATTGATTATGGCAGCAACATGAATAATACTTACACACCTATTTATAATGACGGAGGTACTTCTCAATCGCCAACCGCAGTTATTAATTATACCAGGGGCGCCAGCACCACGCAACTGTACTCGCAGCAGCTTACTTTCGATAAAACGTTCGGCAACAAGCACCATGTTAATGCCGTTTTAGTTTACGAGGCCCAAAGCTCACGCGGCGACAACCAGGTTTCTTCGGGTAACCAAAATACCAATACGGTAAGGACACTAAATGGCGCGACTAATCTTTTCACTAATTATACCTATGGCACTAATCTCCTTGTTTCAGAAGTAGCTCGTTTGGGTTATGATTTTGAAGGCAAATATCTGATATCAGGCTCTATACGCCGCGACGGTTTATCTGTATTTGCGCCGGGGCATAAACATGAAAGTTTCCCTGCCGCGTCATTAGGCTGGAAGGTAGACCAGGAAGATTTCATGAAGTCGCTCAAGTCGGTTTCGTCATTAAAACTGAGGGCGGGTTACGGTGTAACAGGTATCAATGGCACCGTATTGGGCAATTATCCTTATTTGCAACCTATATCATCTAACATAGCTACCTATCCGTTCAACGGTTCACTGGCCGATCTTGGAAATGCTTCGTTTTACAGTGGTTTAAGTAACCTCAATTTGTCATGGGAAACAACTAAACAAACCAACATTGGTTTAGATATGGGCTTGTTCCAGGATGTCTTTACATTATCTGCCGAGGTTTATACCAGGAAAACCGATAACCTTCTATTAACCGTACCTACCTCGCCCAGCCTTGGTTTTAACGGTACCGGGACTTTAGCTAACGTGGGTTCAATGCGTAACCGCGGTTTTGAAGTTAGTTTAGGTTATCATAAAACACACGGCGAATTTAAATATGATATTACCGGAAATTTTTCCCTGAACAGAAACAAGATTTTAACGCTTAGTACCGCCAATGCTTCCATTACCGCCGGCGGCGATGCGGATTATGGCGGTGGTGATCCTATAACCAAAACAGCAGTTGGGCAGCCGGTGCAATCATTCTTTGGCTATATTGCAGATGGGATATTCCAAAACGCTGGTGAAGTTGCCAATTCAGCAAAGCAAACAAATGCCGCTCCCGGCGATATTAAGTTCAGGGATATAAACCACGATGGTGTTATCACTGATGCCGACCGCACTTTTATTGGTAGCTATCTGCCAAAATTCACCTACTCGTTAAACTACAGCGCTTCCTATAAAAATTTCGACGCGATAGTCTTTTTCCAAGGTGTTTATGGCAACAAGATATTTAATGGCGAAAGGATTATCCTCGAAGGCATGCCAAGGCTTTTCAATGCGGGTACCAATGTGTTAAAGGCATGGACACCTACAAATACCAACACAAATATCCCGCGCGCCATTTCAGGCGATCCGAACGGCAACAAAAGGCCTTCAACCAGGTGGATTGAAAGCGGTTCATACCTGCGGGTTAAAAACATGCAGATAGGCTATAATTTCCCAACTTCATGGTTAAAGTCAAAAACAGACAACGCGTTGAACAGGCTCAGGATTTATGTGGCATCAACCAATCTTTTAACATTTACTAAATATAAAGGTCTTGATCCCGAAATCGGCTCTCGTAATGGTACCCTTACCAACGGTATTGATTACGGCCAGTACCCGCAGCCAAGAACAGTTCAGCTGGGTTTACAGGCGACCTTTTAACGATTAATTTAAAAAGATACAGCAATGAAAACGAAGAAAATATACATATGGTCGGCCCTTACAGCTATTATGGTAACGGCAACGGTTAACTCATGCAAAAAAGGGTCCCTTGACACCAGCGATCCTAACAATGTAACAACGAACCAATATTACAAAACCAGCGATCAGTTAACCAAGGGGGTAAACGCTATTTATGTTGCCATTCATAGCCTGGGGCTGGTATCAAGGGAGTGGTTTTTTATTCACGATCTCAGAAGTGATGAGGTTGCAAGCGGCGGCGGGCAGCTCGAAGCCCCAAGGGGACAGATGCTTAACGGCAATGTTGATCCTGCCAACTCAGTGATGAATTCTGTTTGGAATACCTGGTACACAACTATTTTCAGGGCGAATGTAGTTATTGCGAATGGGCCTAATGTAACTGATAACACGGCCCTACGCGACCGGTTGGTTGGCGAGGCTAAGTTTTTGCGCGCCTGGGCTTATTTCGACCTGGTTTCACAATGGGGAGGGGTGCCTGTTTATACATCGCCTGCTCAGGCAGTTAGCGATTTTCAGCCACGCTCATCCGAAACTGAGGTTTATGCTTTAATTGTTAAAGACCTTCAGGATGCGGCAGCCGTTCTCCCTGAGAAAACCGGTACCGATAAAGGCCGGGCAACCGCTTCTGCGGCAAATGCTATGCTGGGCCGTGTGTTGATGCAAACCGGCGATTATGCCGGTGCTAAAGCTGCGCTTTTAAAAATCCCTACAACTGGAGCAAACGGCTATACCCTTACTGCCAGGTACCTTGACAACTTTGAGGAGGAGACCGAATTCAATAGCGAATCCATCTTCGAGATCGTATTTGTTGACAAAGGTGACGGCGGATTTAACTGGGGCGGTGACAGTCCTACTGAAGCGCAGTCTACCGTACGTAACCAGGAATACAACCCGATAGCATGGAGAAACCTTATTCCATCAAACAAATTGATTAACGAATTTGAGAACACTGCTACCGGCGCGGCCAAATCTGATCCCCGTTTTCACTACACCTGTTATCAATCGGGCGACACTTATAATAAAGGCGCGTCGGTACTTACAGACGGCGACCAGAACGGTAATTCTTCGGTGATGAACGGTGTTACCAAAAAGATTAGTTTCCGTAAGTTCATGATCATTTACAAGGAAGGTTTGCCGGCAGCGGGTTTCCACCCGGGCGGCAATAATCAACGCATTATCCGTTATGGCGAGGTTTTATTGATGCTGGCCGAATGTGAAAATGAGCTTGGTAATACTGCAGCAGCAGTTAACTACCTCAATATGATTCGTGCACGTGCGGATGTTGCTATGCCGCCTTATCCAACAGCGCAATTTCCTGTAGCGTCAAAAGCTGATGTGGTAAAAGCTATCATGCACGAAAAAATGGTGGAAATGGGTTGCGAAGAAATAAGAAATATCGACATCCTTCGCTGGAGGAAAAAGCAATACTTCACCACTGACCCATTCCCATATTTCAGAAAAGGAAGAGATGAGCTATTGCCAATTCCTCAGGCCGAGCTGGATAATAACCCTAAGGTAAACGGACATCAAAATCCCGGTTATTAATAATTATATTGCAGATAACCGTTAAAAGTATCTGTTTCAGTACTTGTTAAAAAAGATAGGCTGTGCATAACAGCCTATCTTTTCCGTGTAAACCAATTTATAGATGAAGAAATTTTACCCTGCTTTACTACTGGTTAGCGTTGTTGTTTTTTCGTGTGCAAAAAAGAAAGCGACACTGTTTGAGTTGATACCCTCATCCCACTCCGGTATCACCTTTAATAATTTAATTACCGAGAACGACTCTATCAATCCGATTGATAATGCCAACGTTTACAACGGCGGCGGAGTTGGTATAGGCGATTTCAATAATGATGGCTTTCAGGATATTTACTTTTCGGGTAATATGGTATCAAACAGGCTGTACCTAAACCGTGGCGACTTCAAGTTCGATGATATCACAGATAAAGCCGGAGTTAATGGTTTAGGAAAATGGGGCAGAGGCGTTGCCGTTATTGATATAAATAACGATGGCTTGCAGGATATTTATATATGCAATTCGCTGCTACAGGATAGCGTTAAAAGGCAAAATTTGCTTTACATAAACCAGGGGGCAGATAAAGAGGGGATACCGCACTTTAAGGAAGAAGGCAAAGAATACGGCCTAAATATACATGCATACTCTACCATGGCAGCCTTTTTTGATTACAATAACGATGGCAAGCTTGACATGTATCTTACTGTTAACCGCCCCGGCGATGGCTATTACGCGAACCAGTTTCGTCCGATAATTGCGGACGGCAGCGGTAAGAGTACAGGGAGGTTATATGAAAGCAAATGGGATGACCAGCTTAAACACCCGGTGTTTAGCGATGTATCCAAAAAAACCGGTATATCCATTGAAGGCTATGGGCACGCGGCTACTATTGTGGATATAAACAAAGACGGGTGGAAGGACATTTATGTTACCAATGATTTTATATCACCCAATATTCTCTACATCAATAACGGTGATGGTACATTCACCAATAGATCTAAAGAATACTTTAAGCATACTTCGATGAACTCGATGGGGCAGGACATCGAAGATTTAAATAACGACGGTTTGGCCGATGTATTTGAACTGGACATGTCACCACCGGATAATTACCGGAAAAAAATGATGTCGATGCCGGAAAGCTACCAGTCGTACGAGTTATTTAATCATTATGCATACCAATATCAATATGCGCGTAACACCTTACAGATAAACCAGGGGCCGGGATTGGGGCAGAATGATTCTATCAAGAACCCCGTATTCAGTGAAACCGGGTTTTTGAGCGGAGTTACTGAGACCGACTGGAGCTGGACTCCTTTGATAACAGATTTCAACAATGATGGTTACCGCGATATCATTGTAACCAATGGATTTCCGAAGGATGTTACTGATCACGATTTTATAGTTTTCAGAAACAATCCTTATGCTACGGCCTCAAAAAAAGCTGTTATTGATCAGATTCCCACGGTCAAGATCCACAATTATGCCTTTCAAAATAATGGCGACTTAAACTTTGGTGATGTTTCCAGCCAATGGGGATTGGATTTACCGACCTTTTCAAACGGTGCTGCTTATGCAGATCTGAATAATGACGGGGCAATGGATATGGTTATCAATAACATCAATGACGAGGCTCTTATCTATAAAAACAATAGCCGCGCACTTACCTCCAAAACATCAAATTACTTGCAGGTAAAATTGAATAGCAACAACTTTAACAGGGATGGCATTGGTGCCTGGGTAGATATCTATTATGCAGGCAAGCAACACCAGGTATACGAGAACAATCCTTATCGTGGATATTTATCTTCTATCCAAAACGTCGCGCACTTTGGCCTCGGCAAAGTCAATAAGCTTGATTCTGTAGTAGTGAGATGGCCGAATAATTATAAGCAGGTATTAAAAAATGTAAGCGCTAACCAAACGCTGAAAGTAAATATCAATGATGCGCGTCAGGCTTATAGTTGGGTTATACCCCAAAAAAACAGGGGGGCACTGTTTACTGAAATTACAGGCACGGCAGGTATTAGTTACAGGCACAAGGAGGATGATTTTCCGGATTTTACCATCCAGAAATTATTGCCTCACAAATTTTCGGCGTACGCTCCGGCGCTTGCAGCCGAAGATATTGATGGCAACGGGCTTGATGATATCGCTATTGGCGGTAACAGGAAATTTCCCGCCCAGATTTTCCTGCAGCAGGCTAACGGTAAATTTAATCAACGAAATTTAATTGATGTAAAAACGGATAGCGCAAATTATAAAGATGAAAGTTTATTGTTCTTTGATGCTGATGGCGATGGGAAGCCAGATCTGTATATAGCCAGCGGTGGATATGAAAGCGCGCCGGGTTCAAAAAATTATGCAGACCGCATCTACCTTAACGATGGCCGCGGGCGGTTCAGCGAACAAAAAGGTGCCTTGCCCGGTAATTTTACAAGTAAGCTATGTGTCAGGGCATTTGATTATAACAAGGATGGCAAGCTCGATTTGCTGATGACGGGCCGTGTTGATGCCTGGCATTACCCCAACCCGGTATCCTGTTTTATTTTACGTAACGACAGTAAACCTGGGAAGCTGCAATTTACAGATGTAACAGCATCAGTTGCCCCTTGCTTGAAAAATATGGGGTTAACCTGCGATGCCCTGGTTACAGATTATGATAATGATGGCTGGCCGGATCTTGTTATAGCTGGTGAATGGATGCCCATTACGTTTATCAAAAATGTTGGGGGCAAATTCGTTAACTCCACAGCGACGTCTGGTATTGCTGATAAAATCGGCTGGTGGAATTCCATCGCGGCCGGCGATTTCAGGCATTGCGGTAAGATAGACTATATTGTTGGCAACCTGGGAAAGAATAGTTTTTTCAAAGCCAGCGATAAAGAGCCCGTATATATCACGGCCGGCGATTTTGATAAACGTAAAACCACTGATGCCTTTCCATCCCTATTCCTCCCCGACACTGACGGGGTGAAACGTGAATTTCCATCTTTTGTTCGTGACGATGCTATTAAGCAAATGGTCAGTCTCCGGAAAAAGTTTGTTAATTACAGATCTTTTGGCCACGCAACGTTGCAGGATTTGTTATCGCCTGAACAACTGAAAAATGCCTTGCGGTTAAAAGCCAATACGCTTACTTCATGTTATCTCGAAAATTTAGGAAACGGGAAATTTAAAATGTACCCTCTGCCAAACTATGCGCAGGTTTCTGTCATTAACGGAATGGTAGTGGATGATTTTGACGGTGATGGCAATTTAGACGTAGCCATAAACGGGAATGATTACAGTACAAATGTTTCGGTAGGCCGGTACGATGCCTTAAACGGATTGCTTTTAAAAGGCGATGGTAAAGGGGGATTTAAGCCATTGACGATTTTGCAAAGCGGGATCTGTTTTCCCGGCGATGGGAAAGCCCTGGTAAAACTTAAGGGGAAAGATAACCGGTATTACCTCGCGGCCAGCGAGCACAATGGCAATTTGAAGTTGTTAAAACTCAACCCACCGGGAAAAACCATAAAGATCGGGCCGCAGGATGCCTACGCGGAAGTATCTGCAAAAGATGGTTCGGTTACCCGGCAGGAGTTCTATTACGGCTCATCTTTTTTATCGCAGTCGGCAAGGTTTCTGAAAGTAAACCCGGGTATGCAGAAAGTTAAGATTGTATCTAACGATAGCCGGGGTAGGGAAATTAAGTTTCAATGATCTGCTTGTGATGTTCATCATTTAAACATAGTGGTATTGATCGGGATCTTAAGAAAAAATAATGTGTAGCTAATTTTACTGAAGGAATGCCGAAGAATGTAATTGTCAATTTCGCTTTGAATTTGGCCCGTGAAAAGACGTCGTTAAGTATTTATGCAAAATTTTTGCTTTTGATACTGGCCATGTCATTTGTTATGTCATGCCATGATTCATCGGAGGGTAAAATGATCCGGATCATTGCCGGTCTGAATCAAAAGGATTACAACAGCCGTAATCCGTTTTGTCCCGAAGCGAAGGTGGCGCAATGCGATAGCTTGCTTAAACTGCCGGGCCGGGAAAATGATTTTTATCTTTTAAATACCAAAGCCAAGCTGTTACTGGAAACGGGTGACGAAAAACAGGCCGTTACCATCTACGAAAAAATGGCGAGGGGAGCCGATAGCTCAAAACGTGATTTATTTGAACCGGATATGGCACTGGCCTACATGCGGTTAGGCGAACGGACTAATTGTATGTTGAACCACAACCGGATGTCATGTACTTATCCTATAAGGGGTGATGCAATTCACGTGAATCAAACAGGTTCGCGACATGCCATTGCAGTTTATGAAAGTATTTTGAAGAAGCATCCGGCCGACCTGGAATCCCGCTGGATGCTCAATATCGCTTACATGACACTGGGGCATTACCCCGATAGTGTGCCCAAGCCCTTTTTAATCCCAAATCTCAATAAAACATCCGCGACAAAAATAAGGCCGTTTACCGATCTGGCTGCCGATGTTGGTATTAAACTGAATAGCAGGGCGGGTGGCGTTATAGCGGATGATTTTAATAACGACGGTTACCTTGATATAGTAACCTCGGGAACGGAACTTGATGATCACATGCATTATTTTCAAAATAATCAGGACGGAACATTTATTGACAAGTCTGAAACAAGCGGGTTGGGGAAGTTTACAGGTGGGCTGAATATTCAGCAAACTGATTACAACAACGATGGGAAGATGGACATTTTTGTACTGCGGGGTGCCTGGAAAAAAAACGGTTTTGGCAACCAGCCTGCCTCCCTGCTGCGTAACAATGGCGATGGCACATTCACGGATGTGGCGATACCTGCCGGGTTATTTTTTTATCATCCTACCCAGGCGGCAGTCTGGGCCGATTTTAATAATGACGGATGGCTCGATGTATTTGTAGGAGCGGAGGGTTTTAACAACGGCGACAGCGTCAATATCCACCGGAGCATGCTTTATATAAATAACCGGAACAACACCTTTACTGAGGTTAGCCATAAAGCACATTGCGATGTAATGTCATACGTGAAAGGGGTTACATCGGCAGATTTTAACCATGACGGATGGCCGGATGTTTTTATT
Source organism: Mucilaginibacter sp. 3215 (assembly GCF_050433785.1). Lineage (NCBI taxonomy): Bacteria > Pseudomonadati > Bacteroidota > Sphingobacteriia > Sphingobacteriales > Sphingobacteriaceae > Mucilaginibacter > Mucilaginibacter sp. 3215. Next base: position 799,082 of record NZ_JBNPWO010000001.1, read on the forward strand.
TCGACAATGGACGGGCGTAAGTACCTTTTAAAAAATAAAGGTAACAGCGGGAATATCCCCGACTTTGAAGACGTTACCAAACAATCGGGGATATTGGCAAATACCAACAGTACTTTTACTACCTGGTTTTTTGATTACAACAATGATGGCTGGCAGGATATCCTGATTGCAGATTACAAATTCGAGGCCCCGCTGGGATATTATTCGGCTGCTGAAGCGCTCGGAAAGGCCATACCCAATGCGGGAAATATTTACCTGTATAAAAATAACCATAACGGCACTTTCACTGATGTTATCAAACAAACGGGCCTTGATAAAGTAGTGTTCAGCATGGGCGCAAACTTTGGTGATATTGATAACGACGGCTTTCCCGACTTGTATTTTGGCACAGGCAACCCCGATTTTGGCTCCCTTATACCCAATAAGATGTTCAGGAACGTAGACGGACAGCGGTTTGACGACGTTACAGGCGTCTCCGGGACGGGAAACCTGCAAAAAGGCCACGGCGTCGCGTTTGCAGATTTCAGGAACCGTGGTTTACAGGATATCTTCATTGAAATGGGCGGGGCTTACGCCGGCGATGCCTATACCAGTGCCTTGTATGTAAACCCTGGTCAGAACGATAATAACTGGATAAGTATAAAGGCAGAAGGGGTGAAATGTAATAAGGTCGCCATTGGCAGTCGGTTAAAAATAACATTTGTTGACAATGGTGTTAAAAGAAGTGTTTACCGCGACTTAAACTCGGGTGGTAGTTTTGGTTCATCGCCCATACAGGCGGAAATAGGGGTAGGACATGCCGGGCTTATCGAAGAGCTTGAAATAACATGGGCTGGCAGCCATACTGTTCAACGGTTTCGTAATTTGCAGGTAAACCAGTTCTACCATATTACAGAAGGAAAAGGGAAAGTGGCCGTGGTTCAATTAAAAAAACTTAGTATCAATAATATGGCGATAAAAATGTGAGATCTCGCTTAAGTCGAGATAGCTATCGGTTAATTCACGGGCACTTACACCAAATAAGCTCTGGACGATATGTGGGAGCATAAAAAGGCAATCAACGTAAAAGGCTGTTTGATCATGAGCGTTTCCGGTTGGATTGTTTGTGCATAGAGGTTAAGATATCCGGTATCCGATCCAGAACGTTTTCCTAACGCCGTTTGAAACACCAGTGTAGGGCAGCCATTGGCATAAAGCGGCAAAATAAAATCAGCACTGAGGGTTTTGCTTTCAATGATCAGCATACCAGTGACATATTCGTCAAGGTCGGGAGGCGGAAACAACGTAATTATATTCACCGATTTCTAAATTACTTCTTTCAATTAATAAAATAAAATTATCTTTGTAACTAAGATAATCAAAGTTACAAAGATATTGTGAAAAGCGAAGCTATTACCCGGATAAGAAAACTAAGCCAGTTGTATGCTTATACATCCATTCAAATGCATGAAAATATTGCCCGAAAAGCCGGACTATCAGGTACCGATCAGAAATACCTGGGCTTTTTCCTGGTGAAAGGGGCCATGACAGCCGGCGAACTTATGGAAGTAACAGGGCTTACCAGCGGCGCTGTTACAGGTTTGATTGACAGGTTTGAGAAAAAAGACCTGGTCAAAAGAGAATTTGCGAAAACGGACAGGCGAAAAGTATTGGTAGTGCCGGATACTGAAAAGATAATGCAGCTCATGGCCCCGCTTTACAAAGATTATCGCAGCCATTCGGAGCAATTGATCGGTTCCTTCGCTGAAGAAGATTTGAAAATCATCGAAAAATTTTTGGAAGGATCGATTGCAATTATGAGTGAAACAGTCAATCAGTTTAAAGACAAGTAAAGCATAATGAAAAACAAAAGTTTATACATTGTTGATTTAAGAGAGGCTGATAAAACGGCTATTAAGCTAATTGGGGGCAAGGGCGCAAATCTGGCAGAATTATACAAGATTAAGGCGCTTAATGTGCCTGACGGTTTTTGTATAACCACTGAAGCTTTTAAAGACACTGTTGGGAACGATCAGCAGTATAATTCATTGCTGGAGCAATTAGCATTGCTAACCGAAAACCAAAGGAACGAGATCAATGAAATAAGCAAAAAGATCAGAACGCTGATCGAATCAATAGCTCTTTCTCAGGAACTGAAAAGCCAGATCATTGCGTGTATGGACCAATATGGTAGTGATTACGCTTACGCCGTTCGTTCAAGTGCGACAGCGGAGGACTTAGCAACCGCATCGTTCGCCGGGCAACAGGATACCTACCTGAACGTTATCGGCGAAGCCGCTATTTTAAAACACATCAGCAAATGTTGGGCATCTCTTTTTACGGAACGTGCCATAATCTACCGGCTTCAGAATGGCTTTGATCACCGCAAGGTTTACCTGGCTGTTATTGTACAGCAAATGGTAGCTGCAAAGGTAGCAGGCGTGCTGTTTACGGCCCATCCGGTTAATGGTGACAGGACAGTGAGCTCGATAGATGCAAGCTTTGGTTTGGGGGAAGCACTGGTTTCTGGTTTGGTTAACGCCGATAATTACCAGGTGCGTGAGTCAAGAATTATTGAAAAGAAGATTTCAGAGAAAAGGATTGCTATTGAGATCGTTAAAAATGGTGGTACTGAGCAAAAAGAGGTAAGGCCGGAGCAACAACGCATGCAAGCATTAACTGACGAGCAAATTTTACAACTCGAACAAACGGGCAGGATAATCGAAGCACATTTCAGCGATCCACAGGATATTGAATGGTGTTTAAGTGATGACAAATTCTATATCGTGCAAAGCCGGCCAATCACCACATTATATCCTGTGCCAGCGGCAGACGATCAGGAGAACCGGGTTTATGTATCTGTAGGACATCAACAAATGATGACTGATGCATTTAAACCACTCGGCATATCCGTTTGGATGTTAACCGGAAACCGCGCGATGTTCAAAATGGCTGGCGGAAGGTTATTTGTTGATATCTCGAAGGGCTTGGCTTCGCCGGCAGGCAGGGAAAATCTGTTGAATGTGTTGGGGCATTCAGATCCGCTCATAAAAGACGCACTGACGACTGTAATCGATCGAAACTTTATAAAAGAGGACCTTGAAGCCAATATTCCCGGACAGGTTAAAGGTCATCATGGGATGTCGGCGACGGATATACTTGCGGAAGCGGGAGCCGATGCCGGGATTGTGGCCGATCTCATGAGCAGCAGCGAAAGGTCGGTATCAGCATTGAAAGACAACATCCGGATAAAAACAGGACCGTATGTATTTGATTGCATCCTCGATGACATGGAGCAGCGGAGACAGCTGTCTTTAGAAAAGAAAAATCTGAACGTGATCATGGCGGCCATCCATGCTTCGGCCTGGATCAATGACAAGATGAAAGAGTGGCTTGGTGAAATCAACGCAGCAGATGTTCTGTCGCTTTCTGTTCCAAACAACATTACCTCAGAAATGGGCCTTGAACTTTTGGACCTGGCGGATGTGATCCGTCCCTATCCGGAGGTCATCGCCTATCTGCAGGGGGCAAAACAGAATAATTTATTGAATGGGTTATGCCAGTTGGAGGGCGGATCGCAAGTACACGACGCTTTCATTGCTTATCTTGACAAATATGGCATGCGTTGTGCCGGTGAGATCGATATTACCCGTACACGATGGAGGGAAAATCCAGGTGCGCTGGTTCCGATGATCTTGAGTAATATCAAAAACCTCGAACAAGGGGAGAGCACCCGAAGATTTGAGCAGGGGAAGCAGGCAGCCTTAGAAAAAGAACAAGACTTAATGTTACGTCTGAAACAATTGCCCGATGGTGAAGAAAAAGCCCGGGAAACGAAGCATATGATTGACCTATTACGGAATTTTATCGGCTACCGCGAATATCCGAAATACGATATCGTGAGCAGGTACTTTATCTATAAGCAGGCTTTGCTTCAGGAAGCCGAACGCCTTGTAAAAGCCGGTGTGCTTCATGATGAAAAAGATAGCTATTATCTTTATTTTGAAGAGTTGCAGGAGGCGGTGCGTACCGGAAAAGTAGATTACCAGCTTATTGACCAGCGCAAAACGGATTATCAATTTTATGAAAAGCTGACACCGCCACGAGTTATTACTTCTGAAGGTGAGGTGATAACCGGTCATTACAGCCGTGAAAATATCCCGGTAGGGGCCCTGGCCGGTCTCGCTGTTTCTTCCGGCATAGTTGAAGGGCGCGCACGAGTGGTGCTAAACGTAGAAGGTGCTGATCTGGAAGATGGCGATATCCTGGTTACAACCTTTACCGACCCAAGCTGGACCCCTTTATTTTTAGCCATCAAGGGCCTGGTTACAGAAGTTGGCGGACTAATGACACATGGCGCTGTAATAGCCCGTGAATACGGTTTGCCTGCGGTTGTTGGCGTGGAAAACGCAACCAAACTAATTAAAGATGGTCAACGCATTCGTGTGCATGGAACCGCAGGGTACGTGGAGATTATGAGCGAAGTGGATGCATTGTGGAAATAATCTTGTCGCGAATTACCCCCGGGATTGTCGCTTTTGCACACTGCGAAACAACGGCGTGCGTCCCATCTTTGTATCGTTGATTAAGTTTATGATCAATCAGGATCGTGTTACGAAAACAACAAAGTAAACCGGCAATCGTACAAAATTTTTAAATAAGCAACGATGAGTACATTACAGATCACAAGCTCAAAGCTTTGGAACGCCATTAAGCTTTCTCTTAATGGCGAGCAGCAGGATTATACGCAAGGCAGTATTCCGAAAGCCATCTTTTTACTGGCTATCCCAATGATTCTGGAATTAAGCCTGGAAAGCGTTTTTGCGGTGGTAGATATGTTCTTTGTAGGCAAACTTGGGCAAAACGCGATAGCCACGGTAGGTTTAACTGAGTCGGTGATCACCATTGTCTATTCCATCGCTATTGGTTTAAGCACCGCGGCAACGGCAATCGTAGCACGAAGGATTGGTGAAAAGAAACCGGAAGCCGCTGCACATGCAGGAGCCCAGGCGCTGGTAATCTGCCTGATCACAACTATAATAGTAAGTATGGCTGGTGTTTTATATGCACCTGAAATCTTAAAGTTAATGGGAGCAAGCGAAGAAGTGGTGAGGGACGGAGCTATTTTTACCCGTATCATGCTGGGCAGCAGCCTTATTATTATCCTGTTGTTTCTGATCAACGGAATTTTTCGCGGCGCGGGTGACGCCGCCATGGCGATGAAAAGCCTTTGGATTGCAAGCATTATCAACATAATTCTCTGCCCGGTTTTCATCCACTTTTTTGGGTTGAAGGGCGCTGCCATGGCCACCGTAATTGGAAGGAGTTGCGGGGTGACCTTCCAGGTATATCACCTGTTTAAAGGCAGCGGCATTCTGAAGTTTCGCAGTGCTCACTTTAATTGGGATCCCGCTGTGGTAAAGACCATCATCGCTGTGGCCTGGCCGGCAACTTTTCAATTTATCATCGCAAGCGGTAGTTGGATCGTCTTGACACGGTTGGTTGCTGAAACCGGCGGTACAGCAGCTTCAGCCGGCTACCAGATCGCTTTTCGGAATTTTGTTTTCTTTATTTTACCATGCTGGGGGTTAAGTAATGCTGCTGCGACCCTGGTAGGGCAAAATTTAGGTGCAGGTCATGTTGAAAGGGCGGCTCAAAGTGTGTTGCTTACGGCGCGATATAATGCTGTATTGATGAGTTTCGTCATGCTGCTGTTCCTGTTCTTTGCCCGTCCCATCATCAGCATATTTACAACCGAACCCGTTATTTTGAACTTTGGCAGTACGGCGCTCCGGATCATCGGTTCGGGATTTATTTTTTATGCTATAGCCATGGTCATGAGCCAGGCCTTAAACGGGGCCGGTGACACCAAAACGCCTACATGGATCAATTTTGGGTGCTTCTGGCTTTTTCAGGTGCCTTTAGCTTACTTACTCGCAAAAGGCTTAGGATGGCATTCGGCAGGCGCCATCGCAGCGGTGCCCGCGGCGGAGGCGCTTTTAGCCCTGGTTTCCTGGTATTACTTTAAAAAAGGGAACTGGAAAAAGGTGAAAGTGTAAGGCCGTCCATATTGAATTACTAAAAAACAATTAAACCACATAAAAAATGAAAAACAAAATCCTATTCATTGCATGCCTGTTATTCGGGCTGATGTTTATCAATGCAGGCCTGAACAAGTTTTTAAATTACATGCCTGTACCAAAAGATATGCCGCCAAATGCTATGGCCATGTTTGGCGCCATTATGCAGATCAAATGGCTGATGCCACTTATCGGCATCGCCGAAATTATTGGAGGGATACTGGTGATTATTCCCCGTTTCAGGGCTTTAGGCGCGGTGATCATTTTTCCAGTTATGGTTGGCATATTGTTAACTGTTATTTCTTTATCTTCGGGAATACCGATGGTGCTTGTGCTTTGGGCGGTGCTCATCTGGGTGCTATTTGAAAACAGGGAGAAATATTTTCACATGATCCGGTAGCGGATGGCATAGTCTGGCTATTCCGCAACTAAATAATAACCGTCCGGTGAATTGGAAATTACAAATGATTATAGGCAAGTCGTGTTACGTATTTGAGAGACTTTATTAAAAATCACATGAAACTTTTTGAAAAGGAAACGGGCAAAACAAACTGTGTCGGGGTAACCGGAGCTTCTGCAACCGGGGCATCAGCAATTGCTGTGTTAGCATTGGGATCTATGGCTATTGGCGCGATTGCTATAGGCGCATTGGTGATTAGCCGAATCATGGTTAAAAAAGCTGTAATCAGAAACCTCCATGTCGGTAATCTCAGCGTAGATAACCTTGTAATTAAAAATCGCGAATATTAGCACGTCCCTGGGGGATCCGGTTACGTTGAATTGAGGTGGAGTAAAGTGTTATCAGAGTTGTTTCTGAGTCTGCCCTTGTTCCCACGATAATTTCGTCTCGCCGTCGATAGCCAACAATATCGTTCTCGGACACTGGCCGGCTTGCGTCGGAAACTCACCTGCCTTAAAATTCGTCTTTTGTTATGTTTTGAAATAAATTCAGAACGGCCGGCTCAAATTGCGGGAATATGGCAGCCGGGAAGACAGATTACGCATTTATAAAATAAATGTTGTTTTTTAACGTTACATTCATCATTTAGTGCATGAAAAGAGCGTGTTTGGGAATTGTGTTGGCTGCACTGTTATTATCGACGGTCGGCGGTTGCGGCGTAGTTAAATCTTTGGGTAAAAATCCGGATGGCGAAGAACTTACCCGGTTGGATTCTTTACCAAATTATAAAAATGGAGCTTTTATAAATTTGGCTGAACTTTCCGATTCGACGGTCAAACGTAAATTTCTTTTTTTGAGCAGACGTCCTGAAACCATCAGGCCATCTCATGCACTTCCGTGGATTAAAACCGATCTGAATTCATTAGCTGCTCCTGCACCTACGATCGTTTGGTTTGGACATTCATCTTTACTTATAAAAAGCGAGCAGTTTAATATGCTCATTGATCCGGTTTTTAGCAATCATGCCGGACCGGTGCCCGGATTGATTACCGCATTCCCGGGTACAAAGCATTATCACGCCGATGATATGCCTCAAATAGATGCGCTGATCATTTCTCATGATCACTACGATCATCTGGATTATCGAACTTTGAAAAAATTAAAAGATCGTATTAAAATGGCTATCGTGCCGATGGGAGTAGGCGCTGATCTGGTATACTGGGGGTTTGACCCTAAAAAGATCATCGAACTTAATTGGAACCAATCGATTACGTTGTCCGGTGGTATTCGGATTACCGCCACCCCAGCCCAACATCGCAGCAATCGTACGTATAAGAATGAGAATAAAACATTATGGGCCTCTTACGTTTTTCAGATTGGCAGTTATAGGCTGTTTTACAGTGGCGATAGCGGGTACGGGCCGCATTTTAAACAAATAGGCCAGCAATTCGGGCCATTTGATCTGGCGTTTTTGGAATGCGGACAGTATAGCCCCAATTGGCCATGGACGCACCTGTGGTTAGGGCAACCCGCACAGGCTGCTGCTGACCTGCATGCCCGTTTGTTACAGCCTATTCACTGGGCTAAGTTTATTGAAGCTAACCAGCCCTGGAACGAACCGATAAAAAGGCTTGTGCCTGCAGCAAAGGAGTTGGGTGTCGAACTAAACGTTCCGCGTATTGGGGAGCCTTACACTTTAGGCAGCCCCCTCAAACAGGTTGCGTGGTGGAATTTTGAATAACTGCTTTTGTAATATTGAACAGTTAATAAAAAGGACCATATCGGATGGCAGGATGATCATTTGAACAACCGGCAATCAGTATACAAGGCCAGCTTAGCTAATCAATTTTTCAGGTGCCTCCAGATGATATCATGAATGTCGGTCGCTATCAGGTCCTGTTTTTCCAATGGGTTATCGGTAATGATCACCGGCTGATATTCTGACGGTACATCCACCCGGCCATGAGAGCCTTTAATCAGGGCGGCATCCAGGGGAATGACATCCATCACATACCTGAAACCAGCCTTTTTGCGCAGCAACTTGTAGCCGGCGCGGAGCTTTGAGCTCATAAACATCTCAACAGGATCATAACCCGGTTTTTTATGGATGTCAACTACGCGCGCGTAATCCGGGGCAAGCGCGTCATCCAGCCAAAAGTAATAAGTGAACCAACTTCTTTCATCAGCGATCAGGACCAGGTCGCCGGCCCGGGGATGGTCGATGTGATATGCGGCCTGCTCTTCCCGGGTAAGCACCCGTTCAACACCAGGCACGGCTTCAAGCAGCGCTTTGACTTTTGCCGTTACGCTCGCATCGTTGATGTAGACATGTGCCAGTTGGTGATCAGCTACCGCAAAGGCTTTGGAAGCACCCGGATCAAGTATCTCCAGTCCACGTTCAATCCTGATGCCTAACAAGCCGTTTTGCCTCAATACCCGGTTTAAATGAACCGGGCGGTCCACCGGGGAGATACCATATTCGGAAAGGATGATGATCTCGGCATTTTTTTTCTTGTAAAACGAAACCAGATCTTCGATAATTTTATCAATATCATTCAGGTCCTTGGCAATAACCGGTAAATCCGGACCAAATTTTTGCAGGCAATAGTCCAGATGCGGCAGGTATATCAGCGTTAGCGTCGGGTCATGCAACGTATCTGTTTCTATTGCAGCGTCAGCTATCCAACGGCTTGATTTGATATTGGCGCCGGGCCCCCAAAACTGAAAAAGCGGAAACTGCCCCAACTTCGCCTGAAGGTGGTCACGCAGATCGGCAGGCTCCGAGTAACAATCCGGTATTTTTCGTCCGTCGGCAAGGTAGTTTGGCCTGGGTGTCACGGAGTAATCCGCAGAGGAGTACATATTGTACCACCAAAACATTATCGAGCTCGTGAAAGATGGATCTTCGCTCTTGGCCTTTTCCCATATTTTCTGTCCCTCCACAAGTTTGTTTGACTGCTTCCAGAATTTTACTTCACAATCCGCGCGGTCATACCACCCATTACCTACAATGCCATTGTCAACAGGAAATTTACCGGTGACGTAGGCGGACTGCATGGCGGTGGTAACAGCAGGTAATACAGGTGTTATATGCGTCAGATGTCTGTCTTTGGTATAAGATTTAAGAAATGGCGTATGCTCGCCGATCAGAGACGTGGATAAACCTACTACATCGATAACTACCGTTTTATTCATATTAGTTTCTTTCTTATGATATCTGCGCTTTAACCCAATCCAATTCCCGGATGATCGATTGTGTTAGGGGGGCCTTCAGCTCATCAGGTAATACACTCCAGGTATATGTTTCCACTTCCAGGTGTTGTGTAAAAGCAGCGTTCCTGAATTTGTTGAGCACCCTGACAATATCGTTTTGTGTTGACTGAACAACACCCATATCCTCTACAAAAACAGGTACATGGAAATGTGCGCGCCATTCATTGACTGCCGGGTTCCGACCATCTGCCAGGGCTTCCGGTAAATCCGGATAACGGATCAATTCTCCCTTTGCGGTTTTCGCGATCACCTGGTGTAAATAGGTTGGCTCATTGAATCTGGCAAGCGCGTCGGTCACCTCGTCCCTCATCGCCAAATCCACCGGAAGGCGGGCCTTTAAGGCAGCACTGATTTGTATCTTGCCTACCTGGATGCCTTTCGCGGCCAGTTCATCAATAACGCTCTCATGTTCCTCATAGCCGATGGCAAAATGGCAAACGTCATAACATAGGTTAATGTGTTGTTTGATAGCTGCTTCTGCATCAGCCGGAGACAGGCCAAACTGTTCTCCCAGCACTAAAATACCACGCGGCAACAGGTCGTTTTCAAACCAATCTATAAACTCCCGACCTGATTCCAGGAAGCCATCTGGCTCGGGTTCGATATCCAGGTGCATCAGGACTCCGGCCGAACTGTATATTTTAAAAAGTGCAGCCATCACTGTTAAAATATTCTCCGTGGCGATCGCCCTTGCCTTGTTCCTGGCCTCACCGGCCGCATGCCATGGTTTATAGCTTAAGGGTGAGGTTGAAATCCCTCCCTGCAAACCTTCAGGAAGTAATTCGCCCAATATATGAAACAGGCGTAAGGTATAATCCACGCGCTCAACTGTTGTCCAATCCGGCGCATGCACTTCGTCCTTAACTACGGTGTTATGGAAACCGCCATAGGGGAAACCGTTCATCGTGAAAACATAAGCATCATGATCAGACAGCCATTGTTTAAACTCCGCTAAATTATCTTCCTCTGCCAGCAAACCCAGGCTGGCCATATTAGAAAGGCGCAGGCCAATACCCATTTGTTCCTTCCCCGCAAGGGCAGCCCTGATTGTCGGGAAATGGTTTTTCAGGGCCCCGAAAGTTTCCGGCCAGTTCTCCGCGGGATGGATATTCGTACAATAGGTCAGGTGCGCTGCATTTATTTTCATGAGGGCAGATGTTTGTATTGTTTAAATTTGCGTTTGCTGAAGTTCGAATTGCCGGTTGTATAGTTCAATACTCGCTTGTTTCAAAAGCTGGGTATCAATTTCATGCACCTCGGCACCTTCGCCAATAGCATTGAGTAACGTAATGGTGAGCTCCCCGCCCAAATGCTCGCGAAACTCCTCCAGGCCCTGCAATAATGGGCTGTCATCTCCGTTGATCTTTAAGAGCCCATGGCTGATTTCAAAACCTAAGTTTTGGATCAGGCTTACCACGCGCTCACTGTCCGCAACGGTTAAACGGCCGCAAAGGCAGGAATAAACCGTATCCAGGGCTATCCCCATGGCTACTGCTTCACCATGTCGAACGTCGAAACCGCTAAGATATTCCAGTTTGTGCGCGCTCCAATGCCCGAAATCCAAAGGGCGTGATGAGCCGCTTTCAAAGGGGTCGGCGCCGGCAATGTGCTGCATGTGCAGCTGCGCGCAGCGCCAAATCAGGTAATTCATTGCTGTCGCGTCGCGGCTCACGAGGGCGGGTGTATTCTGTTCTATCCAGTTGAAAAAAACAGGGTCTTTGATCAAGGCAACTTTGATAGCTTCGGATATTCCGGAACGCCAGTCTCGGTCGGTCAGCGTGGTCAAAAACTGGTCATCATTAAAAACAGCGGCAGGCGGTGCGAATGTGCCCAGAAAATTCTTTTTCCCAAAATAATTGATGCTGTTCTTCACCCCGATCCCTGAATCGTTCTGAGACAGCACAGTTGTTGGTATGCGGATAAGCTTTACTCCCCGGTGGGCTACTGCAGCAACATAACCTGCCATATCCAATACGGCCCCGCCACCAATTGCTGCGATGTATGAATGCCGGTCTATACCGTAATTATTTACCGCTTCGAGGATCATATCAAAATAGCGTTCATCATTCTTTACGTACTCGCCGCCGGGTATCAGCAAGATCTCGGGCACCAGATGAACAGCAGTATGCGCCTGAAAATAAGAACTGATATCAGAGCATAAATGCTCGTGGGCGTCGGCCATCCCCTGATCCACCACAAAAAGAATCTTCCTTAACGCGCCTGAAGTAGCAGCGTTTGTCAGAAAATCGTTCATAAGGGGATTGTCCTTTGCGAATAAAGCCGAAGTAAAAAAGACGTTATAACTATATTTTACGCTGAAGTTCTGTTGCAAATGTTCCATCGGGGGAAGATCTATTGTTATTGAAATTAATTAGGTGACTGCAAAGGTTTTCGACAGCCACATGGAGAGTGGTAAGAGGCAGGCGATCATCAGGGCGAATGTAAGTGAGCTGAATGTGGCAGACCAGGAAGCGTCCATCAATATCAGGGAGATCACCCCGGCCTTTACGGCATTACCAATATTTTTGCCGATAGGCTCTCTTATAGCTCTGAGCAACGGTTTGAATATCATCCAGGTAAAGGGTAAGATGAAAAGCAGTGACCATAGCAGCCGGTTATTAACGTACGAAAAGTAGCTGATAAAGGCGATGACCGCGGCGTACAAAAATGCCGCTATATACAAGTTGTTCCTTTTGCCCCCATGAACTTCGCCACGACTGGTCAGGGTGATCGAGAATATGTAAATCACAGGCACCAATGCTAACATTGACCAATGGTTGAGCGCATCCGGTATGATGCTGACTCCGAGCAACAGGTTTAATCCCCGACACATCCCCATATTAAGCGGCCCGAAAAAGGGATGATGCTTACCAAACTTGTCGTAGAGCAGCGCGCAGAGCGCAATAGCTGCCGCGAGTATACCAGATGCCGCCGAAACGAGAAATGCCAATAAAATGCCTGCGCTTAACAACAACGTGCCGAGCACTGAAGCTTCCGGTAAACTAACCTTGCCTGAGGGGATAGCCCTTTCAGGCCGTTCAATCTTATCAGTCTCCACATCGAAAATATCGTTAAAAACAATACCGCCGCCGTAAAGACAAGCTGTGGAAAGGCAAAGGAGGAGGGCCGTTGGCCAGGCTCTTTCCGTTAAAGTACCCGGAGCACTGGCAATAGCGATCCCCGCCAGAATATCTGCGACCGAAGTAACAATATTGGCGGGCCGCATGAGCTGAAGATAAATGTACAGTTTCCTCAAGATCACGATTAGCTAATGATGATGGATGATTTATCGATTCTCGGTTGCTGGCCGCCGCGCAATATACTGTTACCTTCAAATTTTACGCTTTGATCAACGTTCCTCACCGCGGCGAAATCAGTTTCATCGAGCTGTCCGCTTTGGGCAAAAGCGGTAATTGCGTTACCGTAGGTGATCAATTGGATATCTTTGTCACTGATACCGCGTATTTTCATTAGTGCGGCGGTTTTCGGCACAGCCAGGGGATCACTGATGCCCCAATCAGCAGCCGAATTGACCATGATCCGCTCCGGGCCATATTGCCTGGCGATTTCAACCATGCGCTCATTACCCATTTTGGTGAAGGGGTAAATCGTGAATGCGGCCCAAAAACCCCGGTCAAGGACCTCTTTAACGGTCTCCTCGTTGTTATGATCAATGATGACCTTATAAGGATCAATGCCATGTTCTATCGCGATGTCCATACTACGGCGTGTGCCGTTTTTCTTGTCGCGGTGCGGCGTGTGGACTTGTACGGGCAGGCCGGCTTCCCTGGCCAGCTCCAGTTGCAAGCGGTAATATTTTTCTTCAGCCGCGGTTTGGTCGTCGAAACCTATTTCACCGATACCCACAACACCCTCTTTATAAGCAAACAGCGGAAGTATTTCCATCACCTGTTCTGCAAGGCTTTCATTGTTTGCTTCGCGGGAGTTAAGCCCTATGGTGCAGTAATGTTTAATGCCAAACTGCGATGAGCGAAACCTTTCCCAGCCAACCAGGCTGCTGTAATAATCGCGAAAGCTGTCAATGCCTGTCCGGGGCTGTCCCAGCCAAAAAGCCGGTTCTATCAGCCCCACCACGCCAGCATCAGCCATCGCCTGGTAGTCATCAGTTGTACGGGATGTCATATGTACATGCGGGTCAAAAAAACGCATACCTTTTACGGCCGTTATATCAAATGACTCTGGTTTTTCGCCAGGTATTTGCTCTCTGTTTTCAAAATTGCTGCAACACATATCCCAAAATTAATTTTTTGTATCGTTAATAAATTCGTTCCAACTCGTTTTTCCGCCGGTCACCACTTTTAAAGGACCAACTTTCAACAACTCTTTTGCGGGCTGAAAGCTGCTTTCGGCAATAGCTAATGCCACTGCTTCCCTTTCAAGTTCGCCTAAGCCCGGTAATCCTTCCCGGATGTCCTGCAGTATAGCATCATCCATAAAGCGACTTACTAATCGCCATAGCATAGGATCTGTACTCCGGCCGGCTGACCAGCGCTCTCGCGCGTAATCGATCAATGTATGTGCAAGGCTGGCATTGGCACGCTGGTCCAATCCCGTGATCAGTTCCAGCTTTTTTTCGGTGAAAAGTGCCTTTAGCACCATTTGGTTCCAGGCCGGCTCGGGCAGGTTTTCCGCAGGGTAGGGGTTGCGATACATGATCGCTTCGAGCACAACGCCCAGATTACTGCGGTTGCCTTCCGTACAGCGTTGTACCCATATCGGGGCGTAAGCAAGCAGAGGTAAAGCCGAATATAAAGCCACCAATTCGTTCATTTCAGCAGCTAAGAATAAGTTCTCGATGTTCCGCTGATAACGATCTTTATCGGTGGTGTCAAGCGTTAACAACAGCCATACCCTGGCAAGCCTGTCAACCGACCATCCTGCGATCGAAAAATCTTTACGGATAGCCGATAAACCAGCTTCGTTTTCAGTACCGGCATTGACCGGAGCTTTTCCTGTCTTACGCGGCAAAGCGGCGAAGGTAGCGTTAAATGCTGCAGCAGATGCAGCATGGGCTCCCTGGGCCAGCAGCCAGTCTTTTGCATCCGGGCTTACATGCCTTGCAATGAGATCTGTAAGCAGGGGCTTAAATTTTTCTATATCATAAGTGAACATATCTTCAAATCATCAGGGTTGACCGATCTGTGTTGCTCAGGCCGCGATATAATTGATGAGCAATGCGCCGGCAATTATCAGCAGGCCAAAGAACTCCCTCGTTTTTTCTATATAAGGCTTGTCTGCCTGCATCGTTTCTACCAAACTTGGCCTGTTATATTTCGTTATCCAGTCGCGGACACCATCTTTAGAAAAATAAATGATACCTGCATGAACAAGATATATCGCGATCAAGCATAGATACAACCTCGGATAAACCTGGTGAAAAACTACCAGCCCGCAACACACCGCCGCACTAAGGTAGATTGGTACCCAAAGCCATGGATCGACATCGTTCAGGTTAAGGTAAGCGAAAACCAGAAAAGAAAGACAGAAAATGATATTTATAATAGCAATCATATTGAACAGATCGGAGCCAGGCAAATTAATAAATGTAATGTAATCTAAGGCTCATATATCAATATATATTTTCTTACGCTTGACAACTTCATTTTCTATTGGAGATGGGCAATGGTTTTGCATTGTAACCAGGCAAAAACGCTTACATATCGGAAGTGACGAGTTTTTGCAGAGCTGGAAGGGACGCCGGCAGGAGGTCGTTTTTGTATAAAATAAAGTCTGGTTTAGGTAATTCTGCGTCGCCGGCTTTAATTAATTTAGCGTGGCGTATACCTTATTATTAAACCGTCCTGAAAAACGTTGGGTTTTATACAAAAGGTTTAAACCATCGCTATTTGGCTGAATTGTTACTGTACGAAAGCCCTAATTATGTTTAACAAAAAAACAACAATCAAAGCTGCTTGCTTGCTGCTAACACTATTGAGCCATTCTTTTATGGTAAAGAGCCAGCAAATGAGCGACGCAGAACGAAAATCAATGGAAAAAGGTAAGGTGTACCCTGCATTAAAGGGTGCAGGGCAGGGTGTGTCGGGTCCTGGTTCTAACCTTCCTCCCGAAAAGATGCAATGGTGGGAAGATCAGAAATTTGGGATGTTCATACATTGGGGCTTATATGCAATTCCAGCCACGGGTGAATGGACCATGTTCAATCAAAAGATACCGGCAGAGGAATATGCCAGGTTAGCCGATCAGTTTAACCCAAAACATTTTAGCGCCACAGAGTGGGCTAAGGTAGCCAAAGAGGCAGGTATGAAGTATATGGTAATGGTTAGCCGCCATCACGATGGCTTTGCCCTTTGGAACAGCCCCTCAAGTTACCGGCATTTTGATAGTTGGGAAACTGCCGCTCACCGTGATTTTGTAAAGGAGTATACTGATGCGTGCCGTAAAGCAGGCCTTTATGTAGGCATTTATTATTCTCCTCTGGATTGGCGTTTTCCTGGTTATTTCGACCCCAAGGGGTTTCCTGACAATGCTGCCTTGCTCAAAAAACAAACATATGGGCAGGTAGAAGAGCTAATGAAAAATTACGGTAAAATAGATATTTTATGGTATGATGGCGGCTGGCTGGCGCATAAAGGTACAGATGCCGACGCAGCCTGGTTTTGGGAACCATTAAAACTTAATGCTATGGTACGTAGCTATAACCCGGATGTGGTCATTAATCCAAGATCAGGGATGGTGGGAGATTTCCAGACCGACGAAGGTGGCGCGGATGTTAAAGGGCCTATTATTCCCTTCCCTTGGGAAAAATGCTTGAACCTTAACGAAACCAGTTGGGGATACAATAAAGCTCAGCGATTGATGCCGCTGAAAAAGATTATAAACATGCTTGTTAATACCGTTGACCGCGGTGGAAATATGTTATTAAATGTTGGACCGGATCCGGACGGTGTTATTCCTTCTGCTCATGTTGATCGCCTGAGAGAAGTGGGGCAGTGGTTAGCAAAAAATGGCGAGAGCATATATCAAACGCGTCCGGGGCCTTTTCAACCTGTTGATGATTTTTACGGAGCCACAAGCAGGGGGGATAAAATATATATCCACGTGCTGAAAATGCCGGCGGGAGATACTGTCATTAAATTACCGCCTGTTAAACAAACTATTACATATTGCAGGGTACTGCATGGTAAAAAAGTTAAATTTCATCAGGATTCAACGGGTATTAATCTTGACTTAGCCACAGTAAAACTCGATTCACTGGCAACCACTTTGGAGTTAAAAACAAAAGGTAACTAACTGTTTCAAATATCCTAAAGTTGAGCTAAAACTGGGGCTGTAAAATAAACTGTGTCAATCCCAGCCCGGCCCCGGCCACCTTGTTAATTTATTGACTATACCGTTGTTGCAAATCAGAAATAGCGTCAAATTCATCAGCGACTTTTGTTATCAGACTTTCAAATACTTTAAAATATTGGGCATACACCTTGTGGTTTTCCGCGTTGGGCAAATAGGTTTGATGCATGGTTACCGTTTTGGAGGCTTCTTCTAAAGAAGGATAAATACCCATCTCGGTCGCGCTTAGCAGGAACGCACCTTTGCCTATGCTATCCGCATGGTTAAGTGTGCTTACGGGTTTATTAAACAGGTCGGCTATAATTTGAGTGCAAAAGGGTATAGACGCGAAACTGCCGTTGATAGACAGGCTTTCGATATGACGGTGTTTTTCCAGCGTACGCCCAATACTGTACATCTCATATAAGATACCCTCAATGGTGGCCCGTATAAAGTGTTTGCGCTCGTGCCTGATGTTAACGCCAAAATAACACCCCCTCGAATTGGGGTTCCAGATAGGAGCCCGTTCGCCGTGCAAAAAGGGAAGAAAGATCAAACCGCCCGAGCCGACTTCGACACCCGCAGCTTCCTCTATCAGCATTTCCATTGATTGATCGATATCAAAAGCCTCCCGAAAATCACCAAATTGTTTCGCAAACCAATTGAATATCACACCACCGTTACTTGTAGGCCCCCCGGTGATGATATGCTTATCGGTAAGCAGATAGTTGAAAATCTGCTGTTTGGGGTCTTCTATTATTTTATCGCCAATGATCCGGAACGCGCCGCTATCTTCAATGGTAATAGTGGCCATACTGTTTTCCCAAACGCCCGCGCCCAGTGTAGCCAGGCAACCATCACTTGATCCAATCAGGATTTTAACCGTTGGCGACAGTTTTAAAACCCTTTGATATTCTTTTTTCAGCGTTACCCCCGAATAGAAAACCGGGTGCAGATCCGGAAGCTCCTGTGGTGTTATGCCGGCAAACTCCAATGCAGCCTCATCCCAGGTTAATTCATGAATATTCATCAGGCCTGTTGCAGATGCTATACTGTAATCTATCACACAGTCTCCTGTTAGTTGCTGAATGATATAGCTTTTTATAGGCATAAACTTTTGGGCCTGTTTGAATTTTTTGGGTTCGTGGTTTTTCATCCAGGCAATTTTAATTAACGACGACATCGGGTGGATGGGAGTGCCGGTAGCCCTGTAAATCTCCTCGCCCAGGCCGCTTTGTTTAAGTTCTGCGGCCTCTTTTTTGCCCCGGTTATCAGCCCAGGTAATAGCGTTGCCTAACGGTATGCCATCCTTATCCACCGCCAGTAAACTGTGCATAGATGAGCCAAAGCAGATACAGGTTACGGTATATTTTTTTGGGTAGATCTTTTCATTAAGCAGATTTTTCAAAATGTAGAGCATGGTAATAAACATCTGCTCAGGGTCCTGTTCGCTATGGTCAGGTTGTTCATGAAAGGTGGGATAATGCCCCTTTGACGAACTGATCAAGTTACCGGAAAGATCAAAGGCGAAGACCCTTACAGCGTCTGTGCCCATTTCTATGATGATAATACAATTCATGATGTATATTGATGATCTGGTGTTTTATTTTTTTCTGAACTCGCTTGGGGTGTACCCGGTAAGTTTTTTAAAGGTTGTGGAAAAATGCTGAGACGAATAAAATCCTGTGCTCAGCGCTATGTCGGTAACATTTACCTCGTTTTTTTTAAGCAGTTTGGTGGCTTCGGTTATCCTTATGTTGATTAAATAGTTTAGAGGTGAAAAGCCTGAATAGTTTTTTACTTTTTCCGTGAAGGCAGTAGTCCCCATGCCTGTCAGTGCGGCCATTTCTTCCACCGTCCATTGGTGGGCAAGGTTTTGCCGCAACGTTTGCTCCAGCTTCAGGAATGTTTGAGGGAAGTCTCTCCTGGAATTGTTTTGCCTGATCAACTGCCTGCTTATCAACACAAAAAGCTCATCAAGCAGCTGGTTTACACGTGTGTAAAAGCCCACTTCCTCATTTTGCAGTTCCAGTTGTAAATTATGCATTAAAACCTGCGCTTCTTTTAGTTTCAAAACAAGCTGTTGCTTATTTACAAGCAAAATCTGATTGATGGATAGTTTTTCCTTTTTAGTAAGCCCGCTCCATTTACCCAGCAAAATCTTTCCACAATCTTCGGTAGAGATCTTTAACCCAAATAGCGCGCCGATATTTAATATTCCGCTTTCGCCGCCAATGCGTTGCCCAGGCAATACTACGGCAAAATCGCCTGGATATAAGGTATGTTGTTGTAAGTCAATCATCCATGTGAATTTTCCCTCTAAAATATAATACAGGCAAATGCAGTCCGTAACGTTGCTGTTAAAGGAATTGAGTTGGATAGTATTGTTCTTTTTGTGGGTAAACTCCAGAATATGCGGAAAATGCATAAGTTCTTTAGATATGCCCTGCTGAAGTATCAATTGATTCATTCAGTATAATAATTGGTATACGTTGCTGCCGCCTCTGTACTGCAACGGTTATCGGGCATCCAACAGGGGGCGCCCATTGAAAGCAAGTTTACACATTACAAAACTAAAATTTGTATAAAAACCAACGCTGTTTTTTAATGGTATTTTCCGGGTTAAATATTATGATACTTTGTAAGTATTATAACCAGTTACAACCAACACCAAAGCCGCTACTCCCCTTAATAGTGTGCGTTTTAAATTTATTACGATGAGAAAATGTTTTCTTCTTTGCCGTATTGCGGGTATTGCATTGCTGCAATGCTGTTTGTTTTTTCATCACGCCTTCGCGCAACAAATATCCAGGGACGAGTTGCTTTTCCTTACTCCGGAATGGAAGGGTGAGCGCTTTGCCGACGGGCGTCCGAAGGTATCCGACAATATTTTGGCCCGGATGAAGCACGTTAGTATTGAAGAAGCCTGGGCCGTTTTAAAAAACGCAGGCTACGGCTACCAACTCACCGAAAACTGGCTGGTAATAAACCCGGATAGCGTTTTGGTTGGCCGCGCGGTAACCGCGGTTTTCATGCCTGCGCGCCCCGATGTATGGAAAGCTATTGACGACAGGGGCAAAACCCAGGGAAAAAAAGGGCAAAACACCTGGCCGGTAGACCTGCTGGTAAAAGGCGATGTGTACGTGGCCGATCAGTTTGGGGCTCATAAAAACGGGCCTACCATTGGCGATAACGTCGGTAACGCTATCTACGCGAAAACCGGTAACGGTATAGTTTATAACGGCGCGGTGAGGGATCTGCGGGGATTAAAAGAGATAGGCGGCTTTACATCCTTTGTAGAAAGCTATGATCCATCGTACCATAACCCGCCCGGCGACCTGAACACCATGATTGTCGGGATCAATCAGCCTACCAGGATCAAGCAGGCTACCGTAATGCCCGGAGATGTGGTTTTGGGCGAGAATGGCGTAGTCATGTTTATCCCGCCGCACCTGGCCGAAAAGGTAGTGACCACCTCCGAAGTGGTGAGGTTACGGGATATGTTTGGCCACCTGCGGTTAAAAGAAGGTAAATACACAGCCGGGCAAATAGACGCCCGGTGGAGCCCGGATATCGAAAAAGATTTTTTTGCATGGCTTAACCAACATATTAATGAATTGCCGGTGCCTAAAGAGCAAATTCAAAACATCCTGAAAAACCGGACCTGGTAAATAAATCTATCCTAAATATAAAATATGTCAAACTATCAAAACAGGCGCAGCTTTCTTTCGAAAACTGTATTAGCCGGTGCCGCCGTATTAGCGGCACCATTAAATAAAACATTTGGGCAAGGGTTAATAGATGCCAAAGAGCGCACCCCGCAGGCATCATCCCCATCCGACCTTAAAATTACAGAAGTTAAGTGCGCCTACGCGGGCGGGGGGCTTTTTGTAAAAATATACACCAACCAGGGCATCTGGGGTTCGGGCGAAGGTGTTGATGCCATAGCGGGAACTTATTACCTGGTTAAACGGTTGGAATGGATGCTGAAAGGCCGGAGTCCACTAAACCCAAACCGGATAGCCGAGGAGATCAGGAAAGCTAACTTTTTTTCCGGTGCGCAATCCGGCATGTTTGTGGCCGTGCTCACTGCGGTTGAGGCGGCTCTTTGGGACCTTACAGGCAAAGCTTTGGGCTTACCGGTTTACCAGTTATTAGGCGGCAAATACCGCGATAAATGCCGTGTTTATTGTGATACGGAATTATACACAGCCACAAACCCGGTGCCCGAAGATTATGCCAAGGCCGCGCGCGGTGCGGTTAATCGCGGATACACTGCCGTGAAATTTGATATTGACGATGCCCGTGATCCCAATAAATTTGACCGCTATAACTGGACTGCCAGTAACGCCGAACTCGACAGGATGTATAATGCCATAGCAGCAGTGAGGAAAGAGGTTGGGCCAAACATTGATATATGTGTAGATATGCACGGCCGTTACGATGCTACAACCGGCCGCAGGGTTGCAAAAATGATGGAACCTCTAAATTTAATGTGGCTGGAAGAACCGGTACCTGCAGATAATATTGATGTGTACAAAACTATAACCCAGGAAACCAGCACACCTATTTGTGCCGGGGAAAATTTTTACCTGGCTTATGGTTATACCAGGCTGCTTTCGGAAGCCGGAATTGATATTGTGATGCCCGATCTTCAAAAATGCGGCGGGCTGGGCGAGGGGCAGCGGATAGCCAACCTTGCCAACTTATATTACGTGCCGTTTTCGCCGCACATGGTAGGATCTTTCCTGGGGGCTATGGCAACCGCGCATGTTTGTGCCTCGGTACCCAATTTCCATATCCTGGAATGGCAAACGTTGAGCGATACCGAGCCAAAGTGGAAGGAAATAGTACAATACGATAAACCCTTTATTGAGAAAGGTTTCCTGGTGCTATCTGACAAGCC
This sequence comes from Mucilaginibacter sp. 3215, assembly GCF_050433785.1. Taxonomy (NCBI): domain Bacteria; kingdom Pseudomonadati; phylum Bacteroidota; class Sphingobacteriia; order Sphingobacteriales; family Sphingobacteriaceae; genus Mucilaginibacter; species Mucilaginibacter sp. 3215. The sequence continues at coordinate 821,028 of NZ_JBNPWO010000001.1, forward strand.
CGGAGTGGGTGTTGAGATCAACGAGGAAGGGTTGAAGAAATATGCGATGCCCGGAGTCCCTTTCTTTGCTTGATCAATGCCGGGTATGAATACTTTTTTCAAAGTCACTATCACGTTAACCATCGCTGCGTTTGCCGCTGTACTTATTGTGATACCTAAAGGCCTTGGATACACAGGGCCTTATGTACTTGCTTTTTTTATACTGCTTGCAGTAAGCCTCTGTGCTTCGCCAAAAACCAAAAGCTTTTCTTATACGGTATTGATTTTTGGCGGGGCGGCCATGGCGCTTTATTATCCTGGTTTTTTTATCAGTTATGGCAATTTTAAATATGCCACACTTATTATCCCGCTAATACAGCTCATCATGTTTGGCATGGGCACTTCCATGCATTATCAGGATTTTGTTGGCGTGTTAAAGTCGCCCGGAGGAATCATTATAGGGGTGGTGAGCCATTTTATTATAATGCCCTTACTTGGCTTCAGCATCGCGACATTGAGCGTAAAATTAGCCGGAATGCCTGCCGAGATAGCGGCCGGCATTATACTGATCGGTTGTTGCCCTAACGGCATGGCATCCAATGTGGTATCCTATCTGGCGAGGGCAAACCTGGCGCTCTCGGTTACTATAACCAGCATTTCCACCATGCTATCGCCGGTATTGACACCATTTTTAATGAATTTACTTGCCGGTCCGCTTATTAAAATAGACCCCTGGTTAATGGTGGCGGATATTTTTAAGATGGTCATGATACCTATTGCTTTGGGTGTGCTGTTTTCTTCAATAGCCAAAACACGCAGTACATGGCTAAAAAGGATAATGCCCATGATATCCATGGGAGGGATTATCTGTATCATTATTATTATAACAGCCGCGGGGAGAGAAAGCCTGCTTAAAGTTGGCCTATTGCTGGCGGTATTGGTACTGCTGCATAATATTGGGGGCTATTTGCTTGGCTTTTGGTCGGCAAAGGCATTTGGAATGGAAGAACGTGATTGTCGTACCATCGCTATAGAAGTAGGGATGCAAAACGGGGGTATGGCCGCCGGGCTTGCCAAAGGGATGGGAAAAATCGCTACGCTCGGCCTTGCCCCGGTCATCTTTTCAACTTTCATGAATATTACAGGTTCTTTACTGGCGTCTTACTGGCACAAAAGAAAGCCCGGTCCGGCGCACAATCCTGCTGAGAAATGAAAGGGCACTGGGTTTTTAAGCTAAGTTTTTTGTGCAAAAATCAACGCTGTGTTTTTTTGGAAGCTTAAGCGATTTGCTTTAGCATTCTTTGTACATAACCAAGTAACCGATTTGTTACATTTTTTTGATAACGAAATAACTGCCGCATAAACGCCGGACAGCAATAAATAGCTATGCATATATTTAAAACCAACGATAAAGTTATTGTAAAATACGCCGGTCTGTTATACAGTTCGCCGGATTGGAACTGGGACAGTTTTATAAACCGTGAAACGCTGCACAGCGAAGTTTTAAAAGATCTCCAAAACATTTCAGCCAACCCGTTGCTGGCCCATGATCTGGAACAATTATGTACTCCCATTGCCGGTCAGGAGATCTGGGCGTCGGGCGTCACTTATCTGCGCAGTAAAGATGCCCGGATGGAAGAATCTAAAGATGCAGGTGGAGGTGATTTCTATGCAAGGGTTTACAATGCCGAACGTCCCGAGATCTTTTTTAAATCGTCGGCATCCCGCGCGGTTGGCCCCGGTGGAACGGTTCGCATCCGGAAAGATTCGGAATGGAACGTTCCGGAGCCCGAGTTGGTATTGTTCATTTGCAGCGCGGGGGCTATTGAGGGTTATATGATTGGCAATGACATGTCCTCAAGAGATATCGAAGGAGAAAATCCCTTATATCTTCCTCAGGCTAAATCATACGACGGAGCCGCCGCGGTTGGCCCGTGTCTTTATGTGCCGGGAACAGCTATCCCGCCTGACACCGAAATTCAAATTGAAATAATGAGAGATAATGTTCAGGTATTTGCCGACACCATATTGATCAGCAGGATGAAGCGTACGCACCAGGAGCTTGCCGGTTACCTGTTTATGGAGATGTCATTTCCCGCAGGTGCATACCTGATGACAGGTACCGGTATAGTGCCGCCGGATTCTTTCACACTTAACTACGGCGATGTGATTAGTATTACAATAAGCAATATAGGAACACTTACAAACCTGGTGGGCAAATAATTGCACCAGGGCAACGATATCAATTAAATAAAATTATAAAAGAAAATAAAATGTCACAGTTCAGAAGTGCCGATTGGTTTGGAAAAACAGGTAAAATGGGGTTCTTATACAGGAGTTGGATGAAAAACCAGGGTATGCCTGCCGACCTTTTCGACGGAAGACCGGTCATCGGGATCTGCAACACCTGGTCGGAGCTAACCCCTTGCAATGCACACCTACGGGACCTTGCCGAAGCTGTTAAACGCGGGGTTTACGAAGCAGGCGGTTTCCCGGTAGAGTTTCCCATCATGTCCTTAGGCGAAACTTTGCTTAAACCAACCGCTATGCTTTTCAGGAACCTGGCCAGTATGGATGCGGAAGAGTCAATACGGGGCAACCCGATAGATGGAGTGGTGCTGCTGACCGGCTGCGACAAAACTACGCCATCTACCATGATGGGAGCGGCCAGCGTAGGCTTACCTACCATCGTAGTGCCGGGCGGGCCAATGCTCAACGGTAAATATCGCGGCGCTGATATCGGATCGGGCACAGCGGTATGGAAGCTGACCGACGACCTCAAAACCGGTAAAATAACCAGCGATGAATACCTTGCTGCTGAAAGCTGCATGTCAAGAAGTGCAGGCCATTGTATGACGATGGGTACCGCGTCTACTATGGCCTGTATGGTTGAGTCGCTTGGCATGTGCCTTTCGCAGGCCGCGGCTACCCCGGCGGTCGACTCCAGGAAAAAAGTACTGGCGCAGCTATCCGGCAGGCGTATCGTTGAAATGGTAAAGGAAGGTTTAACGATATCAAAAGTTCTTACACGTGCCGCTTTCGAAAACGCTATTAAAGTAAACGCGGCAATAGGAGGGTCAACCAATTTCATTATACATCTTACGGCAATTGCCGGGCGTATCGGGGTAGACCTGTGCCTGGACGATTTTGACAGGCTGGGCAGCAGAATACCTTTGTTACTCAACCTCATGCCTTCCGGAAAATACCTGATGGAAGATTTCTACTATGCAGGCGGGTTACCGGTGATCTTGAAAGAACTGAGCAATGAGCTGGATATGGGTGCAATAACCGTAACGGGTAAATCGCACGCGGAAAACATCAAAGGCGAGGGTATCTGCTATAATAATGAGGTTATTGCAGCATATAATACCCCAATTATCCCTGAGGCCGGTATAGCCGTTTTAAAAGGGAACCTCGCCGTAAATGGTGCTGTCATCAAGCCTTCGGCAGCAACGCCAGCACTGATGCAGCATACTGGTCGGGCAGTGGTTTTCGAAACTATTGAAGACTATCACGCAAGGGTTGACGACCCGCAACTTGATATTGACGAAACCTGTGTGATGGTGCTTAAAAATGTCGGGCCGGTAGGTTATCCCGGCATGCCCGAAGTTGGCAATATGGTGCTGCCAAAAAAACTGCTGGATAAAGGTATTACAGATATGGTAAGGATCTCTGACGGAAGGATGAGCGGTACCGCATACGGTACGGTTGTGCTCCATGTTTCACCGGAGTCCGCCATCGGCGGTAACCTGGCGCTGGTTGAAAACGGGGACCTGATATGCCTCGATGTACCAGCCAAAAAAATAGAGCTGTTTGTAGATGAAGTTGAACTGCAAAGACGGCGGTTGTTATGGCAAAAACCTGCTTATCATACCGATAGGGGGTACGTATCTATGTATCAGCGCCATGTGCAGCAAGCCGATAAAGGAGCCGATCTGGATTTCCTGGTTGGAAATTCAGGATCTGTTGTAACCCGCGATTCGCATTAAATTAACCTGATTGTAAATGACAATATTAATACTGATTCTTTGTATTTTATTGCTTATAGCGCTGATAACATGGGCAAAAGTGAATGCTTTTCTTGCCTTTATTATCGTAGCACTGTTGGCGGGCTGCTTTTTCGGTATGCCATTTACAGCGGTTATCGTATCCATAAATAAAGGACTGGGCGATACCTTAGGTTCGGTAGCGATCATTATTGTATTAGGTGCCATGCTGGGTAAATTGGTTGCTGAAAGCGGTGCCGCGCAGCGGATAGCCCATTTCATGCATGATTTGTTTGGTGCCAGATATGTAAGCTATGCCATGGCCCTTACAGGCTTTATTGTAGGGATCCCATTGTATTACAATGTCGGGTTCATACTGCTGGTCCCTATCATTTTTTCGGTTGCCTCCAGCTACCGTTTACCGCTGTTGTATGTGGGAATGCCTATGCTTACGGCGCTATCTGTAATGCACGGCTTTTTACCACCTCATCCTTCGCCAATGACACTCATCAGCGTTTTTCATGCCGATGTAGTAAAAACATTTGGCTATGGGCTGATCATCGCTATTCCTGCTATAATAATCGCAGGACCGATGTTCTCGGCCACCCTTAAAAAAATTGGGCCTAACGGTTTGCAATTTACCCATAGTTCGGCCGCCTTGCCTGTTCATGAACTACCGGGTATTGTTAACAGCATACTATCATCTCTTTTACCTGTAGTATTGATTTGCCTGGCCCATTCGCTGCCTGTGCTTTTTAGGGATAATTCTTTGATAAAGAGTTTATCTGAATGGCTCGCCGAACCAATTATAGCCATACTGGTCACCGTAATTATAAGTACGTATACGCTTGGTTTGCGTAAAGGCAGGTCATTGGCAAAAATAATGGATGGGTATGTGTGTGCAGTAAAAGATATAGCCATGGTATTGCTCATCATTGGCAGCGCGGGTGCACTGAAGCAGGTATTTGTAGATAGCCACTTAAGCAATACCCTTGCCGGTTTGCTGGTCAGCAGCACCATGCATCCCTTGTTGTTGGCGTGGCTGGCGACGGCTTGTTTACGAATTTGCCTCGGCTCGGCTACGGTGGCTGGCGTAACCGCCGCGGGCGTGTTGTTCCCGATAGCTCAACATGCGGGCGTAAATACCAATTTACTGGTGCTGGCTATCGGAGCGGGCAGCTTGTTTGGCTCGCACGTAAACGATACAGCTTTTTGGCTATGCAAAGAATATTTCGGGTTATCAGTAAAGGAAACACTTCGCTCATGGACGGTAATGGAAAGCATGGTAGCTGTAATAGGGCTTGTCGGCGTCTTGTCGTTAGACTGTTTACTATAAATAGATTATACCAGTACATGTATATAAACCAATTTTAAACCCAAACCCTGCATAACATGAAGAAAAAGCGATACTAAAATGAAAAGCGGCTTTTAAAGTTACCGCCCCGAGAAGTTCTTTCACAACTACCAATTTTGAGAAAGAAGTTAAAGTAAGATTTGCCAATTTGAATTAACCCTAAAATTATGGAAAAAGAAATCAAAGTATCAGGAATGATGCTGTCCATTGCAATAAGTGTTCTTTTTACACTTATGATTGCAGGACATGTGCAGGCGGAAAGCGCCGTCGCAGCCCGAACCAACCCCGAAGTGGGGGTACAAATAGTTACCGGTAAAGTGACCGACGAAAAAGGCGGCCCGCTTATCGGCGTTAGCGTAAGCGAAAAAGGAACAAAAAATGGTGTTTTAACCGACGCGAACGGTAATTACAAACTCCAGGTATCTGCCGATAACGCTGTTTTACTATTCAGCTACGTAGGCTACAACCCAAAAACCGAGCCCCTTAACGGGCGCACTACGCTGAATGTAACGCTTGAGCCAAAATCAACTGCTATCAGCGAGATTGTAGTAACAGCGCTAGGTATAAAGCGCGAGTCTAAAAAATTGGGATATGCGGCAGAAAACATACGCGTTGGTGAAATAACAACCAACCGTTCAACAAACTTTGTTAATTCACTTGAAGGAAAAGTCGCCGGTTTAGACATTTCTCCACCGGCAAGTGGTCCCGGCGGCAGCACCAAGATCAGGCTGCGGGGGCAATCAGCGTTCCAGGGTGATAATGCGCCGCTGATCGTATTAAACGGCCTGCCTTTATCGCAAAGCCCGTCAAGTACCAACGGTTACACCCAGTCGGTGGATCTCGGCGATAATATGCAGCAGATCAACCCGGACGATATCGAGTCGATGACTGTATTAAAAGGAGCTACAGCCGCGGCGCTTTACGGTTCAAGGGCAAGTAATGGCGCGTTGATCATTACTACCAAAAGCGGTAATAAAAATGGCGGGATAGGTATTGAGTTTACCTCTAACTTTACCCAAAACAAGGCCCTGGATTTTACAGACTTTCAGTATGAATACGGACAAGGCGAAAATAACGTGCGCCCAAAAACACAGGGACAGGCGCAAAGTTCGGGCGCATGGAGCTTTGGGGAAAAATTTGATAATGCGCCTACCTACCAGTTTGATGGCGTTCAACGCCCTTACGCGCCCGAAAGAAACCGGATCAGCAAGTTTTTCAGGCTCGCCAACGCCTGGACCAATACCATCGCGTTTTCAGGCGGTAATGAAAAAGGCAGCTTTAGGTTTTCTTATTCAAACCAGGATGCGCAAGGCATCATACCTAACAATGACTATCATAAAAAGATCTTCAATCTGGGGCTCAACTATAATTTCACCCCCAAATTGTCTGCGCAGATCTATGTGAACTATGACCATGAAAACAACAACAATCCACCGGTAATTGGTATTCAGGGCTCATCGGTTACTAATTATATGTACCGTTATAGTAACTCGGTGAGTTTGGATGTATTAAAAGCCGCCGCGGTTGATGCAAACGGCAATGAAACGCCCACATCACGTTTCACTACGCTTACCAACCCGTACTGGATCATGAACAAGCAATTTACCAGGCAAACTAAAGATCATCTTTTAGGTACCGCTACCCTGCGATACCAGTTTTTTGACTGGCTTTATTTACAGGGCCGTGTAAATATGGAATATAGTCCATCTTATTACGAGCAAAATTCGCCCACTGGTACTTTAGCAAACGCGGCTGCACCGGTTGGCCTTTATAACGGCAGCTATAACTCAAATGATAATACTTACCGCGCGCTGAATGCCGATTTCTTATTAGGCGGCGGCCACAAATGGGGCCCATTTTCTTTTGATGCCACGGTAGGTGGAAATACATTCCCCTCTTCGTCACAGGGATATACCGTTACCGCCACAAACTTTTACGTAAGGGATTTTTATACCCTCGGAAATGGCGTAACCAATACCTCGGCCTTTGCGGTTTCCAAATCAACTGTGAACTCGCTTTATGGCACCGCCGAGTTTGGCTATAAATCATATTTGTTTTTAAATGTAACCGGCCGTAACGACTGGTTCTCGGTGCTAAGCCCTGAACATAACCATTATTTTTATCCATCCGTAAGCGGCAGCTTTGTTTTTTCGGAGTTTTTAAAGAACCCGCCTTCATGGCTCACCTTTGGAAAGATCAGGGCGACTTATGCTAACGTAGGTAGTGCTAACGGTATTAACCCGTACAGCAATTCGCTCACGTTCACGCTTTCACAAAACGCGTTTAATGGTGTTCCGCTGGGAAGTATCAGCAACGTTACTACGCCAAATCAGGCAATTAAACCATATAGCGTAAAAGAAAAGGAAATAGGGCTTGAACTGCGTATGTTCAATAGCCGGGTAAACCTGGATATAGCCGCGTATGATAAGCATACTACCAACCAGATCTTAAGTGTGGCTATTTCCAACGCGTCTGGTTATACCGGTACCATTGTAAACCTTGGCGAGTTACAAAATCGTGGTATGGAGTTTTTGCTGGAGTTAGTGCCCGTCAGAAAACCAAACTTCACCTGGCGTTCGGCATTTAATACGGCCATAAATTCATCTAAAGTTTTAGCGCTGGCCAATGGGCAAAATCAACTGACGCTGGGCGCAGGAGAATTCTTCGGCTCCATTGTCGACCAGGTAGGTCTTCCGCTGAACCAGATCCAGGGTTCAACCTACCGCAGGGATGCTAATGGTAAAATCATCGTATCTGGCGGTAAGCCCGTAGCAAGTGCTGCTCCCGTGCTTTTCGGCAGCGCGTTGCCTAAGGCTACCGGTGGGTGGGTAAATACATTTACTTATAAAAGGTTTACCCTGATGGCGCATATCGATTATAAAACCGGAGGTAAAATATTGTCGAGCTCCAACCTGAATTTCCTGAGGGAAGGGTTATCAAAAGAGTCGCTGGTAGGCAGGGAGGGAGGCGTAACGTTTGACGCGGTGAATGCAGACGGCACTCCTAATACAACTGCAGTGAACGCCGAGGATTTTTATGCCAATTATCGGTCGCAGGGCATCCTGGATCCTTTCGTTTATAAATCGGACTTCATCAAGCTGAGGAACCTATCGGTTAGCTATGACTTTTCGAAAATGATGAAAACCAAATTTATTAAAGGACTTGTGCTTTCAGCAGTATGCCACAACGTGCTTATCATCAAAAAGTACACACCTAATATCGATCCGGAGGCTATCTCATCAAGCGGTGATATTTTAACCGGTTACGAGCAAAGTTCGCTGCCTACAACACGGACTTATGGCTTTAACCTAAACGTCAAATTTTAAAAGAGTACGATTATGAAAAAATATATAAAGATCATATTGTCCGCGGCCTGCCTGTTTTCTGCAGCAGGTTGCGATAAAGGGTTCAGAGAGTTGAACGTTAATCCAAATAACACTACCAGTCTCGATCCGGTGTTTTTGTTTTCCAACGCGGAAGTTTTAACATATGCGGCATTAATGGAAACTGAACCAACGGTTGTTCAGCAGTTTATTGATCCTTTTGGTGGGGTTACCTCAGCATTTAACTTCAATGTATTAAATCAAACCTACACGGTGATGCGGTGGAATAACGCTTATCCAAACACCATAAAATTTCTTGAGCATATCCTGCCGGATATCAAAGGCAACGCTTCCCGGTCTAATTTATATAACGAAACCAGGATATGGCGGGCTTATAATTACATGATGCTGGTTGACACTTACGGCGATGTGCCATATAGCCAGGCTGGCCAGGCTTACCTCAATTCTGCTTTTTTGCCTAAATACGATAAACAACAGGATATTTATGCCGACTTGGTAAACGAATTGACGACGGCCACCGCCGCTCTAGACCCTGCGAAAGATATTGTTAAGGGAGATGTGTTTTATGGAGGAGATATTACGCAATGGAAACGCCTGGGTTATTCACTTTTGCTTCGGATAGGCATGCGATATTCTAAAATAGACCCGGGCAAGGCAAAAACTATTGTTCAGGCAGCTGTTACCGGAGGAGTGATGCAATCTAATGCCGATAACTGTTACCTGAAATACAACAATACCTATCCTAACCTGGTTACGCAGCAAATTCAACAGTTAACAAACACTTATTATCTTGCCGAGCCTTTTGTAACACAATTAAAATCTACCGGCGATCCAAGGCTGAAGTATATTTCAGCGATGTATGCTGACCCCGGAAAAGCATTGTCCCTTGCGCCTGATACCGTATCAGCTGATCAATTTGGTTTGCCAATTGGTTATGACAGCGGTACGTTGCCATCAGCGCCCGGATTTCGCGGTGTGAGCGGATCAGGGTTCAAATATTCGCAGGTAAATTACAGCGTATTTGGTAAAATAACCGCTCCGCAGTTCTTTGTAACCTATGCCCAAACGCAGTTGTTACTGGCCGAGGCGGCTTTTAGGGGATATATAGCAGGTACGGCAAGTACTTATTATAATAATGGTGTAAAGGCCGCCCTGGATCAATTTACCAGCTATGATGCTACCGCTGTCATCAGCGGCGATGCTCAAAATGCCTATTTAAATAACCCGGCGATTGCATATTCTGATGCCAACGCTTTGAAGCTGATTAATACGCAGTACTGGATAACTTCGTTTGGAAACGGCGCGGAAACATGGGCTAATTTCAGAAGGAGTGGGTACCCTGCATTAGCGCCAAATACCTATCCGGGCAGGCAAATCAAAGGCAACTTTGTACGCAGGTACACCTACCCGCAAACAGAAGCGGCTATTAATGCCGATAACTACAGGGCGGCGGTGGCCAGCATGGGTGCGGATGACCTGGATACCCCTGTGTTTTGGGATAAATAAATTATCCCTGACTAATTACACTTCACTACCCCGGTGGCATTTGGCGCCGGGGTATCATTAAGGGGGCTACAAAATCTTGTTGGTTGCTGAAGTAACCTGTTTACTCACGAGTGTTCAACTTTTAAAAGTGTGAACAGTTGATATTTTTTCAAAATAAATTACCATTGATAATCAGTGACTTAAGGTTGAGTTAAAATCTAATAAATCCTAAATTGAACAAATTGTTGTTGATAATCAATTAGTTGTGAAATTGCATTTTAATTGATTGAACACCTGTTTTTTAAAAATTGAACACTGACAAGATATTGTCACTAATTCCCCGCTGATGCAATTGCGCCTGCGTAACTACGGGTTCCCAAATCCGTAGTTCGATTTTTTAACTAAGCGTTTAATGTCTTTGATCCATATCTTCCGGCCGTCGGTTTCCAGTACGCCTTCCTCTTTAAATTCTTTTAATAGGCGGATCACATTTTCCTGCGCTATCCCTGCCATGCCAGCCAGGTCCATTCTTGAGATATTGAGAATAACATCTTTTTCACCTGAGCCGTCCTCTTTAAATTTTTCTCTCAAAATGATCAGGGAAATAGCGAGGCGTTCAGATGCTGTTCTCTGAGAGATCACGGAAATGCTATTGGCCAATACACTAAATTCATGGCTCAATGATTTTAATAAGCGCCGCATAAAAAGTGGCGATCTGTCCAGAATGGTTAAAAAGTCCTCTTTAGGGATAAAACTGATCAGGCAGTCTTCCAATGCAGCCGCAGAATCAGGGCAACGTTCTTCCGCCAAAATCGCGTGATATCCTATTAATTCGCCTTTATTAGCTACATATATGATCTGCTCCCGGCCATTCCGGTCAACTTTATATTTTTTTATTTTTCCCTGGTGAATAAAATAGATACCGGAAGGTACAATGCCTTCCTTGAAGATGATTTCTCCTTTTTGATATTTCTGCGCGCCTTGCCGGGAGATTAAAAAGTTATAATCTTCTTCGGAAAGTGTATTAAGAACAGATTGTGTTGTGAATTCCCACTTATCAATTGGAAAAATTCCGGATAAACTCATATTACAAATATATAAATTTAATGAAGCCGATGTTATTGGCTGGTATGACCTGTATGACCGGAAAAACCCTTACAGCATGTACAGGCGCGGGCTTGCCGTCTAAAACTGATAAATATCAGTTTGTTTGCTGATGTCATACCATATCAGGCCTTTATTATAAGCATAGCTTTGTATTAATGGTAAGAACATCAAAATCGTGGGCAATGCTCCATGCAAAATGCCCGCGTTGCCGCAGGGGCAATATGTTCGAAGGAGCAACATATCGTTTTGGCTCCAACAAGATCAACCTGAATTGCCCGCATTGTCAGATGATCTTCGAGATCGAGCCCGGCTATTTTTATACGGCGATGTATATCAGCTACGCCATGAACGTAGCAGAGGGAGGCATCTTGTGGGCCGCCACTTTCCTGATAACCCAAAATAACGATTCGCCATGGTTATATCTCACCACCATTCTCGGTGGCTTGTTCTTGCTTGCACCTTTGAATTTCAGGTATTCCCGTGTAATATTACTTTACTGGTTATCTCCCAAGGTCCATTATCACCCCGAACTTGATATTGAAATACCGGTGGATGGGAATAAATTTAAATGGTTTCAATAATGAACAAGATGATGAATTTGTTCAGGCCCAAGCTGATTGACACCCTTAAAGGTTACACCCCCGCGCAATTTTATAAAGATGTTGTTGCCGGAGTAATTGTAGGTGTTGTTGCTTTGCCCCTGGCCATAGCTTTTGCCATTGCTTCAGGCGTATCCCCCGAAAAAGGAATTTTTACGGCTATCATTGCGGGGGCAATTATATCCGCATTGGGAGGCAGCAAGGTACAGATAGGAGGGCCTACAGGCGCGTTTATCGTTGTTGTTTACGGGATCGTTCAGCAGTTCGGTGTGAGCGGATTGGTTATTGCCACATTTATTGCCGGGATCATTTTGATTATTATGGGGGTAGCTAAATTGGGTAATACTATCAAATACATTCCCTATCCGCTGGTCATTGGTTTTACCACCGGGATCGCGGTCATCATTTTTTCTTCAGAAGTTAAAGACTTTTTGGGGTTGAAAATGGGAAATGTCCCTGCTGATTTTATCAGTAAATGGATCGGCTATAGCCGGCACCTGTCTTCACTGAACCTTTATGCCTTGTTTATCGGGGTTTTTACCTTACTGGTTGTTTTGCTGTGGCCCAGGGTAACCCGGAAAGTTCCCGGTTCGCTGATCGCAATTGTCATAAGCACACTGCTTGTCCGGTATTTTCATCTTCCCGTAGAAACTATTGGCAGCCGTTTTGGAGTGATCACTGCTGCTTTACCGCACCCGGTTATGCCAGATGTAAGCCTGGAAACCATCAGGCAATTGATCAGGCCTGCCTTTACCATCGCTTTGTTGTGCAGCATTGAGTCTTTATTATCAGCCGTTGTGGCAGATGGCATGACCGGCGGAAATCACCGGTCTAATACAGAGCTCATTGCACAGGGAGTGGCCAATATCTGTTCATCTGTTTTAGGGGGAATTCCGGCCACCGGCGCAATAGCAAGAACGGCTACCAATATAAAAAATGGCGGAAGTACACCCGTAGCTGGGATCATACATGCCATTACCTTACTTCTTATTATGCTTTTTATAGGCCAATGGGCAGCGTTGATCCCCATGGCAACACTTGCAGGTATATTGGTGGTGGTAGCCTGGAATATGAGTGAACTGGGGAATTTTATAGACGTATTTAAAGGCTCAAAAAGTGATGCTTCCGTTTTGTTGATCACTTTCGGCCTCACCGTATTGGTAGACCTGACCGTAGCTATTGAAATTGGGATAATTGTTGCCGCTTTTCTTTTTATGCGTAAAATGATGCAGTCCAGTTCGGTACAGCAAACTATTTTGTCTCCAGATCAATTATCTGATGATGAATTTAACCAGTCAGCTATCCCCAAAGGGGTTGACGTTTTTGAGATCAATGGCCCTTTGTTCTTTGGTGCGGCCTATAAATTTAAAGACACAATGAAAGTGCTGGAAAAACCCGCCCGGGTATTGATTATCCGGATGGGGAATGTACCCGTCATTGATGCAACCGGTATCAGGGTATTAAGGGATGTTCATCAGGAAATAAAAAAGAAAGGAACTAAACTTATCCTGTCGGAGGCAAACAGCGAACAGGTAACAGGAGCGTTAAAAAAGACGCGTTTATTATTTCAAATCGGGAAAGGCAATGTCCGGGACACATTTGAAAAAGCATTAAAACGGGCAGATGAAGTTTTATCGGATACCGATCCCTCAAAAAAATCCTATGCAGGTTAATAAAGGCTTTGATCTGTTATAATGCTGGTATTAAATAGGGTAACGCAAGGTCACCGCTCTGCTTATGGCCAGCACCAATCCCTGATCAAGAGGGCGATCTTTATCCGGATCTTTTTCGATCCATAGTTTATTTAAACTCAGAATAAAGGTGTAGCTTTTAGCATCTAAAAGAATCTCGAGGGTATGGTTCTTTTTACTCGGGGCAGCAATGATATAATAAATAAAATCATGCTGCTGATAAGTAACACGTAAAGGAAATCCGATCATATATCAAAAAGAATGATTTGTCAGGCTGTTATTGATAAAATAAACCAAGTCAAAGGTTGACCAGGTTTATTTTCCCAAAACAGTTCTTAAACTATTGTTGATTGCTTTTCTTTTCTGTTATTTCTTTACGGATATCTGTTGCCATAACTTTTAATTGCTGCATAGCATTTCTAACCCTGGTTCCTGCAGCTTTGTTGCCTTTTTCGTAAAAGCTGAACATGTCTTTCTCTATGGCATCTATCAAATCTTTTGCCGCTTTAAATTTTTCCATTGTGTTTTGTGTTAAATAAATAATGTGTTTGATTTTGTTTTTTAGCCAGTAAGGTTAAATATTTGGCTTAATACCGTCAAAATGGTATCAACGCAGAGGATTAGTTACCTCCGATCTGTGCCAGGTATTGTTCTGCCGTCAACAGCGACTCGCGGTCGTCTGCTAAGCTTACCAGCACTTTGATCATCCAGCATCCATAAGGGTCCTGGTTCACCAGTTCGGGGTTAGTTTCAAGCAAAGGATTAACCGCTATTACTTTACCATTTACCGGCATAAAAAGGTCTGATACTGTTTTTACCGCTTCAACTGTGCCAAATATGGCCTCTTTAGCAATGATCTTGTTCAGGCATGGGATATCAACATAAACGATATCACCTAATTCCTTTTGTGCAAAATCGGTAATACCGATCAATGCATGGTCTTGCTCGAAGCTGATCCATTCATGGTCTTTGGTATAAAATAAATGTTCGGGGTAATTCATGATTTTTATTTTTTATCGTTCAATTATTATTTAATAAAGATTGCCGCGTTTATCAGGCCTGATTTGAATGTTTTCTATAGCAAGGCTGAACCGGCTCTTTTACTTCTTGATCCACATTTTCAGCACCCGGCTATAGGAATTGTTCATTAATTGATAACTGACCGGAATCTGTTTTTCCGGTGCATGGAAAGTAACCAACCGGGTACCGGCCGGTCTTTTGTTCAGCATTTCGTAAATGAACAAAGTATAGTAGTTATACAGATCAAACGAGGTATTGACGTTATAATCGATCCGGATGCTTGGTTCTATATTTTCATAAAAAGGATTGAAGAAATAAAAATGATCAAACAGGTCGTAGTCCAGGTTAGTGAGGTTACCTTGCATAAACTGCACATTGGGTACACCGATCTGCGCTTTGGCTGATTCTGCATAATTGAACAGCTCTTCCCGTTGCTCAATGCCATAAAAGATAGCCTCCGGATGATAAACGCCCGACGCGATACAAAATTTACCGACACCGCTGCCGATATCCAGGATTCTGGCGCCTGGGGCTGCGAGGAAATTGCTGGCTTCGAGCGAAATGTCCAGGCCAGTCCAGTGCATTTGTGATAGTTCCCGGATGTGTATCGGATACAAAGTATCGAAAGCCGCGTCTTTGCGGAAATAAGAAATGCTTATTGTATCACTATACATAAAAAAGGGAACTGTATGTTATTCATGTGTTTAAGTTAAATCGTAATTAATCTTTGACCCACAGCTGAAGTAAGGAATCATAAGCGAGATCTTTCATGCTGTAATCTATCGGAATAATTTCTCCGAAACTCTGATAGGTCACTACTCTGGTACCCGACGGTTTATCATTCAACATCGATTTTAAATACCGTGAATAATAGGCGTAGAGGCCGTAAGACGTCTCTATATGGTCATCAATAGCGTTCTCCTGGTCTAAATTTTCAAAGAAAGAATTATAGAAATAGAAATGATCAAATTGATGAAAGTTAACCTGGGTGATATTGGCATGTATGAAACTGACATTATTAAGATCCAGGTATTTTTGTGTGGTTTGAGCGTAATGCACCAGTTCATGCCGCTGTTCAACCCCGAAATAAAAAGAATCAGGATAAAAATGCGCCGCGGTTAAGCAAAATTTTCCTATGCCGCTACCAACATCCAGTACTTTGGCGCCTTTTACTGCTAAATATTCGGCGGCCTTTTTGGCGATGGCAATAGGCGTCCATTGTTTTTGTGATAACGACTGCAAATGCTCTGGGTAAAGCCAGTCAAATTCCGCATCATTGCGAAAAAAACAATCATTGGGATTTTTTTTCTTAAAAAGTGTCGTCGCACGCTGCTGTTCTTCGGACCGGTCGGGAAATGCTGAAAATGGGTATTGTGTTGGCACATGCAAATATATCCGCCATTACAGGCCGCTTTACCTGCAAGAAATCAATGATAAAGATGATATTTATCAGTTTTAGGTAGCAAGGTTTGGATAATTGAGGCAGGAATGATCCGACCGTAAACAAGTGCCTTCGCGACATTGTTGGCGAAAGCATCTTGTTCAGTAAAGCATATGCCTGCCACCGGCAGCGGGGGAGCTATCACATCTGCAGGTATGCCGAAAGCCGCCGCCATGATCTCATGGGCCTACACTTCGAAGCGCGAATCATAGGCGCCTACCGTCAGGATGGCTGCATTCCGCATGCGCTTATCAAGTGTTTTAACGCCAACCCAGCCCGGGAGCCACATGCTCTAGGATTGAAGACAGCACATGCACATTGTAATCAACACCTAAGGTGTTAGGTATCGTCAAAAGCACCGTATCTGCTTCCTGGATGGCTTCATCTTTTGATAGTTCGGCGATCAGCCGGTCTGGTTCAGCGGCATAACTTCTGCCGAAGACCGCCCGCTTGTCCGCCTCTATATAACCGAAACTGTCTGCTCCTTTCCCTTGCTGGCCAAAATAAAGCCTGTCATGGTCGTTTACCAATGCAAAAATAGAACGGCTTACTGACACCCTTGGCTCGCGATCATGACCGGCCTTCTTCCACGCCTCTTTATACACCCTGATTTGCTCGGCCTGCTGCACATGGAAAGGCTTGCCGCTTTCATCAAACTTTAATGTGGAACTTTGCAGATGCATTCCCTGTTCGGCTGCCCAAACGGCCGTGGCGTTAGAAGCGGCGCCCCACCAAATGCGTTCCCGCAGTCCTTTTGAGTAGGGCTCCAAACGTAACAAGCCCGGTGGATTTGGAAACATAGGGTAGGGGTTTGGCTCGGCGAAACCAACACCTTTTAACTTATCCAAAAACACCAGCGCTTTTTTTCGCCCCATATCCGCGTCGTTTTCGCCCTCGGCAGGCTCATATCCAAAATAACGCCAGCCCTCGATCACCTGTTCCGGAGAACCGCGGCTGATGCCCAGTTGTAACCGTCCGCCCGAGATCAGATCGGCGGCACCGGCGTCTTCAACCATATAAAGCGGGTTCTCATACCGCATATCGATAACGCCTGTGCCGATCTCAATCCGACTTGTTTTTGCACCGATAGCCGATAGCAAAGGAAAGGGAGATGCCAGTTGAGACGCGAAATGATGGACACGGAAATAAGCGCCGTCAAGGCCAATTTCTTCGGCAGCAACCGCCAGATCAATAGACTGCAGCAAGGTATCAGCCGCGGTACGCGTTTTATATGCAGGGTGGTCGGACCAGTGTCCGAATGATAAAAAGCCAATTTTCTTCATACTAACAACAAATCTAAGGAATGAATCGCTGGTTAGGTATCAGGGAAAAGTCAAGGTTTTAGCCCATGAACCGCGGTTTTTTGTCCGCACCCATTTTGGATTGAGCGTATTTTGCGGTTTATTTGTTCCAAAAAACAGCATGGAAATCATAAAAGTACCGGAAGTTACACGTCACCATTCCCACACTTCGGCTGGTGAGATCACTTTCGTGGATTATCATGATAAAGGCAGCGCTTTCCGTACGCGCGTTTTTTTTAGCCGGTGCGCGGTCAGCTTTGTACAAAACGGTCAAAAACAGATCTATCGCGCCGCTGAAAACACTATTCTTACTCCGGGCTACGGCATGCTGATACCTGAGGGCAATTCAATTATTGCCGAGCACAGCAATAATGCCGAGCCCTATGGTAGTGTAATTGTCTTTTTTCCGCGCAGCATCGGGCAGGAATTCACGGTAAGCCGTCCCGGCAAGGGGGGAGCCAGCGCCGGTGATGCGCCGTATATTTATTTCAAGACCAACACTTATATCAATGAGTATGTACGCAACATAAAATCCCTGATCGCCGGCAGGCAAAACCTTTCTTATGAAATGGCCTTACTCAAACTTACTGAGTTGCTAACCGCTTTGCATGAGTTGGGGCCCGAACTTTTGACCGGCATGTTCGGCAACCCTGCAGATATATCTCTAAAGACCGTTGTTGAAAATAACCTGTTGGGCAGCCTTACACTTGATGAACTTGCCTTTCTGAGTAACCGGAGCGTCTCGTCATTTAAGCGTGACTTCGAAAGAGATTACGGGGTAGCTCCTCAAAAATACATCCGGGAGCGGAAACTGGAAATGGCATGTACCGAACTGCTAAAAGGCAAGTCGGCCAGCGAGCTATACCTGGACTACGGTTATCAGCACGTGTCCAATTTCAACACGGCTTTCAAAAGGAAATATGGCGTAACTCCAGCGAACTACCGTAAAACGCCATAATTTGAGCTTTTCTCATTATATTCTGAACTTTCAGCAACAATTGCCTTATGCAATACGCAGGCATATTTGAGGCATGAAAAAGTTTATCCTCTTTTGCGCTTTTGCAATCAGTTATTACTGCTCATCTGCACAGACATTCACCCTTAAAAGTGCAGACCTTGGCGGTCAGTTCACCAATGAATTTGTGGCCGGCAACTTTGGCTGCAACGGACAAAATCATTCGCCGCAGCTCGGCTGGTCAAATGCACCTGCAGGTACAAAAAGCTTCGCGATTACCATGTATGACGCTGATGCCCCCACAGGGAGCGGGTTCTGGCATTGGGTGATTGTCAATATCCCCCCGGTTGTTACGGAACTGAAACGTGGAGCAGGTGACCCAAAAGTCAGCGCGGCGCCGGCCGGTAGTTTGCAAAGCATTAATGACACGGGCGCCGCCGGGTACCAGGGGCCCTGCCCTGGTGAAGGAGAAGCACCGCATCGTTACATCATCACGGTTTACGCGTTGAATACAGATAAATTGGGTATTGCAACTGGCACGCCGGCTGCTTTATCAGGATACCTGCTTAACAAAGCGGCCCTGGCTAAAGCTTCCCTCGTGGTTTATTGCAAGCGATAACCTGGAAACAAAGCAGATATGAAAACGATTTATATTGCCGGAGCGGGCGTCATTGGCCGCACGCTCGCGGTTATATTAAAGCATGCCGGTAAGAATGTGCTGTTGATCCGTGGAACTGTTGATGGCTTGCCGGGCACATCTGAAAGGATCAGGATTAACTTGCCAGACGGATCAGAAGTAAGTGAAAACATTGATGTAAAAACTTTCAGTCAAATAAAAACGATTGATGGTATCGTTATCATCACCGCCAAATCATTTGCCAATAGCGAGTTAGCAGCGAAGTTAACTTTGAAAGGAGTCCATTATCCAGTTGTGCTTTTGCAGAATGGCCTGAATGTGGAGCAGCCATTTATTATGCTTGGTTTTACGCAGTTATATCGTTGCGTGTTGTTTGTGACGGGCCAGTTTACCGCCGATAACGTGATCCGGTTCAAGCCGGTAGCAACCTGCTCGGTAGGGGTGGTCAATGGCAATGAGGAAAGTCTTGCAGCAGTCGTATCAGAAATAAACAGTCCTGCATTTTCCTTTAAACCAGAATCAGACATCCAGGCAGTGATCTGGAAAAAAGTGATCGTCAACTGCGTGTTCAACTCTGTGTGCGCTTTGCTGAACATTGATAACGGTATTTTTCACCGTAATAATGAAGCGCTGGCAATCGGAAAACGAATAATTAAAGAGTGTATCCAGGTAGCTAACGTTTGTGGCGTCTCCCTTCCGGAGGAAGAGGTAACCGGGACATTGCTTGCCATCAGCCGCTCATCCGATGGACAATTGATATCTACCCTGCAGGACATCAATGAACATCGTCCTACGGAAATCGCCACCCTCAACCTGGAGATCGCAAGGATAGTCAAAGAGCTGGGCATGGAAGATATGGTAAAAGAAACGCGCCTTTTAGGAGAACTGACAGCAATCAAATCAAGCTTAAGCCTGAATCGATAATTACCTTGCCTTATGCCTATCTATTATGCTGCAAACCGGGAGCAACTGATCCGGACAGTGTATTATTTTGCGCGGTTCAAGTGAGAGGCAAAATCTGCGGAGTTTTTGATAGTTGTCGTTTTTCATTTTCCTGCGGTATGTAAAGCAGCCAGTACGGTTAATCGACCGGGTTTGCTCCGACAGACAGTTGGGGACGGTTACGGATACGCATTATATATCTTAGCAGGCTATTTGAAGAAATCGAATTATGATAACTTAGCGATTATATCGCTATAAACCAGCCAAACGGAATACTTGTTCATCCGCGCGCAAAGCTATCGATACCTGTTCCCGGAAAATAAAAGCACTATCGTCTATGAGATTTAAAACTCTTTTGATCTTCACTTCAGCGGTAATGGCGGCGGTCGTTACCGCACCTTTGTTCGCTCAAAAAAAAACAAAGCCAGGCCATACGCCTAAAATCGTTAACATTGTCAATTTCATCCGCGATATAGAACCACGTGATGCGAGTATCACCAAAGATGTCCTGTACCAGACCGTGGTAAATCAGATTGCGCTGATGAAGCAATATCACCTGGGCGGAACTTTTTTGTTACAGTACGATGCCCTGATCGATAAGCGCTACCAGGAATTGCTGAAAACGCTTCCGAAAGATGAGTTTGAGATTGGGGGATGGTGGGAGTTGCCGCAACCGCTGATTGAAAAAGCCGGGATCAAATGGCGGGGAAAATATGCCTGGGACTGGCATTCAGACATCGGTTTTTCTGTGGGTTACACGCCTGCCGAACGTGAAAAGATCATCGACGTTTATTTTGCCGATTTTAAAAGCATATTCGGGTATTATCCCAAATCCATCGCTTCATGGGTCATCGACGCTCATTCGTTGAATTACATGTATGATAAATATAAGATTGTTGCCTCTGCCAACTGTAAAGACCAGGTAGGAACCGACGGTTTCACCCTTTGGGGCGGTTACTGGAACCAGGCGTATTACCCGAGCCGTTTAAACGCTTATATGCCTGCCCAGCATGCAGATAAGCAGTTGCCCGTGCCGGTATTCAGGATGCTGGGCAGCGACCCTATACGGCAATACGCCGATGGCAGTTCGGTAACCACGCTTGAGCCTGTTTATCCCCATGCTGGCGGAAATGAGCAGTGGATCAACTGGTTTTTACAAACTTTTGCCAACGATTCCTCGCTCGGTTACAATTATACGCAGGCTGGGCAGGAAAATTCATTCACCTGGGATGCCATGAAAAAAGGGCTGGAATGGCAGATGCCGGTTATTGCCCGTCTCCGCAAACAGGGCAAGGTTCGCGTAGAAACCATGGCACAGTCGGGCGAATGGTTTAAACGTACCTACAAGGTAACCCCGGCGACAACCTTTACGGTAAGCAGGGACCTGGAAAACAGCGATAAGAAAACCGTTTGGTATAACAGCAGGTTTTACAGGACCAACCTGCTTTGGGAAAATGGTACGTTGCGGATAACCGATATCCACCTGTTTAACGAAACCGTGCCGGATAAATACCTGAATAACGTTACTACCGTTAATCAAAGTTTCTTTTACACGCTCCCGCTGGCAGATGGTTTTCAATGGGGAAAGCGCGGCAAACCTGAGGGCTTTCGCCTGATGATGAACGACGGGGGCGGGGAGGTGCCGGTTCAGGGAGGAGATCCTGTTTTCACAAATCTGAATACGACGACGGCCCATGCTTCATGGCCTGTTGGTAAAGGTTATTTCGAAATCAATATGAGCGAGAAATCCCTGACCATCACAGCGAAGAACCATCCGGCCGGCGACTGGTCCCTGGACTTGTGCATTGCTGAAGGCGCTAAAACCCCGTTTAAACAATTGACAGGCAACAGCGCCCTGTATGAATTTGATGGCCATACCTACCGGCTTGCTATGCAGCAGGGCACCCTGGAAAAAGCCACTAATGGCTGTTTATACCGCATCAGGCCACAAGACCAGCGTGTTGTGTTATTACTGGCCGATCAATAAAAGATCTGCCGGTATACCAGCGACACCTGGGAAATTAATAAGCTGATACAAGATATTCGCCGAAATTATTGAAGAGCCCCTGAAGTGTTTTCAGGGTTTCCGGTTCGGCGGCTTATAAAAGCGCAAAAAACTATGCGAAACCTGGCCGGGATTTGTGTAGGTTTATTAAATACAAAATTGAGTACCAAACCCGGGAACCTTTATTTAAAACATGAAAAAGTATCTTGTAGTATTATTTAGCGTTCTTATCTTATGTTCATTTAAAGAAAAAGAATTGACATGGGTTGCCATAGGCGACTCGATCACTTACCTGAACGATCATCCTGACGAAACCGGAAACAGGGTAAAAAAAGGGTACCTGACGCGCGTGACGGAGTTGTTACCCAACCTGCGGTATATTAACCAGGGCCATAACGGCTGGACATCCGGTGGCATTGCCGGGAATATTGACCGCCTCGGTTTGGTTAAGGCCGACATTTATTCCGTTTTCCTGGGTACCAACGACTGGTGGCAGGGAAGGCCTGTCGGAAAGATTGACGATTATGTGCAAGGCACCGGAAATACAACCGCATATGGTTCATTCCGGATCATTATCGACAAAATCCGTCAGTTGAACCCGGAGGCAAAGATCGTACTGATCACGCCTATGCAGCGTAATGATTTTGTTTATATCTCCGATGCTAATAATAATGCGTTTGGTTCCTATCAGGAAAAGAACGGACAATCGCTGGAGGATTTCGCAAATGCCGTAATTGCTATCGGACGGTATGAGCAGGTTCCTGTAGTAGACCTTTATCACCATCCCTTGCTTAAAATGGAGGACCTGGTAAGATTTAAACGATTAAAGGACCCCAAAAACGGCATGTACAGGAATTATATTTATCCCCAGTCGGTCGGAATACCTTTTGATCCTAAAAACGACGAATATCCTTATCCGCCGGCCGCAGTCAATCTTACTTATGATGGGTTGCACCCTTCAGATAAAGGCAACGTTATCATTGCGGATGCTGTTACGCAGGTGTTTAAACAATTAGGTCTTTCACCCAAATGAGATAAGTACATCAGTCATCAGGGCCAACAATCAAAATGTATTTTGACTACTTTAAGCACACCCCCCTGTCGCTGTTTTTATCATCCCGTTGTTGTTTAATGCTATTTATAATACAGCATATGCCAGACTGGGGCTATTAAGCTCAAATACGAATCGCTATAACCGAACAACCATATGTTCGGTTGTGTTACACTAAATATATAAACAAGTCGGTAAGTTTTTGTGTATCAATATGTTGTAAATTTGGAACAGGGATTGCGCCATTTGAAGTAATTGAATACCTATATATTCCATATCAACGCCTACGACCTGGCCTTTTTGGGAGCTATTTTCATCGGGATGGGCTTTGCTTTGCTTTTATGGTTCACTAAAAGGATAAACAACGCCGCTAACCGGTTTTTCGCCCTGGCTTTGATCGTTGTTGTTTTGCACATGGCCCGCATATTAGCCATTGACATTCAACTGGCAACTTATATCCCTTATTGGAGCCGGTTACCGCTGCAATTTTCGCTTGGGTTTGGCCCCCTGATTTTCTTTTATGTACTTAAAATAACCCGGCCGAAGTATAAATTCAGATTTAGAGATTTACAGCATTTTATTCCGTTGTTGCTCGAACTGTGCACTCAGCTATTGGAAATTAACGATAGTATTAAAACAGGCAAAGCCGCTTATGATACACTGACCTTTCACCGGCTGAACCCCGCATTTCAACTGCTTGCGTTTATTTCCGTCATTATTTATCTGTATGCCTCCCACAAGCTGATGGCAAACTTTTACCGGAGTATTAAATTTACTGGGGGAGATCGGTACCGGCACGAAATGAGATGGCTGCAACGTTCGCTAACCGGTTTCGGCATCTTGTGGCTGTGCTGGATGCTCCTTGCGGTCACAAACCACTTTTATTACCATAATCAATTAGGAATGCAGGCTTACTACCCCCTGTATCTCATTTTAGCGATATTGACCATCCGGATGGCGGCTGTCGCTTTTTTAAGGCCGGAGGTTGGCTTACACTTGGTTGCTCCGCGGGTTTTTAAAGCGGCGTTACCGGGAGAGTCAAAGCAAAAGGGTACCTGGCTGAAGAAAGTCATGAAAGCCAACCTGTATTACCAGGATCCGGAACTTAATTTACGTTCGCTGGCCGAAAAACTCGACCTGCATCCCAATGAATTGTCCCGGATCATTAATACAGTGCTCAAAAAAAGCTTTAATGATTTCATTAATGAGTATCGGGTTGCCGGAGTGGTCCGGAAAATGCAGGATCCGGCTTATGATCATTTGACCCTACTCGGCATAGCCTTCGAATCAGGATTTAACTCAAAAACCACCTTTAACCGCACTTTTAAACAAATGACAGGTAAAAGTCCGGTCGAATATAAACTTGAACTGAAAAAAGAGCGACCATATTATAACTTGGAACGCCAAGCCCATTTTACGCCGGTAATTTTAAACCAGGAAACAGCACCCGGCTGGACCGTTAAGAAACCAAATCGAAACGTTATGTTTAAAAATTACTTCAAAATTGCCTGGCGTAACCTGATACGCAATAAAAGTTATGCTACTATTAATATTACCGGTTTGGCAATAGGGATAGCAGCCTGCCTGCTCATATTCCTAATTGTTCAATATGAAACCAGTTTCGACAGTTTTCATGCCAATAAAGACCGGATCTATCGTATTGTTACGGTGAGCAGCGGCCCTGACGGAACGCATGCCGGCCAAGGGACGCCACTGCCGCTAATTGAAGGATTGAAGCTTGATTTTCCGCAAATAAAGCAGCTGGCTAACATTATGAAGAATGACGGCTCGCATTATACTATAGGTGATGGGCGTAATGGGGTTCCATTGAAAAAATTTAAAGAAGATCTGGCTTATTATGCTGATCCTGGTTTTTTCCAGATGTTTGATTTCAAATGGCTGGCGGGAGATAAAAACTCAGCTTTAGCCGAACCTAAAACCATTGCACTATCCCGTGATGAAGCAGACAAGTTTTTCGGCGACTGGCATAAGGCGATGGGGAAAACAATAAGGTACGAAAACAAACGCGATCTTAAAGTGACCGGGATCTTTGAGAACACCCCGGTTAATACTGATTTCCCAATGAAGCTTGCCGTTTCCTGGCTAACGCTCATTGAAAAAGGAGGCGACCTCAGCGGCAATGCACAGGATTGGGTAAGTACCTTCGGCGATAGGAATTGCTATATTATTTTGCCCCCCGGTATGATCGAAAAACAGTTTAATGCCGAGCTGGCGGTGTTCGCAAAAAAGCATGTGCCGGCACCTTATAATAAAAACGAGATCTTTCAACTACAGGCATTAAAAGACATGCATTATAATACCGAGGTAGGTGTATACAGCGGCCACCCGTTCAGTAAGCAACTGATCAGTGTTATCAGTTTGATCGGTTTATTTTTGCTCATTATTGCCTGTGTTAACTTTATCAACCTGGCTACTGCCCAGGCTGTAAACCGCTCAAAAGAGGTGGGTATACGTAAGGTTTTGGGTAGTAACCGCTATCAATTAGTCATTCAATTCATCAGCGAGACCCTGATCATTACTTTATTCGCGGTTATACTGGCCTCGATAATCTCGCTTGTGGTATTACCGATGTTGAATAACCTGCTCGAGATCCGGCTGAGCGGGAGTTTCCTGGGAGATCCAATGGTGATCTTGTTTTTAGCAGGTGTGGTTATCGGGGTTACTTTTTTAGCCGGGTTCTATCCGGCACTGGTTTTATCAGGATTTAACCCAATAGGGGCATTAAGAAATAAGATCAACGCCGGCCGCGCAAGCGGAATTTCGTTACGCCGGGTGTTAGTGGTGGCGCAATTCTGCATAGCACAGTTCCTGGTGATCGGTACCCTGGTGCTCATCTACCAGATGAATTATTTTAGGAAAAAATCGCTTGGGTTTAATAAAGATGCTGTAATTACTGTTCCCTTCCCCGGCGATAGCGTCAGTCGGGCAAGAGTAGGTGCGCTAAAAGACCAGCTTTTACAGCAATCAGGTATAAAAGATGTAAGTGTAAGCCTATACGGCCCGTCTGATAATAGTGGTTGGTTTAGCGATTTTAAATTCAATAATTCACCTAAACAGGTGGACTTTGCTGCCTGCCTGAAATGGGCCGACGCTGATTATTTCAGGTTATATGATATTCAATTTTTGGCCGGTAGTCCATACAAAAAAACAGATACCATATCAGGCTATGTTGTTAATGAAACTTTGATACATAAACTGGGTATTACTGATCCAAAACAAGCCATAGGCAAATATATTATGCTCTGGGATGATAAAAAATTAAATGCGCAGATTACTGGCGTGGTCAAAGATTATAATGTGGCTTCGCTGCGTAATGCTATCCCGCCTGTATTGATGGGCCCGTGGAAGAGGCAGTATTCCAAGTTGAATATCAAAATCCAACCTCAAAACGTAAGGCAAACTCTTAGCGGTATTGAAAGCCTATGGAACAAAACTTTCCCGGAAGGCGTATATGAATATCAATTCCTCGACAAAACAATCGCTGACTTTTATAGAAATGAGGATGAATTAGCCACGCTTTATAAAATATTTGCAGGTATAGCCATATTCATCTCGTGCCTTGGCTTGTATGGCCTGGTATCGTTTATGGCTTTACAACGCACTAAAGAAATGGGTATACGTAAAACGTTAGGGGCCACTGTAGGCCATATCGTGTACCTGTTCTCCAAAGAATTTACAGTACTTATTGTCATCGCGTTTGCTATATCAGCTCCGATAGGTTACTATTTTATGCATAAATGGCTGCAGGATTACACTTATAGAATTACTATCGGCCCGGACATATTTATTGGAGCGATAGCAGCATCGGTGGCGATTGCGTGGACAGCTGTAGGCTACAAAGCTGTACAAGCGGCACTGGCTAATCCTGTGAAAAGCTTGAGGAGCGAGTAGCGGCGAGCGTCAACTTAAGACAACGGCGTCTATTAGTATATGGTTGTTGTTCTCCGAATATGAATAACCGAAGAGATTTTATCCAGCCGATGATTTGTATATGCGCATTATGCGCATAATGGATAAACCAACATATCGACTACTGCCCACCAATTTAGCTTTGACCACCTTTGTTATTATAATCAAATAGTTAGGAATGCAAACAAAATTGGCTAATAGGATCAACCAGGAGGGTTTTTTGCTAGTTAATCAACAATTTAATAAAAAATAAAAATTGTATAAAAGCCTTAATAAAATGCCTGATTCGTACATAAGAAAGTCGGATTATGTTAATGAAAAATTAAAATACTATTTTAGATTTGAATTCTGGTGCGCTTTTTCGCCCTGTAACCAATTTTAAATTTAGTTTCAGCATGAACAATTGGAAAACATTAACCGATGAAGAGTTGGTTGAGCGGTTAAATTTTTCTGACCATGCGGCTTTTACGGAAATTTTTTATCGGTATCATGGGGCTTTATATTCATTTGCACTAAAAAGGTGCCGCGAAGCAGAAATAGCAGAAGAATTGGTACAGGACCTGTTTGTGAACTTATGGATCAAGCGCGGGCAATTGTATATAAAGTCGACACTGAGCGGATATCTGTACATTGCCTTACGAAATTTGGTTTTGAATCATATCCATAAGCAACTGCTTCGCGAAAGGGCAACCGAAGTTTTGCGTTTAGTGGCGCCTGTTCCGCAAACCGCCCCTGAGGAAATTCTGATCGTTAAAGAAATTGGGCAGGAGGTTGACCGCAATCTTCATTTACTCCCCGAAAAATGCAGGACGGTTTACGAACTCAGCCGGAAACAATACAAATCTAATAAGCAGATTGCGGCCGAATTGGGTATTACCGAAAAAACAGTTGAAAATCATATGAACCGGGCGCTTCGGTTTCTGCGATTGTCTCTTCATCAATTGTTTACATTTGCTATTATATACTCCTTACTCTGCCTGAGAACTTTTTTTAAATAAAATATCAAATTCTTTTGGGTGTTACACAAGTCTTAACTGTCTTAGTTATTAAAAGGACAATATTAACACCATGCACCCTATTTTACCGGAACTGATTGAAAAATACCTTGCAGGGAAATGTAATGCTGACGAAGAGGCGGCGGTACTTAACTGGTTTAATGCGACGGAAAATGAACCGGATGCTTATGACCAGCTTTCACCGGAGGCCAAGCAGGCATTAGAAGACCGGTTGATATTGGGAATACGCGAAAAAATACGGTTGTCCGAACCCCGCGTAAAAAAGTTTAATTATTACCGGGCGGCGGCAATAGCAGCCAGTATTTTGATTTTTATTACAGTGGGCTTTTTATGGCATAACCAATCGGCAGTAAATAAGTCAACTGTTAATAGTGATGTTATCAGGATTGTAAATACAGGGCAAAAGATAAAAAAAGTAACGTTGCCCGATGGTAGTACGGCCTGGCTCAACCCGGGGACAGTAGTTACGTACGATCACTCATTTAATCGTCAGTTCCGGACTGTTTCGCTCACCGGCGAGTCGTTTTTTGACGTGAAAAAAGATCACGCACATCCGTTTATTGTCCGGACAGCACACATGTCCACCAAAGTTTGGGGAACCAGTTTTAGTGTAAAGGATAATGAACATGCACTTCGTGCCGAAGTAGCAGTAGTTACCGGAAAAGTATCTGTCGCGATAGCTGATAGAAATAAAGGCAATGCAGATGTTATGCTACATCCTCAGCAAAAAGCGGTTTGGCAGGTAACAGCAAAAAAGGCTGATAAACTTGAAGTTAGCCTTGTAGAGAAGCACTCGGCGTTAAAAATTTGGGGAAAAACCAGCCTTTCATTTAATGATGTTTCGCTTAGAGAAGCAGTTCGTGTGCTTCAACAACAATTTGATGTGATCATTATGCTGCCTGCAGGGGACCATGATCTTGCGGAAGCAAAGTTACAGGCTGATTTTAGTAATCAAAGTTTGCCTGAAATAATGGAAGTACTTGAAAAACTGCTCAATGTTAGCTATGTAACCGATGGGAAGAAGTTTGTGTTACAGAGAGCCATAACAACCAATTAACCAATTATTATTAACCCTAAAGTTAAATTATGAAGAAAGATTAACCTCAGCAAACACCACTTATGTAAAATGAAGAAAGCGTGTCGTTACCACGCTTTCTTCGGGCCCCGGCCGTGTAGCATTACACACCTTTCGTAGAGGTGCGGGGGCGTTTTTGTCTCATTTTTTTACCAAATAAAACACACTAATGTATGAATATTAATTTACTAATATCGATCAACTGGTATAAAATTATGAAGTTATCCTGTTGCCAGATTTTGTTGGCCATCATATTTGCAGGTGTATCGGTAGCCGGCACCACGCGCGCGCAGGGAGTCCTGGACCGCAAGGTTGATATCGCCGCTGTTGATATGGATATGAAGTCTTTTCTTAATATGCTTTCAAAAAAAGCGGGCGTTAAGTTTGTATACTTCAAAGAAACCTTAAATAATCAAAGAAAAGTGACCACTGCCGGAGGGCAGAAAGATTTAAAAACGATATTGGAGCAGGTTTTTCTTGCTAATGGTATTGGATTTGAAATAGTTAATAATCAAATTATCCTCAAAAAACTGCGAACCTCTGCCGACACCGGTTCCGAAAATAGTGAAAATAAAACCGACGAACCGGATGTAGCGGACGTGAAGATTACCGGAAAGGTTACTGATGCCCTGGGGGCAGGGTTACCGGGGGTTACCATTAAGGTAAAGGGAACAACTGCGGCAGTAGCAACCGATAGCCAGGGTAATTATACGATAAATGCACCCGATTATAACGCAACGCTGGTTGTCACTTATTTGGGTTATGTAACCCGCGAAGTGGCGATAAATGGTCAAAAAGTTGTCAATATTCAATTGCAGGAAGAAAACAAGGCCTTGAACGAGGTTGTTGTTGTGGGTTACAGCACACAAAGCAGGCATAAATTAACCAGTGCCGTGGTTACAGTTTCCGGCGATGAGCTTAATAAAAGAGTAGCTACTTCGCCCACGGCGTTGCTGCAAGGAAAGTTACCTGGTTTACAGGTGGTTCAAGGTTCAGGAGAACCTGGAAACGAAAATGTTCAATTAACAATCAGGGGCGTTGGTACTTTCAGTGGGGCCGGATCTAATCCTTTGATCATTGTTGATGGGATTCCGGGAAGTCTTGATGTATTGAATGCTAACGACATTGAATCAATATCTGTATTAAAAGATGCTTCTTCGGCCGCCATCTACGGTTCAAGGGGTGCCAACGGCGTAATTGTGGTAAAAACCAAAAGAGGTAAGGCCGGTAGTCTGGCTATCCAGTATACATATAATCTGGGTGTTTCCAAAGCAACTAAGCTCCCTGACATAATCACTAACTCGGCAACGTATATGCAATTGTCAAATGAGGCGCGTACAAACTCTTCACTTGCACCCTTATATACGCAGGATCAAATAAATCTGTATCAAAACGCAACCGATAGGGTAAAGTACCCCAATCATAACTGGTTGAACGATATTTTTCGTACAGCCTATACGCAAAACCATTACCTGAACATGAGCGGAGGTAAGGATAGTACAACATATAGCGTTGGCGTAGGGATCACGAACCAGCCTGGTGTGATGCGGGGATTTGATTATTCAAAATATACGTTTTCACTGGGTTTAAACTCAAAACTAAATAAACGGATCACTTTTGGATCGGATATACAGATGCGGTACGGCAGAAAACTGACTCCTGAAAATGGCGCAAGCGACCAATTTCTTTCAGCACTGGCCCAATCACCATTATATCCTGCCCAAAGTTCAGATGGCAGATGGATAAAAAAAGCATACTCCAATGAGCAGGGTAATAAAAATCCCGCAGCTATTGTAGGCGAGGACATCAGAACGCGTGGTAACGATTATTATTTGCAAGGCAACCTATCCCTGGATATCGATCTTTTTAAAGGCTTGCGTTGGGAAAACAAAGGTGGATTTAATTATGGGTACTATAAATTCAATGACTTCAGGCCGGTAATTCCTACATATTATTATAGTGATATGTCTCCTGCGGGTAATCTTGATGACGGGTCGCCGGGTTTAAATGTGGGCAATTCAGATAATATTTATACGGTATATTATAGTCAGCTGACTTATAAAAAGAGCCTTGGACTTCATAATTTTTCTGCATTTGCCGGTTATCAGCGGGAAAAAAACAATGCCAGTAACATCAATGCATCCCGTACCCAATATGTAACAAATTATCTGCGGGAACTGAATGCAGGACCTTCCGATGGGCAAACCAACAACGGCACGTCATCGGCATGGGCAATCAGCTCGTTTTACGGCAGTGCCAATTATGATTATGCGGACAAATATTTACTGGGCGCTAACATCAGATATGATGGAACATCCCGTTTGCCTTCAAACACAAGGTACGGAACGTTCTACTCATTTTCCGGCGGCTGGCGTGTTTCCAGGGAGAATTTCCTGAAGGATGTTTCCTGGTTAAATGACCTTAAAATCCGTGGTTCATGGGGGCAGTTAGGCAATCAGAATATCGGAACCTATCCATATCAGTCAACTTTGTCGGGCGCTAATTATGCCTTTGGCGGCTCTGTTTCCTCCGGGTTCATCGCAAATACCCTGGTTGATCCAAGCCTGACCTGGGAAACTACCCGGGTGGGCGACATTGGTCTCGATATGTCCATTTTAAATAACAAACTTGTTTTGTCGGCCGACTATTTCAATAAATATACTTTTGATATTTTGAGAAGCTCGCAGGTGCCATTCTACATTGGTTTAAACGCACCAACCATTAATGACGGAGCGCTTCGTAATAAAGGCTTCGAGTTTGCTCTTCAATACAACGACAGGATTGGCAGGGATTTTTCCTATTCGATAGGGGTAAATCTTCAAACCTATAAAAACAAGCTTGAAAGGTATGGATCGAAAGATATCAGCGACCACACCATCAGGCAAGAGGGACATGAACTGGATGCTTACTACATGTACGTGTGGGACGGAATATTCCAAAGTCAGCAGGAGATTGACAATTCGCCTAAACAACCGGTTACACCTACTCCCGGCGACCTGAAGATAAAAGATGTTAACGGCGACGGTAAAATAGATGCCAATGACAGAACTTATGTGAGCGGCAGATTCCCTTCATATCAATATTCGGCTAATATCGGCGCTGCTTATAAGGGGTTTGATTTTAGCGCTCAGCTATATGGTTCTCAAGGCCAAAAGGCTTATGTTAATGGTTGGGGAATTGAACCTTTCAGGCAAGGTTCTGTGCCAACAACAGATTGGTTAAATCGGTGGACTCCAACTAACCACACCAATACAATGCCTAAGATTTATGTGGCAGATGGTTATTCCGCCGTGCAAAATTATCCTTCTACTTATTTCTTAAAGGATGCCTCGTTCGTTCGTCTTAAAAGCTTGCAGCTGGGTTATAATTTCGCTTTAGTTGCGCTGAAAAAGGTGTCGATAAAATCATTGAGGGTTTTTGTAGCTGCTGATAACGTATTTACTATAAGTAAATATCCGGGACTTGATCCGGAACGGGTAGGAGACGGAACCTACGTTACTTATCCGCAAAACAGAACTATAACCTTTGGAGCCTCCATTAAACTTTAAATTTTATTAAAGAAAAAGATTATGAAACTTTATAATAAGTATATATTCATACTCATGACGGTGGTAGTCATGCTGGTATCCTGCAAGAAAAGTTCCCTTGACCTTAACCCACCGGATAAACTTTCAACCCAAAATTTTTGGAAGTCAGAAAGTGATGCCGACCTGGCGTTAACAGGCTGTTACAATTTCTTATATGCACAGGGAGGGAGCTATTCCACATCTCAATATGAGGTAGTTGCATGGGATAATTTTAGCGATAATTCTTACGGGCAATATAATTATGGTGGCGGCACCAGTGCGCTGTCATCTGGTTTATCCCCCGGCGTTTTTGATACTTATAATCTTTATCAGTCTTCTTATTACGTAAATAATTATACTGCTATAGCCTCTGTTAACTATTTTTTGGCAAACGTAGATAAAGTACTTACCGGCGATAAACTTAAACAATACAAGGCAGAAGCCTATTTTCTGCGTGCGTTTAATTATTACTGGCTTGCAATCTTGTACGGAAATGTGATCATCACTACTGCCGATCCGTTTACACTGGATTATAAGAAACACATGGCCAAATCTACCAGGGCAGATGTTTTGAAACAAGTAGAGGCAGACCTCGACCAGGCTATAGCCGGTTTACCGGATGTTGCTTATGGCAACGGACATGCTGTTAAAGCTACAGCTCAGGGTTATAAGGTGAGGGCATTGCTATTTGAAAAAAAATACGCTGAGGCCGCCGCTTTGGCCAGCGCCATTATTGCAGGCGGAAGATTTTCGTTAAACCCATCTTATCCTTCAAATTTTTATAAACCTGCGCAGAACAGCAGCCCGGAAATCATGTTTTCGGTTAAATACCAGCTGCCAAATCTGTCGCATCAGGATAATGGCATCAGCGTTCCTTTACAACGCTGGAAAGGAGAATTGGCAACCCAGGATTTGGTTAACGAGTATGAAGCTGCCGATGGTAAGGACACAAGCTCATCTGCAGTTTATGTAAAGGGGAAACCGTTCGATAATCGTGACCCCCGGATGCGGAT
Organism: Mucilaginibacter sp. 3215; assembly: GCF_050433785.1. Classification (NCBI taxonomy): domain Bacteria; kingdom Pseudomonadati; phylum Bacteroidota; class Sphingobacteriia; order Sphingobacteriales; family Sphingobacteriaceae; genus Mucilaginibacter; species Mucilaginibacter sp. 3215. The sequence continues at coordinate 854,525 of NZ_JBNPWO010000001.1, forward strand.
GACCCTGTTTTTTCCAGGTGATACCAAAGCGCAGGGATGGCCATTTACAGGATCATATGCCGTTGCCCAGCCCGGAAAGGATTCATGGATAGTAGGTTACTATGCCGTAAAAAAATGGCTTGATCCAACACTTGTAGATCCTGACTACGGAGCAAAAGGAGATAATGACTTTGTTTTATTACGTTATGCAGATATATTGCTGATGTATGCTGAAGCACAGAATGAAGCAGCAGGCCCCGATGCAAGTGCCTATAGCGCAATTAACCTGGTTAGGAAAAGGGTTAACATGCCCGACCTTGCTGCCGGCTTGTCTCAAGCCCAGTTCAGAGAAAAGGTGCGTCATGAAAGAAGAGTTGAATTCGCTTTGGAAGGAATCCGTTATTTCGATTTAAGAAGATGGGGGATCGCAACACAGAAGCTGAACGGCTTTGTGCAAAATCCTTTATTCCCGAATGTAAAAACCAAATATGCTGATAACTATGACTTTTGGCCGATTCCGCAACCCGAAATTGACAGGAATTCGCCCGAACTGGTGCAGAATCCCGGTTATTAAATAATAATTGTTAGACAGCGAGGCCGCATCAATTTATTTTGATCCGGCCTCTTAATATAAACCTGGTTTTGCCAATAGATCACTATGATTATAATAGCCGTATGAGCTATTTGATTGCTTCCACAGACGATCTTGATAACGCTATAAGACACACCTCTGAAAAATTGGACATCTGAAAAACGGTTCTTAAAGATAATTGAGCTGGTGTTTAAGCAAAGTGTCGAATATCAATATAAGCTTGCTGCCATTAGAAATTCTGAATCTTTTCGAAAAAACCACGCAGGCGCTCGCAAGCTTAATCTTTTTAAACAACTCGCGGTAATACTGGTAAGCCAAATAGACGCCCCGGCGGGAAGATTTTGGTAGCTTTCGGATGTCCTTCAACGCTTCATTGAAGTCTTGTTCAATCTCTTGTTCTATCTTCTTTTTATCTGTTTCGGAAAAATGCTTAAGGTCAATCCCCGGAAAGTAGCTTCTGTTGAGCTGAAGATAGTCCGCGCCGATATCTCTCAGGAAATTTACCTTTTGAAAGGCCGCGCCTAAGCGCATGGCTCCCGGCTTAAGAGCTTCGTAACTGTCCTTATTGCCGTTTGTGAACACGTATAAGCACATCAGGCCAACCACTTCAGCAGATCCAAGGATATATTCCTCAAATTTTTGTTGATCATAAAGCTGGTCGTCCAGGTCCATTTCCATGCTATGCAGAAATTGGTTAATCAATTGGTGATCTATACGATATTTATTAACTGTTTCCTGGAAAGCGTTAAGGATGGGATTCAGGCTGATACCCAGCTCTATCGCTTCAAAGCAATCCTTTCTAAATTTATTTAGTAATTCACGCTTGTCATAATTATGAAAGCTGTCTACGATTTCGTCAGTAAGCCTGACAAAGCCATAGATGGCATAAATAGGCTTATGCAATTCTTTATCAAGAAAATTGATGCCCAGAAAAAAGCTGGTACTGTACCTGCGTGTTGCCAGTTCACTACATTCGGCAGAAAGGCGGTCAAATTTTTCTTTCATCGATTAGATTTTCAGATAGTTTAATAATTGATGTATTGAAACATTGCCATAAACGCTGGTCGACGGAGCACCTTGTTCTGGTACGCTCGGGTGTCCTGCAAAAAGAGGTAGGCCGCGGCGCTTAATCCCGCGATATCAGTGCTTGGTATCTTGTAGCCTTTTCGTTTCTTTTTGCTCATACAGCCAGCGCTATTATTTGTTCAAAATCCGGAAGCGTTTCCAACCAATACACGTTTTTCGGGAAGTGAACGCTATTTATAACTTGTTTGTTGCCAGATAGGTATATTTTAACAGACTGAAAAGTAAACGCGAGCTGGTCAATATATGCCTGTGCATTAGCAATTGGCCTTACACGTGTTATGAAAAAAAGCAGGTTCTGAGGTTGCGTACTTTCAACCGCATGACTTAAAGCCGACAGGGGCACCTGCGGACCTAAATAAATCACCCGATGGCCGGCAGTCCGCAACATATAGCTTGCAAGGAGGAGACCAATATCATGATCTTCGTCTTCCGGTAAAAATAGCATCCATAACGGTTTGCTATTTTGCTGTTGCTCCAAACAATCATTGATTGCTGAAAATAGCTTTTGCCTGATGATGGACGAAAGAAAATGCTCCTGTGATGGACAAAGCGAATTGTTCAGCCACATTAAACCGGCACGGACCAACATGGGGTATATCACGAATTTATAGGTTCCTAAAACTCCATTCTGCTCGAATGATTTGGTTATAAGTTCATTTACCGCATACTCGTGAAAAATTAGTGCATTGCTGATGATCTGAGAAATGAAATACTCATGCTTATGCCGCGCGGGCCGGGTTTTATCTATCTCAGTCTGGAGTAGTTTGCTCATTTCCTCCCGGCTTAACGCGCAGGCTTTAGAAATTTTGTAGCCCGCGTGGTAAAGTCCGGCTATGTTCAATAATTTCTTTAGCTGGTCATCATTATAAAAGCGCGTATTCCCGGCTGTCCTTGAAGGCGTAAATGCTTGGTACCTCCTTTCCCAAATACGGATATTATGGGCGGAAACACCTGACAATTGCTCAAGATCAGAAATGGAATAACTCATTTTGTCTAAATTTTTCTATTTCAAATTTAGACAAAAAAATGAATTTCCAAATGTTTGTTTATGAAGTATGCCAAATTCCTTAGGCGCAAGTATTGCAGGGAATAGACAGGTTATTAAGCAAGGAAAAACGAAGGTGGTGGCAAGCGGCACAATGAAGCTGTAAATTCTCTGAGAAATATTTAACCCGATGCTACTATAACAGGTAAGATGAAAAAGAAGATCATGTCTTGATCAATTGATAAGAAGTGTCATCAGGTTTAATTCTCCACCTAAAGTACCTGTTTCAAAATTTTAATGTACGATCAGCGTACTTTCTATCACGAGGTTTTTACATCTGAGTCCTTACGTAACCATGCTTTATAAAGCTCGAACCAAATGACGGAGGTAAACCCTATAATTATACTGATCACCAGGTCACTCATATTTAGCGAGTTGAAACCGAGGAAAACTGCTAATGGGCGGATATATATGAGTGACGATGATATAAAGATTGTAAGCCCGATAACCAGGAGTACAAGGTTGTTTTTATATTTGATAGTTGTAAGCAGCGAGTAGTAAAACGAACGATTGACTAAGGTGAGCAAAATATTAGCCGATATCAGGGTGGTAAATACCATGGTACGGGTCAGTTGTTCATCTGCTGCTTTGCTTACGGCATATTGGTAGACCGCGAGTGTTCCGATTGTGATGGCTGCCCCCTGTACTATGCTGGTCGCCAACTCTTTCCAATTAAAGAAAGTAGTGCTGAACGGACGTGGCTTTTGCAACATGGCATTCTTTTCTATGGGCTCGTTTTCATAAATGATCGAACAAGTCGGCCCCATAATCAGTTCCAGGAAAATAATATGCACCGGTGAAAAAATATTCGGATAAATCCAACCTAAGGCCAGTGGTATAAATACCGTTAATACGATAGGGATGTGAATGGAAATAATATACTGTATGGCTTTTTTTAGGTTGGTGTAGATACGCCGGCCCATGGCTACAGCATCAACCATTTTTGAAAGGTCATCCTCCAATAAAATTAATGAGGCAGCCTGCTTCGCTATCTCTGTGCCCTTTTTTCCCATCGCAATGCCAATATGCGCCGCTTTCAGTGCGGGGCCGTCGTTAACTCCGTCTCCAGTCATAGCTACTATCTCATTTTGGGCTTTTAATGCATTGATGATCTTTAGCTTGGCATCCGGGAACATGCGGGTAAAAATGTTGGCTTTCTTCACTTTCTCCCTAAGTTCCTGTTCTGACAATTGCATCAGCATGTCTCCGCTGATGCATTGGTCTGCTCCACGGAAGTCAATTTGCTTCGCGATAGCGCCGGTAGTTTCTGCGTTATCGCCCGTGATGATTTTAACCTTGATACCAGCTTTGTAAAAGCCCTGTAATACAGCGGTAATATTTTTCTTGGGCGGATCATAAAATGCAACCAGCCCTTTGAATGCAAAATGAAACTCCTGCTGTGCAGCAGGGAAATCACTTCCCACAAAATTTGCTTCTCCTACGGCCAATACCCGGTAACCTTCGATAGCCAAAGCCGCTATTGCAGCAGTCACGTGTTCTTTCTCGATTTGATTTAGGTTGCTGACGCCGATCAATGCTTCGGGTGCACCTTTGGCTGCGATAATGCGATTCCCTTTTTCATTTTCAAAAAGGTGGGTCATCATCGGCGGCTTGCCGCCCAGCGGATATTCGTGGACCATTTTATAATCCGGACGCTCATCTGCCAGATCGGTCTGGGCGTAGGCATTGTGCAGGGCAACTTCCATCGGATCAAAAGGGATCGGTTCGCTGGCCCACATGGCAAGCGCGATTAGCTCTGCTGCTGCGCCGGCAGATAGCTTTTCATTAAGATTATAAATGCAATCTTCCCTCAGGACATACGCTTTCGCCAGGCTCATCTTATTCTCGGTTAGTGTGCCGGTTTTATCAGTGCATATAACCGATGCGCTGCCCAAAGTTTCCACTGTTTTCATTTGCTTAACAACGACCCCAATTTTCATAAGCCGCCAGGCGCCCAGCGCCATAAAAGTAGTAAACGCAACAGGGATCTCTTCGGGCAGGATACTCATGGCCAGTGTAAGCGCCTTAAGGAGACTGTCTAAGATATTTGCCGAATGAAAATAGTTTATTCCCCACACCGTCAGAAACACAATAACCCCCACGATCACCATTTTCTTTACAAAATTGCTGATCTGTATTTCCAGGGGTGTTTTTTCTTCCGCTATAGATTCCAGGCTCCCGCCAATTTTACCTAATCGTGTTTGATTACCTATTGCCGTTACGGTTGCAATGGCCAGTCCGCTTGCTACTGTTGTGCCACTGAAAATTAGATTGTCTGCAGAGGATTTGTCTTTAAAAACAGCCAGGGATTCGCCTGTAAGAATGCTTTCGTTGATTGAAAAATCATTGGAATGTTCAATAATACCATCAGCAGTAATAAAAGTGCCTTCCTCTACCATCAGGCTGTCGCCAATAACAAGCTCTTCTTTTTTTACCTCTAAAACTTCTCCGTGCCTGATCACTTTGCATTTGGGTTGCGAAAAATCCTTCAATTTTTCGAGTGCATTCCGGCTTCTGGAGTCCTGATACAAAGATATGCCTGATACGAGTACAATTGCTGAAGCTAAAAAAATACCGTCGCCGGCCTTTCCGCTGATAAAATAAATACATGAGGTAACTAACAATAAGATGACCATCGGTTCTTTTGTCAATCCTATCAACGCATTAACAAATCCGTTTTCTTTCTTAAACGAAAGGCTGTTCGCTCCGTATTTAGATCTCGCCGCAAGTACTTCCTGTTTGCTCAGGCCCTGTATATCGAAATTATTTATTGCCATTTATTTGATCAGCTAATAGTTAGTTACGAGTTGATCAGACCATTTCAGCCGGAATGACCATCAGAGGTAAATGCTGGTTGTCCAAAGCGGCCACCGTTGTAGACTTGTCAAACAGCCCCGACAAAAAAGAGTTTTGATAATGAACAAGTGCAAGTATATCCGATCCGTTATCTTTGCATAACCTATTTAATCGTTTAATCACGTCTTTTCCCCTTATTTCCTGAAAGGTTATATTATCCTGTTTGATTGCTTCGATATGATTAAGTAAAGCCTTTTCTTTTACAGGATCGCCTTCCTCTTCTATGGCGGATACATGGACAATTTCCAGGTGAAAGTGTAACTGTTTTTGTAAGCCGGTTAGGTAATTGATTGCATTGATATCGGCCATGTCGAAAGCCGTGGCTAACGTTACTTTTTTTAGCCGGGCTAAATCCGCTGTTGGCGGAATGATCAATACGGGACAGGACGAATGATCTATCACCTGCATCGTATCTCTGCCGAAGATCAAGTGGTCTAAAGAACTATCTGTACTACTGCCTATTACAACAAGGTCAACATTATTCTCCTGAATAACCGCCGCCGTATTTCTGCCAAGTGAACCTTCACCAAATTGATAATCAATTTTAGGTTCAATGCCTTCTGTAGTTAGATCTGCAATAATATGCCTTAGTTGAATAGCCAATTGGCCCAGTCGTGCCGCGCTTTCATCTTTACGAAAAACGAATTCTTCTACCACCCAGGGGCCACCGGCATATGTAGGAAGTATAGGGTGGTCATAATAAGTGTTGTAAAGCAGTATATCTGCATTTAAATTCCTCAAAGCTTTTGCGGCGGTTTTTGCGGCGTGGTTTGCATTTATCGAAAAGTCAGTGAGCATTAGAATCATCTTCATGGCGTAATTCTTTAGATTGTAAAGCTATCCGTTCATTACCCGACAATAAATGATTAAGATCATTTATTAGCTTGATTACTGCTATTTAAACAGTGCTGTTAGTTGATCACCTTTGATAAAAAAGTCATAAACCAAACACACATCCACCTGCTGATCACCCACCTGCCTATCGTTGGTACGGCTTTGGGTGCATTTGTACTGATCCATGGGATATGGAAAAGGAACAAAGATACACTGATCGCTGCTTATAATGTTTTGATCGTCTCAGCAATTGGTGCCGGTATTGCCTATGCGACCGGCGAGGGAGCTGAAGAAACAATTGAACATTTAAAAGGAATATCAAAACATCTCATTGAAGATCATGAGGAGTCCGCCCTGGTATCTTATCGCTTTAATACTTACAGGCGGGGTTTCGCTGATTGGGCTTTTTGCAACATTGAAAAATACGTCACAGGTTAGGCGTGTAGCCTTAATAGCGCTTACTGTATCCTTGATAAGCTTTGGACTGATTGCAAGAACTGGCTATTTAGGCGGACAAATCAGGCATTCGGAAATCAGAACTGATACGATATCTCCTTTAAAACAGAGAAATGATAATGATTGAATAGCGTTATACTTGTCAACCTCAAGCATAACGGAGTTATTATATAGTAAATGCCATTACCGTTTATAGGTTATCGACGGCTCCCTTACTTTTGACATTATTATTGTCAGCTTAACCATCCTTGATTTGTTAGAGGAATCGCACGTACTTATTATTCCGAAATGGGAAACCGATATAAAAGGCTTATATTGGGTAATAAAAAAGCGCGCTCCTAATAGTGTAAAACTGCTCCCATGGTAAACAAAATGCCGGTAACCGTGAAACGGGCCATAGAACTAATTGGCCTGTTTGTTTTAGGAACCATCATCATAGCTGGAAATACGATCATTATGCCTTTGTTGATGGCGTTCTTCTTCAGCTTGGTACTTTTACCCGTCTTTCGTTTTTTCAGGAAGTTAAAAGTGCCGGAGGTTATTGCGGTTTTTTTGCCAATATTGTTATTAACGGTCATCGTGGCGCTGATCATCTGGCTGTTCTCCAGTCAGATAGGTGCTTTGGTAGATGATTTTCCGCAGATTCAACGTACCGTGGCCAAACACCTGGATGACCTAAGTATCTGGATTAGCAAGTCATTTGGATATTCCCCGGCAGAGCAAGTGAAATTCATTAATGTGCAAAGCAAAAAGTTATTCAGTTCTTTAGGCGGAGTTTTAAGCGGCGCGGCTGGATCTTTGTCTGGCATGGTTATATTTATTGGATTATTGCCGATCTATATCTACCTGATCATTCTATACAGAAACCTTTTTTTGAAATTTCTGCTGATGTGGTTTAAAAAAGAGGATTATCTGAATGTGGAGGAAGCTGTAAGGCAAACTGAAAAAATGGTTAAAAGCTATCTTGTAGGGCTGCTGATACAGATTACCTATATCATTATTCTTTTAGGTGGCCTATTATGGTTTTTCGATATTCAAAATGCACTGCTCATTGGTATTATCTTCGCTTTTCTGAACCTGATCCCGTACCTGGGCGCCCTGATCGGCAATATTCTGGGTGTGCTGTTAACGCTCGCTTCGTCAGATAGTATTGCAGATGTGCTGATTGTATTGGGAGCTATTACAGTAGTACAATTTCTGGATAACAATATTTTAATGCCGCGTATCGTAGGGTCGCAGGTGAAAATTAATCCGCTTGTTTCCATTGTTGGTATTATCGTTGGCGGAAGCATGGCGGGGCTTTCGGGCATGTTCCTGGCGATGCCGGTGCTATCTATTTTAAAAATAGTGTTTGACCGCAGCGAAAATTATAGGCAATGGGGTGTATTATTGGGCGATGAGCGGCCTGTAAAGAGCCAGATGCAGGTTTAACTCTCTCGGCTATATATTTTCTGGAAAGCCTTATAGCCCTGAAAAACAACTAATGGTAACAGGCTGGCTGTTGTAGCGGACAGCCACAACTTATAATAATACTAAACGCAGGCGGGGTTTAACAAAGACAATTAACGTTGGTCCACTACAGAAATGGCAATCCATATATCAAGGAGCGGACCTTAGCAAAATTATTTGCCCTCCTTTTTTTTAAAGGTGAGTAAAGGAACCTTTCCATAAAAGGAATATTCTGTGGCATTAGAAGGGAAAAATAGTTTTTCAAGCATAGATCTGGACTGATGAGTGAATAAGACCAAAAGGGACGGTTTGCTGATCTTAACAGCGTGATCTATATCTTCCAGTAAATTATTGTTGACATCTCTTTGCAGGTTTAAAACGCTAATTTTATAACTATTTTTTTTCTGTAAAGTGGCTTCAGCCAACTCTTTGTCAAAAGCAAATTCATTAGGATAGGCGATATGTACCATCTCGACACTGGCACCAATTGGCCTGGCAAAATCGACAACTTCTTTTAATTCGTTTTCATAGTCGGTCATATCCGAAGCATACATGATGTGTTTCAATTCTTTTAAATGGTATGTGCTTGGTATGCATATAACAGGCACAGTCGAACAGCTGATCAATTTTGCGGTATGCGTGCCGAATATTTTTGCGATAGTGCCCGCTCCACGGGTACTGATGCAGATATAGGAACAACTGTTCCTGCTGGCATAATCTGTGATGCCATCAACTACATCGATATTGGATACCAAAACTAATTGGTAGTTAATTTCGCGTTCATCGATATCACGATAGATGCCTGCAATAAATGATGACAATTCTTCTGTCGTTTTTTTTCTGAATTCATTGGTATACGCCGCAAAAGCGTGGTCTGTCCATTTGAAGGGTTTTAAAAGATGGTATACATGAAGGATGGTTAATTCGGCCTTACGCTGGCTGGCCAGTTTAATCGCAAAACGGATGGCCGCTTTGGAATTAACGGATTGATCTGTTGTAACTAATATCTTTTCCATAATTATTCGAGGTTTAACGGTTGTGATGTTGTTTTATTCGGCACGTATATGCATCTTGTTTAAGAACTTAAAATAACTTTCAGCGCTTTCTCTTCGGCTGCATTGCCAAATGTATCGTATGCTTCTGCCACCTGATCTAATCTGAAACGATGTGTGATTAGTTTGGCGGGCGCTATTTTCTTTGATTGTATCGTTTTTAACAACATTGGTGAAGTCACTGTGTCCACGAGCCTGGTCGTGATAGTAATGTTTTTCGACCACAGGTCTTCCAGGTGTAAACGGACACTTTTTCCATGAACGCCAATGTTGGCGATACGGCCGCCGGGGGCGATAATCGCCTCACACAGCTCGAATGTCTCGGGAATGCCGACGGCTTCTATCGCCACATCAACGCCGGGTTGGTTGGTGAGTTTCATTACCGCTTCAATTGTATTTTCATTGCGGCTATTAATAATCTGTGTTGCACCGAATTTCCTGGCCACATTGAGCCGGTTATCATCCTGATCGATCATGATAATTTCCGGAGGTGTATAAAATTGTGCGGTAAGTAAAGTGGCAATCCCGATCGGGCCGGCACCTATTATGGCTATAGTATCTCCAGGTTGTACTTTGCCGTTTAATACGCCGCATTCAAAGCCCGTAGGCAGTATATCACTTAACATCACCAATGCTTCTTCGTCAGAACCGCTGGGTACCAGAAAAAGGCTGTTGTCTGCATGGGGGATACGAACATATTCTGCCTGCGTGCCATCAATCAGGTGCCCTAATAGCCAACCGCCATCTGTACAGTGAGAATACATGCCCTTTTTACAGTAGGTACATTTACCGCAAGATGTGATACAGGATATAATCACGTGGTCGCCCGGCTTAAAATTACTGACAGTGGTTCCCACTTCTTCGATCACACCCACGCCTTCGTGCCCGATGATCCTGCCATCGGCAACTTCAGGAACATCTCCTTTCATAATGTGCAGATCTGTACCGCAAATCGTTGTTTTCAGGATTTTTACAATGGCATCGCTTGTTGACAGCAGTACCGGTTTGGGCTTTTCTTCCCAGGCTTTCTGACCCGGGCCGTGATAAACTAATGCTTTCATATTTTCTGCTTTAACCTACTTATGTTAAGCACAAAATTGCTGTTGTTTTATTTTTTTATGATGCTGGTCGTCAGGTAAATAAATGATATATATCACTATTTGAAAATGGCGGATATTTAAGGATGTCCTGATATGTGGGAGGTTTGTTTTATAATTCGCGATCTGTTAAAATCTGTTAAATACCCGTGATTTCATGTAAACTACAGAATGTAAAGATACTATTGCAATAATTAAATAAACGCACCTGAAGCTGAATTGCTTTACGCAGAGATTTACCTTCAGGAGGCTTGTTTAAGTTGGTTGAGATTTATTGATATACCCCGATCTTAAATTTATGGACAGAAAAGAATTTCTATCAATTGCCGGAATTACGGCAGCGTCATTCGCGCTGATTAACTGTATGGGCTGCAGTAAAAAATCCGACAATGCGTCGGCAGGTATCACCGGGCCAACCGGCGTGGATTTTACACTTGATCTCAGCCTTTCGGCAAACTCGGCTTTACTCGTGAACGGTGGCTATCTTACCTCAAAAGGTGTAATAGTGGCTAAAACAACAACCGGCAGCTATATTGCTGTTCAGCAATCCTGCACCCATGAAAGCTATCCCCTTATTTATCAGAGCAGCGAACGGCAGTTTTTTTGCAATAATCATGGTTCCGCTTTCTCCGAAGCCGGAGTTGTTAAAAATTCGCCTGCAAACCGCAACCTTACCGTATATCAAACAACTTTAACCGGCACCTCGTTGCGGATATTCTCTTAACCCGTTGATAAAATGAAATTACTGATCATCTCATTATTGTTGTTTACAGGCAAGCCGGTTACATGGCTTGGTGATTTTAAGAAAGCGCAGACGGAAGCGGCGGCGTCGCATAAGCTCATAGTAATAAATTTTTCCGGCTCTGATTGGTGTGGCCCTTGCATCCGGCTGCGGAAAGAGATTTTGGAATCCGAAAAATTTAATGATTTCGCTGCAGATAAACTTGTTTTGGTAAGGGCTGATTTTCCCCGCCAAAAGAAAAATCAACTAAGCAAAGAGCAGGTACAGTTAAATGAAGCGCTTGCAGATAAATACAATCCTGACGGTAAGTTCCCATTTACGCTGCTTGTTGACGAACATGGTAAGGTATTAAAAGAGTGGGACGGTTATCCAAATGAATCCGCTGAACAGTTTATTGACCAGATCAAAGCGTTTGTCCAATGACAGCCATTGACAGCGGGGCAACAGTACATCAACGTGTGCTGAAGCTGATGGGTAACCGTTTTGAGATAAGCGTTGTAGGTAATGACGGGCAATGGGCCGCAAAGTGTATTGATTTGGCTGTAGCGGAGATAAGCCGCATAGAAAAATTACTAACTACGTTCAGTGACGATAGCCAAACCAACCAGATTAACGCCGCTGCCGGAATAAAGCCGGTAAAAACAGATCATGAGGTTTTTCAACTTATTCAGCGTTCGCTAAGAATATCCGAGCTTACGCAGGGAGCATTTGATATTACTTACGGATCAATTGATAAAAGCCTGTGGAATTTTGATGTAAATATGAAAAGTTTGCCTAATGCCGAAACCGCGCGAAATGCTGTACGACTGATCAATTATAAAAATGTGATCATGGATTCTGATCACATGACTGTGATGCTCAAAGAAAAAGGTATGCGTATAGGTTTTGGAGGAATAGGGAAGGGGTATGCAGCTGATCGGGCGAAAGCCATTTTACAGCAAAATGGAGTAAACAGCGGGATAGTAAATGCAGCCGGCGACCTGATTACCTGGGGAACACAACCTAATGGTAAGCCATGGACTATAGCAATAGCAGATCCGAATAAGCAGATGACGCCGTTTTCAACGCTCAATATAAGCGATATGGCTATTGCCACATCCGGTAACTATGAAAAGTACGCTGTGATAAATGGTAAAAAATATTCTCATACCATCGACCCTAAAACGGGTTTGCCGGTAAGCGGAATTAAAAGCGTAAGCATTATTTGTCCGAGCGCGGAGCTTGCCGACGCTATGGCCACACCCGTAACAGTAATGGGGATCAGCGTGGGGTTGGACCTGGTAAACCAACTACAGCAACTTGCCTGTGTGATCATCGACGACAATAACCGCCTTTATACCTCCAATAATATTAATATTAAAAATTAGTACATGAAAAAAATACCCTTGATTAAATTAATGCTGGTAAGTAGCTTACCGGCGCTCGGCCTTACTTCTTGCATGTCGGTAAAAGCATATCAGAAAAATCGCCTTAATGATGCGGAGATGGAGCTATCAGCCCGTAAATCGCAAAAGTTTGAGCAAAGTTTCCAATTGTACCGTGAAGGTGGTTCTGGTGCAAATGGCGGAAAGAGCGGCGGTGGCTGCGGATGTAATTAAAACGGCGACCGGAAATGAGGAAAATATATTTATGCGTTGCCGCTTTGTATTTAGGAATAGTTGCTTCGCATGCGCAAACTAAGGCCTTGCCCGTTAAAGATAGCAGCGATTACCAGGCACGTAAGCTTAAAATTGATGAAATTAACATCATATCTGCCTATTACCACCAGGATGGTAACAACTCGGCAGTTACAGGTGGTATCGGCACAGAAAAACTAACTGATTTTGCTAATACCTTCGATCTGCAATTATCCAAATATGGAATAGGAGGAAATAAACACACTTTTACTTTTGAATTGGGTGTTGACCATTATACGTCCGCTTCTTCAGATAAGATCGATCCTTATAGTATTTCTTCCGCATCCAGGCAGGACACCCGTGTATACCCCTCGCTAAATTGGACAGTATCTAATGATAAAACGGGAAATGCATTTGGCTTAACCGGGTCTTATTCACATGAGTTTGATTACCAGTCTTTCGGTGGGGGTATCAACCTGACCCGGGTATCAAAAGACAAAAACACGCAGTTTGATTTTAAGGGACAGGTGTTTCTTGATACATGGAAGGTTATATTGCCGGTTGAATTAAGGCCACCAGGATATGGGTCAGGATCAGAGAGGGACGGGCGGGGTAACGTAGACCATAGCCCCCGCAATTCATTTAGTACCTCGTTTTCAATTTCGCAGGTGCTTACCACGCGTTTACAGGCTTTGTTCATTATCGAACCGTCCTATCAGCATGGGTTACTGGCAACAAAATATCAACGTGATTATTTTACCGATGGATCTGAAAGGGTTGAAAACCTGCCAGGTAGCCGTTATAAATTGCCAATTGCGGTAAGGTTCAATTATTTTCTGGATGATCATTTTGTGATCAGAACGTTTTACAGGTACTACATGGACAATTGGGGGATCCGGGCGCACACAGCCGAATTGGAGATACCCATAAAGCTTACCTCTTTTGTATCGGTAAGTCCATATTATCGGTATAATAATCAGAAGGGTACAAGGTACTTTGCACCTTATGGGCAACATGATCCAACCGCTGTGTACTATACCAGCGATTACGATTTGTCAACACTCCATAGTAACTTTGTTGGTGCCAATATCAGGTTATTACCGCCAACCGGCGTATTTGGATGGCAGCATTTCAATTCGCTGGAGATCAGGGCGGGGCATTACATGCGCTCGACGGGCTTAAATTCAAATATTGTAACTTTAGCAATGAAGTTTAAATAAAGCCTTATGCATCGGGAACATCATGTAACAAGTTCAGAAACCATCAGGGATATCATTATCGGTATGTCTGATGGTTTAACCGTGCCTTTTGCACTTGCAGCCGGGCTAAGCGGAGCAGTAAGTTCGTCGACCCTGGTGGTTACCGCGGGTATCGCCGAAATAGTAGCCGGATCTATTGCCATGGGGTTGGGCGGATATCTTGCCGGTCGAACGGAAGTTGATCATTATCAATCTGAGTTGAAGCGGGAATATGATGAGGTTGAACGCGTACCTGAGCAGGAAAAGGCAGAAGTAAAGAAGGTATTTGCAGATTTCGGCCTTTCAAATCATCTACAGGACGAGATTGCAGATGAGATGGCAAAAGACAAGAAACAATGGGTTGAATTTATGATGCGTTATGAACTGGGCCTGGAGGAACCTAATGCAAACCGCGCTACCCAAAGTGCCATCACTATTGGCATTTCCTATATCGTGGGTGGCATCATCCCGCTTTCACCCTATATTATTATTCATGAGGCGCAAGAGGCACTTTATTACTCATGCGGGGTAACAATAATTTGCTTGTTCATTTTTGGCTATTTCAAAAGTAAAATGACCGGCCAGCCTGCGTTAAGCGGCGCGTTAAAAGTGGTAATTATTGGAGCTCTTGCCGCAGGGGCCGCGTTTATTATGGCAAAGCTGATTACCGGTAAATGATATTTAGTTATTATTACCACCGTTTATCATGTCTGAAACAATGCCTTTGTCATCTTTCCGCTCAGCCAAAAATACGCCAGCTAAATGCACGAGTATAAATGCGATAATCAGATACATGCAAAATCCGTGAACTTCTTTAACACTATGCCTGATAGCCTTAAAAGGCGCTAACAGATCTTCAAATGCCAGAAATAAACCTGTTACTACCATTATAATAAGTAAGATATAGAATGTTGCATAAATGGCTTTCACAATGAGCTCATGTTTGGCAAGTTCACGTTCTTTTTTTGTTGAATGAAACTGACGGTAGAGGTACTTTATCCGGCGGATGAATTTTTGATCGGTTACTTGAAAAAGTTCAAGGATGAGCCTGAACAGTAATAATCCCGCTAATACATAACCAAACCAGGTATGTATGCTCCAAACACTATCACCGAGCACATGAGCAACCGAGCCCGATTGATCGTCGGTTATGGTGGCGCCCTGGGTTTTCAGTTGCGTTTTAATTATTTTTGTTAAAGTTCTTCTGTCTGTAATAGTGGAATTGATCAAAACAGTAATTAATGAACCACTGATAACTATTGTGTTTGCCCAATGCCAAAAACGCAAGGGAGCTGAGTATATCCGGCGCGTGATGGGCCGACTATCAGGTTGGATTATTGCCATAGTTGTTTTAACTGGAATCGGGTTATTTGTATCCTCATTTAAAATGTTTGTAAATTACCTGGTGATTTTGAAGTAAGTCTGTAGTGTTGGTAATACTTCAGCTTCTCTTCAGTTTCAATTTTTAAATTTGATTAAAAAGCTTTGAAAATATTGGTAATAGAAGACGAGCAAGGTTTACGCGAAAACATCACGAGTTATTTGAATGTAGATGGTAACATTTGTGAAAGTTGTAATGCATTGACTCCCGCACTGCAAAAACTATCTGATTATGATTATGACTGTGTTTTGCTTGACATTGGCTTACCCGATGGCGAAGGGTTTGGTGTACTTGAATACTTAAGCACACAACAAAAAAGCGAAGCTGTTCTGATCATTTCTGCCCGCAACTCGCTCGATGATAAATTGAAGGGGCTCAACATAGGCGCAGACGATTACCTGACCAAGCCTTTCCATTTGGCCGAACTTAAAGCCAGGCTGATGGCTGTTTATCGCAGGAAAGCGCTAAATACCAGCAGCAAGCTGGTTTTTAATGAAATTTCAATTGATATACAGGGACGTAGTGTCGAGGTTAATAAAAATACGATAATACTGACCAGAAAAGAATATGAAATGTTACTGTACTTTATTGCCAATAAAGGTAAAGTAATTTCAAAAAATGCAATTGCAGAACATCTTTGGGGTGACGAGATGGACATGTATGATAGTTTCGATTTTATTTATACCCACATTAAAAACCTCCGGCGGAAAATTCTGGATGCGGGAGGAAGAGATTATTTGACATCTATATACGGACTCGGCTATAAATTCACTGATTGATGAGGCTGTCAGAGCATTATACCAGGACGAGTTTTTATATCACCCTGGCTGTGTTAGTGATAGGAGCAGTGATTTACTACTTCGCTATAAATTACATCGGCACACAGCAACTTGATCGGGCGCTTCAACAGCAGTTAACAGAGGCTGAAGAGTATATCAGGAGCAACAATGGCAATCCGCAGCAATATGACCTTGACCGCGATCACGCTGTATTTGTTAAAACTTACAGTCAACTGTTACAGAAGCGTTTTTTTGACACTATTTATTTAAAACCGAAAGAGCAGCGATGGGAAGCGGGTAGGGCCGTAGAAGACCTCGTAAAGTTAAAAAACAGTAACTACAAGGTTACAATTACTATTTCGAGGGTTGGGCAAAAAAATCTGATCGAACTCATTTCTATTATCACGCTTGCATTACTTGCCGGTTTATTGACGGTACTCTTTATAACCAATAAATATCTGCTAAATGGCCTTTGGAAACCTTTTCAACTCACCCTTAAAGAGATCAAACAGTTCAATATAGCCGACGTTGATCAGTTTAAAGGTAAACCGAGTAAGGTGGACGAGTTTACAGAACTTAATGAAGCCATACGGGAAATGTCTTTAAGGGTAACTCAGGATTATCTTAGCCTGAAACAATTTACAGAGAATGCATCACATGAAATGATGACACCACTGGCCGTTGTAACCACCAAATTGGATACGCTAATACAGGACGAAACATTGAACGCAGCGCAATTGGCACAGATCGCAGATATTTACAGCTCAGTAAACAAGTCCAGTCGACTTAATCACTCGTTATTACTGCTGGCTAAACTGGAAAATAAGCTGATCATTGAAGAAGAGTCGATTGAACTCGATGTAATACTTGAAAGGAAAATGCTCCAATTTCAGGAACTTATGCAGAATAAGAACCTTACTATCCGGTATAAGTTGCACCCGAAGCAGATATCGGCCAGTAAATACCTGATAGATATTTTACTAAATAATTTGTTTGGTAATGCAATCCGCCATAATGTGCCGGGTGGTGAAATTTTTATTGGTCTTGACCCATACCAACTTTCGATAAAAAATACCGGTATTGCAAATGCGCTGAACGGGCAACAAATTTTTGAACGTTTTCACAAAAGCAAAGATTCACAAGGTGCCGGACTGGGATTAACACTGGTTAAAAATATTTGCCAGCACTATGGGTATGGCATCCAATACCATTATGACGAGGGAAAGCATGCGTTTGTCATAACCTTTTAATTTCATAGCCTGTTTGTCACGTTTCTTATACATAAGCTTTAACTCCAATTTTACTTCAGATTGTCCCGATAGTTTTAACGCTATACTATTTGTATATAAGTTAAAACCGACTATTGATGAAATATTTATGTTTACTGATCTTAGTGTTTTACGCTCTGGAACTTAAAGCGCAAGATAATTATGAGATTCAGGTTTACGGTTCTGAAACCGTTGAAAAAGGTAAAACAATGTTTGAATTGCATAGCAATTATACTTTAAACGGCAGTAAAACTGTAACCAGCGGAGAACTTCCTACCAACCACGTTGTACATGAAACGATAGAGATCACCCATGGTTGGACGACCTGGTTTGAAACAGGTTTTTATATCTTTAACTCTATTGCAGATGCGGGCCGGACGGCTTACGTCGGCTCTCACATCAGGCCCAGGGTTGCCGCTCCTTCAAGCTGGAACTGGCCCGTGGGGGTAAGCATATCTACAGAGTTTGGCTTCCAGAAAAGTGCGTTCTCGGCAAATACCTCCACGCTGGAAATCAGGCCAATCGTAGATAAAAAATGGAACAAGTTATATATATCCTTAAATCCTACCCTTGAGAAGAGTTTCAAGGGGCCCGATCAAAACCGTGGATTTACCTTTTCACCAAATGTTAAAGGGAGTTACGATGTAACAAAAACCGTTGCCCTGGGCCTCGAATATTATGGTAGTACCGGGCCATTTTTTCACTATGACCCAATTAAACAACAAGATCACCAGTTGTTTGTCGCCACTGACCTCAACGTAGACCCTAAATGGGAGTTTAACGGAGGAATTGGCTATGGATTTACATCGAATTCGGACCGTGCCATTGTTAAAATAATTATTGGCAGAAGATTTTAGGTTTATTAAAATGTTCTGATAATTAATAGTGACCTGAATCATTTTTCGGACTGATCAAAAGCATTCAGTTTTTAATTCGCAATAGCTCAATTTGTTTAGAATTTTCTAAACCTCTTTTAGCCCAAACTGATGGAAAGCAAAACTAATGATCAACTGAGTAATTTTTGGCAACTTTCTATTAATGATGCATTTAAACTCCTTGAAACTCAGGCAACAGGTATTGGCACTGCCGAAGCTACTAAAAGGCTTAAGCAATATGGCGCCAATACATTAAAAAAAGCTAATAAATTTAATAACCTGATCATATTATTTTCTCAGTTTAAAAGCCCGGTAACATTATTGCTTATAGCTGCTGCTTTGCTTTCCGCAGCCCTGGGAGATACCGCCGATACATTAATCATTATGATCATTGTCCTGATCAGCAGCCTTCTTGGTTTCTGGCAGGAAAAAGGTGCAGCAAGTGCGGTAAGTGAACTGTTAAAGATGGTTCAGTTACACTGCACCGTGCTACGGGATAACAGGAAAACAGAGCTTGAGGTAACTGCTGTTGTACCCGGAGATGTGATTTGCCTTTCTGCGGGAGATATTATCCCTGCCGATGGCCTTGTTTTAGAATCTGAGGCTTTGTTTGTTGATGAAGCGGCATTTACCGGCGAATCTTACCCGGTAGAAAAAAATCCAGGAGTTGAAAGTGTTGACGCCCCCTTAGCCAGGCGCAACAATTGCCTTTTTATGGGTTCGAGCGTGGTAAGCGGTATTGGAAAGGCACTCATCGTGACAACAGGCCAGCAAACCGAATTTGGGAAAATATCAGATAAGCTGTCATTAAGAATTCCTGAAACTGATTTCGAAAAAGGGATAAGAAAATTTGGATATATGTTAATGGAGATCACGCTTTTGTTAGTGTTGGTGATCTTTGCCGTTAATGTGTTGTTGCATAAGCCGGCGCTTGATTCGTTTTTGTTTTCACTCGCGTTGGCCGTAGGGCTTACACCTCAATTGTTGCCCGCCATCATTAGCGTTAATCTTTCGGTTGGTGCCCGCAGGATGGCCAGCCAAAAGGTGATTGTAAAACGGCTGAGCGCTATTGAAAACTTTGGCAGCATGAATATCTTGTGTTCTGATAAGACAGGGACAATTACAGAAGGTAAAGTAACTTTAAAAGGGACACTTGATTTTAAAGGCGCACCCAGCGATAAAGTTTTTAAATATGCCTGGCTTAATGCCAGCGCCCAGCAAGGGTTTGTCAACCCGATCGATAAGGCCATCTGTTCTGTCCATTATGAGGGAAATGAGGCGAAGGATTTTTCGGCGATTACAGAAGTGCCATATGATTTTGTGCGTAAACGGCTTACAGTACAGGTGAAAATTCCGGCAGCCAATATAGCCATCACGAAAGGTGCTGTGCGTCAGGTTCTTGATATTTGTAATCGGGTTGAAATATCGGCAGGTGTTATTGCGGATATAGGCGATCATAAAGAAGCGATTTTAGCTCAATATCAGCTTTTAAGCGATTCGGGATTGCGCACGCTTGGAGTGTCATATAAGGAAGTTGGTCCTGATCAAATTTTCACCAGGGAAAATGAGCATGATATGGTTTTCCTTGGGTTTATAACATTATTTGACCCTCCGCGTGCCGGCATGTCTGAAACCATTAAAAAACTGCAACATCTCGGCGTCAGACTTAAGATCATTACAGGTGATAACGCACCGGTAGCCAGAAACCTGGCTAAACAGCTTGGGCTTTCATCCGCACAGGTCCTTATCGGTCAGGAAATACGTAATATGAGTAGTGCAGCATTGCGTCATAAGGCGTCCCTTACCCATATTTTTGCGGAGGTTGAGCCCAGCCAGAAAGAACGTATCATAAGTGTTTTAAAAAAAGCAGGGAACGTTGTTGGTTTTATGGGAGATGGTATTAACGATGCGCCAGCGCTGCACACAGCCGATGTGGGTATATCAGTAAATTCGGCGGTTGACGTTGCAAAAGAGGCAGCTGATATCGTTTTATTGGATCAGGACCTAAATGTATTATGTGACGGGATTATAGAAGGCCGTAAAACATTTACAAATACCATGAAGTATATTTTTATGGCTACCAGCGCAAACTTTGGTAATATGTTTAGTATGGCCGGTGCATCGTTATTTTTGCCCTTTTTGCCTTTGTTGCCAAAGCAGATATTGCTTACCAACGTGCTGACCGATTTTCCTGAAATGACCATATCTTCAGACAGGGTTGATGACATTAATCTTAAAACGCCGCAACGGTGGAACCTCAGTTTTATTAAACGATTTATGATCGTTTTCGGTTTATTGAGTTCTGTTTTTGATTATTTGACATTTGCCGTGCTAATTTTTATTTTGCATGCAAATCAAAGAGTTTTTCAAACAGGGTGGTTCACCGAATCGGTGGTTTCTGCAGTTTTAATTGTTTTAGTAGTACGTACCCGACTGTCATTTTTTAAAAGCCTTCCCGGCAGATATCTATCGATAACTACCATTGCAATATTGCTATTGGTGTTAATGATTCCATATTCGCCATTGGCGTCAATATTTGGTTTCGTACCACTGTCCTGGAAATACTATATGTTGATGCTTGCAACTGTTACTGCATATATTCTATCGGCTGAACTTGCCAAGAGATGGTTTTATAAAAAAATTAAATAACCTCTTTGTCCGTTGTACATAGTAACAGCTGTCTGCAAATCGCTATCATAGCTTAAGATGATATTGTACCCTTGTACGGTAATGTGCATGTTAAATTCTATTTCGCGTTTAATATCAGCAACGGAATATTAATGTTTTTAGCCATTTCAAGGGTATGGCTGCCATGAAAAAGTCGTTTTATAAAGTTAAAATGGTGATGTACCATTGCCAGTATATCTATACGTTCGTTTGCGCAAAGTATTGAAAGCCCAGTCTCGATTTTGTCGGCTCTTATAATTCTTTTACTCAAGAAAGAGCATTTTTCCTGATTGGCAATAGCATCAAGTATTTGCTCTATAAATTGTTCGTTTAAGCCAGTATGGTCCGGGTGGTTGTTTACTGATGTTAGGATTAGTTCTGCATCAAGTGGTTCTATCAATTTGTTTAAAGATTCAAGAGCAATTACATCATCCTTTGTACAAGTTAGATCGGTGGCAAACGCGATCCGTTTTATGTCATTAAACTCTGCAGTCTGTGGAACAAGCAATAAAGGGAAATCAAAGCTGTTCATCATGTTTTTTACCATGTTCCCTTGTAAAAGCGTATTTAAGCTGTCTTTGTCATGAGTACCGGCAACGACCATGGCAATATCATTTGTGGAAGATAGGGCCTCTATCATGTTACCTAAATCTCCAAATGAACTCCTAATGGATATGCGTGGAGTGAATCCATTATCGACGTTCAAAGTTTCTGACCAGGTTGCAAGCTGGCTTTTTAGCAATTCCAGCATATTGGTACTTTCCTTGCTTAGCATGTCGTATTCTTCAATCGGCCATGTGATGGTATAAGGGCTCGGTATATCAATTGGCAACAGGCAAGCATTACATAATACCAAATCAGCTTTTAAACCGAGTGACAGTTTTAAGGCATAATGCGCTGCATGTGTTGCGTTGGGAGAGAAATCAGTAAGGGAAATTATTGTTTTCATAGCCATTTTTGATATAAATGTGGAGGATAAAGCCTGCAAAATATATGAGGAAAATCATGTAAATCGCTGATTTACATCAAGTGGATAAAATGTGCCTATGCCTAATTTTGCTATTGTACTTCAATTATTAACCTGAAAACACAGCCTATGAAAACGATCCTGGTAATTGACGATGGTTCTGCGTCCGCTACAAATGCCACGCATCTTGCCTTCAACATAGCAAAGCACATTGGAGCTAATTTAGTTTTGGCCCGGATATATGCGGTAAAACAACCATCGTTTTCTAAAGCATTGCAATTGGCGGGGCACGTTGCCGCTGATGGTTACATACCCGGTCCGTTACGGGGCCAACCGGCCAATTTGTCCTTAAAAGAAGGTGAACATATGCCGCTAATTGAAGAACTTGAAGTGTCAAGTGATACGGAAGCGCAATTGATTGCTTACATCAATAAAAATTGCGTTTGGATGGTTATAAAAGGGTTGCCGGAATCGGCACCATTTAATCGGGACGTTAAGGTGCAGGCGGTTTTAAACCGGATATCTTGCCCGGTGATGCTTGTTCCCCTGAAGTTTGATGGTGGTTTTGAGCGCTTGGTTTACACCGCTGATTTACGATATTGCCGGTTAAATGTTTTGAAACATCTTGCTTCTTTGGCCCAGGCCTTCCAGGCAGATCTGTTACTCGCTCATATTTCGGCAAAGGGTTTGCCCCATATAGAACAAAATTATGCGCTAACACTCTTTAGCGACGAGATAAGTAAAAAAATTGGTTATGAGAGGCTGTTTTTTAGTAATACAAAAGAACGTGATATGTCACGGGCTGTTGATGTTATGATACATAATATGCATGCCGATCTGCTGGCGGTTGTACATCACCGATTTCATTGTGAGCAGTTGAGAACCGAGGGGAGTGATACTTCTGTTCCTGTACAAGTAGGCATCCCGGTGCTTGTCTTTCCATATTGATTTTACAAAGCTGAAACTGTTTTGAGTGTTCAGGATCAATTGGATAAATGACCGTCGTCACTAATTTAACCTGCCAGGCATTGCAATTTTACATCATAAAAACGATATTATGAAAACGGTTGAAATAAGCTTTGCCGCAAGTAAACAAACTCTTATTTGGCTGTTTGTTTTGTGCATTTTTTTTATGCCGGTAGGAGCCATGTCAAAAAGCTATGCACCAGGAAAAACCATTATTTGCAATACAACTGATACTTCGATCACAGCACAGATCGCCGGGCAATTAAATGATAAGGCATTGAATAATGGTTTGTATTTTCCTGTTTCAGCCAAGCGGTTTTACGAAAAACGGGCTTTTGCTCCGGTATGGACAGTGGAACAAAAAGATCAAAATAAAACATGGGCTGCCATGCTCCTGATTGATTGTGTGTTGCAATTTGGTTTAAGGCACGAAGATTATCATCCTAAAGAGTTGCAGTATACCACGTTGCACACCATCCTCGAACAACCCGGTAAAGTAAGCAACAAGCAAAAGGCCCGGTTTGAGATATTCCTCACCGACGCTATGCTCGCTTTTATGAATAACCTGCATTTCGGCAAACTGAACCCATATTATCCGCCAGCAAAAATTGATAAGGCAACCATTAATGGCTTTAAGAGCGAAGAAATATTAACTAATGCGCTCAAATTACCTGCCTTTATGGACGCAGTAGTAAAAGTGCAACCTTTAAACAGAGAGTACGCAATATTTCAACATCAGTTACATTTGATTAAAGGGCTATATGAGGGAGACTGCTATGAAACGCCGGAAGCCGATGTGAGAAAAATTGCTGTGAATATGGAGCGGCTACGGTGGGCCGAAATAAACGATAGTACTTATATCCAGATTAATATTCCAACTTATACATTAAAATTAGTTCTGCCGGATACAACGTTTAATTTCAAAATAGTTGTAGGGTCTCCTGCTACACCAACACCCTTAATGGTAAGTACGCTTACAGATTTTGCTACCGGAACAGGCGCTGTAAATCCCAAAACTAATCAGAGAGACAAAATGATTCCGTATAATCTGTTTTTTAAACAAAAAACAGGCAATCAAAAAAATGGTACTTACATCTATTTCATGCCCGGCAATAAGGCAGGTATAGAGTTGTTGGGTTTATCTGACAAGAATTTATTCAAGAAGCAAAAAAGAGCGACGAGTAACGGGGCAATAAGAATTGAGCGGGGAGAAGAACTTGCCAAATTGTTATTAACTACAGCCGGAAATAAAACAGACATAAAATCCATGCACCGAGCCCTGATGGATCGGGAAATTAAAGTTTTTCAACTTAAAAAGCCTGTCCCAATCAGGATCACTTATATCACTACTGCTATTGTGGATGGCCAGATTGTAAAATATGAAGATGTATATAACCTTGACAGTAAGGTTGAAAATCAGCTTTATAGCCTTAAACCCGTCAATAAAACAAAGTGAGCGGTTTTAATTATGATTTTGAAAAATTATGAAAACGATTTTAGTTCCAACAGATTTTTCGGCGCAGGCAAAAAATGCGGCAAGTTATGCGGTAAATATTGCGCAAATTATCAGAGCAGGCGTAATATTATGCCATGCTATAAAAGTACCTGACGAATCACCGATGGCAAATCAGGTGGCCTGGCCCCTCGAAGATTATAATTCCCTCAAAGAAGAGACAACGCAGGAACTGCAAAGCTTGTCGGCTGCATTATTGCATGACATCCACTTAGGTGAAGCGGTCGGCAATCGGGAGTTTATAAACACACGTAGTGCTACAGGTGATGTGGTGGATGTAATCAGAAACGTGGTAGAAGAGCAAAAATGCGTTATGGTGGTTATGGGCATGTCGGGAGCCGGGGCCATAAGCAGGTTTTTCTTGGGTAGCAATACACAGGACGTGATCAATAGAGCTTCCTTCCCGGTTTTGCTGATCCCGGCAAATGCTCATTTTCATCCCATATTTAAAATCGCTTTCGCTACAGATCTGAACGATAACGACATTGAGCTAATTCATTCGGTAGCAAGCCTGGCCTATTATTTTAATGCCGAATTATTAATAGCACATATTACCGATGATAAAATTGAAGAGGGAGATGATAAGCGTAAAGTAGACGATTTTTTGAAGGAGGTGACCTGCAAAGCCAATTACGCTAAAGTTTATTACAGACATATAAAAAGTGTAGATGTAATGCATGGCCTCGACTGGCTAAGCGAACATGGCACAGCTGATATGCTTGTTATGGTGCACCGTAAAGTAAATTCGCTTGAAAAGCTTTTTGGCATCAGTTATACCCAAAAACTTTCACATCATATAGAGATTCCGTTGCTGGTTCTGCCTGAGGGATTATCTGCCGTACATTTTTAGTGTTTTTTAGACCGTGAATTAGGATCGAAAACTTTTACTCAGCAGGGATATATTATAAAATCTCACGCACATCTTAACAGGCGCTTTGCAGCCTCAAAAAAGCAACATGAAGTCATATTAATAATGGCCGGTAATATATGGTAAGCCCACTGTTTGTTCTGTCAATTTGTAAGCCTACCGAGACGTATGGAATCGTTAATAAACCTGATGACCTGATTAATTTAACATGTAACGTCACTAATGGTGAAATTGAAGAGTTTAATGCCAATTGCTATCAAAGAGAGGGCGTAGGCATGTATTCAATGTTGCGGCAGGTTAAATGGAATAAAGATAAAGCTTTGTTTTAATTATAATTAGTGATGTCTAAAGAGAGCAATAAATCTGAGATCGCATTCCTGGAGGGTCCCCATTCGCGATTTGAAGAGCTTCGTTTTACGGTCGAAACAATGTGGGAATTTATAAAAGGATTCCGTGCATTACATTTTATTGGCCCCTGCATTACGGTATTTGGTTCGGCCAGATTTAAGGATGACCATCCTTATTATGAACTGACCCGGAAAGCTGCTGCCGAATTTGCGAAACTCGGTTTTACAATTATGACAGGGGGAGGGCCTGGACTAATGGAAGCGGCTAATAGGGGAGCTAAGGACGTTGGTGGCCGGTCTGTTGCCTGTAATATCCAGCTTCCTGTAGAGCAGAAGCCTAACCGATACCTCGATAAATGGGTTTACATGAAACATTTTTTTGTAAGGAAGGTGTTATTGGTCAAATACTCTTTTGCCTTTGTTGTTATGCCTGGGGGATACGGTACAATGGACGAATATTTTGAAGCGCTTACCCTGATCCAAACACACAAGATAAAGGACTTCCCGGTGATTATTTTCGGTAAAGAATACTATTGCAAACTTGTTGAACATATCGATCTCATGAAGGCTAATGGAACAATAGGGCCTGGTGATATGAAGTTGTATTTGATAACTGATAACATAGAAGAAGCCGTTAGTTTAATTTCCGAAAAGTGCATCAAAACGTTTGGGCTAAAGCCGGCAAAGCCAATCACCCCTATAAAGTGGCTTTTGGAACACATTTAATAGTTTTATTATCAATATCGCTATCAATATGAATGATCTGAATTTCTTAAAAGCCGTTATACAGCATGTGATAGATGGTATTATTATAATTGATAAAACCGGACAGATCATTTATGCCAATCCAGCTGCTGACGAATTGTTTGGATATCAGTCGGGTGAACTGTGCAGTTTGAATGTTGACTATTTAATGCCCGTACAGGCACGCATATCACACAACCGCAGTATAGATGTTTATAAAGAAACAGGTTATGCGAAGATAATTAACAAAGGCCGGGAGATTGTAGCATTACGAAAAGACGGAAGTTCCTTCCCTGCAAGACTTTCAGTAAGTGAGGTTTTATTTAAGCAGCAAGCGGTTTACGCAGGTGTAATTCATGACCTTAGCCTCGAAAAAGAAATTGAAGAACAGCAAAGGCAATATACTTCAGAGCTCGAGACAATTGTAGAAAAGCGTACAACCTTCCTGAAGAATATCGTCCAGACGCTTGAACAGGCAAAAGAAGAAGTAAACGCCTCTTTGAATAAAGAGAAAGAGGTTAATAAAATGAAAACCCGTTTTGTATCGATAGCTTCACATGAATTCAGGACCCCTCTTAGCCGCATTCAGTTATCTGCATCGCTGATAGAAAGGTATTTTGAAAGGCTGGACAAGGGCAAAATATTCGAGCATCTTGCTAAAATTAAAGGAGCTGTGACAGATCTTACCGGTATCCTGAATGATTTTTTGTCAATCGAACGCATCGAGTCCGGCAGTGTAAATATCCATCGTGTAATCTTTAACCTGGGAGCTCTGATAAAAGAAATAGCTGCGGAGATGTCATTGCTGAAGAAGGCCAATCAGCAAATTATTGTTAATGACGATATCGACACTATCGATGTAATGCTTGATAATCAATTGATCAGGCATTGTCTTATTAATCTCATTTCTAATGCTATTAAATATTCCGGGGAAGACGGTATAATCAATATAAATGCCCAGCTTGTAAAAGGCACCTGCACCATTAGTATACGGGACAATGGTATGGGAATTCCAACCGACGATTGTGATAGTATATTTCAGCCATTTTTCAGGGCCGGTAATACAACTGACATAGAAGGGACCGGCCTGGGGCTTAACATTGTGAAGCGATATGTTGAGCTGATGAACGGAAGAATAGACTTTAATACAAGTCTGAGAAAAGGCACCGTGTTCGAAATGAAATTTCCGGTTCAATAAGCCGCTTCATGTAACTGATACCAATGGTCCATTCAAAGTATGGGTTGAACCCATTTTTGAATGGACCGCTTTTAATAAACTGAACCGGGTTTAAATAATAGTCGGGAAAATGAACAGCGGCAATTTGAGATCGCTAAGAGCTTCTTTGGTAGTGCTGTGTTCAAAATAACGCCTGAAAAAAGAATGCTGTTGATGAACTACCGCGAGAAGATCGGGTTTTTCTTCAGCGCAATGACGGTGTAGCCGGTCCGCAACTTCGCGGCCTCCGAGGTCCTTAAACGAAATATCGTCGTACTCGAATTTGGCAATATGTTTTTGGAAAGCTTCTTCCTTTTCAATTTGCTGTTTCTTATCTTTTACCGGCTGGTTTACATGTACTACTTCAATACTGAAATTGAAGATCTTTCCCAGGCCAATTAGGAAATGGAGTGGCGCAATATCCGCTTCATCGAAGGTGGTCGCGAACACTACCTTTTTAATATTGTTAACACTGGTATTGGCTGGTACAACCAATACCGGGCGTTGTGTGTGTTGAATTATTTTATTGGTTTCGCTACCGAAAAACAAGTGTTCGATAGAGGTACCTGACGGGGCCCCCATCGTTATAAACATAATTTGGTTTTCATCAAGTATTTGTTTGAGATTATCTTTCAGGTTACCGTCACCGCTTAAGCCTTTAAGCGTTGGCTTTCGTTCGGTTTTATCAATCCCATCTGCAATGTATTGTAGTGTATTTAATTGATGATCAAGTTTTTTCTTTGTTTCGGTAGTGGCTAAAAAAAACTCTTCTTCTACGTAGGGCCCTCCTGAGAAAGTGGATGCTACCGCTATGGTTTCATAGTTATGATACAAAAGTACGTTGGCATGCAGTTTACCTGCCAGTAGTACAGCCGAATTTGCAGCGTTTGATGAATTATCGGAAAAATCGGTGAGTGCGAGGATAGTTTTCATGATAATGAATTGAGTTTTTAAGTAACTGATTTGATTACACAAATATTCACATCTCACTCCTCATTATAAATGACCGTGATCATGACTGAGCTTGACTTTAAACATGAATAGTTAAATGCAGCTTGCATTTAATGCTCACAATCATAGCTCTTTGTGAGCACGGTCATGTGCGGTTGAATAATCCATTCCGAATTTTGATCCATAAACTTAAATATACAACGCTATGTCAACATTAGTAAAATCAAACAACATTCCCTCATTGCGTTCAATGATGGAGGATTTCTGGAACAACGACAATTTTTTCAATCATCCTTTCTTCAATCGGGAGCTATTGCCGGCGGTAAACATCCGTGATAAGAAAGAGAACTATGAACTTGAAGTTGCCGCCCCGGGTTTCAAGAAAGATGATTTCAATATCGGTATTGAAAATGGTTTGCTGACTATCAGCGCCGAAACCAGCGAGGAACATAATGAGGAAAAAGAGAATTACACCCGCAAAGAATTTTCAAGCAGTTCCTTTATCCGAAGTTTCAACTTACCCGAAGATGTGGATGATGACCACATTAAAGCAAATTACAAGAACGGGTTGCTGACTATTGATATTCGTAAAACAACCCCTGCTGTTGCAGAGAAAAAGAAAATTAACATTGACTGATCAACCACGTTGCGCCTGTACTTTGATTGTGCAGGTGCAACTTTTTCTTTGATCAAACGCCGCAAAAAAAAATCAAACTATGGAAGCTGTAGTTTATAACAGGGTAATTGTCCCGTCCAGGTATTGGATATTGATGCTTTTATCCGGTATCCTGCTTTGTGTTCTTGGCTTTTGGGTGATTTTATCGCCGCTGCAGTCGTATCTTTCACTTAGTATTACGTTTGCCGCAGGAATGATGATGACCGGCCTTTTTGAAACTGTTTTTGCAATGATAAGTATCCGGCATATTGAGCGCTGGGGGTGGCTGCTGGCAAGCGGGTTGATTGATTTAGCTATAGGTAGTTATTTGTTTACCTACCCAACAATAACCATGATGTTGCTTCCGATTATTGTTGGATTTTGGTTGCTTGTAAGAGGCATAATGGGGATAGGAAGCGCGCTTGATCTGCGTGCTTACGGTATCGGGAGTTGGGGCTGGATCATGTTTAATAGCTTGGTTATCATTTTCTTTTCAGTTGGCATTCTTGCTTATCCTGCTTTTGGTATCGCTAACCTGATCGTATGGACAGGAATGGCGTTTTTGGGAGCAGGTATTTTCAGAGTGGTTATTTCTTTTAAGGTTAGGCATATCATCAGTCTTTCTTCGGGTAAATCCAAAAGTTAACTAAATGCTGTTACTCATCAGAATTAGTGATGGCGGTCATGTTTTGAGGATCCCAGTCATTCGATATTTGTTGATAATGTTAAATCCCTGAATAATGAATCTTAACCAAAATAAGAATATATCTGTAAATTATTCAGGGGTAAACGTCTATATTATACCAACTGATGAGGAACTGATGATGGCGCGGATTGTGAATGAAATAAACCGCATTTTAAATTATTTAAAGCAATTAAAATGACAATGATAACTGATATCACATCAATCGATAACGCGCCGTTAACCGGTGAATGTTTGGAAAAATTAGATGCTTATTGGCGCGCAGCTAATTATTTGTCTGTCGGCCAGCTTTATCTCTGTGATAATCCGCTTTTGGAAGAGCCTTTAAAAATAGAACACGTCAAGAAAATGCAATTAGGCCACTGGGGTACCACCCCCGGGCAGAATTTTATTTATACGCACCTTAACCGGATCATTAACAGATATGATTTAAATATGCTTTATATTTCAGGACCCGGGCACGGCGGGCCTGCCGTAGCAGCAGGTACATACCTGGAAGGGACCTACAGCGAAGTTTATCCGGAAGTTAGCCAGGACCGTGCGGGGATGAAAAATTTGTTTAAACGGTTTTCATTTCCAGGTGGTGTATCCAGTCATGCCTCACCCCAAACGCCGGGATCAATGCATGAAGGAGGCGAACTTGGATATTCGTTAAGCCATGCATTTGGCGCTGTGCTGGATAATCCGGACCTCATTGCTGCTTGTGTTGTGGGCGATGGAGAAGCCGAAACCGGTCCGCTGGCAACTGCCTGGCATTCTAATAAGTTCCTGAACCCGATTACCGATGGCGCTGTATTACCAATTTTGCATTTGAACGGCTATAAGATTTCAAATCCTACGGTTTTAGCCCGCATTCCCCACATCGAGCTCGAACAATTATTTCATGGTTATGGCTACTTTCCTTTATTTGTCGAAGGTTCGGACCCCGAAATTATGCACCAGGCTATGGCCGCGGCCTTAGAACAAGCGGTACATTTTCTAAAGCAAATAAAATACAATGCCATAGAGCATCCAGGGCAGGAGCGACCAAAATGGCCGATGATCATATTAAATTCACCAAAAGGATGGACCGGCCCAAAGGTTGTTGATGGAAAGCAGATAGAGGGCACATTTCGCTCTCATCAAATACCGCTTACCGTTTCCGGGTCAAGCCCGGAGAGTCATTTGCAAATGCTCGAAATCTGGATGAAGAGTTACCGGCCCGAAGAATTATTTGATGCTAACGGCAGTTTAAAAAAAGAAATTGCAGAAATAGCGCCGAAAGGTAACCGAAGGATGGGAGCAAATGCGCACACAAATGGGGGGCTTTTGCTTAGAGAGTTGGTGCTTCCTGATTTTCAGAAATATGCAGTTAATGTTGACCATCCGGGTATCACAGGCGAAGGTGATGTGCATGTCACCGGTCGTTTCTTACGGGATATAATATCTCTTAATCCTCAAAATTTCAGAGTTTTCGGTCCCGATGAGACTGTCTCAAACAAGTTAGAGGCAATTTTTGAAACTACCAGCCGTCAGTGGAACACTAACATTAAAGTGAACGATGAATACCTTGCCCCAGAGGGGAGGGTAATGGAGATGCTCAGCGAGCATCAGTGCGAAGGTTGGCTCGAAGGGTATTTGCTAACCGGCAGGCACGGGCTATTCAATTGTTATGAGGCATTTATACATATCGTCGATTCGATGTTTAACCAGCACGCCAAATGGTTGAAAATGACGCGGGAGATACCATGGCGGAGAAAGATAGCATCCCTGAATATTCTGCTTACTTCAACCGTTTGGCGCCAGGACCATAATGGTTTTACCCATCAGGATCCGGGATTCATTGATCACGTCATTAATAAGAAATCAGAAATTGTGAGGGTTTATTTGCCGCCGGATTCTAACTGCCTTTTGTCGGTTATGGCTCATTGCCTGGGTAGCAAACATTATGTAAATGTTATGGTAGCAGGGAAGCATCCTTCTCCTCAATGGTTAAGTATGGATGAGGCTGTGGTTCATTGTTCAAGAGGCATTGGGGTATGGGACTGGGCAAGTAATGATCAGGACTGTGAGCCGGATATTGTGATGGCCTGTAGTGGCGATGTGCCTACATTAGAAACGCTGGCTGCTGTATCCATATTGCGTGAACATTTTCCTGATTTAAAGATAAGGGTTGTAAACGTTGTCGACTTGCTAAAGCTGGAAAGGCAATCCAGCCATCCACATGGCTTGAACGACCATGATTTTGATGCGCTTTTTACTATCAATAAACCCGTGATCTTCGCTTTTCATGGATACCCATGGCTTATTCACAGGCTTACTTATAATCGGACCAACAATAACAATATTCATGTAAGAGGTTACAAAGAAGAAGGCACAATAACGACATCCTTTGACATGACCGTGCTTAACGAAATGGATAGGTTTCATCTCGTCATGGACGTAATCGATCGATTGCCGCATTTGGGCAGTAAAGGTTTATATCTTAAACAAAACCTAATGGACAAATTGGTTGAGCACAAACAATACATCAATGTTAATGGTGAGGATATGCCCGAAATCAGAAATTGGCGGTGGAAAGCTTGAAAGGTGAAATTTTCGAAGGCCAGAAGTTGTACGTATGCTTAATCTAATCACTATGATAACCAGGTAATTATTGCGGATCCTGATTCAAATAAATATGCAGATCGGGACATAATGTAATTCCCTGTACCCCAAAAGCCACACTGCAAAAACCGACCTGCAGTACTTAGCAATTTATCCTATTACGACAACGGGGCCGGGTGAAACAGAAAATGCCAAGAGGCATTTTCTGTTTCCGGACTTAATTTAACGAAGGGGGAGTAGTATCTGATAATTACTTTCGTCCCGGTAACGCTTTCTCACTGTGACATCAGTGTCTGCTGCTACCGTTTTATGGGCGGGCTTCAAAAAAACAGATGCAGTAAAGTGATATTGCCCGGGGGGTAATTGCCTAAAAGTTGCACTTCCATCAATAGCGGAAAGCTGCATTCCTTGATATCTAATGTTACCTGAGTTGTCTTTTTCAGGTATCCCGGCATAGTAATAAACAGGAATATCTGGCACGGGTTGTTGATTGTATTGTACCATAATATTAACATTTCCATTATATACAATAGCTTTTTCGCATGATGATAATATAGTGATGGCAACTACTAAAATGACTAATTTCATCATGATATTAGTTTTCATATTTGACAGGCCTTAGTTTAAACGCTATTTAATTTTATTCCGCCTTATTCTTCATCATCATTAATAATGAATACACACCTTTGGTCACAAAAACAGTGTTCGCGGTCATCGCTTTTGTGGGCAACAGTATTTCTGTAAAGCCGTTTTCACTTTCGCCTGTATTAACCTCGGTCATCTCAAACTGTCGGTTCCCGATAACTTTATAGATATACTGTTTACCTTCAAACTGAACAATGGCTTCGTTAGCTATGGCATATGCCTTAGTATTTTTTACTTGTACTTCTGCATTCATATAAGTACCCGGAACCAGTGTTTTATCGTAGGTTTCAAAATGGCAATGCACGTCTGCGTTCCTGTCGGCAGAAAGATCACGGCCAATCAGTAATATCTCGGCTTCGTGTTTTTTTGCCGGTTGGTTGTTGGTATAAGCCACCAGTTTTTGACCGATATATAATTTATCCAGATCTTTCTCATATACTTTCAGCGCCAGGTGTATATCTGTTGGGTTGACCAACTCGAACAGCACCTCCGTCGGGGACACATATTTGCCGATATTGACATTTACTTTAGATACAAAGCCGGTGATAGGAGAGTATATATTTACGCTCCTTGATATTTTTGAAGCGCTGATAGTTCGTACGTTGATACCAATGAGTTGTAATTTCTCAGCTAATGAGCTAATTAACACTTGCTGGCTGCGGTATTCGGCCTCGGCCTGCTGAAAAACCTTGTCACTGCTCGCTTTGCTTTGGTTAAGGTCTTTTTGGCGGTTATATTCATTTTCCAGGTATCCTATCCGGGCCTTTGCTGTAAGATAATCCTGTTGTAACTGGATATATTGCTGGTCCTCTATCATCGCTATGGCTTCACCTTTATTCACATGCATGCCCGGCAACAACTTGGTTGATTTTAAATACCCACCAAGGGGGACACTAATGGAAACCATATTTTGCGGCGGAACATCGATTTTTCCATTGAGTTTTAACACAGATGATATTTCCCTTTGCTCAAGCTTGCCTGTAAGTATCGATGCATTTTTTAGCTGCGCATCCGTCAGGGTTACGATGTTAGTATTCTCTGCTTTATCTGTATTATCTGTTGCCGGTTTTTTTTCGCCGCAGGCAGTTAGCAGGATAGTGATGACTGATAAATATATAATGGATTTCATGATCATATTTTTAGTTGTTTGAAAAATAGTTGAGTTGAATGATGGCCTCGTTAAGGTTGCGAACAGCATCCAGGTAATCATTTTTAATGGTAGTGGCCTGGTTAATCAGCTGTGTCCATTCCAGGTAGTTGATGTTTCCGGCGGCAATTTGCTGGTTGGCGGTAACGGTTATTAAAGCGGCATTTTTTAACGGCTTGCTTTCAAAATACTGAACCGTTTGCAGGTACTTGTGGTATTGAAAAACGGCAGATTGATAAGCTGTTGTCATGCTTTGAAGTTCCATAGCATAACTACTTTCGGCTATCTGTTTGTTTACTCTCGCGCTGTTGATCCGCGCCTTTTGCGCCCCGGCAAAAATAGGTATGCCGATACCCAATTGCACTGAGTTAAACCGGTTTGAGCCATTGTAAAGCTTATTATCGGCACCAATACCCTTGATGCTGGTATTGTTATATCCTATGGCCAGATCAGGCAAAAGTTTGCTCTTTTCCATGCGGATAGCGGCGTCTGCAATTTGCTGCTGCTGAGCTATTAGTTTTATTACCGGGTGGTTTTTCAAGGTCAAGGTGTCTGAGGCCAATATAACGGCTAATTTATAGTCGGATTTATCTGGGGTTAAGGGCTCTGTAGAATTAAGCAACAACTGGAATTGCAGTTGTATGATGGCCACATCTTCCTTTAACTGGCTTAGCTGCATCTGAACCTGTCCCAATAATGTTTCAGCACTTGTTTTTTCCAGTATATTGGCTTCGCCTTTGGCCAGCCGCAACTCGGCTTTTTTATAAAAGCTCAAATACAAGCTATCGGCATGCTGTAGTAACATTCGCTTGTTTTCCAAATATACCAGGGTGTTAAAAACCTGGCTAACCTGCTTTTTTAACAGCACCTCATTTACCGCGATATTCAGTATGCTGTTTTTCCAGTCTTCTTGCAAAAGTTCTTTCTGCCTGCTATAGACAGTCGGAAAGTTAAAAGACTGGGAAATACCGAATTTCGTATCGTTGTAGCTGCTGTTGATTTGTCCAACCTCCCCAAACAACGTAGCCTGCGAAATATTGGCTGATGTGCCGATCAGTACCTGCTGATACTTCGACTTTAACTGTTCATGTTTAACT
Source organism: Mucilaginibacter sp. 3215 (assembly GCF_050433785.1). Lineage (NCBI taxonomy): Bacteria > Pseudomonadati > Bacteroidota > Sphingobacteriia > Sphingobacteriales > Sphingobacteriaceae > Mucilaginibacter > Mucilaginibacter sp. 3215. The sequence goes on from NZ_JBNPWO010000001.1 coordinate 889,942, forward strand.
TGTAAGTTGTTTTTTAAAGCAGTATCTATAGCGGCTTTAAGGGTGATGGGCGTTTGCGCCCCCGAGGTTTGGCTTAATACAGTTAGCAAAGTGATGGAAAGCACAGTGCCCGTTTTCTTCGATAGCACTGTTTTAAAGCCTTTTTCAAACATGATATATAAAACGGGCAATACAAACAAGGTGAGGAAAGTGGCGATCAGCAAGCCACCTATTACTACCGTAGCTAACGGCCTTTGTACTTCGGCACCGGCACCGTTACTGATAGCCATGGGAAAGAAACCCAGGGAAGCCACAAATGCTGTCATCAGTACCGGCCTTAGCCTTACCTTGGTGCCTGATAACACAATACGTTTCAAATTGGTCATACCTTCTTTTTTTAACCGGTTAAATTCCGATATCAATACAATACCGTTGAGCACGGCCACGCCAAACAGAGCGATAAAGCCAACACCTGCGCTGATGCTGAAAGGCATACCGCGCAAAGCAAGGAACAGGATGCCCCCGATAGCTGACAATGGAATTGCGGAGTAAATCAATAATCCGTGCTTAATGGAGTTGAAAGCAAAATAGAGTAGTAAGAAAATAAGCAGTAACGAAACCGGCACGGCTATCATCAGGCGCTGTTTGGCAGCATTCAGGTTTTCAAAGGCACCACCATAGGTTACATAATACCCCGCCGGGAATTTAAGTTGTTTATCTACCTTTGCCTGCAGCTCGTTTACGATTGTTTGTACGTCCCGGCCGCGCACATTAAAGCCAACTACGATACGGCGCTTGGCATCCTCGCGCTGTATTTGGTTGGGGCCGTCCTTGATTTGTACATCGGCCAGCTGATATAAAGGGATCTGTGTACCCCGCGGTGTTGGGATGAGTAAATTTTGAATATCCTTCAAGTCTTTTTTTTGCTCGCTGCTTATCCTGACCACTACTTCAAAGCGCTTTTCACCTTCAAACAGGGTTCCGGTGCTTTGCCCGGCAAGTGCTGTGTTAACCACCTTGTTAATATCGGCGATATTGAGGTTGTATTGTGCTATGGCATTGCGGTTATAATTAATGATAATCTGCGGCATGCCGGCAACTGCTTCCACAAACAGGTTTTTAGCGCCATCAACGGTATTGATGATCTTACCCAGTTTATTCGCATAAGCAGCGAGGGTATCCAGGTCTTCGCCGAATATTTTACAAACCACGTCCTGACGTGCACCGGTCATCAGTTCGTTAAAACGCATCTGAACCGGGTACTGAAAGCCTGCGGTAACACCCGGAACCGCTTGTAAGGCCTTACCCATTTTTTCAGACAATTCATTAAAGGTTTTAGCCGATGTCCACTCTTTCTTGGGTTTTAGGATCACCATCATATCGCTTGCATCCATCGGCATAGGATCGGTCGGCACTTCGCCGCTGCCTATTTTGGTCACCACCTTTTCAACTTCGGGGAATTGGCTTTTTAAGATGTGGGCGGCCTTTTGGGTATTGGTAATAGTAGTATTCAGGCTACTGCCGGTTAGCACCCGCGTATCAACCGCAAAATCACCTTCTTCCAGTGCAGGTATAAACTCACCGCCCAGTGTGGTTAAAATATAGGCTGAAAATATAAACAGACCGATAATAGTTAATAATGCAGCTTTGGGAACTGCAATTACCCCGCTTAATGTTTTTTGATATATTCTTTCAACCTTCGCCATTAACCTATCCGAAAAATTGGGCTTGTGCTTGATCTTCTTACTACCCATGACATAATAATTTAAGCAGGTACAAGTTCCCTATTTAATTCAAAGGCGAGTTTTTCTAATCGCCTTTGTTTCTGTTTCTTAATGATATTTTCATAGGCTTGCAGCCCTTTTTCCACAAAGTCGGCTCCTTTTACAATTAAACGCCAGTATTGAGCGGCCAGTTTTCTGGCTGTTGCTTTAATAGCTATTGCCGGACCTTTTCTGCCTCTTAATCTTCTTGCAAATGAACCCCAGCCGATATACTTGCTGTTCAATAATCCATGGGCCATTTGTTTGAATATTTGCCCGACGGCCGGTTTACC